>CAIKAR010000017.1 GCA_903825465.1 uncultured Hyphomicrobiales bacterium | reverse complement strand
TGCGGAAAAAAGCGGCGCGAAAACCCGCGGCCAAGAAATCCGCGGTGAAAAAGAGCGCCGCCAAAAAAGCGCCGGCGAAGAAAAAGAAGCCTGTTGTCAAAGCCTTGGTGGCTCGCGCGAAACCGGCCGCGGCGAGAAAACAAGCGGCCAAAAAGGCCGCGCGAAAGCCACCGAGGCCGACGACGCGAGGCAAATTGCCCCTGCCCGCCGGCCATTTCGTGGCGTCGCCACCAGCGCCCAAACCAGCCCGCCGCGCCGCCGGCAGGGGACCACTGGAAGCGCGCAAAAAAGCGCCCGACGTCAAGATCGCGACCTTGCAGAAGCCTGAATTCAAACGGCTTTTCGACCCCGAGACGCTGGCAAGCCTTGCCGATCTCCATGAGGCGTTCAACACCAGACGGCTCGGCCTGCTGGCGCGGCGGTTGGAGCGGCGGGCGCGTCTCGCTAAGGGCGAAACCTTTGATTTCCCACAAGGAACCCGGCATATCCGGGCGTCCGGCTGGCGTGTTCCACCGCTGCCGGGCGAGTTGGCGGACCGCCGCGTTGAAGTGGCGCTTCCGCCGGACGCGGTTGCCAGCCCCACCTCGCCCATCGCATTGAAAACGTTCGTTGATTTCGAAGACGCCGCCGCCCCGACCTGGACGCGGACGCTCCACGGGCATGCGGCGATGGTGGACCACTTCGCCGCCGCGCCAGGCCTCAAGCCGCGCGGCCTGCGACTGCCGGAGGCCGGCGCCAAAATCGACGGCGAGGAACTCTCCGGCGGCTTGTTCGATCTGGGGCTGTTCGCCCGCCACGCGGCGCCGGCGATGTCTCGCGCCGGCGTCATTCCGCGCGTGTTTCTGGGCGGCATCGAGGGCTATCTCGAGGCGCGGTTGTGGGGCGACGCTTTGGCGCGGATCGAACGCCGCGCGGGATTGTCGCGCGCGGCCATCAAGACCACGGTCATCGTCGATTCATGGCCGGCCTTGTTCGAACTCGATGAAATCATGTTCGAAATCCGCGAACGCGCCGTGGCGCTGGTCCTCGCCCCGTCGGATGTCGCCGCGTCGCGTCTGGAACTTGCGACTCCGGACGAAGGCATCGCCGGTGGCCCGCGATCGACTTTAAGCGGCGATTTTCTTTCGGCCTGCCGCGCCGCGGTTGTGCGGGTCGCTCATCGGCGCGGCGCGTTGGCGCTTGTGTCCCTTTCGGAAGACGACGATCCCGCGGCATGGGTTGCCGTTGGTTTTGATGGGGCGCTGGTTCGTTCGCCGCTCGCCACCGACACGATCCGGGCCGCGTTCCCAGCTCCAAACCAATTAGAAACTCCCGTCGCCGAGCATCCGCCCGAACGCGGCGCGCTCGGCGCTTTTCCCGCTGGGGCGCCGACGCGCGACGACGTTGGCGCGGCTATCACCGGCGGCGTCGAGGCTGCGCGAAGCTGGCTGGCCGGCGGAAAGTCCGGCCTGGGTTTTGGCCAAGCCCGCCTCGCCGCCGCGCATCTCTCGCACTGGCTCCGCGCGAAGGCTGAAACGCGGAACGCCGGCGTCGTTTCGCGCGAGATGGCGCGGCAACTGTCTTCTGGTCTCGTTGATGTCCCTTCGAAGCGCTTTCTCGATCACGTTTTGAACGCCGAGGACGGCGATGATTTGTTAATGGCGTTCACCCGCAATCCCGCTTGATTTCACGGTCGTCCCGTTGAGCGGCAAATGTTTTCGCTGGCCTTGGTTCGGTCGCATCCCCGCACCATATTTGTCGCGCGCGGGACAAGTCCCGCAATGGAGAGGATCAATGAGCCCCGAAGAACGCCAAATGCTCGCCGGTCTGTTCGACCGAATTCAGGCGGCGTCCCCAGCGCCGCGCGACCGCGAAGCCGAAGCCTTTATCGCGGACGCCGTCCATGCGTTGCCGTTCGCTCCCTATGTGATGGCCCAGACCGTGCTCGTCCAACAGGAAGCGCTGCGCGCCGCCAATGAGCGCGTTCAGCAACTCGAAGCGCAGGCGCGAGATGCGCAACAGCAGCCGCAGGAGGCCACTTCGTTTCTCGGCGGGCTCGGAAAATCAATCTTCGGGTCCGCGTCTCCGGCGCCAGCCGCGGCTAGCGGAGCCTGGGGCCGGCAGCCGGCGCAACAGCAACAACCCCCGGCCGCGCCCTGGGGTGGCCAGCAACCGCCTCAAGGCGGGCCTTGGGGGCAAGGAGGCGCGGCGCAATATGGCGCGCCACAGGCTGGGGGCGGGTTCTTGAAGGGCGCGCTTGGCGCGGCAGCGGGCGTCGCCGGTGGCGTGCTGCTGGCGGATTCGATACGCGGCATGATGGGGGGACATAATTCCCCGTTTGGCGGCGGCATTGGCGGCTTCGGCGGCGGAGAATCGGTCGTCAATAATTACTACGGCGCGGATTCGGCGGGAGGCGCGCTGCACCAACAGGACGTCGCTCAGGACGCCGCGCAGGACCGGGCCGACGATCTCCGCGATCAGGATTACGCGCAGGACGCGCAGCAGGACGCCGGAGACTACAACAACGCCAGCTACGACGACAATTCCGGCGGCGGCGACGACGGCTCGACCGACGTTTAGCCCCGTCAAAGCGAAGAAGCCGTTTCACCCAGAGAGCGAAACGGCTTCCTCCTGTCCGCTTTGCGGAGCCTCCCGGGCGGCCTGTTCAAAGCGCCCGGGTTTTCTTTGCGGCGATCTCAGTGGCCGCCGAAATAGAAATTGTTGTTATATAACACGAACTTTTGCGCCGACCTTAACCCGATCATAGAGGTCTTCGACATCCTCGTTCATGAGACGAATGCACCCCGACGAGACATTTTGGCCAATCGTCCACGGCTCGTTGGTGCCATGCAGGCGGTATAGCGAAGACCCCAGATACATCGCTCGCGCCCCCAGTGGATTTTCAGGGCCGCCAGCCATGTGTTTGGGCAAGTCCGGGCGCCGCATCAGCATATCGGCCGGCGGCGTCCAATCGGGCCATTCGGCCTTGCGGGTCACGGTTTTAATGCCCGCCCATTCGAAGCCAGGCCGTCCGACGCCAATTCCGTAGCGTATGGCGCGGCCACTACCGAGGACAAAGTAGAGGTAGCGGTTTGGTGTATCGACAATGATCGACCCGGCCGTTTCCGTGCCTGTGAAATCGACTTCCTGCCGCATGTATTTTGGATCGATCGCACGCTGGACGGGTTGGGCCGACGGCGCGGGCTGGTAAGCGGCTTGCCGAGCGGGCGAGGCGTACGGATCCTGCGTTGTATACGCGCGCTGCATGGGTGGCATCGGCTGGATCTGCCGCTCCACCATGGCGGAACGATCCATCTGGCCCTGACCACCGCTGTTGCCGGTGGCGAGAAGCTCGAGGAATCCGCCGCCAAGAGCCCCTCCCGCCCTGGCGTCTGGAACCACGAACAACACGCCGCTCAATGCCATCACTACCGGCGCGAAATGGGAAGCACGCATGCGGACGCTCCAAACCCGAAACAAGTCGTCTATCGCCCGAGGCGCGATCCGCGGCGGGCTTTCGATGAAATTCAGGATACGCCGATCGGACTTGGCGTTAAGCGAAACAACGGTCAATGGTTAGTCAAATGCTACCGTTCAGAATGCCCGGTTTTCTTGACGATTTGTTGGGGTTAACAAATTCAAAACCGTTTTGAATCAGTTGTCGAACCATCGACGCGCCGCCTGAAACGCGCCGCCGAAGTCCCGCGGGACGCCGAAATTCTTGCTTGCGTGGCTTTGACGCAACCAAATTAAGCCGGATTTCAGGTATCATACTTAATCGATTGCCATTGGCGCCCGCACATCGCCGCGCGCCGCACATTCGGACATTCCATGCTTCCGCAACGTTCTTTGATCCTCCCCGTCTTGATCGCTTTGTCGATCACCGTTGGCGCGCGCGCGCAGACGCCGGCCCCGGCGCAACTGCCCCCGAGCGTCTTCTCCCCGTCACCTATGGGCGGCGGCGCGTCTGAACAAGCGCTGCCATCGCCAACCGCCCCTCCTCCCGGCGTCGGCGATCCCGCGACGGCCCCCGAGCCAGCGATCGCCCCGGTCAAAGCCAAACCCAAGCCGAAGCCAATTCCCATTCGGGAAATGGCCCTGCCGACAAACCCGGATCCGACCTTCACGCAGGAGGTTTTTTTCGCCACCGCGAAGGCGTCCGAGAAATACGCCGCGATCGCCGACGCCGGCGGCTGGCCAATTGTTCCAGGTGGACTATCGCCGGGCGCGCGCGGCAAAGGAGTCGCGGCGCTTCGCAAGCGCCTCGCCGTGGAGGGCGATCTGGACAAGGGCGCGGAGAGCGAGGCATGGGACTCCGATCTCTCGCAGGCGCTGAAACATTTCCAGGACCGCATGGGCCTGCGGCAGTCCGGATTGATCACCCCCGGCACGTTAAAGGCCTTGAATGTCCCGGCGGCCACGCGCTTCAAGCAGTTGGCGTCAAGCGCGCAGCGCGTCGCCGGCGTCAACTTTCAATATAACGACCGCTACGTTGTGGTGAACATTCCCTCGGCGACAGTCGAGGCCATCGATCACGGCGCTGTCGTGCGCCGCTATGTCGCCGTTGTCGGCGACCCTGACCACCGCTCGCCCGAAGAGCAGGCGCGCATCCAGGCGATCAACCTCAACCCCTACTGGACGTTGCCGACCTCGATCATCAAGAACGAGGTCATCCCCAAGATGCGCAAGGACCCCGGCTATCTCAGCCGGGCGAAAATCCGCATCCTCGACGGCCATGGAACCGAGATCGATCCGCGCAAGGTGGATTGGAACACCGAGCGCGCCGTCAACTACACGTTGCGGCAGGACGCGGGCGCCGCGAACGCGCTCGGCAACATCCGCATCAACATGCCAAACAGGGACGCGGTGTACATGCACGACACGCCGTCCAAAAAATACTTTGGCGGCGACTACCGCTTCCTCTCGCACGGCTGTGTCCGGGTCGAGGGCGTTTACGACCTGGCGGCCTGGCTGCTTGACGGCACCAGCGGCGCGCCCAATGGCAAGTGGGACAAGGCCTCGCTGCTCGCCAAGGTCGCGACGCAGGAGCATATCGACATCAATCTGAAACAGTCGGTGCCGGTCATCTGGGTTTACATGACCGGCTGGTCCAACGGCGACGGCGTTGTCCATTTCCGCGACGACATCTACGACTACGACAAGGTTGGGGGCCGCGCGCGCTCGGCCTCGCTGTAGCCCATGGCCGAGCGTCCGCTCCAGAACCGCGTCGATCCCTTCGGCGAACTCCATTCAACGCCCGCGCGCGGAACCCTGATGGGGAACCGCGGCGGGCGTTTCCATGACGATCGGAAAGAGTTGGGCGGACGGCGCTGGGCCGGCCGCCGTTGGATTTCCTGCGTTTGCGAATTTCGAGGGCGCCATCGCGAGGTCTGGAGCGATGGATACACGGAATTGTTTTTCCTCGACGAGATCACGGCGCTCGCCGCCGGCCACCGCCCCTGTTTCGAATGCAGGAGGAGCCAAGCGCTGGATTTCGCGCGGGCGATGGCGCGGGGTGTTTCTGGGTCCGCGCCCCTGAGGGCCGACGCTATGGACGCCATCCTGGACGCGGAGCGCCGCCGCGGCCGGACGAAGCGCGTCCACATGGCGCGGCTTGATTCGCTGCCCGACGGCGCCATGGTCGCTGTCGCGGGCAAGCCCTTCGCCCTCCGCGGCGGCAAACTCATGCCGTGGCGTTTCACCGGCTACGGGGAAGCCGTCCCGCCAGCGGACAATATCGAGGCGGTTTTATTGACGCCTCCATCAACAACGCGGGCGCTCGCCGCTGGCTATTCGCCGCGCTGGCACACGACGTGGTTAACGAAAACTTGACGGCGGTTTGACGTGATCATGGCGCCCGGATAGGATTCACCGTGAAGTGATCGGTGGTTTCGAAGCCGGGGGCGCATGCGGACGACGTTTTTATTTTTGTTGGCGCCAGTGGCTGTCGCGGGTTGCATGCCAACCGGCGAAATGGTGGCGATGTCCGTTTCGCAAGACCAATCCGCCGCAGCGGGGGACGATGACGCCGGCCCCCAACCCGTGATGCTTTTCCCCAAGCGCGTCGAGAAGGTCTCGGCGCCGTTGCCGCCTAAGCGGCCGGATTTCGAAGGCGTGACGCCCGCGTCCCGCTCCCTCGGCGCCGTGGTCGCGGACGCCGAACAAGTCGACGCGGCGCTTGAGGCGCAGGCGGCCGCGCCGCCCCACAGGCCCACCGTGCAAATGGCGTCGTTCGCGCCAACCGCCGACACGACATTCGTGCCAGCGACGCCAGCCGGCGCCGCGGCGGGATCGATCCTTTTTTCGGGCGCCACGGCGCTGCCCCGCCCCGCTCCTCCCTCGCCGCCGAATTCACCCGGCTTTTTCGCCGCTTACGACGACACGAACATTTCGTGTTTCCCGCCGCAACTACGGGCGGCGCTGAACAATATCGCCGCCCATTACAACGCCGCGGTCGAAGTGACTTCCGGTTTCCGCGACCATGGCCGCGCCCACTCCATGCACCGCTATTGTCTCGCGGCCGACATTCGCATCGAAGGCGTCGGGCCCCAGGCCCTCGCCGCCTACGCCAAGACGGTTGAAAACGTCAATGGCGTCGGCACTTATCGCTACAACACGGTGACCCACATCGATGTGCGGCAGGACAAGATGGCCTGGCGTTATTAGGGCGCGGCTCCGTAACGCGGCTTGAGAATTGCTTGCTTCGCCACGTCGCCGTCTGAACGGCCACTGGTCGGAGCTCCCGCATGAAGCGCGAAAACCTCGTTGAAAAGATCCTCGACATCAAGCGCGAGCGCGGCTGGACCTGGAAGCACATCTGCGGCGAAATCGGCGGCGTCTCCGACATTTTGATCGTCGGGGCGTTGCTTGGACAGATGAAGCTCGTGAAGCCGTTGGCGAAAAAGGCCGCGACTCTGTTCGGATTGAGCGAGACCGAGGAGCGCATGCTCAACGAGGTGCCGACGCGCGGCTTGCCCATGCCGCCGACCGATCCGTTGATCTACCGTTTTTTCGAGCTGGTGATGATCAACGGGCCGGCCTGGAAGGCGCTGATCGAAGAAGAATTCGGCGATGGCATCATGTCCGCGATTGATTTCGACATGACCATGGAGCGGCAGCCACACGAGCGCGGCGACAGGGTGAAGATCGCGATGTCGGGCAAGTTCCTGCCCTACAAATACTACGGCGCCGAGCAGGGCATGCCGGAATACGGCTACAAGGAGGGCTAGATTGCGCGCCGGCTCTCGACGATGGCCACCGCCGCCGCGAACGCGCCTTCCACGTCAAGCGCCGTCGTGTCGAGAGACACGGCGTCGACCGCCTTCAAAAGCGGCGCGGCGGAGCGGCTGGAATCCCGCGTGTCGCGAGTTTTGATGTCTTCCAGCACGGCCGCGTAATCGACCTTTTCCCCCTGCCCCGCGAGTTCGAGCGCGCGACGGTTGGCGCGCGTCTCCGAACTGGCGACAACGAATATCTTAACGTCGGCTTTGGGGCAGATCACCGTGCCGATGTCGCGGCCATCGAGAACCGCGCCGCCGGGACGCGAAGCGAACGAGCGTTGGGCGTCGAGCAGCGCCGCGCGCACAGCCGGAATCGCCGCGACAACCGAGGCGGCCTCGCCCATGACGCGCCCGCGCAGTTTTCCTTCGTCGAAGTCGGTCAACCCAAGGCCGCGCGCGGCGGCGACGGCGCGCGCCTCGTCCTCAAGCCGATCGCCCGCCTCCAGCAACGCGTGAGCCGTCGCTCGATAGAGCAAGCCCGTGTCGAGGTGCGGCAACCGGTATTTCGCGGCTAGGCGCCGGGCGAGAGTGCCCTTGCCCGAGGCCGCGGGTCCATCGAGCGCGATAATCAAATCCCTACTCCAATTCGGCGCCAAGCGCGGCGAGCCCTAGCCGAAATCCTGGATAGGCCGCCTCGACGATGTCGCCATCGGCGATCGCAACCGGTCGTTCCGACGACAACCCCAACACCATGAAGCCAAGCGCCAGGCGCCAATCGCCGGCGGTGGCAAGCTCCGCGCCGCCCGCCGGGCGCCCGCGCCCCCGCAGATGCAAATCGCCATCGCTCAGCGCGCATTCCAACCCGCACGCGCGCAACCCGGCGGCCAAAGGGGCGGCCCAGCCGGCGCCGCCAACGCCGCGCAACACCGTCTCGCCATCGGCGAAAGCCGCCGCGATCGCCAGCGCCACGCAATCGCCGCCCATCGCCGCCGCGCGGGCCGCCGACACATCGAGGCCTCGCAACGCGCCATGACGGACGCCGAGATCCGCGGCCTGCTCGCCCCCAGCGGCCCGCGTTTGCGTCATTTCAATGGACGCGCCCATGGCCCGGAGGGTTTCGATCAGGCCGGCGCGCCACGGACTCGCCAGAACGTCCTCGACCACGATGTCGGAACCCGGCGTTATCAACGCGGCGACAATCGGAAAAGCCGCCAGCGCGGGATCGGCGGGCGCGGCGAGATGGCAGGGCCTGAGCCGTGGGCGGCCCTTGAGCGACAGCTTGCGCCCGCCGCCTTCAAGAACGGCGATATCCAAATCCGCGCCAAACACGTGGAGCATCCGCTCCATTTGGTCCGAACAGGCTTCTTTTTCGATAACATCGAGGCGGCCCGGCGAATTGAGGCCGGCGAGCAACACCGCCGACTTCAGTTGCGGCGAGGCGATCGGCATCTGATATTCAATGGGCGCGGGGTCCTCCGCGCCCTTCAGCGTCAACGGCAACCGCCCATCGTCCGAGGACAAGACTTCGGCGCCCATCAAAACAAGCGGTTCCAGAAGCCGCCGCATCGACCGCGCGCGCAACGCCGGGGCGCCGTCGAAACTCGCTGTGACCGGGTGTCCCGCGATAACGCCAATCATCAAGCGCGAGCCCGTGCGCGAGGTCCCGAATTCCAGTTTTTCACGCGGCTTGAGCAACGTGCCGACACCCGTGCCCGACACTGTCCAGCGGCCCGGCGCGGTTTCGACCACGCGCGCGCCAAGCAACCGGCACGCATGGGCGGTTTGGCGAACCCCCGCGTCGACGCTGAGCCCGTCGATGACCGTGTCGCCGACCGTCAGCAAGCCCAGCGCCAAAGCGCGGTGAGAGAAACCGCGGTCTCCGGGCGGCCGCGTCGCGCCGCGAAGGGGCCCCCGGCGCCGCGTTTTCGGCGCGCCGGACGGTGTCGCGTTTCGGGGCGATGCGTCGTCGGACAAGGAAAATCCGTGGTGTCGTTGTTCGCGGGGCCAGTAGCACGCGGGCGCAGGCCGCGCCAGCGAGCGGCAAAGGCGCGCGATTGCCAATCGCCGTCCCCGTGCTAGTTTCGCGGCAAGCTGAAAAATTCGGCGGGGGGAAGCGATGAAAGAACTCGTCAGGCAGTATCTCGACAAGGGAATTTCGCGACGCAAGCTGACAACCGGCTTGTCCGCGGCGGGCATGACGACCGTCGCCGCAAAGGCCATGGCCCAGGCCCTTTCCTCGCCAACGCCTCAGGCCGTCGCCGCCGCGCCCGCTGGCGCCGTTCGGGACTTCAAAGGCACGGGCGGCGCGGTCTTCACCCAGCAACTGAAGGCCGCGGGCGTCGAGTACATCTTCTTCAACCCGTCGACCGCCGACGCGCCGATCTACGATTCGCTCGTCAACGAGCCCGCGATCCAGCTTATCAAGGGCGTGCAAGAGGGCGCGGTCGTCGCCATGGCGGACGGTTACGCGCGCGCCACCGGCAAGCTCGGCGTGGCCATTGTCGCGAACGTGGGCTTGCCCAACGCGCTGACACAGGTGGTCAACAGCTGGAAGGACCAGATACCGATCTTGCTCGCCGCCGCCTCGATCGCGCAGGACAACGTCGGCCGCGAGCAGTTCCAGGAATACGAGCATATCGAGTCGATGACCCAGCCCATCACCAAATGGAACTGGGTCGCGGCGTCATCCGACACCATCGCCGAAACGACGCGCCGCGCGATCAAATACGCCTCCACGCCGCCCGCGGCGCCGGTCTATCTGTCGATCCCGGAAAATCTGCTTCGGCTCGAAAGCTCTGGGCAGATCTACGACCACGCCCTTTTCAACGTGCCCATGACGATCCGGCCCGCGAAAGACGACATCGAGCGCGCGGCGCGCATGTTGATCGAAGCCAAAAGCCCGCTGATGTCCTTCGGCGACGAAGTCACGCTCTGCAAGGGCGAAAAGGAAATGGTCGAACTCGCCGACCTTCTTGGCCTGCCGGCCGCGGGAGGCACGGGCGCGCTGGGTTTCTGGTCAAAGCCGTTCCCGACGCGCCATCCCCTGTTCATCGGCGGCGTCTTCCGCCAGATGCGCTTCCCCGAAAACGTAGATGTCCATCTCAATCTCGGCTTCAAGCATGGCGAACTCGCGATGGCGGGCGCCAAGCAGATTTCGATCCGCCGGGATCCGGCTTCGCTGGCGCGCGGCGCGCCGGTGGATTTGCCCATCGTCGCCGATATCAGGCTGGCGACCATCGACTTGATCGAGGCCGTCAAAAGCCTCGCGACCAAGGAAAGGCTGAAACAGATCGCCGACGACCGGCTTGAAAAGGCGCGCGCTTTCACCAGCGAGCAGGCCAAGCTCATCGCGCGCATCGGCAGAGAGCACTCGGATGGCGGAACCGCCATACGCATGGAACGCCTTGGCGTCGAACTCGAGCAATGGCTCGACAAGGACGCGATCTACGTTTGCGACGTCGATTCCGGCAAGCGCATGGACCCGTTCATGAACTTCGGCGGCGACGATAAGCGCTATATCGGCACGGGCCCCAATATTCTGGGTTGGGGCATGGCGGCGGGGTTGGGCGTCAAGCTCGCGTTCCCCAACCAACAGGTGCTTTCGGTCGTCGGCGACGGCAGCTTTCTGTTCAGCGGCCCGCAGCCGCTGTGGAGCCTGGCGCGCTACGAGGCGCCCACGACCAACATCGTGCTCAACAACAAGAGCTACAACAACGAGCGCAACCGCATCTGGATGACGGGTGGCGCGCAGTTCAAGGCCGGACGCGACTTCACCTGCTACAACGGCTCGCCGGACGTCGACTACGCGGCGGTGGCGAAAGCCTTCGGCGTGGATGGCGAAAAAGTCATGGAAGCCAGCCAGATCAAGGATGCCCTGGCGCGCGCCAGAAAAGCCAACATGGATGGCAAGCCCTATTTGCTGGACGTGAACATCCAGCGCGACGGCGTCGGCGCGGCCTCCACCTGGCACCCCGAATATTCCATCGCCGACAAGCGCGCGCGAAAGGTCTGAAACATGCTCCGTTCCATCGTTTTCACGGGCCTGATCCTCGCCGCCGCGCCGGCTGCCGCTCAACAGGTCCAACTGCCGCCGGGCGAAGGCCGCGACATCATCGCGACCGCTTGCACGCAATGCCACGCGCTCAACTTTCCCACGAGTTTGCGCGAGGGACCGGCGGGTTGGCGGTTTCACGTCGAGGACATGATCCTTCGCGGCGCGCAGATCAAGAACAGCGAGGTCGAGACCGTCGTGAACTACCTCGCCAGCAACTTCGGCCCCGGCGTCAATATTCCGCCGCCCGCGACTCGGGTTTCCTTGCCCGAGGGCGAAGGCAAACAGCTTGTCGAGCAGCGTTGCTCGACGTGTCACGAGCTTTCCCGCGTCGGCGACGCGCGCCTGGCGCGGCAAGACTGGGACCGCGTGGTGGCGAAGATGGTGTCGATCGGCGCGCCGCTCACCGACGACGAGGCGAAAACCGCGCTGACCTATCTACAAAAAAACTTCGCGCCGAAGTAGGCGCGGGGCGACGCGAAACCGGGGCTTCCGGCCCGCCACTTGCATGTTATTCCGGGCGCGTTCACAGCCCGGAATAACATGCCCGATACCTCGCCGTCCGCCATCCCGACAGGAACCGTCCGCACGCTGAGCTTCCATTCGGAGGCGCTGCAAGCCGACTGGAACTATATCGTCTACGAACCGCCGGGCTATGAAACCGGCGCGCTACGCTACCCCGCCTGCTATCTCCTGCACGGCAATTTCGGCGCGCCGCGGGACTACATCGACGCGGGCGATTTGCCTGCGACCGCCGACCGCCTGATCGCCGAAGGAAAAACGCGTCCCGCCGTCATCGCCATGCCCGACGGCGGCCAGTCCTGGTACCTCAACCATGAGGCCACGCGGATGGAGGACGCCATACTCGGAGAGTTCATTCCACACATCGAGAAAACCGAGCGCGTGATTGCTTCGCGCGCGGCTCGGCGCATTGGCGGCATTTCCATGGGCGGCTACGGTTCGCTGCGCTACGCGCTCAGGCGTCCGGAACTGTTCGCCGCGGTCGCGCTGATGAGTCCGGCCATCTACGCGGACCTGCCGCACGAGGGATCGAGCGCCTGGCACGGCGCGCCCTTTTGCGCGCCACAGCCCGCCGGCGGTCCGGTGTTCGTGCCCGCCGCGTGGCACGCGCAGGCCTATCCCACAATGATCGACGCGTGCCCGCCGGGCCCGCAGCCCAAATTTTACATCGAGAGCGGCGCGCAAGACGAATATGGCATCGCCGACGAAGCCCGGCGCCTTCACGAGGCGTTTATTTCGCGGGGGCGCGAGTCGACCTTCGGCCTGCGTCCGGGAACGCATGATTGGACAACATGGAAAGCCGCGCTCGAAACCGCGCTGCCCTTTCTATTGGGGGACGCTCCCGCGCCGACGCCGGCCGAAACGGCCTAGGCGTCGTTGTTGGGACCGCACCAGCCCGGGAGATAGCCGGCGTCCAGGGATTTCGCCAACGACAGGGCGGTCTCCATCGCTCCGGAAAAGTTCGCCTCCACGACCCTGCGCTTCATGCGCCGTCGCAGAAAGTCCGCCCACAGGAATTCGCTGAAAGGCGTGGTGTCCTTGGCGAAGCCGCCAACCCGGCGCAACTCGCCCGCCAAAGAACGAAAGGGATCGTCAACGAGCTTGTCGATGGATTTCGGCAAATCCCTGTGGCCTCGTCGCCGCCCTTCGTCGTCGTAGGCGTGCATCCAGTCGCGCATATCCATGTTGACCCAGAAAGAGTCCTCGTCCAGCCCGCTTAGGTCGGCGACGACGGTCGTCAGCACCTGTTCGACGCCCTCCTCGTGCAGGGCCCGCGCGAGGTGGTGATGGTCGATGACGTAGCTGACCTTTTTGGGGCCAAGAACCACAGGAATCATGTGCGTGCCGAGAAATTTTCCGGCTTTTTCCTCCTTCTTGACCTTGGCTTTCCATCGCTTTCGCTTCGCCTTCACCTCGCGCAAGCCCACCGTGATCTGGGTCGGTCGAAGGTCGGAGATTTTCACCGGGGTGAGAATGGGTTCTCGCGCGTGATGCATGGCCAAATCCGGAAATAGGGCTAGGTTAAAACAGGTTGAACGGTACCGTATTTGGTCGAATTGGCAATGATCGTTCAATCGCAGCCGCCCGGCGCGCCTTTGCAACACGCGCTCGCGGCGCTATATATCTTCAAACATTTTCAAGGGCCCGACGCGCGGGCCGCGCGAGAGGAGCCAGCCATGATCGCCTCCGACGACGACATTCTCAGCACCGCCGTGGACTGGAAGGCGCAAGGGCGCAAAGTCGCCATAGCCACGGTTGTCGAGACCTGGGGTTCGGCGCCGCGCCCCGTCGGCAGCCATCTTGTCATCGACGGGGAAGGCAATTTCGTCGGCTCGGTTTCGGGCGGCTGCGTTGAAGGCGCGGTTGTCGCGGAGGCTTCGGACGTGCTCGCGGACGGCAAGCCGCGCTCCATCGAATTCGGCGTCGCCGACGAAACGGCGTGGCGCGTCGGGCTGTCGTGCGGCGGGCGCATCCGCGTCTATGTCGAAGCGGTGAACTGAGCGATGCGCCTCGAACTCCTCAAGGCGCTGAACGATGAGCGCGCCGCGCGCCGGCCCGCCGTGCTTGTCACCGAACTCGCGAATGGCGAACAACGGCTGGTGAAGGGCGCCGACATCGCCGCCGATCCGCTGGCCGAAATCCTTGACACGGCTTTGCGCGCCGGCAAGAGCCGAGGCGTCGAACACGAGGGCAAAAACCTGTTCCTGACCGTGCAGGCGCCGCCGGTGCGGATATTCTGTATCGGCGCGGTGCATATTTCGCAGGCCATGGCGCCGATGACAGCGCTCGCCGGGTTCGATCTGACAATCATCGATCCACGCACGGCCTTCGCGACGCCAGAACGCTTCCCCAATGTGGCCCTGCTGGCGGAATGGCCGCAGGACGTCGTTCCCAAGCTCGGCCTCGACCAATACACGGCCATGTGCCTGCTGACGCACGACCCCAAAATCGACGATCCCGCGCTCCTCGCGGCGTTGAAGGCGGATTGTTTTTACATCGGCGCGCTTGGCTCGCGGAAAACCCACGCCAAGCGCCTTGAGCGCATGCGGGCGGAAGGAATTGGCGACAACGCGCTGAGCCGCATCCACGCGCCCATCGGCCTCGACATCGGCTCGGTGACGCCGGCTGAAATCGCCGTGTCGATTCTCGGCGAAATCATCGCGGCACTGCGCAAAAAGCCCCTTCGCGCGGAGAAAGCGGCTTGAAATTTGGCCCGGTTCCCGTCGCCGAGGCGCTTGGCGGCATGGTCGCCCACGCGGTGCGCCGCGACAGTCTGATCCTGAGAAAGGGCGAGATCGTCGACGCCGCCCGCATCTCCGCGTTGCGCGCGGCCGATGTCGCGGAAATTGTCGTCGCGCGGCTGGAGCCCGGCGACCTCGGCGAGGACCAGGCGGCGGAAAAGCTCGCGCGCGCCGTGGCCGGCGACGGCCTGCGGATTGAAAAGCCGTTTACGGGCCGCTCGAATATATTCGCCGAACGGGCGGGTCTTTTGCTGTTCGACGGCGCCGCGCTCGACGCGGTCAACGAGGTTGACGAACGTGTCACGGTCGCAACGCTCCCGGCCTATCGGGCGGTTGTGGCCGGCGAGATGGTGGCCACGGTCAAAATCATCCCGTTCGCGGTCGAGGGCGCGGTGATTTCCGCCGCCGCCGAGCGCGCCAAAAACGTGCGTTTGTCCATTGCGCCCTGGCGGCCGACGCGCGTTGGCGTCGTGTCGACTTTGCTTCCCGGCCTCAAGCCCTCGACAATCGCCAAAACACTGCGGGTGCTCGACGAGCGGCTGGCGCCGGCCGGGGCGCGTGTCAATGTCGAAACGCGCGTCGAACACGATACGCGCGCGCTGGCGGAAGCCATCAAAACAATCGCGCCGCAAAGCGATTTGATCATCGCTTTCGGCGCCTCCGCGATCACCGACCGGCGTGACGTGATCCCCGCGGCGATCGAAATGGCGGGCGGTCGCATCGAGCAATTCGGCATGCCGGTCGATCCGGGCAATCTTTTGTTGCTGGCCTCTCTTGGCGAGGGCCGCGAGCGGAAAACCGTTCTCGGCGCGCCCGGCTGCGCGCGTTCGCCAAAGGAGAACGGGTTTGATTGGGTGCTGCAACGCCTGCTCGCCGGCGTCCAGGTAACCGCCGCCGACATCAGGCGCCTGGGCGCGGGCGGCCTCCTGATGGAGATCGTCTCGCGAGGCCAGCCGCGCATCGGCGCCGATTCCGAATTCAATGGGTGACGTGGCCGCCATCATCCTGGCGGCGGGCGCGTCGAGCCGCTTTCGCGCGGCGGCTGGCGCGGCGGGTCCGGCGACCAAGCTCGTCGCTACACGCGATGGCGAACCGCTCGTGCGCCGCGTCGCCCACGCCGCGTTGTCGTCGCGGGCGCGTCCGGTGGTTGTCGTCACGGGTTTCGCCCAGGAGGAGGTGGCGGCGACGCTGGCCGGATTGCCACTCGCCCACGCGCACAACCCCGACTACGCGACAGGCTTGGCGTCATCGTTGAAGACGGGCGTCGCCGCCCTGCCCGCCTCGGTCGGCGGCGTGATTGTCCTTCTCGGCGACATGCCGGACATCACCGCGCGGGTGATCGACGCGCTGATCGACGCCTTTGTCAAAAACCCCGACGTGGCCGCCGTTGTGCCTGTTTTCGCGGGCGAGCGCGGCAACCCTGCGCTGATTTCACGGCGTCTTTTCGCCGAGGTCGCGGCGCTCAAAGGCGACGCTGGCGCGCGCAAGCTGTTGGCGGACGTAGCGAACGTCTTCGAAGTGAGCATCGACGACCGCGCCGTCGCCTTCGACGTGGACACGCCCGAAGCGCTGAACGGTTGACCCGTCAGGCCGCGCCGGCGGCTTTGAGCGCGGGCGGCGCCATTTCGGCGGGCGCCGGCAAAGGCAACGGCTCTTCGGCTCCGGGGAATTCGTAGGGACGCGGCGGCGGCATGACAAAACCGTTCGCGCAGATCCGGGAGATTTCTTCCGCGGGCACGGCCTTCGAGAACATGTAGCCCTGCAGTTCGTGCGCTCCGAGCGCCTGGAGGAAGCGATGCTGTTCGCTCGTCTCGACGCCTTCCGCGACGACGGTCAATCCCAACGAGCGCCCGAGGTGAACGACGGAATGCACGATAATCGCGCTCTCGCCGGTCGCTTCCATCGTTTCGAGGAAGGACTTGTCGATCTTGATCTTGTCGAAGGCGAAACGGCGCAGATAAATCAAGCTCGAATAGCCCGTGCCAAAGTCGTCGAGCGCCAGCCGGATGCCAAGCGCGCGAAGATCCATCATCGCCGTTTCGGCGGCGTCCGCGTCGTCGACGACGATGCTTTCGGTCAATTCGAGCTCGAGCCGCGCGGGGTCGAGACCCGTTTCGTTGAGGATGCGCTGCACCGTCGCGACAAAGTTCGGATGCCGGAACTGGATCGCCGACACGTTGACCGCGACGCGGATTTGCGGCCACGACCGCGCCTCCTGACAGGCGCGGCGCAAAACGAATTCGCCGAGTTGGAGGATCATGCCCCGGCGTTCAGCGACGCCGATGAAATCGCTCGGCGGAATCATGCCCTTTGTCGGATGCCGCCAGCGCACCAGCGATTCCACGGCCATGAGCTTGCGGCCATCGATGGAAACGATCGGCTGATAGTGGATTTCAAGCATCTCGCGATTGACGGCGATGCGAAGCTCTTCCTCGATCGTGCGCTGTTGCTCGACCCGCGTCGCGAGGTCGTCCTCGAAAAACGAATAGCGGTTTCTTCCGGCTTTTTTGGCGTTGTAGAGCGCCAGGTCGGCGCAGCGCATGAGTTCCTCGCGTTCGACCGAATCCCGCGGGCAAAGGCTGATGCCGATGGAAGCCCCGATAAACGCCTGCTCGCCGCCGATGTCGAAGGGGAGACGCAGAGCGGCCAGCAGACGCTCGGCCAGCACTTCGCAATCGCTCGGGCTATTGACGCCGCTCTGCAACACCGCGAATTCGTCGCCGCCGAACCGCGCGACAATGTCAGCGGCGCGCAACTTGGCCTGCAGCCGCTGGGCGACCCCGACGATGATCTTGTCGCCGGCGTCGTGACCGAAGTCGTCGTTCACGGCCTTGAAGCGGTCCAGGTCGATGTAGAGCAAGGCGAAGCCGCGCCCCTCGCGCCTCGCCAGGCCGATCGAGTTGTCGAGAACCCGCGTGAAGAGCAAGCGGTTGGCGATGCCGGAAAGGGCGTCCTGCCCGGCGAGCTTCAACGCGACGGTTTCCGCCGACGCCAATTGACTGGTGGAGCGGTAGGCGAGGAGCCCCGCGAGCGCCGCGCCAACGCTCACAAGTATCGCGCCCACGCCGCCCAACATGCGGTCGCCCGGATTGTCGGCGCGCCATTCGACATAGGCCGTCTCGCCGCCCGCGCCGACCGGCGCCGAGGAAACGCCGGCCTCCCGCGAGGGACGGGGCGCCAGAAGCAAGGTCGCCACGCCGGCTTGCGCGGCCACCCGCGACATCAAGCTGTCGGCGATCGTGCGCGACGCCAGCGCGACCAGGGGCCGCTTGTCCGCGTCGCGGAGCGGCAGGGCGCGTTTGCCCGCCTCGCTCAACGGCACAATCGACACCGCGTATCCAGCGACGTCGCCAAAAGCCAAACTGTTGATTGGCCCCAAAGTCTTGGCGGTGGCGACGGCTCCGTCCGCGCCAACCCCGCCACGCAGGCCCGGCGGCATGTCTTCGCGCGCTCTGTTCAAAACCGCCGCCAACGGCGTCCGCAAATGCTCGAAGCCCGCTGGCGGAGAAAACGGCGGCAGGGCGAGAGCCGTCCCGCCATTGTCCAGATCGACGAGAAAAATCCCCGAAAACAAGCGTTGCGCCGCGTTGGCCGGGGGCCGGCCCTCGATCATATCGGTGACGGAACTCTCGAGTTGCGCCCCTTGGGCCTGGATTTCCGACTCGACGGCGGCGCGAAGGCGGGCTCCGTCCAGCGCTTCCGCGTTCCGATTGTGCGCGTCCCTTCCCCAAGCGAGCGCCAGCACCATGCAGACGAGAACAAGCGATGTCACAAGGGAAATGTTGACGTGACCAAGCGTTCCCCGCTTGTCATGCGACCACGGCAGCTTTGGAAAACGCATTTTCACGATCCGGTTTAATCTAGCTTGACAATAATCAAGCCGGGTTAACAAAGAACTTGAGCCATCGCCGCGGCGAAGTTCTCTAAATCAAATCAATTTCAGGCCACGCAAGCTGGCGTGCCCGCGCCGGCCAACGATAATGTGATCGTGAACTTCAATTCCCATGGGCTTGGCGACCGCCACGATCTCCGACGTCACCTTGATGTCGGCCGCCGAAGGGCTGGGATCGCCGGACGGATGGTTGTGAACCAAAATGAGCGCCGTCGCGCCCAGTTCGAGCGCGCGCCGCACCACCTCGCGCGGATAGACCGGGGTGTGATCCACGGTGCCGACGCCCTGAACT
Organism: uncultured Hyphomicrobiales bacterium; assembly: GCA_903825465.1. Lineage (GTDB taxonomy): Bacteria > Pseudomonadota > Alphaproteobacteria > Rhizobiales > Beijerinckiaceae > Terripilifer. Next base: position 118,744 of record CAIKAR010000017.1, on the reverse strand, counting down.
TCGTCCGCGATCAGGCAATTCCGCTTGTCGAGGAACAGAAGCCGGAACTCCTCGCGTTCCGCGAACGCCATGGCGGCGCGGCAATATTCGATCACATCCTTCCAGGAGCCGAGCAAGGGGCGCTCGCTGACAGCGCCCTTCGCCAGCCGCCTTCCAGCCGCCGCGACAATCTTGATGTCCGTCGCGGTGGCTTCGCCGACGCCTTCAACCTCCATGAGCCGGTCGATGTTGGCGCCCAGCGCTTCCGCGAAGGAGCCAAACCGTCGGATCAGCGCCTTGGCGATCGGCTTCACGTCGCGACGCGGTATGGAGCGATAAAGCATCAACTCCATCAGCTCGTAGTCCGGCAGGCCCTGATCGCCCACCTCGAGAAACCGTTCGCGCAGCCGGTCGCGATGCCCAACGTAATGCGGCTCGGACGCCCCCGCGTCGGCGGGCGGCTGTTTGCTCACGCTTGCGGCCGGTAATCGGATGGCTGGTGCAAGCCCCGCGGCGACAGGGTGAAAATCTCTACGCCGGTTTCCGTCACGCCGACGGAATGCTCGAATTGCGCCGATAGAGAGCGGTCGCGGGTCACCGCCGTCCACCCGTCCGGCAGCACTTTGACCGGCGCGCGGCCAAGGTTGATCATCGGCTCGATGGTGAAGAACATGCCCGGCTTGAGCGGCGCGCCGGGATCCTTTTTCCCGTTTTGGGTGGTTGGCTGATAGTGCAGGATGTTGGGCTCGTCATGGAACAATTGCCCGAGCCCGTGGCCGCAGAAATCCCGCACAACCGAACAGCGCTCGCCTTCCGCGAAGGATTGGATCGCCGCTCCTATGTCGCTCGTCGTGGCGCCGGGCTTCACCGCCGCGACGCCGCGCATCAACGCTTCATAGGTGACTTCGATCAGCCGTTCGGCCCGCCGCGGCGCCTCGCCGACGATGTACATGCGGCTGGAATCGCCGTGCCAACCGTCGAGGATGAAGGTCACATCGATGTTGACGATATCGCCGTGGCGCAGCGGCTTGTTGTCGGGAATGCCGTGGCAGACGACATGGTTGATCGAGGTGCAAATGGATTTGCGAAAGCCGCGGTAGCCCAGCGGCGCGGGATAGGCGCGATGGTCCATCCCGAACTGGAACGCGAATTGGTCGAGCTCCGCCGTCGTTACGCCGGGCTTCACCATCGGCGTCAACAGGTCGAGCGCTTCGGCGGCGAGCCAACCCGCCCGCCGCATCGGTTCGAAATCGGCCGCGCTGTGCAATTTGATCTGGCCGGTCTTCCGGCCATGAGCCTGGGCCGCGTCGACAAAAGACATCTAGACTCCGCCCTGTTTCGTCGAGATTCGCCGAAAAATTCGCCCGGCGAGACAGTTAATTCGCAAATTCACGCGTTTCGGACAACTCGTATTTGGTGAAATCGTCGATCCGCGCGTCGATTTCAAGCCGCCACGCGCCGGCGAAGGGCAAAAAAAGCCGATCGACTTCAAATCCCCCCGCCGGATCGACGCGGGCGATAGTCGCGCGTTCCTCTATCGAACCATTCTCCGGTTTGAGCGTCAGCGTGACCTCGGAAGCCGCCAGCGGGCCGAAGTCCGCGCCAAGCAAGTCGATATGCGCCCGGTTCGCGCCGACCTTGCCCGGCGACAATGTCACCATGGCCATCATTTTCTCTCCGTGAAGGTGAATCATTTCCTCCTTTCCGGACTCCTGCGCGGCGATCGCGCGGGGCGGCGGCGTCAAACGCCAGCCCGCGACCAGCGCGAGAATGACGACGGCCAACGCGATTTCGCCGCGCAGCGTTAAAGAAACCCAGCGGCGGGCGCGCTCGCGGCCTTTTTCGACGCCGGGCGTCAAAACCAACAAGTTGATCGCCGCGAGCGACAGCAACGCGGCCACCGCCGCCAGCTTCGCCAACAGGATTCGCCCATAGGCCGTCGCGAGAAAGTCGCCCACGCCGGTCATTTGCGCCCAGCCAAGCGCCATGCCGGCGACAATCAACACGGGCACGCCGACAACCGCGATCGCCGAAAACCGACGCAGCGCCAACGGCAGGAAAGGCGATCTCAGCGCGGCCAATTGAGCCAACGGCGGCAATGCGCCAACCCACACCGCCGCGATCGCCACATGAAGGAACAGCGCGGGGCGCGTCAGAAACGCGGGGGAAGCGGTAGACGCGTGCCCGGTCGACGCCATGGCTGCGCCCAGGGTCAGCAAGGCCAAGAGCGAGAATGTCCGAGGCAAGCGTGTCGCGAGCGACAACGCCGCCAAGCCGGCCGCGATAATCAATCCCGCGGCGGTCCAGGCAAAACCTCCCCTAAGACCCTCGCGCCATGGCGCGATCCCCGGCAGTCCGCCAAGAGGCAAATCAAGCCTGTCTAATCCCTGGAGGCCAATCGAAAGCGCGACGGCCAGAGCCGAAGCGAAGAGCGCCGCCATGGGCAGCGGCCGCAGAACCCGGTTCGTTTCAGGGGGCGCGACGAATGCCGCGAAAAAAGCGCCGCCAACGCCTACAAACAACAGAAAGCGGACGAAGAAGCCGACACTCCATAGAGCGAACGCGCGGAAGGGGTCGGAGGTCGGCGTCCGCGCCACGCCGCTGGGCGCGCCGATGGAAAAGACGACCACGCCGCCAACCGGGTGCCCATCCGCGCTGACAATCCGATAACTCAGGGTTTGAGTGCCTATCGGCAAATCGCTGGGCAAAGCGATTTCCAGCGTTTCGTTTTTCGGCTCGACGACGAGATCGGCGCGCGTCGCGCCGGCGGAGTCGATCAGCCGCGCGATCAGCGGCGACACCGGCTCATTGAAGCGCAACACGACCTTGGCTGGCGGCGCCGCCAGCATCGCGCCGTCGGCGGGGTCGCTGGAAACCAGCGAAGCGTGCGCCCACGCGCCGTGCATGGCGACGCCCATGGCCAACCAAACCAATGCGGCCACGCAAACGCGCCGGGGTCGCAAGGCCGCCGCGAAAACCCAGCTCACTTGGACGAAGCCGGCGTCAAAGTCAGCCCGGAAGCAGGCGATTTGAGAGATTCCGCTGGTTTGTCCGCCGTCGGAATTTCGATCCAACGCTCGGCCGCGCCCGACTCGCAATCCTGCACGGTCGGAAAATACACCACCGCGCCCGGCGCGAGATCCGACGCCAGCGTGCCGGTGAGCGTGAACTCGTCGTATTCGTCGTCGGGCAGCTTGCCGCCGCTCCATGACACCTCGGTCACCCCCTCCGTCAGGGCGTTGCGAAACAGCTGGTGCGGTTTTTCATATTTGCCCCGGGTGATTTCAAGCGTCCAGCCGGGTTTGGGCATCGGCTTGACGCCGATGTAGCCCTCGGGAACCCGGATGCGGACGCGGATCGTCGGCGAACCCGCGCAACCGTGGGGCACGCGCATGACTGCCTTGTAGAAAGAGCCCACCGGCGCCTTGTCCACTTCGAGAGTGGCGTGGGCGAACGCGGGGACGGACGAGGCGGCGACAACGGCGAGACACAGGACGTGCGCGGCAAGTCTATGAACGAATGACATGATAGGACTCCAGGGGTCGAGTTCTCGCGCGCGTTTGCGCGCGAAAGGTTCAAATCGAACTCACTGGATGTCGGGTGGGCCTCTTTGCCCGCGCGGCGGGCTCCACGCCTCCGCGGGCGGCCCTCGAATGGCGGCGTGGTCCGGCAGGCGGGTTTTGAGGACGATGGTCGCGAGGGGAGCCACATCGCCGGCGGGACACGGCGCCGCGACAGCGGGAACCGCCGTGGCAAGGCAGCAGAGATCGCAGGCCCCATGATCGCCGGCGGGGACGGTGGGAGCGTCCTCGCATACATCGCCGCCCTGCGGCGCGCCAAGACACAACGCGTGCGGGTCTCCAGCGAAATCGACAAAAGGCGCGGCGGCGGCGAAAGGCAGCGCCAGCCGGAACACCAGCGCATAGGCGATCAGTATCGCGAATGCCCGGAAGCGACCCGGGTTCTGGCGCGCGGCGGCGGTCATGCCTTGGTTTAGCGAACGCCGGCCGCTGTGTCCACGCGCTTCCCCCGGCCTTCGACCGCGTGCTACACCCCGCGCGCAATCGGAAGCACCATGTCCTACACGCCTCAAGAGCCCGCCGAATTCGGCGCCCACGCGCCGGGCCCCTATGTCGGCGCCATCCTCGCCCTCAGCCGGCCGATGCCGCCCAACTGGCTTGGCAAGCGGCTCGGCTACGCGTTGCGCCGCCTCGCGCAACCGGCCCTCGGCGGCCGGCCCTTCGATGTGGAAGCCATGGGCGCGCGCATGCGCTTGCGCCCCTACAACAACGTCTGCGAAAGCCGCCTCCTGTTCACGCCGCGTTTTTTCGACGAGGCCGAGCGGGAGTTTCTGGAGCGCTTGATCCACCCCACGTTCGCCTTTCTCGACATTGGCGCCAATGTGGGCGGCTACACGATGTTCGTGGCGGCGAAAGCGGGGCCGCGCGCCCGCATTCTCGCTTTCGAGCCGCAAGCGGAAATATTCGAGCGGCTCGCGGAGAACATCCGCCTCAACGGATTTTCCAACGTCAAGGCGCTGGATTGCGCGGTTTCGGACAAGTCGGGCGAAATCGTCCTCTTCGTCGCCGGCCACAATTACGGCGAGACCTCCATGCGGCTGATGAACTCGGAGGCCGCTCAAGGACGCGAGCGCGCCCAGGCGCGAACCCTCAAAAGCGTCATCGAGGCGGAGGGGTTGACCTCGATTGACGCGATCAAGCTGGATGTCGAAGGCGCCGAAGAGGTCATTTTAGAGGCCTTTTTCCGCGACGCCCCTGAAACCATCTGGCCAAAGGCGTTGTTGATGGAGAACATCGACGGACGCTCCTCGCCGGCTTTGCCCGGCCTGCTCGCCTCCAAAGGCTATAAAGTCGCGCTGCGGACGCGCCGCAACCTGGCGTACACGCGCGATTGATCCCGCTGTTTTTTGAACTCTTCCAATCTGGAAAGTTTATCAACTGGCCCGACCGCATGGACATGCGCGCCCGGCGTCCATAATTTCCCGACCAAAATCAGCCTGGACAATGGCTGCCCAAGCCGTTGGATTACAACCACATGAGCCAGCAACTGTCCCTCAAGGACGAACCGACACGCGGCTTCTGGCGGCGCTTGGCGCTCGTCGCTGGCCCCGGCATCGTCGTGATGCTGGCGGACACAGACGCCGGCAGCGTCATCACAGCCGCGCAGAGCGGAGCTGAATGGGGCTATCGCCTGCTGCTTTTGCAAGTCGTCCTTATTCCCATTCTCTACATCGTGCAGGAACTCACGGTTCGCCTTGGCGTCGTCGAGAAACGCGGCCACGCAGAACTTATCCGCGACAAATTCGGCGTGGGATGGGCGTGGGTGTCGGTGGTGACGCTGCTGGTGGCTTGCGTCGGCGCGTTGCTGAGCGAATTGTCGGGGCTCGCGGGCGTCGGCGCGCTGATCGGCGTGCCCGCGTGGATCACGATGATCCTATCGGTTGGCGCGTTGATCCTCATCGCGGTGACGGGCTCCTATCTCACTGTCGAGCGCATCGCCATCGCGGTCGGCGCCTTCGAACTGGTGTTTCTGTTCGTCGCGTGGAAGGCCGGACCCGGACTCGGCGGCCTCGTGGCGCAATCCCTCGACATTCCCGCCACGAATCCGAAATACCTTTATCTCGTCGCCGCCAACATCGGCGCGGTCATCATGCCGTGGATGGTGTTTTACCAACAGTCGGCCGTCGTCGAGAAAAAACTGCGCGTGTCCGATCTGCCGGCGGCGCGGATAGACACGGCGGTCGGCGCGATCATCACGCAAGTGATCATGGCCGCCGTGCTCGTGGCGACCGCCGCGACCTTGTCGAGCGGAGAGCCGGGCGCGGCGCTCGACACGGTCGAGGAAATCGCCAACGCGCTCACTCCGTCGCTTGGCGTCGGCGTCGGCAAATTGCTGTTCGGCCTTGGCGTCTCGGGCGCCGCGATGATCGCGTCGATCGTCGTCACCCTGACCGCGGCGCGCACCCTTGGCGAGTTGCTCGGCTACGACCATTCGCTCGCGCGCAAGCCTGGCGAGTCCCCGTGGTTCTACATTGTTTACGCCGCGACGCTGATCGCCGGCGCCGGAATCGTGCTGTCGGGGATCAACCTCGTGTCGCTGTCCGTCGGCGTGCAGGTGATGAACGCCCTGCTGCTGCCGATTGTGCTGGGATTTCTGTATCTGCTGGCGCGACGGTTGCCGCAGCCCTACCGGCTGCAAGGCGCCTATGCGGGCGTCGTCGCGGCGATCATCGCCATGACGGTGGTTTTTGGCGTGTATTCGGGCATGTCGGGGATTTGGGGGTAGCAATCACCCCACCATCTCGACCCTTCGCGCCACGACAATCTCCTCCAGCCCGACATCGCACACGACGGCGATCGCCTCGACGCCGCGCTTTTTCGCCAGCGCGAAAGCCTCCGCGTATTTGCGATCGATGTCCGCGGCGAGCGCGAAGCGTTCGGCTTCCATCTGGATGACATAGAGCATGACCGCCCGCGCGCCGCGCGCCACCATGTCCCCGAGCTCGACGAGATGCTTGGCGCCGCGCGTGGTCACGCTGTCGGGAAATTCGGCCAACTCCGCGCGGCGCGTCAGCGTGACGCTCTTTATTTCGACGTAGCAAGGCGGCTTCCCCTCGCTTTCGAGCAAAAGATCGACGCGGCTGTTGGCGCCGTATTTCACCTCGCGGCGCGGCGGCGCGTAGCCTTCGAACTCCGCGAAAAATCCGGCCTCGACCGCCTCCGTGGCGATGGCGTTGGCGCGCGCTGTGTTGACGCCGACGAGCCGCGAGCCCCAACCGAAATCGGCTTGCGCGATTTCCCACGAATGGGCGAGCTTGCGCGTGGCGCTGTCGGACTTCGAAAGCCAAACGCGGCTCCCAGTCGCCACGAGCCCGAGCATGGCGCCCGGATTGGCGCAATGGGCGGTGACCACCTCGCCCGTGTCGAGCTCGATGTCGGCGAGGAAGCGCTTGTAGCGCTTGAGCAGAAGGCCGGAAATCAAAGGCTGGGAAAACCGCATGGCCTTGTGTGCGGGAAGCGGGCCGAACGGTCAACGCGGCTGCGCAAGAAGCCGTGGCGCGTTCCGGTGGGTCGTTTTCCAATCGCGCGCGACCTGCTAAACCGCCGGCGGGAGACATTTCATGGCCACTCAAAACATCACCGCCGCCATTCTCGTCATCGGCGACGAAATTCTGTCCGGACGCACCAAGGACAAGAACATCGGTTACATCGCCGGATATCTGACGAACATCGGCGTCGATCTGAAGGAAGTCCGCGTCGTTCCCGACGAGGAGGACGAGATCGTCGCGGCGGTGAACGCCCTGCGCAAGCGGTACACCTATCTTTTCACCACCGGCGGCATCGGCCCGACCCACGACGACATCACCGCCGACAGCGTCGCCAAGGCTTTTGGCGTCGCCCTCTACGAGGACCAGCGCATCATCGACTTGATGCTGCAAAGATTGAAGCCGGAAGACCTCAACGAAGCGCGGCGGCGCATGGCGCGTATTCCCGTTGGCGCCGAGCATGTCGCCAATCCGGTGTCGAAGGTGCCGGGCTTCCGCCTTGAGAATGTGATCGTCATGGCGGGCGTGCCGTCGATCATGCAGGCGATGCTGGACGACGTCGCGCCGAAGCTGACGACCGGCGCGCGCATGATGTCGAAAACCATCGACGCCATGGGCATTCCCGAGGGTGGCTACGCGGCCGGCCTCGCCGACATCGCCAAGGCCCACGCGAGCGTCATCATCGGCTCCTATCCGCAATTCGGCGAAGGCCGGTTCCACAACCAGATCGTCGTGCGCTCGAAGGAAGAAGGCCCATTGAACGCCGCGGTCGTGGCGGTGGAGGCCATGTTGAGGGAACTAAGCGCCAAACAGGGAAAGTGAGCCGGGCGCATCCCTTCTCCCGCGACGCGGGAGGAGGATTCGCGCCGCGGCTCATGCCCTTTTGGGATTTTCCGCGCGCGCGATAAAGTGCGGGCGGGGAACCTGGGAGGACGCGATGTTCGGACTGATGCAGGATTGGCCGCTGCTGATCCACCGCGTCATCGACCACGCCGGGCGGCAATTCGGCGGGCGCGAGGTGGTGTCGCGTTCGATTGAAGGGCCTATTCACCGCACGACCTACGGCGAGATCCGCGCGCGCTCGGCGAAGGTCGCGCAACGGCTGGGACGCGACGGCGTGAAGGAAGGCGACCGCGTCGCCACGCTCGCCTGGAACACCTGGCGGCACCTCGAATCCTGGTATGGCGTCACCGGCGTCGGCGCGGTCTATCACACCGTCAATCCCCGCCTCTTCCCCGAACAGATCGTCTGGATCGTCAACCACGCGGAAGACCGCGTCGTCATGACCGACCTGACCTTCGTGCCGCTGCTGGAGCAACTGGCCGACCGCCTGCCGAGCGTTGAACGCTACATTGTTTTCACCGACGCGGCGCACATGCCGGCGACGAACTTAAAGAACGCGGTTCCCTACGAGGAATGGCTCGCGGAGGCGGATGGGGATTTCCGCTGGGCCGAGCTCGACGAACGGGCGGCGGCCGGGCTCTGCTACACCTCTGGCACCACCGGCAACCCCAAGGGCGTGCTCTATTCGCACCGCTCGAACGTGCTGCATTCGCTGTCGCTGGCGAACACCGACGCCTTCGGCCTGTCATCGCGGGCGTGCATATTGCCCGTCGTGCCGTTGTTTCACGCCAACTCGTGGTCGCTGGCCTTTTCCTGTCCCATGTACGGGGCGAAACTGGCGATGCCGGGCATGCGCCTCGACGGCGCGTCCCTGTTCGAATTGATGGAGACGGAGGGCGTCACCATGGCCGCCGGCGTCCCGACAGTGTGGCTGACGCTGCTGCAATACCTCCAGAAGGAAGGCAAACGCCTGTCGACCGTCGAGCGCATGCTGGTCGGCGGTTCCGCCTGCCCGCGCGCGCTCATCGAAGCCTTCGAACGCGATTACGGCCTTGATGTCACGCATGCCTGGGGCATGACTGAAATGAGTCCCGTCGGCACCTGCGGTTCGGTGAAATCGCAATTCGCCGATCTCAAGGGCGACGCTCTCATCGACCTTAAAACGAAACAGGGATTCGCCTTTTTCGGGGTCGAGATGAAGATCACCAACGACGCCGGCGAAAGCCTGCCATGGGACGGCGTGACTTTTGGCCGGCTGAAGGTCGCCGGCTTCGCCGTCACGAAGGGCTATTATGGCGCCGACAACACGGACCTGCTCGACGAGGAAGGTTTTTTCGACACAGGCGACGTGGCGACCATCGACGCCGACGGATACATGCGCATCACCGACCGGTCAAAGGACGTGATCAAATCCGGCGGCGAATGGATTTCGTCCATCGAGATCGAAAACCTCGCCGTCGCCCACCCGGATGTGCTCGAAGCCGCGGTCATCGGCCACGCGCATCCCCGGTGAGATGAGCGCCCCTTGCTGATCGTCGTGCCCAAGCAGGGCCGCGCGATCGATCGCGCCGAAATGCTGAAATTCATGGACGGCAAAATCGCCCGGTGGTGGATGCCCGACGACGTTCAGATCGTCGCCGAAATACCGCACACCGCGGCAGGCAAGATCAACAAGCTGAAATTGCGGGAGGATTTCAAAAACTACACGTTTCCGACCGTCTGAGAATCTGAAATCCACCGCCAGATTTCAGGCAGTTTTTCCGGGATATCCTCGGCGATGAGCCCCGGCCCAAAGGCCCGCGCCGCCGCGCCATGCATCCACACGGCGGCGCTGGCGGCTTGAAACGCGGGCATTCCCTGGGCCAACAATCCCGCCAGAATTCCGGCCAAAACATCCCCGGAGCCCGCCGTCGCCAACCACGGGGGAGCGTCGAAGCAAATCGACGCCCTCCCGTCGGGATGCGCGACCACGGTGTCCGGCCCTTTCAGCAAAATGGTCGCGCCCACCGTTTCCGCCGCCCGCCGGGCGCGGTCGAGTTTCGAGCCTTTGTCGTTGAAAAGCCGCGTGAATTCACCCTCGTGCGGCGTCAGGAAAACGGGCATTCCGCACGTCTTGATTCGCGACGCCAGCAGGCCGGCCCGCCCCGCGAAGGTGGTCAAGACGTCGGCGTCCAGCACGAGCGAGCGGCCGGGCGCGCTTGAGCGCAAGGCCGCCGCGACGAGGTCGGCCGTAGCCTCGCCAACGCCAAGCCCGGGGCCTAAAACAACGGCGTTGACACGTTGGTCTCCAAGCAAACGCTCCAACTCCGCGGGGCCATCGCAGGCAACGATCATGATCGCGGTGAGTTGGGTTGCGTTGACCAAATGCGCGTCTCGCCGCGACGCCAGTGTCACCAGCCCGGCGCCGCCGCGCAACGCGCCGCGCGCGGACAGGCGGGCGGCGCCGGTCGACCACGCCGGCCCGGACATGACAAGCGCGTGACCACGTGTGTATTTGTGGCCCTGGGTTTGGAGAGCCGGAAGCGCTGATCGCCACACATCGGGCGTGTTGGCGAATGTTTTCGGCGCGATCTCGGCCAGCGTGCTCTCCGAAACGCCAATGTCCGCCAACCGCGCTTCGCCGCAAAGCGCCCTCCCCGGCAATAGCAAGTGGCCGGGCTTGAAACGAAAGAACGCGACGGTCGACCGCGCCGTTACAGCGACGCCCCGGACAGCCCCGGTGTCGCCATCAACGCCCGACGGTACATCCACCGCCAGGACAGCCTTTCCGGCGCGCGACCAGATGTTCAGCTTGTCGACGAGCGCCTTCGCCGCGCCGTCGATATCGCGCGACAGCCCCGCCCCGAACAGGGCGTCGATGACGACATCGGCTCTCTCGAAATCAAGCTCCAACGCGGATTCGACCGGCCCGCCAAAACGCCGCGCCGCCGCCTCCGCGTCGCCTTTCAGCGCGCCGACTTCGCCCAGCAAACCCAAAGCCACATCGTACCCGCGCTCGCGCAAAAGCCGCGCCGCGACAAAGCCATCGCCACCATTGTTGCCGGGGCCGCAAAGCACCGCCACGCGGGACGGCGGCGCGCCCGCCACCTCCGCCGCCGCGTCCGCGACCGCCGCGCCGGCGCGCTCCATGAGCGCGATGCCGGGAGTGCCCGCCTCGATCGTCAGTCGATCGGCGCGGGCCATTTCGGCGTTGGCCAAAAGCTCGGATTTCGTCATGCGGGCGTCACGGATGGCTGGTTGACTTTGCCGTGCAACAAACGCGAAATAAGCCCATGCGGGAACCGCCTCCCACGTCGCTGGTCTTTTCGCTCCCGCCGGACGCGCGCGAAGCTTTCGAAAACGCCGTTTTCAACTCCACAGAAGCGCGGGCCGGGCGCGCCTCCGGCGGAACATGTCGCCGCGTGTGGCTCGACACAAGCGGCGAGGCGTTGCGCCGCGCCGAGCTTTCTCTGTCGCTCCGGATGGAAGGACGGCTCCGCTGGCTGCGCCCGCGCCGCTGGCCGGACGAGCGAATTTCGGGTTGGCGCGAAATTCCCTGCCAAGACGCGGTCGCCGGTTGCGACGCGCTGCCGCCAGCGTTCCTGATCCGCGCGGGCGAGGCCTTCGAAGCGCGCGATCTCGCGCCAACCTTCGACAGCGCGCTGGCTTGGCGCGAGCGCTCCTTCCGCCAGGGGAATAAAACGATTTCGGCTAGAATTGAACACGGCGACGTGGGAGCCGGCACGCGCAGGCTGCCGCTTTGCCATGTCGTTTTGCAAGCCCGGACCGGCGGCCTCGACGACTTGTTCTCGTTTGCGCGGTCCCTGCGCGCGCGTTCGCGCTTGCGCCCGGATTTCACTGGCTCCGCGCTCAAGGGTTTCCTGATCGCCGACGGCGTCTGGGGTCGCTCCGGCATCAAATGGCCGATCCGGATCGACGCCCGGATGAACGCTGGCGAGGCTTGCGAGGAGATTCTGTGGGGAGGTTTGCGTCAACTCAGCCTCGAACTCGCGGCCTTCGGACAAGGCGCGGACAGCGACGCCATTCATCAAACGCGCGTCGCCCTTCGACGCATGCGCGCCTCGCTCGCGCTGTTCCAGCCCTTTCTTCGCGATCTGGAATTCGAGCGTTTGCGCGCCGAACTGAGGTCGCTGTTCACAGCGCTGGGCGGAGCGCGCGACCTGGACGTGATGCTGGAGCGCCTGGCGAGCGGCGCGCCCGGCGCGCCAACTTTCGAGTCGGTATCGCTCGCCGATATCGAGCGGCGTCGCGACGCCGCCCACCGCGCGGCGCGGGACGAACTCGCTTCCACCCGATGCGACGACCTGTTGTTCGATCTGGCGCAATTCGCGCGCGCCGGCGCCTGGCGGCGATGCCGCGACGCCGACCAGGCGAGACTGCGCGGGCTGGCCGTCGGCGATTTCGCCGCGCGGCGGACGCAACGACGGCGCGACGATCTCTCCGATCTCGTCGAACGCTTCGACGACTTGGATTCCGACGGGCTGCACGATCTGCGCAAACGCACAAAGACGCTTAGGTATTTCAGCGAATTCCTGGAACCGCTGGCAACGCGGGAGAAGGCGCGGGGACGCTTTCAACAAGGCGTTCGAGCGCTGAGCGAATTGCAGGAAACGCTGGGGAAGGTGCACGACATCGACGCGCTGGAAACATTCGTCGAAGCCGGAGAACAATTGAACGTTCCGGCGGCGGCGACCGCGGAGCGGCGCGCGCGCCTCGTTCGGAAAGGCCGGCGGCAGGCGAAGAAAGCGGCGAAAGCCAAGCCTTTCCTGAAGCGGGATTAGCGCGTCGCCGTCCCGGCGGAAGGTTTGACACCCCGGCGGCGCGGGTTTACGAAACCGCCTGCCAGTCTCTGGATAGAGGACATGAAAACAAGCGTCGCGAAATACCGGATCGGAGACGTCGTCCGGCACAGGAAATATCCGTTTCGCGGCGTCGTGTTCGATGTCGATCCCGTGTTTTCCAACACCGAGGAATGGTGGATGTCCATTCCCGCCGATGTCAGGCCGAGCAAGGACCAGCCCTTCTACCACCTTTTCGCCGAGAACGCCGAAACGGAATACGTCGCCTATGTGTCCGAGCAGAACCTCTTGCCGGACCGCACCAGCGAGCCCTGCCGTCATCCGCGCATCGACGAAATGTTCAGGCGGGACCGCGACGGCGTCTACACGATCAAATCGCAACCCATGAACTGAGGCCGATCGCCTCACATGCTCTCGATGGGCGCGAAGAAACACTGGGTCCGAACGGGGCTTCCCCATCTGAACACCCAGTATTCGCCGTCGGGCGACGGCTGAGCGTGGTCCTGCGTGACGGTTTCCCCGGTGTCCGCCAGTTGATAGCCGCCGGGAATGATCTTCACCTCCTCGCGGGTGAGGTGCTTGACGTCGTTGTCCCCGCAGCAATAGCGCTTCGTCGCCGGATCCACTTCCTTGCCGTTCCACCACTTGTCGTGTGCGGCGGCGGCGGTCGAGAGCAACGCGAGAAAGCCTATGAGCGTCATGCGTTTCATGGTGAGCCTCTCTTTCGAAAGACCCGCCGAGGCGCGTTTCCTCGATACAACGACCGCGCAACCCGGCTACGGGAAGTTTGGTTCCATACGCGTGGAAATCGCTAACGCAATTATCGGGCCACACCCGCCTAGCCGCCGGCCGCCGCGTTGCCCGCCCCCTTTGGTCGGCGCATCTGAAAGACCTCGTCGAGCACGGCGTAGTCTTGGTAGCCGCATCGCGCGATCGGCTTCATCCGCGTGACCTCGACGATGCCGTCCTTGATGTAGGCGTCGTCGATCCACACCCCGACAACCTGGCCAAGCACGAGGTGGTTGTCGGAAAATCCGCCGTTGATCGTTTTAAGGTGGACGATTTGCGTCACTTTGCATTCCAATTGCGCGGGACTTGCCCTGACGCGTGGCGGACGAACAAGCCGGGACTCCGCCATTTCAAGGCCCGCGTGGGGAAATTCGCTTTGTCCACGCGGCAGCGGCGCGGAGGTGTCGCTCATGTGTTCGCGCAACTCCCACGTCGCGAGGTTCCACACAAACTCGCCGGTTTCGGCCGCGAAGGTGGCCGAGTCCTTCAGTCCATCGCTGGAAAAGCCAATGAGCGGCGGCGAACCCGAGAAAGCGTTGAAAAACGAATAGGGCGCGAGATTGACCTCGCCCTTGCCGTTCATCGTCGAAACCCAGCCCACTGGCCGCGGCGCGACGAGCGCTTTGAAGGGATCGTGCGGCAACAGCTTCTTGTCGCGCAGATGGCTTTCGTAAAACACGCGCGCCTCCCCAGATTATTCGCCGAACCGGCTGGTGATCGCCGCCATGTCGGGCCGCGCGCGGTCCTCGATCGCGGCGCCCGCCTTGCCGATGTGAACGAAGCCGGCCATTTTTTCATGGTCGCCGAGGCCGAAAGCCGCGAGCACGCGGCGGTCGTAGGCGTACCATTGGGTCAGCCACGAAGCCGCGAAGCCCATGGCGTTGGCGGCGACGACCAGATTCATGCAAGCCGCGCCCGCCGACATCACCTGCTCCCATTCGGGAATTTTAACGTGTGGCGTGGCGCACGAAACAACGCCTACCACGACCGGCGCCAAAGCGAGCCGCGCGCGTTCCTGCTCCAGCCTTTCCGCCGACGCGTCGGGGTTGTCCGCGGCGAAAACGCGGGCGATGATGTCGCCGGCCTTGTCGCGCGCCGCGCCTTCGAAAACGATGAACCGCCAGGGCGCGAGCTTGCCGTGGTCGGGCACCCGCGCGGCGACCCGCAACAAGGTTTCCAACTGCGCGCCGTCGGGGCCCGGCGTTTCGAGCGCGACCGGCGGCACCGAACGGCGCGATTTCAGAAGGTCGATCAATTCGGTCATTTAGAGGATCCATCAATCTGTGAAGGTCGCGTCATTGCGCGCCGCTGTTGGAGGAAGAGCTACACCCGCGCGTGGGCGGGGAAAAGGGCGGCCTGTCGAACCTGTCGACGACTATGCGCTGTGCTTGTCCCCGATTGACTTGCCCCTCCCGCCGAAGGAAGCTTCGGCGTATCGAAGCGGAGTATGATCTTGCGCGCTTTTTTCGGTTTTCTGCCCCTCGTCCTTACCGCCTATCCTGCGCTTGCCGGCGATCCCGGCCGCGGGCAAGAGGTGTTCAAGGCCTGCGCAGCGTGCCATGGAGACAAACCCGGCGACCTTGGACCGAGCCTGATCGGCGTCGTCGGGCGGGCTGCGGGCTCGCGCGACGATTTCCGCTATTCGGGCCCGATGGAGCGCGCCGGTTTCATCTGGGACGAAGCCAAACTCGTCGCTTTCGTCCGCGATCCCCGCGCTGTGGTGCCCGGCACCCGCATGCCATTCGACGGCCTCGCGGACGCGCGGGACGCCGACGATGTCGTCGCTTGGCTGGCGTCGCGGAAATAGGCCGCGGCCCGCGGAAAATTTGCGCGGCGCGATGGCGGCGCGCATAATCGACGTTTCGGCTGGCGGACGGAGATCGACATGAATATCGGCGGCCACACGGCGGTTGTCACCGGCGGCGCTTCGGGACTTGGCGAGGCGACCGCGCGCGAACTTGCGGCCGCCGGCGCCAAGGTCGCGATCATCGACCGCGACGCGGCCCGCGCCAACGCCGTCGCGGCGGATATCGGCGGCCGCGGCTACGCCTGCGACGTTTCCGACGCGGTTTCCGGCGAAGCCGTGTTCGCGAAGATCGAGCAAGAGCTGGGTGGCCCGCGCGTCCTGGTGAATTGCGCCGGCATCGCCGTCGCCAAGCGCATGGTGGGGCGCGACGGCGCGCATTCCCTCGATGAATTCGCGAAGATCATATCGGTCAATCTGATCGGCACGTTCAACATGATGCGCCTAGCGGGAACGATCATGTCGAAGCTCGCCCCGCTCGACGGCGGCGAGCGCGGCGTGATCCTGTCCACGGCCTCGGTCGCCGCCTTCGACGGACAAATCGGCCAAGCCGCCTACGCCGCGTCGAAGGGCGGCGTCGCGGCGCTGACGCTTCCGGTGGCGCGCGAACTCGCGCAATTCGGCGTGCGCGTCATGGCGCTGGCGCCAGGACTTTTCAAGACGCCGCTATTGGCGCAACTGCCGCAAGAGGCGCAGGATTCGCTCGCGGTCGCGATCCCTTTTCCACATCGGCTTGGCGAACCCCGCGAATACGCCGCGCTGGTTCGACATATCGTCGAAAACCCTTATCTGAACGGCGAAACCATCAGGCTCGACGGCGCGCTGCGCATGGCGCCGCGATGATGTTTCCATTTTCATAGTCCAGACAGAGATTTCTTCATCCTTAAGAACGATTTGGATTTCTTCATCGTCGAGATGATGATTTGACAAAATCGTCGCGTTGGTGATTTGACACAACCGACCATTTTCACTCAGCGACAATTTTGGCGTCAGTCGTGGACATATGCGTTCAGTATTGTCGTCGGGCGGGAGGCCAATGAAAACGCCGGCGATCGCGCGACAGCCCAAAAGCATTGGAGAGGAAACATCGCGCGCCGATCTGGGTTTGCTTGAGCGCTCCCTTGGATACCTGCTCAAGCGGACGGAATTGGCTGTCACCGGGGATTTCCGCAGGCGGCTTGCCACCTTGGGACTGCGGCCGACGACCTTCACGATTTTGGCCGTCGTCGATCAAACGCCAGGGCTTTCCCAAAGCGTCATCGCGGACAAGATGGGCGTCTTGCGCACGAACATCGTCGCGCTTGTCGATGAATTGCAAACGGCCGGATGGATCGAACGTGTTCGCGCCAATCGCAAAGCCTACGGCCTGCATTTGACCGAGGCGGGGCGAGTCATCTTGCGGGAAGCGTTCGTCTTGCACGACGTCAATGAGCGGCGAATAGCTCAATCCATCAACGGCGTCGGACGAGACGTTCTGGCCGCCACCCTGCACGGGATTTTGGCTGGGTTTTCGCGCGACGTGGTGGATCGAGCGGAATAACATTCCACCACGCGGAGCTATGTGCGGGGCGTCGGAACCTTTTGAGAGGTCGCGAGTTCGTCCACGGCCTATCGCGTCGCGCATGGCAATTAGAAATTTTGATGGGTGCCCCATTCGTATGTAAAAATTAAGATGTTTTTGAGTAAGATACTATTTTATATAAATTTTATGGTATATTTATTTTAATAACGTCGAGATCGAACAAGATTTATATGTATTTTGGACCAACTGGAAACCGGGGACGTTAATCCGATGAGCTTAGTGAAAACGGATATCGTTCACTCGGCCCCGGGCATTCCAAAACCCCGTGGCGGCCCATTGGATCTCGGCGACCTCTCGAATTCGATCGAATACCTTGTCTCGCGCATTCATAGATTGATTTTCACAGGTTTCTCGACCCATCTGGCTGCGTTTGGCCTCAGACCCCTTACCTTCGCGGCATTAACCGTCATCGAGCGAAATCCCGGTCGCAAACAGAGCGAGGTCGCCGACGCGCTCGGTGTCCAGCGCACGAATTTTGTCGCAACGGTCGATGAAATGCTGCAAAAACTGTGGATCGACCGCGCTCCAATTGACCGCAGGTCTTATGCGCTTCATCTCTCGGAAGGCGGCGCCGCGGTCCTCAAAGCCGCCGCTGCGGAGCGGGTTAAAGTGGAAAACGAGTGGGATCTGTCGCTATCTCCAGCCAAGAAGAGCGAATTGACCGCGCTTTTGCGGCAAATCATCGAGGCCTCGTCGTCCGATCCGACGATCCCGCGTCGATGAAATACGGTTCGGGGCCGGCGCGGCCCGCCATTGTCATGGTCGCCGCTCTTGGTCGAAACCGCGCCATTGGCGCGCGCAATGGATTGCCATGGCGGCTTCGCACCGATTTGCGCCGCTATCGCGATGTCACCATGGGCAAGCCGATGGTCATGGGCCGCAAGACATTCGACTCGATCGGCAAGGCCCTGCCCGGCCGCGAAACCATCGTGGTGACGCGCGATCCACAATTCGCCGCCGTGGGCGTTCTCGTGGCCCGCGATCCCGAAATGGCGCTGGCGCTCGCCGCCGATCGGGCGCGGGCGATGGGCGCGGACGAAATCGTCATCGCCGGCGGGGGCGAAATATACGCTGGCCTGATGGGACGCGCCGACATTCTGCGGCTGACCGAAGTCGAATTGACCCCCGATGCGGACGCGTTCTTCCCGGTGATCGACCAAAGCGTTTGGCGCGAAACGGCGCGCGAGACCCATCTGGCCGGCCCCGGCGACGAAGCCCCCTTCGCATTTGTAGAATACCGGCGGAGCGGCCTGAGGCCTCCGACAGCGAACAAACGGGTCAAGGCCGCCCCGCGCGCGGCCTTGACCGCATGAAAGGTTGAAATCCCCGCTTATCGTGTATACCTCCGGCCCAGCCAACAGCGAGGATTCGAATGCCCTGGAGCAATCAAGGCGGCGGCCCATGGCGGCCCAATCCGGGCGGCCCTTGGGGCTCCGGCGGGTCCGGCAATGGCCAGGGCGGCCCGAATTTCGAAGACATGATGGGCAATCTCCGCGAGCGCTTCGGCGGTTTCGCGTCCGGCGGCGGTGGCCTCAAATGGATTCCATTGGTGGTTTTGGCCGCGATCGCCTTATGGGCCCTGAGCGGCTTTTACACCGTGCAGCCCAACGAAATCGGGCTAAACATGATTTTTGGCCGCTACACCGGCAAGATGGCTTCCGGCCTCAATTGGAACTGGCCGACGCCCATCGGCTCGGTCACCAAGCTGCGCGTCACCGACCGCAATACGATCACCGTGGGCTTCGTGTCGGGCAACGATCAGCGCGGCAATGGCCAATCGCGCATCGACCGCAGCGAGGAAAGCCTGATGCTGACCGGCGACGACAACATCGCCGATGTGAAATTCGTGGTGATCTGGCAGATCGATCCGCTGAAACCCGAGGACTTCGCCTTCAACGTGCGCAACCAGGGCCTGACGATCAAGGCCGTCGCCGAAAGCGCCATGCGCGAGGTCGTCGGCCGCACGCAGATCCAGCGCATTCTGACGGCCGAGCGCAAAGTGATCGAGCCGGCGGTCCAAGACCTCATGCAAAAAGTGCTCGACGACTACAAGTCGGGCGTCAAGATCATTCAGGTGCAGTTGCAGTCCGTCGATCCGCCCGAGCAGGTGATCGCGGCCTTCCGCGACGTGACGGCGGCGCAGCAAGACCAGGACCGTTTGCGCAACGAGGCCGAGGCCTACGCCAACCGCGTGGTGCCCGAGGCGCGCGGACAGGCCGCGCAGATTTTGCAGCAGGCGCAGGCCTACAAGGAACAGACAGTGGCGGAAGCCAAGGGCCAGGCGTCGCGCTTCTCGCAGGTTTACGAACAATACAAAAAGGCGCCCGACGTCACCCGCGAGCGCCTCTATCTCGAAACCATGGAGCGCGTGTATGGCGGCATGAACAAGGTCGTCGTCGATCAAACGGGGGGCGGCCAGCCGGTTGTGCCCTATCTGCCTCTCGGCGCGCTCGAAAACCCGACGAAGCCCGCTGCGCCGGCGCAATCCAGCCAACAGGGAGGCGCGCGATGAGAAACTCCGCTTCGCTGCTCATCGCAGCCTGCCTCGCGTTCGCGGCGTTCCTCCTATTCAATTCCTATTTCACAGTGGCGCAGATCGAGCAGTCGCTGGTGCTGCATTTCGGCGAGCCGGCCCCTGGCCGGTCGCTCGTCACCGAACCCGGTCTGCATTTCAAGTTGCCGTTCGTCGACACCGTCGCCTATTTCGACAACCGCATCCTCGATCTTGAGACGCAACCGCAGGAGGTTCTCGCCTCCGACAACAACCGCATCCGCGTCGACGCCTTCCTTCGATACAAGATCGTCGACGTGCTGCGCTTCTACCAGCAGGTGCGCAACACTCAGGGCGCCGAAAGCGCGCTTTCCAACGTGCTCGACTCCGCCGTGCGCCGCGTGCTCGGCGAGGCCAACATGACGCAAATTGTCAGCGAGCAGCGGGCCGCGCTGATGGTCAAGATCAAGGAACAGGTCGAACAGGAGGCGCAGAAGTTCGGCGTCTCGATCGTGGACGTGAGAATCCGCCGCGCCGATCTGCCGCCACAGATTTCCGAGAAGGTTTACAGCCGCATGCAGACCGAGCGCGCCCGCGAGGCCGCGCAATTCCGCGCGCAGGGTTCGCAGCAGGCGCAGGAAATCACCGCCAAGGCGGACCGCGATGTCGTCGTCGTCCGCGCCGAAGCGCAGCAGTCCGCCGATCAAACCCGTGGCGCCGGCGAAGCCGAACGCAACGGGATTTTCGCGGACGCCTATGGCAAGGACCCCGAGTTCTTCGCCTTCTGGCGCTCGATGCAAGCCTACGAGACCGGGCTGAAATCGACCGACACGCGGATGATTCTGAGTCCGACGTCCGATTTCTTCCATTATTTCAACAAGCCGGCCGGCGCGGCCTCGCCGGCGAAATAGGGGACGATTTTCTCCGGCGGAAACCGCTTGGCCGTGTTTCCGCCCCAATAAAACATGCAATAATGTCCCAAGACCCGCCGTTGCGAATGAACGCGGTTGCGATTGATCGGCATTCAGTGGGCCAGCGTTCTTCAGGAGACCATGCGATGATATCCCTCCAAGCTTCGAGCAAATCGGCCTCGGGCAAAGCGCGCGCGCTTCGCGGCGTCGCGGCGGCCTTGGCGCTGGGCGCCCTGGCGCCCGCCGCGACCGCGGTTCTCGCGCCGACGGCCGCCTACGCGAAGGGACCCGATTCGCTCGCCGATCTGGCCACGCAAGTGAGCGACGCGGTGGTGAACATCTCGGCCTCGCAAATGGTGGATGACAAGCGCGCCGCCGGCGTGCCGAACCTGCCGCAAGGCACGCCATTCGACGACCTCTTCGATGACTTCTTCAAGCGGCGCCAGGGCGGCGACAATGGCGCGCCGCCAGCGCCGCGCCAGCGCAAGTCGAGTTCCCTGGGGTCCGGCTTCGTCATCGATTCCGCCGGCATCGTCGTCACCAACAACCACGTTATCGAAGGCGCCAACGAAATCACGGTCATTTTCACCGACGGCCAGAAGCTGAAGGCGGAAGTCATCGGCAAGGATACGAAGGTCGATGTCGCCGTGCTGCGCGTGAAGCCCGACAAGCCGCTCAAGTCGGTGAAGTTCGGCGACAGCGACAAGATGCGCGTCGGCGACTGGGTGATGGCGGTCGGCAATCCCTTCGGCCTCGGCGGCACGGTCACCGCGGGCATCGTCTCGGCGCGCAACCGCAACATCGAGAGCGGCCCCTACGACAGCTACATCCAGACCGACGCGTCGATCAACAAAGGCAATTCCGGCGGCCCCCTGTTCAACATGGACGGCGACGTGATTGGCATCAACACCGCGATCCTGTCGCCCACTGGCGGCTCGGTCGGCATCGGCTTCGCCAATCCCGCGATGACGGTGCAACCCGTTATCGACCAGCTCCGCGAATTCGGCGAGACCCGCCGTGGCTGGCTCGGCGTGCGAATTCAGAACGTCGACGACCAGACCGCGGAAAGCCTCGACATCGGCAAGGCGAGGGGCGCGCTGGTGGCGGGCGTCGACGACGCGGGCCCGGCGAAGCCCGCCGGCGTCAAGAATGGCGATGTCATCGTCAAATTCGATGGCAAGGACATCAAGACGTCGAACGACTTGCCGAAGATCGTCGCGCAAACGCCGGTCGGCAAGGACGTGTCCGTCATCGTCATGCGCGGTGGCAAGGAGACCGAGCTGAAGGTCAAGCTCGGTCGGCTGGAGGAGGGCGAGAAACTCGCCGCGCTCGAGGACAAGGACGGCAAGAGCGACCCCGCCGCGCCGGGAGCCAGCGTGGTGGCGAAGGCGCTTGGCATGGAGTTCGCCGCGCTCTCGGCCGACACGCGCAAGAAATACGGCATCAAGGACGGCGCGGAAGGCGTGCTCGTCGCGACGGTTGATCCGACTTCGTCGGCGGCCGACAAGCATGTCAACCCCGGCGACCGCATTCTCGAGATCAATCAGGACGCGATGGCGAAGCCCGAGGACGTGACGAAAAAACTGAAGGAACTGAAGGACGCGGGCCGCAAGTCGGCGCTGCTGTTCGTCGCCTCGCCCGATGACAACAAGCGCTTTGTGCCCCTGCCGCTGGAATAAAACCAGCCCGCGCCGGCGCGTGAGTTCGCGCCGGCGGCGGATTGCCCCTTGCGGCTGTCACGCCGTCAAATTCACAACCTTCCCGCCCCGCGCGCCTTGCGCGCGGTATTGGCCGATTTTCTCCAGCAGCGGTCGGTCGCTCATCGTGTAAAGCACCGCGTCGCCTGGACCTTTGGCGACATGCCGGCGCCACAGGAAATTCGGAACCACGAAAATATCGTTCTCCTCCCAGGGATAGGTTTTCCCGGCGATTTCCGTTTCGCCCCTGCCCGACATGACGACATAGACCGTGCTTGATGTCTCCCGCTTGGCGGCGGTTTCCTCGCCGGCGCGGATCAATTGCGCGCCATAGGTCAGCGTCGGGAAAACGGCGCCGCCGGTGACGGGGTTTGTGAATTCAAGCGCCACGCCCTCGTGCGGGTCGCCCGCTTCGCCGCGCAGAGCGGACAGCGATGTCCGCGTGTCCGCGCCGCGATAGTGGAAACACGGGCTGACGTTTTGTCCAAAACCTCGGCCGCGCGTGGCGAAAGCGGGCGTCAAACCACCCTGGCCATACAACGCGCGCGAGAGTCCATCGGGCGCGGTGGATTTCTGCGCGCGGCCATTGCCGACGCCCCTCTCGCCGGGCATGTCCTCGTCGAGCCAGATCACATCGAGAAACTCCATCAGCGGCCAGTCGAGCGTGTCGATCCAGATCACTGGCTCTTTCGCGTCGTTGCCGTGGTCGTGCCAGGTTCCATTGGGCGTGAGAATGAGATCGCCCCGCGCGGCCACGCACCGCTCGCCTTCGACGGTGGTATAGCCGCCATTTTGCGACATGATGGTGCGGCTGGCGTTGGGCGAATGCAGATGCGCCGGCGCGACGTCGCCCGCGTTGTAGATGGACACGGCGCAACGGATGCTGGCGGTGGTCTGCAATCGCCCGCCAAGGCCGGGATTCGTCAGCAGGAATTGCTGGCGGTCGGCGAATTCAATCGGCGGCGTGTCCGATTCAACCGCGATGCGGGCGATCTCGTCGAGGTAGGGCGAAATCTCCGCCCATTTCCATAGATGAGGCACGGCCTTCATCTGCCCCGCGGCGACGCGGCCTTCGGCGAGATGTCCGGCTTCCGTCAATCCGTTGTCGTGAAACCAGGGCCGCTGCGCCGGCGCGTTGGCCTGCGTGCGCAGCCAGATCGACAGATGCTTCGCCTGGGTGTTCAGCGCCTCCATGCGCGCGCGGGCGTCGGAGGACAGCGGCGGCTTGGCGGGCTCGTTCATGAGCGTATTCCCTGCGGTCGTTTCACGGACTGGACCCGCGTGGGAAAGCCCGGTATCGGATGCGGACTGTTGGTCAGGCCCGCGCATTAGTCAAACCGCGCGGCGAGAGCGAATGCCGAACGATGGGCGCGAGCGCAACCATGGACGGAACACCGTTGGAATGGCCCGAGGGCCTCACCCGCGTTCCCTACTGGATCTATCAACGCGGCGACGTCTACGCCGACGAACAGAAGCGCGTCTTTCAGGGCCCGTGCTGGAGCTATCTCTGTCTCGAAGCCGAGGTTCCAAACTCCGGCGACTGGCGCGCGACGGCGATCGGCGACGCCCCGGTCGTAGTCGCGCGCGGGGAAAACGGCGTTGTGCGCGCCTTTGAAAACCGCTGCGCCCACAGGGGATCGCTGATCTGCATCGACGAGGCCGGCAAAGGCGCGAAGCAATTCGCCTGCGTCTATCACGCCTGGACCTACGACCTCGCCGGCTCGTTGACCGGCGTGGCGTTCAAGAACGGCGTCAAGGGCAAGGGCGGCATGTCGCCGGACTTCAAGATGTCCGACCACGGACCACGCAAATTGAAGGTGGAGACGATCGACGGCATGGTGTTCGGCGCGTTTGACGCCGGCGCGCCGGCGTTGCGCGACTATCTCGGCGCGGAGATCGTGTCGCGGATCGCGCGCGTCTTCCGCGGCCGCAAGCCGGTGGTGCTGGCGCGCTACACGCAGGCGTTGCCGAATAACTGGAAACTCTACGTCGAGAACGTCAAGGACAGCTACCACGCCAGCATCCTGCACCTGTTCTTCACGACATTCGAGCTCAACCGGCTCTCGCAAACCGGCGCGATCATCGTCGACGAGAGCGGCGGCCACCACGTCAGCTATTCGCAAATCGCGCGTGGGCGCACCGGCAACGCCGAATATTCGGAACAGGCGATTCGCTCCGACAGCGACTACAAGCTCGCCGACCCCTCGCTGCTGCACGGATTCGCCGAGTACGACGATGGCGTGACGCTGCAGATTCTGACGGTGTTTCCCACCTTCGTGCTGCAGCAGATCCAGAATTGCGTGGCGACGCGGCAAGTCGTGCCGCGCGGCCCCGACGCCGCCGACCTCAATTGGACCATTCTCGGCTTCGAGGACGACACGCCCGACGAGCGGCGGGCGCGGCTGAAGCAGGCCAATCTGGTCGGCCCCGCCGGCTACATTTCGATGGAGGACGGCTGCGTCGGCGGCTTCGTGCGTCGCGGCGTCGAGGGCGCGCCCGACGCGAGCGAAGTGCTGGAAATGGGTGGCCGTGAAGCGGTTGGCAGCGAAAGCCGCGTCACGGAGGCCTCGATCCGCGGCTTCTGGAAGGCCTATCGCGCGCGCATGGGGATGTGAGGATGGGCAACGCCTTCTTCGACCTCTCCAGCGCGCACGCCGAATATGGCCGCTGCATCGACGACGACCGGCTTGAGCAATGGCCGGATTTTTTCACGGACGAATGCCTTTACCGCGTGACGACGGCCCGCGATTATCGCGAAGGCCTCGAGGCCTCGATCATGTCGGCGTGGTCGAAGGGCATGTTGCGCGACCGCGTGTCGGCGCTGCGGCAGGCCAACATCTACGAGCGCCAGGCCTATCGCCACGTGATCGGCGCGCCCTGCGCGATCAACGAGGCGGGCGGCCACATCCGCTGCGAATCCTCGTTCATCGTGGCGCGCATCATGCGCGACGGCGCGACGGACCTTTTCGCGACTGGACGCTATCTCGATGTGTTCACGCGCGAAAATGGCGCTTTGAAAATCGCCGAGCGCGTCGTCGTTTGCGATTCCCACCGGATCGACACCTTGCTGGCGATTCCGCTTTGACGATTCCACGCGAAACACTCCGGAGCCAAACGTGATCATCGATTTCCACCACCACTTCACGCCGCGCGAACTGATCAAGGAAGATCCGGGCGACCGTTTGATCCTCGCCTACGACGAGAACGGCGCGCCGAGCTACACGACGCACAAGCTGTTGTTCGACATGGACGCGCACGTCGCGATGATGGACGCGTCCGGCGTCGATTGCGCCGTGTTGAGCTGCGCCGCCGGCATGTCGGCGGAGACAGAGCGCTCAAAGCTCATCAACAACGCCGCCAAGAAGGCCGAGAAGGATTATCCCAAGCGCTTCATCGGTTTCGCCCACGCCAATCCGCTGGGCGGCGGCGAGGCGATGAAGGAGCTGGCGCGCTGCGCGGACGAGCTCGGCTATCCCGGCGTCGTCATCACGTCCGAGCAGGACGGGCTTTATCTCGACGCGCCGGAATTCGAGCCGTTCTGGGCCGAGTGCTGCAAGCGCGGCCTGTTCGTGTTCGTGCATCCCGCGCTGAAGCTGAACGAATCCGCGCAGTTCAACGCCTACGATCTCGCGCGCTCGGTCGGCCGCGAGTTCTCGCTGATCATGGCGACGATCCGCCTCGTCAACGCGGGCGTGTTCGACCGGCACCCGAACCTCGTTATTCAGATGTCGCACCTGTCGGGCGGCATCGCGTCGATGATCTCGCGCATCCGTTCCTATCAGGACAAGGTGTTCTGGGGCACGAAGGGCAACGCGCGCCACGGCGCCCTGCCCCAACGCGACTTCGACCACTACATCGCCAACAACATGGTCTTCGACACCGGCGGCTTCTGCGGCGCGATCGAAGTGGTGAAAATCGCCCTGATCGAATTGCCGGCGGCGCGGCTCGTGTTCGGCACCGACTACCCCCAGGAAATCCGCGGCGCGCCCGTCGTCAAGCATTTCGTTGACGGCATTTCGGCGCTTGGCGCCGACGGCAAGGCCATTCTCCACGACAACGCGCGCCTATTGATGAAGGGCCGCGTCTAGGAAAGCGCGATGCGAGACGATCTGGTCAAGGCGATGTCGCCCGAACGCGGCGAGGCCATCGACCCCGTCGCGATGGCGCGCAAGGATCTCGCGCGCAAATTACCCGCGCGCTTCTTCAAGACGGCGGCGGCGTCCGAGAACGACGGCGTGTTCGCGTTGACGCTCGACGGCAAGGGCGCGCGCACGCCGGGCGGCAATCCGCTGGTTTTGCGCGGCCGCGCGGTCGTCGAAGCGCTCGCGGCGGAATGGAACGCGTTGAAGGACATTATCGACCCGGCCGAAATGCCCCTGACCCGCCTGGTCAATTCGGCGCTCGACGGCGTCGCGCGCAATATGGACGAAACCCGCGCTGAAATCGCCAAATACGCCCGCTCGGACCTCCTGTGCTATCGCGCCGGCGAACCAGAAAGCCTCGTCGCCGCGCAAACGGCGGCCTGGGACCCACTGCTTGATTGGGCGCGGGAGGCGCTGGGGGCGCGGTTCGTGGCATCGACGGGGATAACCTTCGTCGAGCAACCCGCGGCGTCGATAGCCGCTGTTCGCGCCAGGATCGACCAGGCGAAGGAGCCGGTGCGCCTCGCCGCGATGTCGTCGATGACGGCGCTGACGGGCTCGGCGCTCCTGACCCTCGCGGTCGTGTTGGAACGTTTGACCCCGGCCGAGGCTTGGGCCGCGGCGCATGTCGACGAGGACTTCCAGACGCGCTTCTGGGGCGCGGACGAGGAAGCGTTGGCGCGGCGCGCGCGGCGCTGGCGCGAAATGGAGGCGGCGGCGCTTCTATTGGCGCTTGGCCGCGCGGGTAATGGCCAGCTTAGGGCTCGGTAAAGGTTTACCCGCCATAGTCGGGTGTTTTCTCTTGCCCGGGGCGGCCATGCAACGCGTGTTCGGAGCGGCGATTTATTTTTTCATCGTCTATGCCCTCAAATTCGGTCTGTTCGGCGACATCGCGCCTCACAATCCAGGCCTTCGGCTGGGACGGGACGCGATGGTGCGGGCGATTCTTCCCTGGTTCGGCGCGCGCGCGCTGGGCCCCGACGATCTGCAAACACTGATGGCCGCGATGGGGCTGTATTGCTTCGTTCTCGGATATGTCTTTCATTTTTTCATGGGCGACAAGGGACTTGGTCCCAATCTCAACGGCGCGATTTCGCTGGTGGGATGCTTCCTCGTGTTGCTGATATACGGCGTTTTCGTTGGGCAATTCAGGCCCAGCGACATCAACATCGTGGTCGTCGCCGCGATTGTCGCTTCGGCGGTCTCGGTCGCGCTGGTGGCGGTGTTACACACCCTCCTGACGCGCGACGTCGAAACGCAAGCGGCGGGTGCCCGCCCCGCCGCGGCCAAATCCGAGCAAAACGCCACCCTGGTCTCGGCGCGCCTGGAAGCGTTGGCCACCAGAGACCGCTAAATTCCCGCGCCTGGATCCATGAGGTCGACGGGTTCCGCGCCGCGGCTTCTTATGACGCTCCAAATCAGCGGGCGAAGCGCCAAATCCACGATTAAAACCGCCATTCCGGCCAAAATCGAGCCGGACGCGGCCCAGCCGACGCCGCCCAGCGCGACCGCGACCGCGAGCTCCAACAGGCCTTCGCGCACGAATTCGCTCCTGCGAGGCGAACCCTCTTCGCCGACCAGGTCCAGCAAGCGATGCGTCGATGTCGCGACGTGGGCCACCTTGGCGTCCGTTTCCACGTTCGGCGCCTCGCTGGCGGGCGCGGCGTCGAGGTCGATGACGCCCAGCGCGGCCGTCTGGTTCGACAATCGATCGACGAGGATAAAGGAGCCGAGCTCGCGGTCGCCTTTGTCGCGGGCGACGGCAAGCGGCTTGTCGCAAGCCAGCGACACCAGCCCGATCTGGTTCATGGCGAGCGCCGTCGCCGGCTTCTGGACAAAGCTTTCGATATCGACGGCGTGATGAAGCGCGGTCACGCGCGCGTTGGCCGTCGCCGTGCCCTGCTGGATGATGTACTCGCGACCGGCGGTCATCGGCTCGTCGATCATCCACAGCACGCGCGCGGTCAGCGAGCGCCGCGGCGTCAGCCGGTGCGAGGTCGCGGCCAGCACGTCGCCGCGGGACACATCGACCTCGTCGGCGAGGGTCAGCGTCACCGCCTGTCCGGCCCGAGCCTCGTCGAGATCGCCGTCGGCGGTGACAATCCGCGTCACCGTCGAGCGGCGCGCGCCGGGCAACACCATGACTTCGTCGCCCGGCTTCAACACGCCCGACGCGATGGTGCCAGCGTAGCCCCGAAAGTCGAGATTGGGCCGGTTGACCCACTGCACGGGCATCGCGAAGGCCGCGCCCGCCCGGTCGGCGAAGGAGGGATCGACGGCGTCGAGATGCCCCAGCAAGGTCGGGCCATCATGCCAGGGCGTCCGCGGCGAAGGCGTCGTTATGTTGTCGCCGTCGCGCGCCGACAGCGGAATGCAGACGATCGATTCAAAGCCCAGGCCGGCGACGGCCGCGCGGTAGTCCGCGACGATTTTGTCGAACGTCGCGCGGGAGAAGTCCACAAGATCCATCTTGTTGACGGCAAGCACGATGTGCCGGACTCCCAGCATCGACACGATGTAGGAATGCCGCCGGGTCTGAGGCAGAATTCCCTTGCGCGCGTCGATCAGGATGATCGCGAGCTCCGCCGTCGAGGCGCCGGTCGCCATGTTGCGCGTGTATTGCTCGTGGCCAGGTGTGTCGGCGACGATGAAGGCGCGCTTCTTCGACGAAAAATAGCGGTACGCGACATCGATGGTGATGCCCTGCTCGCGCTCGGCCGTCAGCCCGTCGAGCAACAGCGCGAAGTCGAGGCTGTCGCCCTGCGTGCCGAACTTCTTGCTGTCGCGCTCCAGCGCCTCAAGCTGATCGTCGAAAACCGAGTTGGTGTCGTAGAGCAAGCGGCCAATGAGCGTCGACTTGCCGTCGTCGACGGAACCGCAGGTGAAAAACCGCAGCAACGTGTCGGCGCGGGCGGCCGGCGCCGGCTCGGATTGGACGGCGGGAAGCGCGCCATGCATCAGAAGTAGCCTTCCTGCTTTTTGGCTTCCATCGAGCCCGAGCCGTCGTGGTCTATGACGCGGCCTTGCCGCTCCGACGCCCGCGAGCCCCGCATCTCCGCGATGATTTCGGGCAACGTCGCGGCGTTGCTTTCAACCGCGCCGGTCAACGGATAGCAGCCCAGCGTCCGAAAGCGCACCATGCGGTTTTGAACGACCTCGCCCGGCAGCAGCGGCATGCGCTCGTCGTCGCGCATGATCAACGCGCCGCCCCGCTCGACGACCGGACGCATGGCGGCGAAATAGAGCGGCACCACCGGGATTTTCTCGATCGCGATGTAGTCCCACACATCCGCTTCAGTCCAGTTCGAAATCGGAAACACGCGGAAGCTCTCGCCGGGCCGCTTGCGGGTGTTGTAGAGTCGCCACGGCTCGGGCCGCTGGTTTTTCGGGTCCCAGCGGTGCTCTGGCGAGCGCAGCGAAAAGACGCGCTCCTTGGCGCGCGACTTCTCTTCGTCGCGGCGCGCGCCGCCGAACGCCGCGTCGAATCCATGCTTGTCGAGCGCCTGCTTCAGCGCCTGCGTTTTCATGACATCGGTGTGGAGGCGCGAACCCGAGTCTATGGGATTTATCCCCGCCTTCACGCCTTCCTGGTTGGTGTGAACGATGAGGTCGAGGCCCAATTCCTTCGCCCGCCGATCGCGGAACTCGATCATTTCGCGGAACTTCCACGTGGTGTCGACGTGCAGCACCGGAAACGGCGGCTTGGCGGGATAAAACGCCTTCATCGCCAGATGCAGAAGAACGGCGGAGTCCTTGCCAATCGAGTACATCAACACGGGCTTTTCGCAGGTCGCGGCGACCTCGCGGAAAATCTCCACGCTTTCGGCCTCGAGCGACTGCAGATGCGACAGGGCCATCAGTTGCTTCCCGCGTTGGCGCGGACGAGCCGTCCGTCGGGCGCGACATGCAGCCCGCATTCCCGCTTGTCCCCCTGTTCCCACCACCAGCGCCCGGCGCGCTCGGGCTCGCCGGGCAGAATGGCGCGCGTGCAGGGCGCGCAGCCGATGGAGACGAAGCCCTTCGCGTGCAGCGCGTTAACGGGAACGGCGTGTTTTTCCACGTACTCGACAACGCGTTCGCGCGTCCAGTCGAAAATTGGATTGAGCTTCAGCAGGCCGCGCGCGGCGTCGAAGGCGACGAAGTCGAGCGCGCCGCGATGCTCCGACTGGTCGGCGCGCAGGCCCGCGATCCAGCCAGCCGCGCCAGCGAGGGCGCGGGCCAACGGCGCCACTTTGCGGATGTCGCAGCAAGCCTTGCGCGCGTCGATCGAGTTGTAAAAACCGTTGACGCCTTGCCGCGACACCAGCGCCTCGGTGGCCGTCGCGTCGGGGTAAAACGCCTTGATTTCAAGTCCCAAGACTTCCTCGGCGCGCTGCCAAACGTCGTAGGTTTCTGGAAAAAGCCGCCCTGTGTCGAGTGTAGCCAATTCGATGTCGAGTTTTTCGCCAGCGATCATATGGGCGATCGCCTGGTCCTCGACGCCGAGGCTCGTCGTGAAGACGATCCGCCCGGTCAAAGCCGCGCGGAACGCCGCAAGCCGTTCCGGCGCCTGCAGAGACGCCAGTTCCACGTTGAGACGGACGGCGAGTTGGGTTTGATCGTCGTGGCTCAAAGCCGCCTCCAGAATAGTCCGAGAGGGACGTAGAGGTTCATTATACCAAAATCAAGGGTGTTTTTCTTAATTTAACATATTATTTGTGTTTTATAACACTCTGCGCGGGCTGCGGGCGGCGGCTTTCGCCCGCGCGCCGCCCTCGGTATTGTCGGCGAAGACGATTGGGAAACCCATCATGAAAAACAGCGTCAACATAACGATGATCGGCTACGGAGAGGTGGGGAGCGTTTTCGCGCGGGAATTCCTGGCGCGCGGCGATGTGCGCGTCACCGCCTACGACATCAAGTTCGACTCGGCCGAGGGCCCAGCATTGCTGGCGCGCGCCAAAGCGGCGGGCGTGGCGACGGGCGCGAACCACGCCGCCGCGGCCGCCAACGCCAACATCGTGATCTCCGCCGTGACGGCCGACGTGGCGCTGGCCGTCGCCGAACAGGCGGCCGGCTATCTACGCAAGGACCAGATTTTCTTCGACATCAATTCGGCGTCGCCCGGCGCGAAAACCAAGGCGGCGAAGGCCGTCAACGCCAGCGGCGCGCGTTATGTCGAAGGCGCGGTGATGGCGCCGGTGCCAGGCCCCGGAATCAAGGTGCCGATCCTCGCCGGCGGGCCGGCGGCGGCGGAAGTCGCCGAGATGCTCAACGCCATCGGCATGAATGTGACGGCGGTGACCACCGAACCCGGCCGCGCCAGCGCGACGAAACTTTGTCGCTCCATCATGATCAAGGGCATCGAGGCGCTGATCGTCGATTGCGCCGCGGCCTCGAAACAATGGGGCGTGCAGAAGGAGGTTTTCGCCAGCCTCGAAGCGAGCTTTCCGGGCATCGACTTCGCGAAGCTCGCGACGGACATGGCGGGCCGCGTGCGCCAGCACGGCGTGCGCCGCGCCGCCGAAATGCGCGAGGCCGGCATGATGCTCGACGATCTCGGCCGCGACGGCGGGCTTTCACGCGCGGTCGCCGACGCGCAGCAACGCGGCGCGGGCAAGGCCGGGTTGGACTGACGCGCCGTCCAAATATTATTTTCCCGCGTTGGCGGAGCCCCAAACTTCCTTCGCCACGTCGACGACGAGTTTCAGCTTCGCCCACTGTTCTTCTTCGGCGAGGGTGTTGCCCTCTTCCGTCGAGGCGAAGCCGCATTGCGGCGACAGGCAGAGTTGGTCGAGCGGCGCGAATTTCGAGGCTTCGTCGATGCGGCGCAGAAGCGTGTCGCGGGTTTCGAGCGCGCCGGTTTTCGAGGTGACGAGGCCGAGGATCACGGTCTTGCCCTTCGGCAGGAAGCGCAGGGGCTCGAAGCCGCCCGAGCGGTCGTTGTCCCACTCCAGGAAATACCCGTCGATGTTCAGCTTGTTGAACATGAGGTCGGCGATAGGCTCGTAGCCGCCGGATGAAATGAACGTCGAGCGGAAATTGCCGCGGCAGACGTGCATGGTCGCCGCGAGGTCGGCGGGCTTGTCCTTCAGCGCGGCGTTGATCATGCCGACGTAGATGTCGCCCTGCTTCGTCGGATCGTCGCCGCGCGCGGCCAGCATCTCGCGCTGCTTCGGATCGCAGAGATAGGCGAAACTGCAATCGTCGATCTGGATGTAGCGGCACCCGGCGTCGTAGAAGCCCGTGATCGCTTGCTTATAGGCTTGTCCGAGGTCGTGGTAGAACTCGTCCATCGTCGGATAGACGCCCATGTTGATCATCTTGCGGCCGCCGCGATAGTGCAGCATCGACGGACTCGGAATCGACTGTTTCGGCGTTTTGGTCGCGCACGCCGCGAGAAAGCGGAAATGATCGATGTGCGGATGCGCCTTCGAGCCGAGCTTCGCGAAAACGCGCGGCGCGGTCGCCTTGGTCTGCACGCCGGTGAACTGGATGCCCTGATCGGCGTCGATCATCTCCACGCCGTCAAGGGCGCTAAGAAAGTCCATGTGCCACCACGAACGACGAAACTCGCCGTCGGTGATCGATTCGAGACCAACCTCTTCCTGCTTCGCGACGATCTTGCGGATTTCGATGTCTTCGACCATTCGCAGGTCGGTCGCGGAAATTTTTCCGGCCGCGAATTTCTCGCGCGCGTCTTTCAACGGCGCCGTGCGCAGGATGGAGCCGACATGGTCGGCGCGGAAAGGGGGCGTTGAACGCATCATATTCGAATTCCTCGGGTCGTTTCGAATTGGCGCCACGCGGCGGAAACCCGCGGGTCGTTATCTTATACAACAACTCGGGGCCGCCGCGCCATCGCGCCGCCCGCGCGAAATTCGCCCACGCCTTCCCACTCTTGCAATGGGACGCGCGGCGTCGCCCGCCCCGACGGCACGCCGTTTACGCTCCGCGGGAACCGAGCTGGCGACTGGACACGATCACCCCGGACTGAAACGCGATCCGGCATTCCTCAAACATCGCCGGCTTTCCGGCGACGCGCCAAACAGTGTGACGCGCCCCCGCTTACCTGAACGCCGCGACGGCCTCTTTCACGATGTCGGCGGGCGTGAGCGCGATGGCGTCGGAATAGCCCTGCACGACTTTTCCCGGCGCGGGGTCGAGTTCGAGACCACGCTGATTGGCCATGTCGATCATCGCGGGATTGGCGGTCATCTTGTCGAAGACGGAGCGCAAATAGTCGATCCGCGCGGCGGGCAGGCCAGGCGGCGCAAGCAGCGCGCGCCCGATGGCCGATCCCGCGGAAGCGAATTCAATTACCTTTTTCGCGCCGGGATCATCAACCACCTCCTGCATCAGCGGGACATCGGCGAGCTCCTTGTGGCGCTTGAGACCCGCCTGAATCACGGGCACCAGGTCGCCCGCGGCGATCAGCGCCTTGTGTGTCACTCGCCACGAGTTCCACGCCGACGAGACGAGGTCGATTTCGCCGCGCTCAAGCGCGACCGTGTATTCGGCGGCGCCGGGGTAGCCGCAAATCATCTTGAATTTGAAGCCGCCGACCGCCTTGAGCAGCGCGGGATATTGGTAGCTTTGAGCCGTCGTGCCCGTGCAACCCGCGATGGTTTCCTTCACGCGCATGTCGTCGACTGTCTTGGACGGCGAATCCTTTCGACGCACGAACGCCGAATTGGCCGTGGCGAAGGAGCCGATGTAGTTGATGTTTCGCACATCCCACTTGCCGACGTCGGGCTCCATCAACTGCGTGTTGCCGACCGTCTCGGGCAGCACCGCCACCCACGTCCCGTCGCGCGGCGCCTGCGTGTAAAACCATCCCATGGCGACAAGGCCGCCGCCGCCGGGCTTGTTTTCGACGATCACGGACTTCACGCCGGGCAGGCTCGCCTTGAGCATGTCGGCGGCCAGCCGCGCGTAAAAATCGTAGGAGCCGCCGGGCGGATGACCCACCAGAACATGCACGATCTTGTCGGCGTAGAAAGAGTCCTGCGCTTCCGCGGCCGAAGCGCTCATGAAGGCGGCGGCAGCCGCGAAGCAGCGAAGAAAACCGCTCATTTCGCCACCGCCTGCCACGGGGCGAACAATTCGTCGACCGTGAACCGTTTCGGGATGATTTGCTGTTCCGCTGCGAGCTCGATCACGAGTTCAAGCGACGGCCGGATCGCCTCGATGCCGATGGGCCGCAAATCGGGCCCCTTGGACGGTCCCGCCGCCGTTTTGGATTCGCGAAGAAGCTCGTAGACGGCGCGGACAATGTCCGGACGCTCGTCCGCCAGCGCGCGCGTCACGACAATCATGTGGTTGATCGGCACGAGGCCGGTAGCCGCGTGCCAGGCCGGCCCCGCTTCCCTCGCGTTGGGAATCACCGGCGCGAGACGGGGATCGTCGGGCAAATCGTTGCCGAGAATGGCCGCGTCGACCTCGCCCGACATCAGCATGTCGATCAGTTTCTTGCCCTTTTCCGCGCGGCGCACGTACGGGGGCTCCTTGTACTCCGCGAGATGAGCGCCCTCGGTGATGACCCAATCCACCGTGTCGAGCTTCACGCGATGTTCGCGCGAAAGAATGTTGCGCACCCACGCGCCCGTCGTCTGTGTGTAAGCGCGCACGCCCACCTTTTTGCCGGGCAGCTCCGCGGGCGTCAGCGTCTTGTGAAACTCCTTGTTGTAAACGATGCAGACGTGCTGATGGCGCGCCGCGAGAACGGCTGGCAGCAACACGAGCGGCTTGTCGAACACGCGCGCCTGCAAATA
The DNA here is from genome assembly GCA_903825465.1 of uncultured Hyphomicrobiales bacterium. Classification (GTDB taxonomy): domain Bacteria; phylum Pseudomonadota; class Alphaproteobacteria; order Rhizobiales; family Beijerinckiaceae; genus Terripilifer. The sequence continues at coordinate 83,888 of CAIKAR010000017.1, read as the reverse complement.
CGTGAACACCGCCATTTCGCAGACGTCGAACACCTGCCGTTGCGCCATGGGCGCGAAGGCGTTGTGGATGGGCTCGACCTCGACGAAATCGAACTTCACTTTCGGCGACGACACCCTGCCTTCAAGCAGCGCCGCCGTTGTCGGATAATGTTTGATCGCCGTTCGCAGCGTCGGAACCTCGGCCGTCGTCGTCATCGCGCTCACCTCAACGTGGGGTAGAGGCGCTCGGCGGCGCCGGAAAGAATCATCGCCTGATCGGCGGGGTCGAGCGGCCGCAACACGCGCAGCGTGTCTTCGAGAATATGCGGCAACGTCGCCGCGTGCGCCGGAAAATTCGAGCCCCACATGATCCTTTGGGCGCCGAACGCGGCGACCAGCTTCGGCATGAAGGTCTCGGGCGTCGCCTTGCCGCTCTGCGCGTGCTCGACAGTCCGGCTCGTCAGTTTCAAATAGATGCTCGGATGCTTCGCCAGTTCGAACAGGCTCGCCGCCTTGGCGTAGGGAGGTCCATCGGTGATCACCGGGCGCGCGAGATGGTCGAGCAGAAAGTTCGTCTCGGGAAACCGGGCGACGATTTTCAACAGCAGCGGAATTCCCTCCGCCGTCATCTGCACGGCGATGGGAAGCTTCGTCTTGCCGGCTTTTTCCCACACCGGGTACGCGCGCTCGTCGTCGAGCCATGTTTGCTGCCCCGGCATCGTGCTGCCGGTCGTGAAAACCCGCATGCCTGTCATGCCGCGGCCCATCCATCGGTCCATCTGCGCCAGCGCGTCGGATTCGAGCGGATCAAGCGAGAACACGCCCGTGAAGCGTTCCGGAAACCGGGCGATCGAATCTGCGAGATAGGAACTATCGTGCCCATAGGCGGTGGAGGCCTGCACAACCGCGGCCTTGGCGACGCCCGCCTCGTCCATCGCCGCGATCAGCATGTCCGGCGTCGTTGGTCGCGACGACCATTCCGATTGAACGCCGCCGATGGGCGCGAGCGGATAGCGGACGGCATCGGACGAGATAACGTGGCAATGGGTGTCTACGACCTTCATTTGCGTGAGCGGCATGCGTTTGAAACTCCGTGGCGACCCAAGTCGGGCGCTATTCGACCTTGATACCCGCCGCCTTGATGATTGGAAACCATTTCTCGACCTCGGCCTTGTGGAAGGCGGCGAGCGCTTCCGGCGTCTGTTGCGCGACGGGGAACGGCGCCTGCCCCAGTTGCTTCATGCGCGCCTGAACGGCGGGGTCGGCGAGCGCCGCGCGCGTCGCCGCGGCGAGCTTGGCGACCACGTCTTTTGGCGTCCCCTTCGGGGCCCACAGGCCCGACCACGCGGAAAGATAGAGGCCCGGCATGCCCATTTCCTCGATGGTCGGAACCTCCGGCGCGGCGAACCAACGCTCCTTGGCCATCACCGCGTAAGCCTTGATCTGTCCGCCGCGCACGCTTGGCAGCGTGTTGGCGCCAAGGTCGCACATGAAGTCGATCTGCCCCGCCATCAAATCCTGCAGCGCGGGAGCGCCGCCGCGATACGGCACCATCTGGAAATCGATGTGGCCGTTGGTCTTCAGGTACACGCCGCAAATGTGCGCGCCGCTGCCCTCGCCAACCGTGCCCTCGGTCGCTTTGCCGGGATTGGCCTTAATCCAGGCGGTCATTTCCGCCATGTCCTTGCCTGGAAAGCTCGGGCGCGCGACGATCCAGTAGGGGGCGTCGGCGATCAGCGACACCGGCTCGAAGTCGCGCAGCGCGTCGTATTTGACGGGATAAACGGCCCCCGCCACGACGTAGTTCGCCCATGTGCCGAAACCCAGCGTGTAGCCATCCGGCGCGGCGCGCGCGACGCGGTCAACGCCAATGCTGGAGCCGGCGCCCGCGACGTTTTCCACGAGCACCGGCTGTCCCAGGATTTTTTGCATGGGATCGGCGAGCACGCGCGCCAGCACGTCCACGGCGCCGCCGGGCGGCAGGGGCACAACCATTGAGATCGGCCGCGAGGGCCACGTTTGCGCCGACGAAGGAAGCGCCGCCACGGCGATGCCCGCCGCCGTTAGAAATCCAAGTGCCCTCATGGCGTTCGCATGCCTCCCCGGGGCGAGGGTTGTCGGTCGCCCATCGTCGCATGGCGACTCTAGAACAAAAACGACGCTGGCGAAATCGCGGCTTCCCTCTTGAGTGGGAAACCAGCGCAACTAATAGTGATTGCCGCGGCTACTCGGCTCTGATGCCCGCGTCGCGCAGCAGCTTCGACCAGCGTTCGGCCTCGGCCGTGACGAACGCCTTTGCCTCGTCGTTGCCGATGGTCTTCATATCGCCGCCGGATTTATTGAGAATTTCGACGGTCGCGGGATTGGTTCGGGCCTGTTCCACAGCCGCGGCGAGCTTCGCCAGCACGGGCGCGGGCGTGCCGGAGGGAGCGAAAAGCCCGAACCATGTTTCCATGTCGATGTCCGACAGCCCGCTCTCTGCGATTGTCGGCAGATCCGGCATGGCCGCGTAGCGCTTGCGCGTCGTCACCGCGATGGGGCGCACCGTATCGCCCTTCACTTGCGGCAAGGCGGTTTGCGCGTTGTCCGAAAACAGATCGACGCGGCCGCCGAGCAAATCGGTGTAAGCCGCTTGCGCGCCAGCGTAGGGAACGTGGGTCAGTTCAATTCCCGCGAGATAGGCGAAAACCGCCGTCGCCACGTGCTGGCCCGAGCCGACGCCGGCGGAAGCGAAGTTCAGCGCGCCGGGCTTCGCCTTCGCGGCGTCCACGATGTCATTGACGGTTTTGTAAGGCAGATCCTTGCGCGTCAGCAGCATGAAGGGCCAGCTGACGACCAGGCCGACGGGAGTGAAATCCTTGACCGGATCGTAGGCGAGCTTCGGATAGAGGCCGAGATTCAAAGCCATGTTCGACGTGCCGCCAAGAAGCAGCGTGTAGCCGTCGGGCGCCGCCTTCGCCGCGTATTCGGTGCCCACGAGCGTGCCGGCGCCGGCCCTGTTCTCCACCACCACGGGTTGTCCGAGAATTTTCTGCAGGGGATCGGCAATGACACGCGCCACCGCGTCAAAACCGCCGCCCGGCGGCTGCGGCACAATGATGCGGATGGGATGGTCGGGAAAGGTCTGGGCCGCCGCGGGCAAAGCCGCCGCCGCGAGCGCGACCGCCAGCGCGAACGATTTGAGCTTGGTCATTGGGCCTCCCCGCGCCTCCCCCGAGGCGCGCGCACATTGCCCCGCGCGCCGGCGGGACGCAAGCGCCGCTCACTGCTCCGCCGTGATTCCCGCCCCGCGCACAATCGACTTGATCAGCGCGAAGTCCTCGTCGAGCACGCGCGCGAATTCCGCCGGCGACAGAGGCTTCGGCGCGATTCCCTGTTGCTCGATAGCCGCGGCGACGGCCGGGTTGGCCATCGCCTTGCCGAGCCCGTCGTTGATTTTCGCCACAACGTCCGGCGGCATGCGCGACGGCCCCAAAAGCCCGAACCACGAAATGAATTCATAGGCCGGCAGCCCGCTTTCGCGCACAGTTGGGATGTCCTTCAGCGACGCCAACCGGTTGTGGTCGGTGATCGCGAGAATCCGGACGCCCGCATTTGCGACATAGGCTTGCGAGCCCAGCGTCGGAACGATCAGCGCCTGCGCCTCGCCCGACAGCAGATGGGTGAGCGCCTCCGCCGTGCTTTTGTAAGGCACGTGGACTATGTCGATTCCCGCCGTGCTGGCGAAATAGGCCATGGCGAGATGCGTCGCGCTGCCCACGCCCGCCGAGGCGTAGTTGAGGCGGTGCGGATTCGCCTTGGCGTAGGCGATCAATTCCGCGACGTTTTTAACCGGCAACGCCGCGTTGACCAGAACGAGCATTGCGCCCGCTCCAACATGAGCGACGGCTGTGAAGTCGCCGATGGGGTCGTAGGGCAGTTTTGGATCGAGGGCCGAGTTGATCAGATGGCTGGCCGCCGCCATCAACAAGGTCGTTCCATCGGGTTTGGAGCGCGCCACGAAGGCTGTGCCGACCGCGCCGCCGGCGCCCCCTCTGTTATCCACGACAATCGTCTCGCCCAGCGCCGCGGCGAGGTCGGGCGCGACCACCCGCGCCAGCACGTCCTGCCCGCCGCCGGGCGCGAACGGCACCACGATGTGGGCGGTGGCGCCGTTTGTTTGCGCCGCGACGAATTGCGCCCCCGCGAGGCAAGCCGCGAGCGCCACAGCGGCGCGAAACAAGGGCGTCCTAACGCGCCACGCCTTTCCAGCCGGGCTCACGGCGCCGAGCCCGCGAGGGATGGGTATAGTTGTTCCGCCGTTCGGCGAAAAAGCCACTCGCGTTCGACCAGGGAAAGAAACGCCGTCGCCGCGAGGCTTTCATCCACGATGCGCGACAGCGAGGCGTCCGACGTCGGAAAATTCGATCCCCACGCGATCCTGGGCGCGCCAAACACGTCCACCACCTTGCGGAAATAGGGTTCGAACGGGCCGCCACCCTCGGCGATCATTCGAATGTTGCGGATCGTCAGCTTTAAAAACAGATTGGGATATCGAGCGAGATCGAAAAGCGGTTGAGCCTTGACGTAAGGCGGTCCGTCGCTCGCGGCCGGCGAGCCCAGATGATCGAGGATCACGCGCACGCCGGGAAACCGGTCCAGCAAAATCCGCAATTGCGGCGCCGCTTGCAAATGCATTTGCACGCAAACCGGAACATTCAGTTCGCGAGCGCATTCCCACGCGGGAAACGAACGCGCGTCGTCGAGCCAGCCGGCCTGCTCCGGCATGGTGCTGCCGGTGGTGAACAGGCGCATGCACGTCAAGCCCCTCGCGACCCATTCGCGCATCCGCGCCGGCGCGTCGTCTTTCAGGACATCCACCGAAAATACGCCGGCGAAGCGGCCAGGGTGCGCGCGCATCGCGTCCACCACAAGCGAATTGTCATAGCCGTAGCAGGTCGACGCGTGAACGAGAGCCGCGCTCGCAACGCCGGCGGCGTCCATCGCGGCGACCATTTCGTCGGGCGACACCGGCCGATCGCGCGCCCAGTCGGAAAGAACGCCTCCGAGCGGCGCGCGGGGATAGCGAACCTCGTCGCGGGAAATCACATGGGGATGAATATCGATGATTCGACCGCGCATGAAAACCTCGCGAATTGGCGACTCGACATTTATGTGATTAGCGAAGGGCGGCGCAAGCCCGCGTCGGGAATATGGCGCGAAGGACGGGCTGACGGCGCGGCGCCAATGTGCGATAGTGGCGCCAACGAAGCGCGGAACAAGCGGGAACGCCATGACCGAGACAGCCAGAGAACTGATGCGGGCCCTGGGAGGCAAGGCGAAGGTCGCCGCGATGAGCCACGAGCAGCGCGCCGACGCGCTCGAAGATTTCGATATTTCGAAACTTGACGCGGCTTCCGAAACGTTGCGCGAGACTCACGAGTGGCCGACGGTCGCTGAACTCGACGCGCGCGTCGACCAGCGCGGTTACCGGCGCGGCGTGGGTTCGCTGTTCCGGAATTCGAGCTATCGAGAGGCGGTCGATCCCCCGCTTCCCGAAGGGAAGGTGAAGCGCCTGAAGAAAATGCCCGAGGCGCCGACGTTGCTCGACTTCTTCGACGCGCGTTTCGCGCCCTCCGCGCACCTGCTGCAAAGCGCCGCGCTGGCGAATCGCCGCGGCGCGGCCGAGGAAACCGTGCTCGCCTGCCTGCTGCACGACATGGGCGGGTACCTGATGAAGTCGGACCACGGCTATTGGGGCGCGCAGCTCATCGAGCCCTATGTTTCGGAAAAAGTGACCTTCGCCGTGCGCCAGCATCAAGCCCTTCGCTTCTTCGCCGATCCCGCGACCGGCTACGAATATCCCGTGCGCTACTACGAGGCCTTCGGCTTCGATTATGTGCCGCCGCCCTACATACAGGCGGCCTACGACTACACGCGCAACCACAAGTGGTACATGGAGGCGCGCCTCGTCACGATGAACGACCTCTACACGTTCAATCCCGACATCAAGATCGACATCGACGAGTTCCGCGAGATCGTCGGGCGGCATTTCAAGCAGCCGAAGGAAGGCCTTGGCTACGACAATTCGCCGGTCGCGCACATGTGGCGCACGATGATCAATCCGGACGCGCCGCTTTAGGCGCGCGACGCGGGCTTAGACCAGCAACAAGGGAGTGGCCACGTGGCCTATGACGATTTTCGCGCGTTTTTGAAGGCGCTCGACGCCGCTGGCGAAACAGTGTCCATCGATCGCCGCGTCGGGCTCGACGATGTCGGGAAAGTGATGAAGCGCGCGCAGGTTTCATCTGGACCCGCCGTGGTATTCAACGACAACGGCACCGAATTCCCTCTCGTGTGCGGCGTCTACGGCGACCGCCGCAAGGCGCTGATCGCCTTCGAGGCGAGTGAGGCGACGATTTTCGAAAAGGTGCTGCGCGGCCTCGACAATCCAATCCCGCCGCGCGTGGTCGAAGGCGGGCCGCCCTGTCAGGAGGTTGTGCTTTCGGGCGGCGACATCGATCTGACGAGGCTGCCGATACCCAAATACAGTCCCTCGGACGGCGGCGCCTACATCACGCCCGGAATCGTCGTCTCGGAGGATCCCGAAACGGGCGTGCCCGACATCGGCCACTACCGCTTTTTGATTTTGTCGAAGAACACGTTTTCGTTTTCCGCGCAGCCGTTCCACCGGTTTGGCAAGAATCTGGCGAAATACAAGGCGATGGGCAAAAAGGCGCGCGCGGCCGTGGTGATCGGCGTCGATCCCGTCCTGGCCTACACATGCCAGGTGCAGGTTTCCGACACGACAAACGACTGGCATGTCGCGGGGGGCTTGCGCGGCGCGCCGGTGGATCTGGCGAAATGCGTCACGTCCGATTTGCTTGTGCCCGCGACGGCCGAATTCGTCATTGAATTCGAAGTGGATCTGGACAACCTCGTCATGGAAGGCCCGCTCGGCGAATACACCGGCTATTACACGCCGGCGTCGATGAAGCCGCTCGCCACCGTCCTCGCCATCACGCACCGGAAGAAGCCGGTTTTTCAGGGCTTGTTGACCGGCAAGCCCGTCACCGAAAACCATATCCTCAAGCAAATTCCGTTCGAGGCCTCGCTGTTCAAAACGCTCAAAGCGCAATATCCGACCATCGAGAACATCTCGGTGAGGGCTTCGGCCGGCGTTTCGTTTTACGTCGTGGTCGCCATGCGGCCGCGCTTCGCCGGCGAGCCGCGGCAGGTGATACTCACCACCATCGCCACCAACATCCGGCCCAAATGGGTGATCGTGGTCGATCCCGACATCGACGTTCACAGCTCGTCGGAAGTCGAATGGGCGATGGCGTTCCGGTTCCAGCCGCACCGCGACCTCATCGTGATCGACGACATCCCCGCCGGACCGTCCGACCCCTCCATCGACGACCCCAAGGCGGACCGCCCGCTGCGCACGGCCTCGTCCATTGGCGTGGACGCGACGCGGCCCTTCGGCAAGCCGTTTTCGCAGGTCGCCGACGTGCCGGGCTGGGCCGAGTTCGACGTGCCCGAATTGAGCGGCAAGCGTTGAATGTGAAGGAAACACGCTCCATGCTGAAACCCATCGTCGCGACGGCGCTGTTGTTGTGCGCGACCGCGGCCGCCGGCGCCCAGCCGGCGGCGTGGCCGTCGCGGCCCATTCACATCGTCGTCCCCCTGCCCGCCGGCTCGGCGGCCGATGTGCTGGCGCGCCTGGTCGCCGCCAAGCTTTCCGAGAGCCTCGGCCAAACCGTCGTCGTGGACAACCGCGACGGCGGCAGCGGCGTCATTGGCACGGGCCAGGTCGCCCGCGCCGAGCCCGACGGCTACACGCTGGGCATCGCGACAACGACCACGCTCGTCACCGCGCCCATTCTCGACAAGAAAATCGGCTACTCGGCGGCCAACGATTTCACGTCCGTGGCGATGGTGGGATATTCGCCCTACGTGCTCGTGACGAACCCCGGCGTTCCCGCGAAGACAGTCGCGGAATTCATCGCCCTTGCGAAGTCGAAGCCGGGCGCGCTGACCTATTCGTCGGTCGGCGACGCGAGTCTCGCTCGGCTTGGCGCGGAATTGTTCTCGAGCATGGCGGGCATTCAACTCACCCAGGTTCCCTACAAAAGCTCGACGCAGGCGATAATCGATCTGGTCTCCGGCCGCATCGATTCACAGTTCGGCATTCTCGCCACGACGCATCAGTACATCCGCGAGGGAAAGCTGACCGCGCTTGGCGTGACAACACCGCGACGCGTGCCGGATTTCCCGGACATTCCGACGATCGCCGAATCCGGGTTGCCCGGATTCGAATCGAACCTGTGGATCGGAGTCGTCGCTCCGGCGAAGACCGACGAGCGGATCGTTCAACGGCTCAACGCCGAAATCGACAAGGCGCTGGCTGAACCGGAAACAACGAAGTTGCTCTACAACCAGGCGATCGTCGTCGACGCCGGGCCACCGGAAAAGCTGCGCCAACGCGTCGAATCCGATATGGCGAAATGGAGCGCGCTGGCCGCGAAAGCGGGGCTTTGAGGCGCTGGACGGCTTTGCACAGAACTGGAAACGCGCCATGGAATTGATCGCCGAACGGGGAAGACGGGTTTCCGTCGACGAATTGAACACAGGCAAATTGCTGGCGCACGCGCGCCGGCAGGCCGACAAGCGGAAGTTCGACGACATTCTGATCGTCGACGTCGACGCGCACCATCAAGAAACCGAACACCAGCGCGAGTTCATGGAGTTTCTCGAGAACGACGTGTTGAAGCAGCAGATCATGCAAGGCTTTCTGAAAGGCCGCGGCTCGATCATGCCCAACATGACGGGCAATCAGGACATGGGCGGCCGCGTCACGCGCTACCCCCTGCGCTCCAGCGAAAAGACCGACGCCGGCAAAATCCGCGACGTTGAACTCGGCCACCGCTGGATGGACGCGCTGAGCGTCGATTACTCGTGCCTGTTCCCCACGCAGTTGCTCGCCGTCGGCATGCTCACCGACTACGAGCTCGAAGCCGAACTGTGCTGGGCCTACAACAGATGGCTGACGGAAAAGGTCGTGCCCGGCTCGAACGGACGCTTCTACACGATGCTGGCGCTGCCGTTTTCCGATCCGGAAGCCTGCATGCGCCAGATCGAAACCTTCGGGGACCGCAAGGGCGTCACGGGCTTCATGGTCACCTCGGTCAGAAATCTGCCGGTGCACCACAATTCCTACATGAAGGTTTACCGGGCCATCGAAGAGCGCGGACTCTCGCTGGCGTTTCATTCGGGCATCAATCCCGGCGAGCCCTTTTTCAAAAGCCTCAACCGTTTCGCCACGGTTCACGCGCTCGGATTCACTTTCTACAACATCTTGCATCTGACGAACTGGGTCGCCAACGGCCTTTGCGAGCGCTTCGCCAAACTGCCGGTGATCTGGATCGAATCGGGGCTCGCCTGGCTTCCCTTCCTGATGCAGCGGCTCGACCACGAGCAGATGATGCGCCCGTCGGAATTTCCTCTCCTCAAAAAGCGCCTGTCCGACTATATGCGCGACATGTACTACGCGTCGCAGCCGATGGAGGTCACCGATCCCCGCGGCCTTCAATGCACATTCGAAATGATCAACGCGGAAACCCAGCTTCTCTATTCGTCGGATTATCCGCACTGGGATTTCGACGTGCCATCGGTGATCTGGGATTTGCCGTTTTTGTCCGTGAAAGCCAAACACAACATTCTTGGCGGCACGGCGTCGCGGCTTTTCAAGCTGCCGCCCCGCAATGAGAAACAGCGCGCGAATCTCGCGAAATACGGAAATTCATGATCGCGGAACGCGCGCCCCGCCGTCGCGGCGGGGCGCTATCGGGGCGGCGTTCAGTGCAGGCTCACCGTGTGGAGTTCGTGCTCCCACGCGTTGGCGATGGCGGCGTCGCGCGAATCGGTCAGCATCAACGGCGTGCCGTCCGCGTTCAACAGCGCGAAAAGCCGAATGCCGGGCTGCACGCCCTGCACTTGCGGGAACACCCGCGCCACGTCCTCGGACATCATCGGCTTGACATAGGCGATATGGCCGCCGCCGAGGAGGGCGAACTGCTCCGCTGTCATGGACTCCGAGGTTTGGGTATTGGCCTGTTCGATCATAGTGTGCTCCTTTCGCGGTCCCTCGCGGGCCCCGCCCTTCCGGCGCGAACCTTAGTCTCGCGCCAAAATGTTGATTTTCCTGACGACCCGTTCCGGCTCGGGGCGCGCGAGATCAACGGACAATAGCCCGTTGCGCAGGTCCGCGCCCAGAACCTGCATGCCGTCGGCGAGAAGAAAGGCCCGCTGGAATTGCCGCGCCGCGATGCCGCGGTGCAGAAACCTCCGGTCCTTGTCGTCCTGCTGACGACCTCTGATCATGAGTTGGTTCTCCTCCACGCTAACGTCAAGGTCGTCGCGCGAAAATCCCGCGACAGCCAGGGTGATCCGCAGCCGCTCGGGGGAGGCGTCGTCGCTCGCGAGACGTTCGATATTATAGGGAGGGTAGCCATCGGAAGCGCCGCGCGACACGCGCTCCAGCGCGCGTTCAATATCGTCGAACCCCAGCAGAAACGGGGAATTCAGCAGCGGCGCGCGCGACATTACGAAGCCCCTTCGGCGCTTCGACCGCGCGGCCCGTTATGGCGCCGCGCGGCGATTGCGACCACCATATGGGGCCGGCGGTCGAAAATTCAAGCCGCGTCCGCGGTCACCCTGTTGCGCCCGGAATTCTTGGAGCGGTAGAGCGCCTTGTCGGCCCGGCGGAACAGCATGTCGGGGTCGCCGACGCCCATGGATTCGGCGATGCCGATGGACACCGTCACCGGGATGGCCCGACCGCCCCCGTCGATGGGGAACAGCTCGCCCTGCACGGCGGCGCGGACGCGCTCGGCGATCTGCGCCGCGACAGCCATCGTCGTGTCGGGCATCATGACGACGAATTCCTCCCCGCCGAAGCGGCAGGCGAGGTCGGTCTGGCGCACCATGCGCTTCACGCGCCCGGCGAAATTCCTCAGCACCTCGTCGCCGGCGTTGTGCCCATAGGTGTCGTTGACCGACTTGAAATGGTCGATGTCGAGAACCATCAGCGACAGCGAGCCGCCCCGGCCGGTTACGGTCTGCAGCAGCGACGCCAGGTGCGTTTCGAGATAGCGGCGGTTGTTGAGGCCCGTCAGCGCGTCCACAAGCGCCATTTCGATCGAGACCTGCATGCTTTCGCGCAGCGCGTCGGCGTAGCGCTTGCGGCGCAACTGGGTGCGCGCGCGCGCGACCAGTTCGTTGCGGTCGATCGGGCGCGAAATGTAGTCGTTGACGCCGAGATCGAGGCCGCGCAAGACGCGCTTGCGGTCCTCGATGTCGGCGACCATCAGGATCGGCAATTGCCGCGTGCGCTCCAGCGAGCGCAACTGGCTGCACAGGCGCAACCCGTCGTAGTCCTTGAGGCCAAGGCTGACGACGAAGAGGTCGAAATCGCCCTCCGCGCCGCGAAACAGCGCGTTTTGCGGCGAGGCCTCGCGCGCGACGTCGTGTTCTCCTCTCAACGCCGCGACAATGCGCTCGGCCGAGCTGTCGCGGTCGTCGACCAGAAGGATTTTGCCCCTCAGTCCCCGCTCGCTCAACGCTTGGGCGAGCGGGTCCGGCATGCCGAGGGAGGCCGAGGTGGCGGCGCGCGAACGCAACTCGTCCATCACGACCTTCAGGCGCGACAGGGAGCGCACGCGGGCGATGAGCGCGATCTCGTCCACCGGCTTGGTCAGGAAATCGTCGGCCCCCGCCTCAAGCCCGCGCACGCGGTCGGCGGGCTGGTCGAGAGCCGTCACCATCACCACCGGAATGTGGGCGGTCCGGATGTCGGCCTTCAGGCGCCGGGCGACCTCGTTGCCATCCATGCCCGGCATCATCACGTCGAGCAGGGCGATGTCGCACAGTCCCCGCTCGCAGATGGCCAGCGCCTCCATGCCATTGCTCGCCGTGACCACGTCGAAATATTCGGCGCTCAGCCGCGTTTCGAGCAGCTTCACGTTGGCCGGAATATCGTCGACGACAAGTACGCGGGCTGTCATATGGCGCTTGTCCTAGTGGTCGGACGCGAAATTCTTGACCGTTTCCAGAAATTTCACCACGGAAATCGGTTTGGAAAGATAGGCCTCGCAGCCGGCTTGCCTGATTTTCTCCTCGTCGCCCTTCATCGCGAAGGCGGTGATGGCGACGATGGGGATGTGGCGCAGGGTCTCGTCGTCCTTCATCCACTGCATGACCTGAATGCCGGACACCTCCGGCAACTGGATGTCCATCAGGATGAGGTTGGGCTTGTGCGTCCGCGCCAGCTGAACGGAGTCGACGCCGCTGCGGGTCTGCACCGTCATGTAGCCGTGCGCCTGCAACAAGTCGTTGAACAGCTTCATGTTCAACTCGTTGTCCTCGACGATCAGGACTGTTTTGGCTGCGTTGTCCGTCATGGCGCCGATCTGAAAAACCCGCCGCCGGGTGGCGGACGCAATGGGATGTAGTATCCTGCGTTCGTTAGCGAATAGAAAACCCAACCGCGGAAACAGGCGATGACAAAGCAGGCGCCATCGGCCCGTCGCGACGCCGCGCGGGGAACCGCGATTCAAGCGCTCGCCTATCTCGCGGAAAATATGGAGCGATTGGAACCTTTTATGGCGATAACGGGCCTGGAACCGCGCGGCCTGCGCGCCGCCGCGGCGGATCCCGGATTCCTCGCCGGCGTTCTGGAATATTTAACCAGCAATGAGAAACTTTTAGTCGATTTCGCGGGATCGGCGGGGATCAACCCCGCCGAGATCGTTCACGCGCGCGAGGCGCTGTCGGGGCCTCCGCCGGACTGGGGACCATGAGCGCGCTTTGCCGGGATTGCTTCGCGCGCGCGGGCGCGCCCGCGCGGCGCTGCTCGGCCTGCGGCTCCCCCCGCCTCGTCGCGCACGCGGAACTCGACACGCTCGCGGTCGCGCACATCGACTGCGACGCCTTCTACGCGTCGGTTGAAAAGCGCGACAATCCCGCCTTGCGCGACCTGCCCGTCATTGTGGGCGGCGGAACACGCGGCGTGGTTGCGACCTGCTGCTACATCGCCCGCGCCCACGGCGTGAGGTCGGCCATGCCCATGTTCAAGGCCCGCGCGCTGTGCCGCGATGCCGCGATCGTCAAGCCCGACATGTCCAAATACGCGCGGGTGGGCCGCGAAATCCGCGCCATGATGCTCGGCCTGACGCCCCTGGTCGAACCCATCTCCATCGACGAGGCGTTTCTCGATCTCGACGGCGGCCAGCGCCTGCATGGCGAATGCGCGGCCGCGACACTGGCCAGGTTCGCCGCGCGCGTCGAGCGCGACATCGGCGTCACCGTTTCGGTCGGGCTCTCCTACTGCAAGTTTCTGGCGAAAATGGCCTCGGAACTCGACAAGCCGCGCGGCTTCGCCGTGGTCGGGCGCGGCGAAGCCAGGGCTTTCCTCGCCACGCGCCCCATTGGCACGATTTTCGGCGTCGGCGCCGTGGCGGAAGAACGCCTCGCCCGCGATGGCTTCCGCCTGATCGGCGACATTCAACGCCTTGATGAAGCCGCGTTGCCCCGCAAGCTCGGCGCCGAGGGCGCGCGCCTATGGCGCCTCGCCAACGGCCTCGACGACCGGAAGGTCAATCCAGAGCGCGAGACCAAAAGCGTCTCCGCCGAAACCACCTTCAACGAAGATATTTCGGACGTCGGCGAGTTGACGAAAATACTCTACCGCCTCAGCGAAAAAGTGTCTGGACGGCTCAAGGCCCAGGGCTTTTCCGGCCGGACGTTGACGCTGAAACTCAAAACCGCCGATTTCAAAACCCGCACCCGCGCGCGCGCGCTGACCGAGCCGACGCAGCTCGCGCGGCGCATTTTCGACCCGGCGCGGGAGCTATTGGCCAAAGAAGCCACAGGCGCGCGCTTTCGCCTGATCGGCGTTGGCCTGTCGGACCTCCGCCCGCCCGACGAAGCCGACCATGGCGACCTCGTCGACACCGGCGTCGCGCGCATCAAAGCCACCGAGGCAGCGATGGACAAGCTGCGCGAGCGGTTCGGCAAAGACGCGGTGGTCCGGGGAATCGCGCTCAAGAACGGTTGAGCCAGAGGAAACTCCCGCCGCCCTACTTGCGGAACGCATCGCGAACGGATAGTGTCCGTTCGTGATTTGTTTACGTGAGTCGGTCATCCCTAGGGCGTATCGACCTGGACCGATTCGCCGCGTTTTTAGTTCACTGAGCCGCAAAGGCCGGAGACCAGCCATGCTGACCAAAAAGCAGAACGAGCTTCTGCGTTTCATCCATGAGCGGCTGAAAGAGGCCGGCGTGCCGCCGTCCTTTGACGAAATGAAGGACGCGCTCGACCTTCGTTCGAAATCCGGCATTCATCGTTTGATCATCGCGCTGGAGGAGCGGGGTTTCATCCGCCGGCTGCCCAATCGCGCGCGGGCGCTGGAAGTGCTGCGCATGCCCGAATCCGCCCTGCCCGCGTCCAGCGCGCCGCGTGGCGGCAAGTTTTCGCCCTCCGTGATCGAGGGCAATCTGGGGCGCGTGCGGCCAACGCCAGCGCTGGCGGCCGAACTCAGCCAGATGGTGTCCATTCCCGTCATGGGCCGCATCGCCGCCGGCACGCCCATCGAGGCGCTGCAAAGCCGCACCACCACGATTGGCATGCCGGCCGACATGTTCGGGCCTGGCGACCTCTACGCGCTGGAAGTGCGCGGCGATTCGATGATCGAGGCGGGCATTCTCGACGAGGACACGGTCATCATCCGACGGCAGGACCACGCCGACACCGGCGATATCGTGGTGGCGCTGATCGACGAGGAGGAGGCGACGCTGAAGCGCCTGCGCAAGCGCGGCGCCTCCATCGCGCTGGAGGCGGCGAACCCCGCCTACGAGACCCGCATATTCGGGCCCGACCGGGTGCGGGTGCAAGGCAAGCTGGTGAGCCTTATCCGCAAGTATTGAGTTTACCTACGGCGCAGCGCCGCCGCGACCACGCCCGCGCCGCGCAAACGAACGCCGCGCGGCGTTTTTTCAAACACAATGCGACGGCGCGCGAAGGCGGCGCGCGCCACCACAGCCGACGCCACGCCGAGCCCCGCGCCCGCGACCACGTCGCTGGGGTAGTGCGACCCGATGGCGACGCGCGACAAGCCGACGGCGCAGGCCACCAGCAACAAGGGCCAGCCCACGCGCGGAGACATGAACGCGAGGGCGGCGGCCATCGCGAAGGCCGTCACCGCGTGGCCCGAGGGGAAACTGGCGTAGGACGCCCAGATCGACAAGAGATCGAAGTGGTAGAGGCCGATCATGTCAGGGTATTTCGCGTGCAATTGCGGCCGCGCCCGTCCAAACAGGTGTTTCAGGAATTGCGAAGCGAGCCCGGACCCCGCGGCGACGACAAACAGATACATCGCCCGCGACGCGACGACGCCCATCGCCATGTCGAAGCGCCAGCCACGCCCGCGGCCGCGCAGTCCAACCGCCGCCGCCGCCGCCGCGACCGTCAGCGCGAACACATAAAGGCTGTCGCCGAGCCGGGTGATCTGCGCGAACACATGAATGACTGGCGGCGAGAGGGTCCGCGACCATTCAAATCCCGGTTCATCCAGCATGATCCCGACGGCCGCGGTGGAACCGCACGCCAGCAACACCGCGATCGCGTTGAGATGTCTGACATCGAGGCCCCGAACCGGAACGACCGGCCGCCGCCACAACCGCCAGAATCCACGCAGGGAGGATTTCCATCGGTCGAACAGGTCGCGGGCGTCGAGGCTTTGGGGCGGGGTCATGCCCCCTCATAAACGCTTCGCCAATGGGATGCGACCATTCGAACGCGATGCTATAAGAAGCATGTCGATGACAAGTCGGAACGGGGGAGACGGATGGCGAAGATATTGACGGCGTTGCTGTCGGCGGCGCCGATCATCTGGGGAAGCGCGGGCGCGCGAGCGCAAACAGCGGCCAACTGGCCCGCTCATCCCGTTACTTTCATCGTGTCGCAGGCTGCGGGCTCGTCGCCCGACATCATGGCGCGCCTGCTGGCCAGCCAACTCGAGCCCGTGCTGGGCCAGCCGGTTGTCGTCGAGGACAAGCCCGGCGGCGGCAACGTCATCGGCGCGATCGCGGCGGCGGCGGCGGCGCCCGACGGCTACACGTATTTTTTCGGCACGTCGGCGGCGCTGTCCTACAACCAGTTTCTGGTCAAGAAGCTGCCCTATGACGTGACGCGCGACTTCGCGCCGGTGGCGCTGGTGACGCGCAGCTACCAGTTGCTCGTCGTCAACAAGAATCTGCCGGTTCAATCGCTGGCGGAGTTTTTGCAGCTTGACCGCAAAACGCCCGGCAAATACTCGCTCGCCGACGACGGGCCGCGCAACCTCACCGGCGTCACCGCGGCGGCGATCAACGCCCTCGCCGGAGCGAAGTTCCTGCTCGTTCCCTACCCCAATATCAACAACGGCGTTCAGGACGTGGTGGCCGGCCGCGTCGATGGCGGCGTCTTCTCCATCTCGGTCATCGACGCGCAAGTGCGCGAGGGCAACGTGCGCGCGCTCGCCACCACCTCCGACAAGCGCATGGACGCCGCGCCGACGACGCCCGCCGCCGCCGAAACCATTCCGGATTTCGACTTCAGCGGTTGGTTCATGCTTGTGGCGCCGAAGGCCACGCCGCCAGACATCGTCGCCAAAATGAACGCCGCCGTCGACAAGGCCGCGCACACGCAGAACGTCCGCGACATGGCGCCCAAGCTTGGCTTCGAGATCAATCCGACCAGCGTCGGGTCGGCGAAGGACGCGGACGCGTTCCTGACTGGCCAGTTGGCGTATTGGAGCAAAATCACGAAACGGCTTGGCATTGAGCCCGAGTGAATTTCAACAGGCCCCGGCCAACGGAGTTTTCGATGACGCCCCGAAACATCACACGCCGCGCCGCGCTCGCGGCACCCCTCGCCCTCGCGGCCGCGCCGGCCCGCGCCGCCGACAAAATCCGCGCGGGAAAGGCGATCACATCGTCTTTCCCCTTCTCGGGCCTGGAGCTCGGCAAGGAACAAGGCATGTGGGCCGCCGAGGGCCTTGATGTCGAAATCATCGCCTTCGCCGGCGACGGGCGCCTGCAACAGGCCTTTGGCGCGGGCGGACTTGATTTCGGCGTGGGTTCCGGCCCCGGCATGGGCTACGCCGCCAAGGGCGTGCCGGCGCGGGCCGTCGCGGCGCTCGCCAACGAGCCCCGCAACATGGCTGTTCTCGCCACCAACAATTCGCCCGTCAAATCCATGGCGGATCTGAAGGGCCGCAACGTCGGCGTAACCACGGCGGGCGCGTTGACGGACTGGCTGACGCGCCGGCTATCGGTCGATCGCGGCTGGGGGCCGGACGGCGTTCAGGTCGTGCCCCTCGGCGAGGCCCGGGCGCGGTTCGCTGCGATGAAATCGGGCGAACTCGCGGCGAGCGTCAGCTCGATCGAGGAGGCGCTGGCCGTGCAGGAACGCGGCGAGGGCCACGTCATCGGCACCTTCGGCGAGGCGGTGCCCGATTTCCACACCCACGTGATTTTCGCGTCGGACGCGATGATTCAAAAATCGCCGGACACCGTGCGGCGCTTTCTGCGCGCCTGGTTCAAGGTCGCCGCCTTCATGCGCGACAACCGCGCCGCGACGGTGAAATCGGTCGCCCACACGATGGGCGTGCCGGAAACCGTCGTCGAGGCGGCCTACGACGACGAAATAAAAATGCTCAACTACGACGGGACTTTCTCGGCGAAGGCGGTCGACGTGATCCGCGCCTCGCTGAAGGATCTCGGCATCGTCGATTTCACGCCGGACGTGAAGCAGATGCTGAGCACCGAATTTTCGGCGATCAGATAGCGCGGCTTGGGAGCGTCGAGATGTTGAAAGCAAGATTCGCGGCCGTGGCTCTCGCGCTCGCCGGCGCCTTCGCCTCTCCGGCCTTCGCCGATCCCGTCGAGGAATTCTACCGCGGCAAGACGCTCGACATGATCGTGCCGACATCTCCCGGCGGCGACTACGACATTCGCGCGCGGCTGCTGGCGCGCTGGCTGCCGAAATTCATCCCCGGCCATCCCAACATCGTCACGCGCAACATGCCTGGCGGCCTTGGCGTCGCGGCGGCGAACTACATGGCCAAGATCGCGCCGCGCGACGGGACGGCGCTCACCGCCATCTTCCAGAACATGCCGTCGTTGCAAGCGATCGGTGGCGCGGGAATCGAATTCGACGCGCGCAGGCTCGGCTGGATCGGCAACACCACGAATTCTCCGAACGTCATCAACTCTTGGCACACCACTGGGATCAAAACGATCCAGGATGTCATGGAACGCGAGTTGATTGTCGGCGCGCCGGGCGCGGCCTCCACATCCTACATTTACCCCGCCGCGCTCAACGCGCTCGTCGGCACGAAATTCAAAATCGTCGCCGGCTATCCCGGCGGCAACGACGTCAATCTGGCGATGGAGAAGGGCGAGGTCGGCGGCCGCGGCTCGAATTCCTGGGCGTCGTGGAAGTCCGGCCATCCCCAATGGATCGCTGAAAAAAAGATATTCATTCTTGTGCAGGTCGCGCTTGAGCGCGCCGCCGACCTGCCGGACGTGCCGTTGATGTTGGACCTCGCCAAGAACGACGACGACCGCGCGGTATTGCGTTTCATTTCGGGCGACATGGGCGTCTCGCGCGCCTTTGTCACCACGCCCGACGTTCCCGCCGACCGCCTCGCGGCGCTGCGCCGCGCATTCGACGCGGCGATGGCCGACAAGGACTTCCTCGCCGACGCCGCGAAAATGGACATGGACATTTCGCCCGCCAATGGCGGCGCCTCGCTGGAGATCGCGAAATCCCTGCTCGCGACGCCGCCCAACATTGTCGCGCGGGCGAAAACTTTGATGGAGGGCGGGGCCAGGTAGTTGGCGCGCTCCGTGCTTGGGGCTAGGCTTTCTCTTTTCATCGCGGAGAGCACGACATGCGCGCTTCACCCCTGTGTTTCGCCGGCTTGTTAACGGCCACCGCCGCCTTCGCCCAATCTCCAGACGACGCCCGTTTCCGCTCCATCTACAAGGAACTCGTCGAAATCAACACGACGGAATCGGCCGGCGACACACTCATCGCGGCCAACGCCATGGCCAAGCGCCTGCTCGACGCCGGCTTTCCCGCCGCCGACGTCCAGGTGATCTCCACCGCGCCCCGCAAGGGCAATCTCGTCGCCCGGCTGCGCGGAACGGGCGCGAAAAAGCCGATGCTTTTGACGGCGCATCTCGACGTCGTCGAGGCGAAGCGCGAGGACTGGGATTTCGACCCCTTCGTGTTGCAGGAGACCGACGGCTATTTCCGCGCGCGAGGCTCCATCGACGACAAGGCGGAAGCCTCGATTTTCCTGTCGAACCTCATCCGCCTCCACGACGAGGGCGCCAAGCCCGAGCGCGACATCATCCTGGCGCTCACAACGGACGAGGAACTCGCGGACTCTCCGCACGACGGCACGCGCGTGTTGCTCGAACAGCACCGCGACCTCATCGACGCGGAATTCGCCATCAACGAAGGCGGCGGCGGCACGCTGCGCGAGGGCAAGCCGATCAGCTCGAACATTCAGCTTTCCGAAAAGGTCTATCGCAGTTTCCGCCTCGAGGTGAAGGATCCCGGCGGCCATAGCGCCCTGCCCCGCCGCGACAACGCCATCACCAAGCTCGCCGAAGCCCTTGTTCGCGTCGCCGACTATGAATTTCCCGCGCGGTTGAACACGGTCACCGGCGCGTATCTGCAAATCGTCACGCGGCTCGACACGCCCGAGGTGAAGGCCGCCTTCGCAGCGCTGCAAGCCGGCGACAACAGGCCCGACGTGATCGCGCCGTTGTCGAAAAAGCCCGGCTACAACGCGCAGATCCGCACCACCTGCGTCGCCACGATGCTTGAGGCCGGCCACGCGGAAAACGCCATGGCGCAGACCGCGCGCGCCATCGTCAATTGCCGCCTGCTGCCGGACGAAAACCCCGCCAATGTCGAGCGTGCCCTCAACGAGGCCATCCATGATCCCAGGGTCGCCGTCGCCCCGCTGGGCACGGTGGTGGACAGCCCGGCCTCGCCGATGTCGCCGGAAGTGTTGCGCGCGGTCGAGGAAATCAGCGCCGACATCTGGCCGGGCGTGCCGGTCATTCCCACGCAATCGGGCGGCTACACGGATAGTCGCTGGCTGCGCAAATACGGCGTGCCCGCCTATGGCGTCTCGGGAATTTTCTCCGAGGAGGGCAAAAGCGGCGTCCACGGCCTGAATGAACAGGTCGGCGTCAAGCAGCTCTTCGACGCCAAGGAATTCCTGTATCGGCTCGTGTCACGGCTGTCGGTAACACAGCGTTAACCAACAGCGTCCATGATTCTACATTAGCAATAAAATCGACATCCACCGGGGCTAATGGTGGCTCGGCGCTTGCCGGTCCCCACTTGACGGGGCGTGCGCTGGCGCATAGCGGACGCCGCTTGTTTCGCGTTGGATCGTCCGCGCAGACATGGAGCTGGAAATGCGTTGGTGGCTGATCGGCGTGGTCGCTCTTGTGGGGACCACTCTCATGTTCGAAAATGTCGCGACCTCGGGGCCCGCCGCGACGAGGCCCGGCGTGTCGCAGACCGCGCGCTAGCTCACACCCCCGTCGGCGTTTCCGCCTCGGGATGCCAGGCCAGCAGGCGTCTTCGCAACGTCGCCATTCCCTTCACTAAAAACCAGCCCACCACGGCGATTTCGACGATCCCCGCGAAAATCCCCGGCGAATCAGCCATGCGCGAGGCCTGCACCATCGCTCCACCCATGCCGTAGCCGCCCATCAACATCTCGGCGACAACGGCGACGATCATCGCGATCGGCAGCGACACTTGCAGCCCCGTGAAAATCTGCGGCATGGCCGCGGGCAACACGATTCGCGGCCAGATGTCGCGCTCGCGCGAACCCAGGCTGCGCGCCGACCAGATCAACTCCTTCTCGACGCTCTTGATGCCCAAGACCGTGCCGGTAATGACCGGAAAGACGGCGTCGAACACCACCATCGAAATCTTGGCGGTGTCGTAGAGCCCCAGCCACAACACAATCACAGGCAAAAACGTGATCTTCGGCATGGGAAATCCGACGGAGACAACGGGGTCGAAAAACCAGCCCAGCGCGCCGCCGCGCGCGATCGCCACGCCGATCAGCAGCCCCAGCGTCGCGGCGATGAAAAACCCAGTCAGCGCGCGGTAGAGCGTCAGGCCGATATTGATGAAGAGGTCGCCCGCCTGGCCATCGTCCCAAATACGCGCCAGCACGCGCTCGGGCGAAGGCAGCATGAACGGCGTGAACACGCGCGCCCGCGTCGTCAACTCCCACGCGATCACGAGCGCTATCACGAGGGCCCAGCGCGCCAGCATGGTCAGCGCGCGCGAGCCGAGGCCGGGACCAGCGATGGTCTCGTCTATTCCCGCCACGCCAGCGCCCTCCGCATGACAAGCAAATAGAGCCGGTCGGCGACGAAGCCCATGCCGGCGACGGTGAGCACGACCGCGAACATGGAATCGTAGGTGCCGTTCGAACCAAGGAAACCGATGAGATAACCGAGGCCGGAACGGGCGACGATGAGTTCAGACGCGACGAGAAGCACAAACGAAATCGCCAGGGCGGTGCGGATTCCGCTCAGCGTTTCGGGCAACGCGCTCGGCGCCACGACATCGCGCAGGACGCGCAATCTGGAGGCGCCAAGGCTGCGCGCGGACCAAACAAGCGCCTTATCGCTGGAGCGGGCGCCGTTGTACGCGCCAATCGCGACCGGCAACACGCAGCCCATGGCAATGAGCAGGATTTTCGAGCCGTCGCCAAAGCCAAGCCAAAGCGCCGTCACCGGAATAAGCGCGGATTTCGGCAAGGGATAAAACATCTCGACCAGCGGCCCCAGCGCCATGTCCAACGGCCGCCACCACGCCATGCCTATGCCCAGCGCCGCGCCGACGACGACGGCGATGGCAAGCCCCGCCCCCAGCCGCCAAAGAGACGACGCGCCATTGTCGAGGAGGTCGCCCGACTTCGCCAGGTCCCACCAGGCCGCGGCGATCTTTGTCAACGACGGCAGCGCCGAACTCGACACCAGTTCGAAGCGCGACGCGGCTTCCCAGACCAGCGCCAGAAACAGCAGTGGCAAATAGCGGACGGCGCCCTGGACAAGCGGGTTTTTGGTCACGTCCCCCGCCCCATCTGCGCCTTGATGGCCTCCTCCTTAACGAGGCCCCAGATTTGATCGACCATGTCGCCGAACTTCGCGCTACGCAGCACGTCTGGCGCGGTCTTGTCGAAATTAGTGTCGATGATCGCCTTCACCCGGCCCGGCCGCGCCGACATCACCACCACGCGCCCAGCGAGATAAACGGCTTCCTGCACGTCATGCGTTACAAACACCACCGTCTTCGGCGAGGCGCGCCAGATGCCGAGCAGTTCGCTCTGCATCAGCGCCCGTGTCTGGGCGTCGAGCGCGCCGAAGGGCTCGTCCATCAGCAGCACAGAGGGGTCTACGGCGAGTGTGCGCGCGATCGCGGCGCGCTGCTTCATGCCGCCAGAGAGCTGCGAAGGGTAGTTGTCCTCGAAACCCGAGAGCCCGACAAGATCGATGAACTTCTTCGCGACCGCCTCGCGTTTTTCCCGCGCCAGGCCTTGGCGTTCCAGTCCGTAAAGCACATTCTGCCGCACTGTTTTCCAGGGAAACAACGCGAAATGCTGGAACACAACGCCACGGTCGGGGCCGGGTCCGGCGATTGGCTTGCCGTCGATTGAAATCGTCCCGCTTTCAACAGGCAGGAATCCACCCATCAAATACAGCAGCGTCGATTTCCCGCAGCCGGAAGGCCCGAGCAGCGCGAGAAACTCCTTGTCGCGCACTTCGAGCGACACATCCTCGAGCGCGAGCACGGGCTTCCCCCGCGCCGGCCGGTACTTGTGCCTGACCTTGTCGATGACAATTTTCGTCATGGCCGCCCGCGCCCGTTGCCGGCGCGAGCGCTTGTGCGAAGCGACATGCTCTCCCCGCGTCCCCGATCCCGCTGAATTGGAGAACATGACGCGGCGGCGCGGTCAAGACGGCAGGCGCCATGTTCGCGGCGCGGTCCAAGCTCAGGAAACGCGCGTCAGGTCGGGGTCTCGGGCTTCTTCTCGGATACGTAGCGGTTGATCGTGCCGAACAGGACCCTGCCGCCTGTGTGAACTTCGACGATCACCACGTCGTGCAATTCGCCCGGCAGGAACTCGATGCCCTCGTAGCGCCCCACCACCTGGCCGACCCTCGATGGACGCGGCACCCGAGACACCTCGCAAGCGCCCTCGTGACGTTCATCGAGAAGCTCGGTGTAGGCGCGCAGCTTGAGCGAGGCGTCCTGAAAGCCGCGCGCCTGATCGGTGCGCAGCACGTCCTCAAGTTCAGCCTGCTCGTCGCACACCAGGGAAAACTCGGCGCGCGCGCCGCTCGCCGCAAACAACAAAAACGCCGTGAGTAAAAACCGGGTCCGCATGTGCTTCTCCTGTTCAGCGCTTCGCCAAATGCCCCTTGTTTTCCCCGCTCGACCTGTTCCGATGGAATCACGACTCCGACGATAGATCATTCCATCAATTAGCGAATATGTCATTAAGCAAGCCGCGGGCCAGTTTGGTTCCGCATCCGCATTGATTTCGCCGGCGGAAAACGCTCTAATCGGCTCAAGGCGAACAAAGAACATCGAGGGAAGACGTCATGGGGATCGTGAACAGAGCGATCTGGGGGCTCGCCGCCGCGCTGGCCTTCGCCGCTGGCGCGGCTTGGGCGGACCCTGTGAAGATTCGCGCCGCCTATATCGTTCCCGGCACGAACCTGTTTTCGATTTTCAACGCGAAGCCCGAGCTGATCCCCCACAGCGGCAAATCCTATATTCTCGAACCCGTTCGCTATCAGGCGACGCCCAACATGATCACCGCCATGGCGGTGGGCGACCTCGATATCGCGCTCATCAACTCGACGGCGCTCAGCCTCGGCGTCGAAAACGCCGGCATGGATGATCTGCGTGTGTTCGCCGACGAATTTCGCGACGCGGTCGATGGCTACGGGACCAACGCCTTCATGGTGCGCAAGGACGGCGCGAAAACCGCCGCCGACCTGAAAGGCAAGGTCGTCGCCACGAACGCCATCGGCAGCATGGTCGATATCGCCGCGCGCCTCGGGCTGCGCAAGCAGGGACTCGAAGACAAGCGCGACTACACCGTCATCGAGGCGCCCCTGCCGGCGATGAAGGCCTTGCTGCTGGGCGGCAAGGCCGATTTGATCTCCGTGGTGCCGCCGTTCCTGTTCGATCCAGAGCTTGTCGCCAACGCCAGGCCGTTGTTCACAACACGCGAGGCGATGGGGCCCGGAGAACTCGGTCTCTGGGGCGCGAAGGATTCGTTCCTGAAGAAAAACCGCGCGGCGATGGTCGATATGCTCGACGACACCATGCGGGTGACGCGCTGGTACACCGACCCCAAGAACCACGACGAGGCGATGAAAATCATCGCCGACACGACAAAGGCGCCGGCCGCGCTGTTCCAAGACTGGATGTTTTCGAAACTCGACTACTACCGCGATCCCTCGCTGCTCCCCGATGTCGCGGCGATCAAGGCGAACATCGAGGCGCAATCGCAGCTTGGCTTCGTCAAGGGCAAACTCGACGCGTCGAAGTTCGTCGATATCTCCTATGTCGAGGAAGCCAAAAAGCGCGGAAACTGATCCCGAACCCCAAAGGCGAAGCATGAGCGGGCACGACGTTTATCTTGTGGGAAGCGTGCCGATGGCTTCGGCGAGCGACGTCTTTCGCGAGGTCTGCGCGGCGGTGGGGCCGCGTCTGCGCTGGCTGCCAGACGGGGAGACCGGCGACCGTCAGGACTGGGTCGCGGGGCTCGAATTCGTCTTCAAGAACAATCCAGCCTTCGAGCCGTCGGGGCGGGTTTTCAAAATCCACCCCACCTCCGTCGCCAAGATGCGCAGCAATCTGAGGCCGGGAATCAAGCCGGAAGACGTGGATTTCGGCGACCTTGGCTACGCGCGGGGCGCCATCGCCTCCTACGCCGAATTCGCGAAACTTCAGGCGGCGGGCGTCATTCCGCCACGCGTCAAATTCCAGGTCGATCTCGTGCCCGCGCATTCCGTGTTGTGGCTGTTCGTCGAGGACGAATGGCACGCGGCCCTCGACGCTCCCTACAACAACGCTGTGAAGCGCGAACTGGCGGAGATCGTCTCGGCAATTCCGCGCGACAAGCTCGCCATTCAGTACGACGTCGCCTCGGCGGTCTTCGCGCGCTTGGAACGCGACGAAAACAGCGCCTATGGCGCGAACAAGCGCGAGGCGACGGAAAGGTTCGCGCGCATCCTGATCGACCTCGGGAACGAAGTGCCCGAAGGCGTCGATCTGCTCTATCACTTCTGCTACGGCGACTCGAACCATCGCCACGTCGTCGAACCGACGGACATGTCCGACATGGTCGCGATGGCGAACCGCATCGACGCGGGCTTGAAGCGCCCGGCCCAGCTTTACCATATGCCGGTGCCACGCGACCGCGACGACGACGCTTATTTCGCGCCGCTGGCCGGATTGAAGGTTCGCCCGGAAACGGAATTGTGCCTGGGCCTGGTGCATCACACGGACGGCGAAGAAGGCGCGTTGCGCCGCATGGCGACGGCGCGGCGGCACGCGAGGGATTTTCTCGTGGGGACGGAATGCGGTTTTGGCCGGCGCCCGCCGGACACCATCCCGCGCCTGCTGAAAATTCACGCCGCGGCGGCGAGCGCGCCATAGGAGGCGGAAATGCGCCGAATCTTTTTCGGAATATCGGCCCTGATCTCAGCCGCCTTCGCCGCCCCCGCGTCCGCCGACCCGGTTAAAATCCGCGTCGCCTGGATGCAGCCCGTGTCGAATATTTCGTCGATCCTCTTCGCCAAGAAAGGGATCGCCAGGCGCTTCGGCCAGTCCTACATCATGGAGCCCGTGCATTTCGACGGCACGCCTCTGATGGTCACCGGCCTCGCGGTCGGCGAGATAGATGTCGGCGTCCTTGGCGCGGCCTCGCTCGGCCTCGGCGTGCTCAACGCCAACATGGACGACCTGCGCATTGTCGCCGACGAATTCCAGGACGGCGCGGCGAAGGGTTATTCCAACGAATTCATGGTTCGCGACGACGGGACGATCAACACGGTCGAGGACCTCAAGGGCAAAGTCATCGGCACGAGCTCCATCGGCGGCGCCGTCGACACCGCCATGCGCGCCATGTTGCGCAAGCACGGGCTGGAGGACAAGCGCGACTACACCGTGGTGGAAGTGCCCGGCAGCGCCAAGAAGGCCGCCTTGCTCTCGAAAAAAGTCGATCTCGTCTCGCTGCCCCTGCCGTTTTCCTACGATCCCGAATTGCGCGCCAAAGGCAGAACGCTGTTCACGCAAAAGGACATCATGGGCGTTTCGTCGATGGGCTTCTGGGCCGCGCGCGAGGGCTTTCTCAAGAAGAACCACGACGCGTTCGTGGACTTCATGGAGGACACGCTGCGGCTGACCCGCTGGTACATCGACCCCAAGAACCACGACGAGGCCGTCGCCATCGCCGCCGGCTTCTCCAAGACAAAGCCGGACTTCTTCGCCGACTGGCTGTTCACCGACAGGGACTACTACCGCGACCCCGACCTCAAGCCCAATCTCGACGCGCTGCAATCCAATATCGACGTCACCGCCGACCTCGGCTTTCTGCCGAGGAAATTCGACGTGAAAAAACTCGCTGACACGGAATATCTCGACGAAGCCGCCAAGCGGGCGCGCTGACTTAAAGCCATTTTTCAAGGGGAGAACACCATGCGCATGATCAAGCTTATGTCCCGAAACCTCGCCGCGGCGTTGCTGGCGTCGGCCTCCGCCGCCAGCGCCGATCCCGTAAAAATCCGCGCGGCGTGGATTGTTCCCGCGTCGAACATCGCCTCGATTCTGTTCGCCAAAAAGGAGCTCGCGCCGCATCTGGGCAAATCCTACACGTTCGAGCCCGTGCGCTATCAGGGCACGCCCGCGATGGTCACCGCGATGGCGGTCGGCGAAGTGGAAGTCGGCCTTTTGAACTTCACGTCGCTGGGCCTTGGCGTCGTCAACGCCGACATGCAGGACCTTCGCATCGTCGCCGACGAATTCCAGGACGGCGTGCCCGGCCATTTGTCCAACGAGTATTTCGTGCGCAAGGACAGCGGCATCAAAACGGTCGCCGATCTCAAGGGCAAGGTGATCGCGGTGAACCTGAAGGGCGCGGCGATCGACCTCGCGATGCGCGTTCAGCTTCGCAAGTCCGGGCTGGAGGAAAACCGCGACTACTCCATCATCGAAGCGCCCTTCCCGACCATGAAGGCGCTGCTGCTCGACAAGAAGGCCGACCTGGTCGCCGATGGCGCGCCGTTCTCGCTCGACAAGGAATTGCGCGAGAAGGCGAACACCCTGTTCACCGAAGGCGACGCGCTGGGGCCGAACGAGTTGGGCTTCTGGGTCATGCGCGACGATTTCGCGAAGAAGAACAAGGCCGCGGTCGTCGACATGCTCGAAGACACGCTGCGCGCGACGCGCTGGTATCTCGATCCAAAAAACCACGACGAGGCGGTGAAAATCGCCGCCGATTTCGCCAAGGCGCCGCCGGCGCTGTTTCAGGACTGGCTGTTCACCAACCAGGACTACTACCGCGACCCCAACCTCCAGCCCGACATCGCCGGCACGCAGCGCACCGTCGATTTCGCCAAGGAGTTCGGCTTCATCAAGCAAAGCTTCGACGTTAAGAAATACGTCGATCTGAGCTACCTCGAAGAAGCGCGCGCGCGCCTCAAGTAGCCGCGTTCGCGTGATAGGCGAACGATTTGACATGGCGAATTAGACGCCAAATCACATAGCGCGGGCGATGCCCGCCAAAGTTGGAGAGACGCATGGATTTCGGCTACTTCACGCTCAGCGACAATCACTACGAGGGCAATCGGCGCACGCCGAACCAGTTCGTCGCCGACATTCTCGCCGAAGCGCTTTACGCCGACCAGCTTGGCTATCATTCCGCCTGGATTGGCGAACATCATTTTTCGACGCTGGGCGTGAACTCCTGTCCGGACCTGCTGCTGTCCTATCTCGCCGCGCGCAGCAAAACGATCCGTCTCGCGCCGGCGGTGAGCGTGCTGCCGATCCACCACCCCATCCGCGTCGCCGAGGCCTGGGCGACGCTCGACCTCATCAGCGGCGGCCGCGTCGATTTCGCCGCCGGCCGCGGCTACGACGAGCGCGAATACATTCCCTTCGGCGGCGACTTCGCCAACAATCAGGAAATCTTCGAAGAGGGCATGGAGGTCGTCTGCAAGTTCTGGAACACGGACGGCCCCGTCACCCACAAGGGCAAGCATTATCAATTCGACAACCTCACCATCACGCCCGCGCCCGTGCAAAAACCGATGTCGGCGTATGTGGCGTCGTTCTCGAAGCCGTCGATAGAACTCGCCGGCCGTCTTGGCTGCGGCTTGATCGTCGCGCCTTTCGCCGCCGTGATGACGTTCGGCGGGCTGGCCGACGTCAACAAACACTACGAGGACACCTGCGGAAAATACGGCAAGGCGAGGAAAAAGCTGATGTGCAGCTATTTCATCCATTTCGCCGACGACGCGGCGAGCGAGGCGGCCGCGCGCGAACGCCAGATCCGCTACTACAGGGAATGTGTGATTCCGGCGCTGCCGGGAGATCGCGCGACGGCGCCGAAAAGCTACCTGTACATGGTCGACATAGTTGAGAAGCTGCAAAAGGCGCGGCCGCAAGACCTCAATTCAAACGCCGTGCTGATCGGCAATTCCGAGCAGATCACGGATGTCCTGAAACGGGTCGAGGCCGCGGGCGTCGAAGAGGTCATTCTCTATTTCAACGTGGGCATGAAAGACCACGCCATGGTGAAGGACGAGATGGCCCGCTTCATGTCGGAGGTCGCGCCCCACTTCGACGGCAAGCACCGCGCCCGAGGCTGAGGCGGCCGACTTAAATCGGCAGCGGCGCCGGCGGATCGAATATCGGCGGCACATCGATGGGCATCGGCGCGGGATCGATGTCCGGTCCTGGCGCCGGCGCGAGCGGCGGGTCGCGCACGGGCGGAATGCCCACCGGTTCAGGCGCCGGCTGAGGTGGAATATCCGGACCTGGCGCGGGGACAGGCGGCACCACGACCGGCGGATCAATTCGGGGCCCCGACGGATCCGCCGACATCGGATCGACCATGCCGTCGCCGCTAATCGGTTGCGTGGATTTCAACATTCGCCGTTCTCCAGCCACGCGACAATCGACGCGCGCGAAGAATCAACCTTTTGGAACCCTTTTGGGTTCCCGCGGCGACGCGTGCGGCTTCGCGCCCGAGTCCGGGGCTACTTCGCGCCGGCCGCCAATGCCGCGCTGGCCCTTGTGGTGAAGCTTGAGTCCACCGCCTCGTCGACCGAGATTTTTCCCTCGATCAGCCCTGCCGCGCGGAACACCTCGAAGTCTTCCTTCAAACTGTCCATATTGAGTTTGCCATCGTTGTCGGCGTTGCTCAACGTCAGCGTGCGCAGGAACGCCTTGTCCTTCACCGAAGTGTTTTCCGCGATCAGGGAAATGAACTCCTCGGCCCCCGGCCCCGCCAGCCTGCCATTGACGAGCGCCGCGTTCTGGTCGCGCACGGCGCGAATGTAGGCGCGGATGAAGGCGACGCCGACATTCCCGTGTTTGGCGCGGAACGCGTCCGAAAAAATCATCACCGCAATCTGATGCCCGGGATAAATCTTGTCGTCGGTGATCAGCGGAACCGCGAAACCGCGCCGCGTGGCCTCGCTGGCGTAGGGCTCGGTCGGCATGGCGAGGTCGGTCGCGCCATTTTCCAGCGCGATGATCTGCTGCGGGAAGCTCATATAGACCTTTTCGATGTCGCCCTCCTTCAAGCCCGCCATTTTATAGAGCCGGTTGAGCGTGCCCATGGCCGAAGAGCCCGGCGCGGCGTTGGCGAGCCTGAGGCCCTTGAGATCGGCGATCGTCTTGACGCGGCCGCTGTCGACGAGCGCCTTGCGGACCAGCAAAATCTGGCTGTAGCGGCCTGGCGCGGCGGTGGTGCGGTCGGCGACGATGCGCACGCCGACGCCCCGCGCGATGGCGTTGTAGAGCGCCGCCGATGGACCGCCGGAAGCGACATCCAGGTCTCCCGACGCCAACGGCGCGATCATGCGCGCGGCGGAATCGAAGTTGACGAATTTCACGTCCAACCCTTCGGCGGTGAAGTAGCCCCTTTTCTCCGCGATGAAGAACGGCAGATCGGTGATCGAGGACGTGGCGCCGACGGTCACGCTTTCCAAAGCGCGGGCCACGCTCGCGGACGCGCAAAGCGCCAGCGAAATGAGCGCGGCGGCGCCCCGTGTCGAAATCCGTGCCATGACTCCTCCCCGATCGCCGCCCATGCTAAGCACGACGCGCCACCGCACTATAGGGCCGGCTTCGCCGGCGCGGAAGCTGGCAACCCCGGCGAAAACCCGTGATCCGCAAGGCGACGCACTATCTTATCCGCTTCTACCAGCTCACGCTGTCCTCGCTGGTTGGGCGGCAATGCCGGCATTTGCCGACATGCTCGGATTTCACCGACGAAGCCATACAAAAACACGGACTGTGGACAGGCGGCTGGATGGGCTTGGCGCGGATATGCCGCTGCCGCCCCGGGGGCACCAGCGGCTACGACCCGGTGCCAGACGCCCCGCCCGCCGACGCGACGGAATTGACGCCCTGGCGGTATGGAAAATGGCGATAGACAGCCTTCACCGCCCGGAGGAAGCCGACATCGCCAAGGCGTATAACCGCATGCGCGCGTCTGTCGGGATCGATTTGGCGGCGTCGTAATAGACGAGCCCGGCGTCGCACAGCACCGCGTCCTCCATGGGTGGATCGGGCATCTTGCCGTCCAGCAACACCGCGATTTCGGCGTCGCCGAGGCCCCTTCGACGCAGTTCGGCTTCAAGCGCGCTGAAATCGCCGTCGTTCGGCGCGCCGCGCTCGACCTCGGCTTTCGCGCCCTCGACAATCGCCGCGAGTGTCGCCGAGGCGAGTTCCGCGAAGGCGGGGCGGGCGCTCCGCAAGGCGTCGTAAAACGCGGGACTCGTTTGGCCCAGGATGAAATCAGCGCAGAGCCGCTTGTCGATATTGGCGAGTTTGCCGGTCAACGTGGATTGAGCGTCAAACACCCGCGCCAGCGCGGCGTCGCCCGCTTTCGCGGCGACGACGCCGCGGTCGCGGCGAAGGACGCGCAGCAAGTCGCCGACAAAAGCTTCGGGCTTTTCGAGTTCGTGGGCCGACGCCGCCCGCAGGGCGAATGCGTCGGCCTGCCTGTTCCAATCCGCGGGAAACGCCTTCGCCGCCCGTCCAACAAAGCCCGCCAACTCGGGCGACGCGTCGACGCTGGCCTTGAGACGGTCGCGCTCGGCGGCGATCGCCTCCCCGGGCGACGGCGCGATCGCGCGTCTGAACATCGGCGCGCCGCTCTCGCCGACGAGGCGGGGATCGCCTTGAAAAAGAGCCCAGCCCATCGCGCTCGCCAGCGACAGGGCGATCAGCAACAGCAAAAAACGAAGGTGGCCGGACCCGAACATCTAGCGCGCCCGGGCCGCGAATCCGGCGGGCGCGCGAGCCGGGCCGGCGGCGGGCGGCGTCACCCCCGACCGCGCAGATAATCCGGCGCCGGAGGCGTTCCCCAACCCGACGTCCACTCGCGCGGAACCCATGTCTTGGGCCGTTGCGGACGATCGACATGCCACGGACGCGGCTCGAAATAGCCGAGCGCCTCGTTCTTCATCTGGTCGAGTTCACAGTAGTATTCCACGACGTGGTCGTCGGGACTGCGGTGATAGGCGGCGATATTGTGGCCCGGCCCATGCCGCAACGGCCCCCAGCCCAGCGGAATTTTGTGCATCGCCAGCGTCTCGCAGGCGTTGGTGACGTGGATGAAATCCTTCAGTTCGAACGCGATGTGATGCAACTTCGGGGCTTCGCCGCGGAAGAAATTGACGCTGTGATGGTCGGGATTACAGCGCATGAACACGAAAAAATCGCCGATCCAATCGGACACGTGGAAGCCGAGCACGTCGCGATAAAAGTCCACCAACCCTTGAACATCGGGCGTGAAGAACGCGATATGCCCGACTTTGAGCGGACCAATTCCGGCGACATTCTGGTTCGGCGCGAGGAATTTCCACTCCTGGAACAATTCAATCGTGGTGCCCTTCGGATCTTTGAACACGACGGCCGACGGCGTGCCGGGAAACGGATCTGACCGGATTTCGGCGGCGAAGCCATGCGCGCCCAACGCCTTGACCACGTCCGACAGCTTCTCACGCGGCGAAATTTCGAAGGCGACGCGGGTGCAATCGCATTTGTCCGATTTGACCAGCGCGATGTTCAACTGGCCGAGCTTGCTCGCCAGCCAAACCGTGCCACCCTCGCGCGCGGCTTCCACGAAGCCGTTGACGCCAACGAAATAATCCAGCGAACGCTGGAGATCGGTCGTCTCGATGGTGGCGTGGGCCAGTCTCTGCGCCTGAATCATATCGACCTCCAAAAACAATGGACGAGGGATCAAACGCGAAATTTTAGTTCTGGACAAGGGGTTGGTCAAAGGAAGCCGCGCGGCGGCCAAAAACCGCCGCGCGTTCCCGATCCATTAGCCCATTGTCGTGACGAGTTCGCCAAGCCCGTCGATGCGGATTTTCACAACATCGCCCTTCTTGAGGAATTCGCCGCGGCCGGCGCCGACGCCCGCCGGCGTGCCGGTGAGGATGACGTCGCCAGGGTGAAGCGTGATGTTCTTCGAGATGTCGGCGATCTGCTCGTTGATGTTGAAGATCATGTTGCCGGAGTTCGAATCCTGCTTCACGACCCCGTTGATGTCGAGGATGATCTTCAGGTCGCGCTCTTTGGGCACGTCGCGCTTGAGCGTGATCCACGGGCCGAGCGGGCAAGAGCCCTCCCAGTTCTTGTGGGCCACCCAGTCGTGGCGGAAGCCGGAGGTCGGCGGCATCGCCTCGCGCGTGCCGAGATCGCGGCAGGAGAGGTCGTTGGCGATGGTGTAGCCGGCGACATAATCGAGCGCGTCGGCTTCCTTGATGTGCCGGCCCTTCTTGCCGATGACGACCGCGAGCTCGGCCTCCCAATCGACTTTCTTGGAGTGGCCCTGCAACGCGACGGTCGCGCCGGGATTGGCGAGAGTGTTCATCGATTTCAGAAAGTGCCACGAGCGCAGGCCGAGCGTGTGCGGGTCGGGCGGCGCGGGCTGGCCGGATTTCGCGGCCATTTCGGCGGCGTGGTCGCCGTAATTCGCGCCGGCGCAATAGATCGCGCCGGGATTGCCGATCGGCGCGGCGAGATTGACGGAGGAGAGCGGCTTGCCTTTCGACGCCGCTTCCTTGGCGATCGCGTCCAGGCGCGGCAGGTTCGCGGCCCAGTCGGCGAGGATATCGCGCGTCGAGCGGTCTTCCTCGCGTCCGCTGACCGCGGCGACTTCGACGACGTGGTCGCCGACGATCAACGCCGCGCGCGGCCCTTTGGATGTCTCAATCGAAGCCAGCTTGAAACTCATGAAAACTCCTCCCTCGCGGTTGCCGTCGGCGGCGGCGTTCATCGCCGCTCCGACAATCGGCATCCCGGCACCTTAGACGCGGGCGGGCGTTCGTCGCAACCCGGAATTCGACGGCTGGAACGAAGCCGCATGGGCCACCGCCCGCCGAACCGCGATATCGCGACCGCGGCGATCAGTCGAAATCGCCGGCGAGTTCGGCGCGCGTGGCCTCCGGCATGATCGCCATGTGCGCGTAGTTCTCGTGGTCGAGGCCGACGACCACGCGCGCGCCCGGCGCCTTGAACGCCTTGATATCGTCCGGAGAAAACCGGAAGTGCACGAACTGCACCGAAGAGGCCTTGCCATCGGCCGTTGTCCGGTCCTGGTCGGCTTCCGGAATCGCGCGCACGACGCGCTCGCCGATTTGCAAAAACACCTTTTCCTCGACGCCGCCCAGCCGCGACAGCACATGTTTGCGGCGCACGGGATCGTCGATCTCGATCATGAAGGTCGCGACGAGTTCGGACCCGGTGGGAATCAGCGGATTGTAAGCCTCCAGTTCGTCCTTCAACTGCTCGGCGCCGCCTTTTTCGATGTGCAGCATTTCCTGCACCTGGAGCCACATGGTGTCGCGGCATTCGAAGTAGAACGCGCAATTCGGCCCGACTTCGAGGCGCCGGTTCTTCTTGCGCTCCGAAATTTTCCGGCGCGTCTCAACGCGCACCTTGGCGTATTCGGCGTACGGCATGATGTCGGCCGGGGTCAGGGCGTGCGTGCTGGTCATGGCGGCCTCCTCACAGTCCATAGGCGCGGGCGATGATCTGGATGGGGTGACGCACAAGCTCGGGCTTGCCGCTCTCGCCGCCCAGCCTTTCCACGCCTTGTGCGATGTGCGCCCCCGCAAGCGGGCATTCCGAGGTGACGAAGCCTTTGTTGGCCGTCTTCACGGCCTGCGCGACGGGTTTGCCGACCTTCAGCGCGGTGTCGAAATTTCCTTTTTTTACGCCCCACGCCCCGCCGTGGCCGGAACAGCGCTCGATCACGCTGACGTCGGCCTCCGGTATCAGACGCAGCATTTCGGCGGCCTTCTGGCCCATGTTCTGCGCGCGCGAGTGACACGACATGTGCAGCGAGACGCCGCCGGGCACCGCTCGCATTCCCTCGGCCACGCCCTGCTTTTTCGCGATGTCCACGACGAATTCCGAAAGGTCGAACGTCGCGCGCGACAGCAGCTTCACGTCCTCGTTTTCGGGGACGATCAACGGCCATTCGAATTTCATCATCAGCGCGCAGGACGGAACCAGCGCGATCACGTCGTAGCCCTTTTCGATCCACGGCCTTAGCGCGGCGGCGACAATCCCGGCGGATTTCGCGACCGCCGCGAGGTCGCCCTGCTCCAGCATCGGCATGCCGCAGCAATGGGGATGGACGACCTCGGTCTCGACGCCGTTGCGCGCCAGCACGGCCCGGGCCGCGACGCCGACATCGGTGCCATTGTAGTTGTCGAAGCACGTCGCGTAGATGACGGCCTTGCGGCCATGCGCAGGCGCGGCGAGATTGACGGGCGGCGCCGACTTCGCCTGCGCCACAAGGGTTTTCGACGCGTACTTCGGCAGCTCGGCCGCGGGATCGATGTTGGCGACCCGTTCGAGGAGCCCGCGGGTCAGCTTGTTGTCGATGTCCGTCGCCCAGTTCGCCAGAGGCGCGATTTTGGTCGCGATGGCGCCGTTCAAATCCGTCTTCGCCAATTGCCTGTCCGCGAAACTCACTTCGCCTTTCTTATGCTCGATGGCGCGGGCGCGCAGCATCAAATGCGGAAAGTCGAGGTCGAAGGCGTGCGGCGGCACATAGGGGCACTTCGTCATGAAGCAGAGGTCGCATAGCGTGCAGGCGTCGACGACGGGGCCGAACGACGCGCTGGCGACGGAATCAAGCTCGCCGGTCTTCGAATCGTCGATCAGGTCGAACAGCCGCGGGAAGCTGTCGCAAAGATTGAAGCAGCGACGGCAGCCGTGGCAGATGTCGAACACGCGCCGCAGCTCCGCGTCGAGCTTCGCCTCGTCGTAAAAATCCGGATTCCGCCATTCGATATTGTGGCGTGTCGGCGCGTCCAGGCTGCCTTCTTTCATGGCGCGTCCAGTCGAATGTCGGGTTGCGATGTCGGATGAGGAAGATGGTTCCGGCGGGAACTTGAAGCCGATGGCTCCGGGCGCGCGCGCGGCTTCCACCGCGCGCGGCCATTCCGGATTTCAGTTCGAAATCACTTCACTTCGTTCAGGGCGCGCTGGAAGCGGCCGGCGTGCG
This sequence comes from uncultured Hyphomicrobiales bacterium, assembly GCA_903825465.1. Classification (GTDB taxonomy): domain Bacteria; phylum Pseudomonadota; class Alphaproteobacteria; order Rhizobiales; family Beijerinckiaceae; genus Terripilifer. The sequence continues at coordinate 47,995 of CAIKAR010000017.1, read as the reverse complement.
AGCGCTCGGCCTTGGCCAGCGTCTCGAACCAGTCGGCGATCTCGCCAAAGCCTTCCTCGCGGGCCGTGCGGGCCATGCCCGGATACATGTCGGTGTATTCGTGGGTCTCGCCCGCGACAGCGGCGGCGAGGTTCAAGGCCGTGCCGCCAATTGGCAGGCCAGTGGCGGGGTCGCCGACAGCTTCGAGAAACTCAAGATGGCCGTGCGCGTGGCCGGTCTCGCCTTCCGCCGTCGAGCGGAACACAGCGGCGACATCGTTGTAACCTTCCACGTCGGCCTTCTGGGCGAAATAGAGATAGCGGCGGTTGGCCTGAGACTCGCCCGCGAACGCGTCTTTCAGGTTGTTTTCGGTCTTGCTGCCCTTAAGAGCCATGTTTCACACCTCGTTTGAATTGCCCGCGCCTCCCAGGGCGCCGGGAGCGCTTCTCCGGGGAAGACGGCGCCTTATAGAACCAACCGGCGCCCAGACGCCAATCGTTAGTTCCGTCCGCGACAATCGGCTTGCCCGATAACAATGCGATGTCGGCCAACCGCGGCCGCGACGCCCGATTTGATCGCCGAGGCAAGCGTTTCGAGAGCAATCTTGCGCGGCATGTCGCGCCGATAGGCGAGCCGCACGCGTCGCGACGCCTTGCCGCCGACAATCGGCTTGGCGACAAAGCGGGATTCCCCGCCCAATCCCGCCACCGCGAGGCTTGGAGCCAGTGTCAGGCCATAGTTCGCGGCGGCCAGTTGCATCAGCGTTTCGAGGCTCGCCCCGCGTACGTCCGCGGCCGCCCCGGTTCGGGTCTGGTCGCAAAGGTCGAGCGCCTGGTCGCGCAAACAATGACCATCCGTCAGCAGCAACAGGCTCGCCGGATCGATCGACGCGACATCGACGCTCGCGCGTCCAGCCAACGGATGGTCGCGGGACATGACGAGCAGAAACGGCTCCTCGTAGAGAACGATTTCATCGAGCCTGTCGCCCTCCACGTCGGTCGCCAGAATCGCCGCGTCGAGATCGCCGCCGGCGAGCATCGGCGTCAACCGTCCCGTCATGTCCTCGATCAGCGTCAGCGGCGCGCGCGGCATGGCCTTCGTCGCCGCCGGCAAGGCATAGGGCATCAGGTAAGGCGCGATGGTCGGAATAACGCCCAGACGTATCGCTCCCGACAGCGGGTCGCGCGAAGCCCGCGCCGCCGCGACAATGTCGGCCGACGCCGCCACCGATCGGCGCGCGTGAGCGACGATCTGCTCGCCCACCGGGGTCAGCCGAACCTTTTTGCCCACCCGCTCGAAAACAGCCACGCCGAGCTCCTCCTCAAGTTTGAGGATTTGGCCCGACAAAGTCGGTTGCGACACATTGCAAGCCTGCGCCGCCTGGCCAAAATGCCCGAGTTCGGCGACTGAAATGATGTAGCGGAGGTCGCGGAGGTTCATGGCTGGCATATAAATCGCGTGGAACGATGATTCAATGCGCTACAATCGGGCGCGACGATTTATCGCGACGCGGCTGCATGAGAACGCGCGTGCCCTGAACACCCTTCCCTTTCGTGAGAAATACGGCATCATCGCCCGACGCGCGGCCATGGCCCGCCGGGGGAGGACAACATGAAACCGCACAAGCTGGCGCCGCGCGCCGCATTCGCCGCGCTCTTCCTCGCTTCGCCGGCCTTCGCGCAATCGCCCGACGGCTATTTCAAAAACAAGACGGTCCAGATCAACGTCGCGGGCTCGGCCGGCGGCGGCATCGATGTCGGCGCGCGCATTCTCGCGCGCTTTATTGGCAAATACCTTCCCGGCAATCCAACGGTGGTCGCGCAGGACATGCCCGGCGCGGGCGGCATCCGCGTGCTGGAATATCTCGCCGCGCAAGCCCCGAAGGATGGCACATGGATTGGCGCCTTCGCGTCGGGCCCGCTTCTCGACCCGGTCATCGGGCCGCGCAAACCCGCTTATGGCATCGACAGTTTCACCGCCGTCGGCGCGACCGAGAAGGACGGGGCGTTCTGCACGACCTGGGTATCGAGCCCCATCAAGACGCTTGAGGACGCGCGCCAGCGGGTGGTCACGGTCGCGGGGACGGGCGCCAGTTCCGACACCGACACGGAGCCCGTGGTGCTCAACGAGGTGCTCGGCACGAAATTCAAGGTGATCACAGGTTATCCCGGCACGCAGGAAACGGCGTTGGCGCTTGAGCGCGGCGAGGTCGATGGCCGCTGCGGATTCGGCTTCGCCAGCATTCGGGCGTCGAAACCCGCCTGGCTGACCGAGCACAAGCTCAATTTCCTCGTCCAATTGGGATTGCAAAAGCACCCGCTGGCGCCCGATGTGCCGCTCGCCCTGGATCTCGCGCAAACCGAGGACCACAAGGCCATGATCCGCTTGATGTCCGCGCCGCTGACGCTTAGCCGGCCCTACCTCGCTCCGCCGGGCCTGCCGCCCGAGCGCGCGGCGGACGTGCGCAAGGCCTTCATGCAGGCCTTCGCGGATCCGGAGTTGCGGGCCGAATTCGTCAAATCGAGCGGCGATGAACCCGGCCCCACGGACGGCGAGGCGATGCAGAAAATCCTCGTCTCGATGCAGGCGACACCCGTTCCCGTGCGCGACCGGCTGCGCACGATATTGAACCCTTGAGCGGCGCCTCCGGCGCGCGTCGATTGGATTGACGGCGCCCGCGACTCTGGTATGAGTTTCGCTTCACGGCGTCGGGGGCTCGCGCGCCCGGAAGACGCCGCGCACATTTCTCCAATCGAGGTTTAGGGCTGATGCAAAAGATCAAGGTCGCCAATCCCGTCGTCGAAATGGATGGCGACGAAATGACCCGCATCATCTGGCAGTTGATCAAGGACAAGCTGATCCACCCCTACCTCGACATCGACCTGAAGTACTACGACCTTTCGGTCCAGAAGCGCGACGAGACCAACGACCAGATCACCATCGACAGCGCCGAGGCGACCAAGAAATACGGCGTCGCCGTCAAGTGCGCCACGATCACGCCCGACGCCGGCCGCGTGAAGGAATTCGGTCTCAAGGACATGTGGAAATCGCCCAACGGCACGATCCGCAACATTCTCGGCGGCACGATTTTTCGCGAGCCGATCATCTGCAAGAACATTCCCAAGCTGGTTCCCGGTTGGACCCTGCCGATCATCGTCGGCCGCCACGCCTACGGCGACCAGTACCGCGCCACCGACATGCTGATTCCAGGCAAGGGCACGCTGAGCCTGAAGTTCGTCGGCGAGGACGGCAAGACCGTCGAGCGCGAAGTGTTCAAATTCCCCGAGGCCGGCATCGCCATGTCGATGTACAACCTCGACCAATCGATCATCGATTTCGCCCGGGCCTCGTTCAACTACGGCTTGCAGCGGAACTACCCGGTGTACCTCTCGACCAAGAACACGATTTTGAAAGTCTATGACGGCCGGTTCATGGACCTGTTCCAGCAGACGTTCGACGCCGAATTCGCCGCCGAATTCAAAAAGCGCGGCCTCACCTACGAGCACCGCCTGATCGACGACATGGTCGCGGCCTGCCTCAAGTGGTCCGGCGGCTATGTCTGGGCCTGTAAAAACTACGATGGCGACGTGCAGTCCGACACCGTGGCGCAGGGTTATGGATCGCTCGGCTTGATGACGTCGGTGTTGATGACGCCCGACGGCAAGACTGTCGAGGCGGAAGCGGCGCATGGCACGGTGACGCGCCATTATCGCCAGCACCAGCTGGGCAAGGAGACGTCGACAAACTCCATGGCGTCGATTTTCGCCTGGACCCGCGGCCTCATGCACCGCGCCAAACTCGACGGCAACGCCGCGCTCGACAAATTCGCCCACACGCTTGAGAAAGTGTGCGTCGACACGGTCGAAGCCGGCTCCATGACCAAGGATCTCGCGATCCTCGTAGGCGCCGATCAGAAGTGGCTGTCGACGACGGCGTTCCTCGACAAGATCGACGAAAACCTGAAGAAGGCCATGGCCTGAAGGCTTCGGCCGCCCGCTGACACAAACCGCCCGGCTCCGGGCGGTTTTTTTTGCGCGCGCCCCGCTAAACGCGGACAGCGCGCCGGGCTCACTCCATTCCCAACACATCCGCCATCGAATAGTGGCCGGGCTTCTTGCCCCTGCCCCACGCCGCCGCGCGGATGGCGCCGTGGGCGAACAGCGAGCGGTCCTCCGCCTTGTGGATCAGTTCGATGCGCTCGCTTGGGCCGGCGAAAAGCACCGTGTGCTCGCCAATCACCGTGCCGCCCCGCAAACTGGCGAAGCCGATGTCGCCTGATTTGCGCGCCCCGGTGATCCCATCGCGGCCTCGCTGCGAATGCGTCGCGAGTTCGACGCCCCGTCCTTTCGCGGCGGCCTCGCCGAGCATCAACGCCGTGCCGGAGGGCGCGTCGATCTTCATCCGGTGATGGGTTTCGACGACCTCGATGTCATATTCCGGCCCCAGCGTCGCGGCGACCTTGCGCACGAGCGCGGCGAGAAGGTTGACGCCAAGGCTCATGTTGCCCGAGCGAACCACGACCGCGTGGCGCGCGGCGGCGTCTATTTTGGCGATGTCCTCCGCCGAGAGCCCCGTGGTGCCGATGACATGCGTGATGCGCGCCTGCGCGGCGAGCGCGGCCAATTCGACCGTGCTGGCGGGCGTGGTGAAATCGATCAGCGCGTCGGCGTGGAGAACCGCTTGCAGGGGATCGCCCGACACAGGCACGCCAATATTGCCGACGCCCGCGAGTTCGCCCGCGTCGCGGCCGAGGGCGTCCGAACCCGCGCGCTCCAGGGCGCCCGACAACGTCATGCCCGGCGCCGCCTTGACGAGGCCCACCAGCGTGCGACCCATGCGCCCCGCGGCGCCGGCGATGACAACGCGCAGATCGCTCATGCTGGAATTCCCGAGTTTGGCCGCGGCGCCGGATTGCCGGAAAAGGAGGTTTCCGTATAATCTTTTCATCCAATCCCGCAACACGGGGCGCGCCTGGCGGCTACGGCGTCGTCCGCGGATTGATCCGGGGCGATCCATTCATGACCTATCTTGTCGGCGCCACGCTTCCCTCCGATCCAGCGGGCGCGCGTTTTTCCGCGCTGCTGCGGCGCGACGAAATCCTGCGCCTGCCGGGCGCGCACAATGGGCTCGCGGCGTTGCAGGCGAAAGCCGCCGGTTTCGACGCGCTCTATCTCTCCGGCGCGGCGATGTCGGCGTCGATGGGCCTGCCCGACCTCGGAATCATCACCATTGAGGACGTGTGTTTCTTCATCCGCCAGATTGCGCGCGCGTCCGGTTTGCCCGTGCTTGTCGACGGCGACACCGGCTATGGCGAGGCGCTGAACGTCATGCACATGGTCCGCGCCTTCGAGGACGCGGGCGCGGCCGCGGTCCATATCGAGGATCAGATTCTGCCCAAGAAGTGTGGACATCTCAACGACAAGAAACTCGCCACCGCCGACGACATGGCGGCCAAGATTTCCGCGGCGGCGCGGGCGCGGCGGCATCTTTACATCGTCGCGCGCACCGACGCGGCGGCGAGCGAGGGCCTGGACGGCGCGGTTTTCCGCGCGAAAAAATATCTGGCGGCGGGCGCGGACGCGATATTTCCCGAGGCCCTGACCAGCGCGGAGATGTTCCGCGAATTCGCCGCGCGGGTGAAAGCGCCTCTGCTCGCCAACATGACGGAGTTCGGCCGCACGCCGTTTTTCACCGCGCCGGAGTTCCAGGCGATGGGCTACCGCATGGTGATCTGGCCCGTGAGTTCGCTGCGCGTCGCGGCGAAGGCGCAGGAGGAGCTTTACGCCGCGCTGCGCCGGGATGGCTCGACGCAAGCGATGCTGCCGCGCATGCAAACGCGCGCCGAATTGTACGGGACAATCGGCTACGCGGAGTTCGAGGCTTTGGATGGCTCCATCGCGGCGTCCATCGCGCCTAGCTGAAATCGAACAGTTTCGCCGGATTGTCCACGAGCACCTTGTCGCGGGCGGCCTCGTCGGGCACGAGGTTCAGCAGCGCGTTCACGAGGTCGCCGTCGTTGGCCATCTTGCCGTGCTCGAAAACGTTGGAATGCGGCCAGTCGAGCCCCCAGACGATACGGTCGGGCGCGCGCGCGACCAGCGCCCGCGCCAGCGGCGGCGCGTCCTCGGGGCGCGCGCCGCGCTGCGTCAGGCGATCGACGCCGCTGATTTTGCACCACATGTTCTTCTCGCCCATGAGGTCGAGCAGCGTTTTGAAATCGGCGCCGTCAACGCCCTGGCGCGCGTCGACGCGGCCAAAGTGGTCGAAGACAATGTTGACCGGCGCCTTGCGCAGATGGTTGGCGAGCGCCGCGATCTGATGGCCGTCGACGTGCAGGCACACCGGCCAGCCCAGTTTCGCCACGCGGTTGACGACAATGTCGAACGCTTTCGAGTCGAACTCCGCGCCGCCGTCCTCCACCAGCGCGAAACGCACGCCTCGCACGCCCGCCTCGTGCAAGCTCCTGAGGTCGGAATCCTCGAGCGCCGTCGACGCGCGCACCATGCCGCGCAGCCGTCCTTCCGAACGCCGCAACGCGTCGAGCGTCGCCCAATTGTCGGCGCCGTGGACGGCGGGATGCACGAGCACGCCGCGGCCGAGGCCGAGATGCCGCGCCAACGACCAGTAGTGCTCGATGGGCGCGGCGGGCGGCGTGTAGCGGCGCTCGTCCACGAAGGGAAAGCGGTGCGGCGGCCCGTAGATGTGGAAATGCGTGTCGCACGCGAGCGGCGGCAACTTGAATTTCAGCGGATGCGGATTGGGGTCCGGCGGCAGGATCACGCGTTCCTTGGCGGTCAATTTCATCTCCTGTTTCTGTCAGCGCATAAGGTCGCGCACGCCCGCGAGCGCGGCGGGATCGAATTCCACCGTGGCGCGAACGATATCGGCCGCCTCGGTGGCGGAACGCGGGTCGACCTTCTCTCCCATCGATGTGACAATCGCGACGAATTCGGGATCGCGGAACGTGTCGGCGAGCGCCTTGCGCAGCGCCTCCGCGCGGTCGGCGGGCACGCCAGGCGGCGCGACGACGATTTTGCCGGGCGCGCGGCTCATCGAAAGAAATTGGAACGCGCCTTTCTTGGCGGGATCGTCGGTCAAGTCCTGCAACAGGGGAACGTCGGGAAAATCGGGATCCGCGTGATCGAGAGATTGCGCGATCCACACGACGCTTTTGTCGCGAATCCACTGCGGGCGCGCCTCGGCGATGGTGACGTAGTTGCTGAAGAGCCCATCCGCCTCGCCCGCGTCCATCGCGAGGAATGTGTCGCTCACCGTGCGGTAGCCGGGGATGATGTTGAACCTCGTGCCCAACAGCCGGTTCATCGCCAGCGGCACGACATACTGCGCGGCCCCCGCGCCCGTCGCGCCCAGCACGGCGATCTTCGCGCGCGCGTCGTCGACGCTCTTGATCCCCGCGCGCTTCATCACGCCGACGACGCCGGTGACGCCGCGGTTCACCGAGCCGAGGACGGTGAACCCGCGCGCGTCGAAACGCGCGAGGCCATCGAGCGCGAGGGCCTGCGCGGTCGGCATGTTGTCGTACAGAACTCCAAGCGCCGTGCCGTCGCGCGGCGCGCCCGCGTAAAGGTAGTTGGCTCCCTGCAGGCCGCCGCCGCCGGGCATGGCTTCGCCCCGCCCCCTCGGCTCGCCCGGCAAATGGCGCGGCAGGATGTCGGCGAGCGCGCGCGTGAGCGCGCCATAAATGCCCGTTTCAGCGAAGGGATTGATGACACGCAGCGTTTTGCCGCGGTAGAAGGCGGCGACCGCGTCTTGCGCGCGCGACGCCGACGGAAAGGCGGCGAGGCCCGCCATGAACAAGATCGCGCCCGCTAGGCTTCGCATCGCGTCCTCAATGGCTCTTCACGCGCGGCCGGCGCAGGCCGGCGCGCTCCATGCGCGGCAAGAGCCCTTCTTCGATGTGTTTGAAATCGTCGATGTAGTTGATCATACCGCAGGCGAGCCCATCAACGCCGGCGTCCGCGAGCTTCGTCATGGTTTCCACCGCCTCGTCGTAGCCGGCGATGATGGGGAAGCCAGCGCCCGTGATCAGCCGCTCCTTCAGCGACATGTTCTTTTCGAATTGCGCCGAAATGCGCGCGCCGCGCAGTTTTTCCGCGAATTCAGCGGCCGCCCAATCGCCCTGTTCGTGGACGATGTAGTGGTGGTAGTCGCGCGCCTCCTTCGTCGTCGGCCGCACCATCATGTGGCAGCTCGCGAACATGTTCTTGCGCGCGCCCGTCGCCAACGCGCGAAACGCCGCGAGTTTCGGCCCCACCGCCTCGACCGACGGAATGGTGGTGAAGAGGCAATCCGCGTTGTTGGAGGCGAAGGCCTTGCCCGTCTCCGAATTGCCGGCGCTGACGATGACGGGATGCGAGCCCCACCACGGCTTGGGCTTTCCGAGCACGCCCTTCAACTTGAAGAACGCGCCGTCGTGGTCGAAGGGCTCCGTTTCCGTCCAGATTTTGCGCGCGACATCGAGCCATTCCGCGGAATAGGCGTAGCGGTCGTCGTGATCGCGCAGGTCGGCGCCGAAGCTGTCGAACTCGAGCGGGTTCCATCCCGACACGACGTTGAGACCGAAGCGGCCCTGTCCGATATGATCCGCGGTGACGATTTGCTTCGCCGCGAAAACCGGGTTGACGAACGCGACGTGCAACGTGCCGAACACCGATATCCCGCGCGTCAAGGCGAGAAGGCCGCACGCCCACGTCAGCGTTTCGAACGTCGTGCCCTGCGTGTCCGCCTCGCCCTTGTAGCCGTGCCAGCGGCCGATCGGCAGCAGGAATTCGAGGCCCGCGTCGTCGGCGAGCCGCGCCGCGCGGACGCAATGCTCCCAGCTCGCGTCCCAGCGTTCGGGCGCCTTCGTCAGGCTCAGGCCGCCCGAGCAATTGAAGCCGAACAGGCCGAGCTTGAAGCGGTTGCCGTTGAAGATCCGCGTCTCGCCGCGGTTCGCGAACACGCGCCTACTCCACCATCGGACGCGCGCGGTCCTTGACCGCTTGCGGCGTCGCGGCCAATTCCTCCGACACCTTGCGCATGGTTTCGCCATCGACGGGGTCCACGTCGATGACGTTCGCCTCCGTCTCTTTTAGGAACTCCGGGTCTTTCATCGTGTCCATGAACGCCTGCCGCAACGCGGCGACGCGGTCGGCGGGCACGCCCGGCGCGGCGGCGAGCGGACGCCCATAGCGCGTGCCGGCGGCGATGAGGCGGATCGCCTGCTTGTCGGCCTCCCCGCTCGCGAGATCTTCGAGAGCGGGAACGCCGTTGAGGTCGGCGGGCTTGGGGCCGGCGTAGGCGAGAATCGAGATCAGCTTTTTCTCAAGCCATTCCTTCTTCGTGGTTTTCCAACTCGACCAGGTGTTGTTGCGCCCGAAAACCTCGCCGCGCTCCATCGCGAGGTTGACGTCGTTGCCGCCGGGATAGCCGACGACGATCTTGAGTTTCGTGCCGGCGAATTCGTTCATCATGGTCGGAAAGGTGAATGTGATTCCGCCGCGCCCGACGGCGCCGACAACGATCTCCTTGGCACGGGCCTGTTCGATGTTCGCGACGCCGGCGGTGTGCCAGAGCGCCATGGTTTCGACGGTCGGCGCGATCGAGCCGATCCAGTTGAACTTCGCGGGATCAAACTGCGGACCCGCGACGCCGACCGCCTGCATCGACGGCAGCGCGTTCTGGATCATGCCGATGAAGGTGCCGTCCTTCGGCGCGACATTGTAGAGGTAGTTGGCCTCGGTGATGCCGCCCGCGCCGACCATGTTCTGCGGCGTCACCGTCGGGTTGCCTGGAATGTGCTTGCCGATGAAGCGGGCGACGAGCCGCGCGAGAAAATCGTATTCGCCGCCCGGGCTGACGCCAATGAGAACCGTGAGCGTCTTGCCGCGGTAGAATTCCGCCGGGGTCTGGGCGTGGCCGCTGGCTGGGACAGCCAGAATCGCAAGCGCGGCAAGCGGAACGCGGAACAGGCGCATAGGGTTTCCTCCCGAAACGGCGCGACCTTACCAGATCGGCGCCGCCAGTCACCAGCGGTCCTACGCCAGCCGCGCCGCCGCCATGTCGCGCGCGAGCGCCGCGGCGTCGGCCTCGCCCCACGCGGTCAACGGCGGCATCGGAACCGATAACGCGGGATCGCCGTGAATCGCGGCAAGCCCCGCCTTCACGCCCGCGACCAGCGGCTTGCCGTCGAACAGCTTGCGGACGCGCATCGCCGTGTCGAGCGCGGCTGCGTCGCCGTCGCGCCAGGCTTTTCCGCAGAGGTCGGAATTGAGATTCGCGGTCGCGGAGACGCATCCCGCGAAGCCCGCGCCGCGGCCTTCGAGCAGCGTCGCCTCGTTGGCGGGAAACACCGAAAAGCCCGGGTGCCGCGCGGCGAGGGCGCGCTCGTAGGCGAGGTCGCCGGAGGAATCCTTGAGGCCAAGCACCCGGTCGGGAAAGCGCCGGATCAACTCGCCGACAAGATCCAGCGTGTAGGGCACGCCGGACAGGGCGGGATAATTGTAAAGGAAGATGGGTGTCGCCGTCGGCGCGCTCGCGGCGGCCAGCGCGCCGATATAGTCGATCACGCCGTCGTCGCTCACGCCTTTGTAGTAGAAGGGCGGCAACACCAGCGCGGCGCCAAAGCCCAACTCGCCCGCGTGCCGCGTCAACGCGCAGGCGTCGTCGAGCGACGCCGCGCCCGTGCCCGCCATCAGGCGCGACGCGTCGAGCGATTTCGCCGCGGCCAACATGACCTCCATGCGCTGCGCGCGCGAAAACGACGTCGCCTCGCCCGTGGTGCCGAGCACGTTCAATCCGTCGCAACCGTTCTCGAGCAGATGATTGGCGAGTTTCAGAAACCTCGATATGTCCGGCTTGCGCTCGGCTGTGACGGGCGTGGCGATGGCGGCGACGACGCCGCGGATGGGAGCGCGCATAAGGCCTCAGCTATTGGTGAATTTGGCGGGGCGCTTCTCGACGAAGGCGGCCATGCCCTCCTTCTGGTCGTTGGTCGCGAACAGGGCGTGGAACATGCGCCGTTCAAAGCGGACGCCTTCGGCCAGCGTCGTCTCGAAGGCGCGGTTGACGCATTCCTTCGCCATCAGCGCGGAGGCGCGGGACATGGAGGCGATCGTCGCCGCGGCTTTCATCGCTTCCGCGACGACGTCAGCCACCGGCACGACGCGCGAAACGAGGCCGCAGCGCTCGGCCTCGGCGGCGTCCATCATGCGGCCGGTGAGGCAGAGGTCCATGGCTTTCGATTTGCCGACGAAGCGGGTCAGGCGCTGCGTGCCGCCGGAGCCGGGAATGACGCCGAGCCTGATTTCCGGCTGGCCGAATTTCGCGTTGTCGGCGGCGATGATGAAGTCGCACATCATCGCGAGCTCGCAGCCACCGCCGAGCGCGAAGCCGGCGACCGCGGCGATCACGGGCTTGCGGCGCTGGCCGGCGGGGTCCCACTTCGAGATGAAGTCGCCGAGATAGGCCTCGATGAAGGTCTTGTTCTGCATTTCCTTGATGTCGGCGCCGGCCGCGAAGGCCTTTTCGGAGCCGGTGACGACGACGCAGCCGATGGAATCGTCGGCCTCGAAGCCGTCGAGCGCCGCGTTCAGCTCCGCCATCAACTCGCTGTTGAGCGCGTTGAGCGCCTGTGGACGATTGAGCCGGATAAGGCCGACCTTGTCGTGGGTTTCGACGATGATGGTGTTTGGCATGGCGCGGGCTCCAGACGCTGGAGCGCATTGCTAAACCAGTTCGCGCCCGGACGGAATGGGCCGGAGTCGATCATCCGCGGCGCGTTTAGGCCCGCTCCTCGCCGGCGGCGCCTGGGCTACAGCCCCCGCGTTTCCGGCGCGACGCGGTCGCGGAACAGCTCCATGCCCCGGCGCACCGCCGCGTCCGGCATGTTCCCGATCTTCATCGTCATGTTGAAAACGCCGTGGCCGAGCGCCTTGTGCACGCGCTTCATTTGCTTGACGACGCTTTCGGGCGAGCCGCAGAGCACGGTGCCGGCCTCGATCTGCTCTTCCAGCGTGCGTTCGCGAAGTGTTTTCAGACGCGCGTCGAAATATTGTTTCTGGCCGGCGTCGGCGTAGTAGCTGGTCTTTTGCAGAACCTCGCTCTGCGCCTCGCGCTGCGGCCGCATCAGCACCTGGTGAAAATACTCCAACCCCTTGCGCATGATCTCGCGCGCCTCGGCGTCCGTGTCGGCGATCACCGTTTGATGCCCGGTGAGGACGTGCGCCGGCGTGGCTTCGTAGCCATTGGCCCGCGCCGCGGCCTTGTAGATTTCGATGTTCTTTCGCGCGAGGTCAAGGTCCGCGATCAAAGTCATGCCCATGATCGCCTTGTGCCGCGCGGCGAATTCGGCGGCCTCCGCGTTCGAGGCCGACATCAGCAACGGCGGATGCGGCCTTTGCATTGGCTTCGGCCAGATCGAAACCGACGGGTAATTGTAGTATTCGCCCTCCCAGCGGAAGGGCTCGTCGGAGGTCCAGCACTTCACGATCAGCCGCGCGGCCTCGTCGAGGCGCGCGTGCGACTCGTCGGGGTTGACGTTGTAGGCGCGGTACTCGTGCGGAATGCCGCGCATGAAGCCGGCGATAAGGCGGCCGCCGCTCATCGTGTCGAGCATGGCGTATTCCTCGGCCACGCGCACCGGGTTGAGCAGCGGCACGAGGTTGCCGAGCATGCCGAGCTTGATCTTCTTCGTCCGCGCCACCAGCGCCGCGCCTATGAGATTGCAGTTCGACATCAGTCCGTAGGGGCTGAAATGATGTTCGTTGCAGCCAACCCAGTCGAAGCCGCAGTCTTCGGCGTAGGCCATGTCCGCGGTGTAGGTTTCATAGAGTTCGCAGGCCTTGCGCGCGTCGAACGTCTTGTTCGGCACGGGCCAGCTCGTCGGCGGCTCCTCGCAATAGGGCCACGGCATGAGATGAAAGAAATTGAAGAGCATCGCGGGGTTCCGACGGGAGTGAACCCTTCCCCCTCGCGAAAAACCGAGGGGGAAGGAGGCTTTCGCTAGCGGCGCTTCATCTCCGCCGCCGTGTTGATCAGCGCGTGGATGTTGCGGGCGTAGTGGACAGCCTTGTTCATGTCGATGCCCTGCGCGTTGACGCCGTATTCCTTCACCGCGTGAACGGCCGGGCGCGGCGCGGCGAGAAGGCCGGCGGTGAACTTCTCGACTTCCTTGTCGAGGTCGGCGTGCGCGACGACCTTGCTTACGGTCCCGATCTCCATCGCCTTGTGCGCGGAAATCGTCTCGCAGGTCCACACATGGTACATCAGCGCCTTCATCGGGACGCGGTCGATCATCGACGACATCACCATGGTCGGCATGATGTTGTGGCCGAATTCCGGAATCTGGAATTGCGCCTGGTCGGACGCGATGGTGATGTCCGCGGCGGCGGCGAGCGCGAAGCCGAAACCGAGCGCCTTGCCCTGCACGACGACGAGGACCGGCGCGTGCGACTGGCGCATCAACCCGTAGGCGCGAAACACGACATCGCTCATGTCGCGGCTCTGGAAGGCGTCCATGCCGGCGGGACGCGGCGTGCCCATGGACGAACGGCCCACGCAAAAGTCCGCGCCCGCGCCGCGAATGACGATCAACCGCGCCTTGCGCTGCTCGCGCTCGACGATGTCGCCGAGTTCGCCGATCATCGGGTCGGTCATGCCATTGCCCGCGTCGGGGCGGTTGATGGTGATTTCGAGGACCTCGCCCTTGTAGCCCGAGATCAGTTCGCCGCTCATGCTTTCCTCCGTCGAAGCGTCCGCCGGACCCCTGGCCCCGCGGTTCCGGATTTCTGTTAGCGCGAATGGTCCGCCGCCGCTAGGCCGGACGGGCGCGTTGGAAAGGTCCGAGTTCGGCGCACGCGTCGGCGATCCGCGCGATGACGGGATAAGGCTCCATGCTCCGTCCCGCGGATTTGGCGTTGCCAACCTGGGGAACCAGAAAGCATTCGACGTAGCCCGGCCTGTCGCCGAACGAAAACGCCCCCAGATCCGGGCTTCCGGCGAGGATCGCCTCGATCGCGTCGAAGCCGGCGTTGTTCCATTTCGCCTGCCATTTCGCCATGGCGCCGGGGTCTCCGGGCAGCAGCGCGCGCACATGTTCGCGCACACGCAGATTGTTGATCGGGTGGATGTCGCAAGCGATCATCTGCGCCAACGCTCTCGCGCGGGCGCGTCCCTCCGGCGTCGGCGGCAACAACGCCGGCGTCGGATGAACCTCGTCGAGATAGTCGATGATCGCCAGGGATTGCCACAACACCGCGCCGTTCGGGCACACGAGGCTCGGCACGAGCATTTGAGGATTGACGGCTCGATAGTCCGGCGCGTTCTGCTCGCCCTTGTTCAAATCGCGGCGGATTTCGCGGTAGGGCAATCCCTTCAATTCAAGAGCGACGCGCGCCCGCCACGCGGCCGACGAGCGGACCGCGCCGTGCAGAATGTATTCCCCGTTCATTTGAAAAGGTCGGTGGCGCGCTTGAGCATCGCCTCGCGGTCGTCGAAGGCGATGGAGCCCATCGTCTTGACCTGCGCGAAGCGCTTCGCTTCGGGGTCGCTCAAAGCCTCCACAACGCCCTGTGTCACGGTGCCCATCCACGCCTCGGCGTACGTCGTTTGCGATTTCAGGTCGAGCAGGTGGTTGATGAACAGGCGCGCGGCGTTGGGATGTGGCGCGCCGCGCAACACGGCGCCTTGGATCGGCGTGAAGGGACAGCCGTCCGAGGGCAGGACAACCTTGACCGGCAAGCCCTTCAAGGGCGAGGCGAAGGCGATGATCTGATTGATGAACAACGCGTATTCGCCGCGCGCGATCCGGCGGGAATCGTCCTGGAGATCGCGGCCGACGCCCATGTTCTGCGCCGCGAGCTTTTGGGTGAAGTCCTCGCCGTAGGTCTTGGTCAGCACGGCGTAGACCGTTTGCCCGCTGCCAACCGCGCGCATGTCGTCGGTGAGGATTTTGCCGCCTTTCCATTTGGGGTCGAGCAAATCCTTCCATTGCCTGGGCTCGTCGTCCGGCTTCACCATGTTGGTGTTGACGAGCATGCAAACAACCTGGTTCCACGCTGGAATCGAGTAGTCGTTGCGCTCGAACGGCGGGCGAAGCCGCGCGGCGTATGGAATGTCGCCGAGCTTGTCGACGAAATTCGTCTGGCGTTGCTGAATGATCGAGGAGTCGCCGTGGAACTCGGCGTCGGCGACAAAATGATCCGAGGTCTGCTCGACGCGGATGCGCTCGTTCATCTCGCTGGCGCGGGCGTCGAACTCGCCCACCTTGACGCCGTATTTGGCTTCGAAGTCCTGAACCACTTTCTTCCAGTGCGGCGCGCCGAGCTGGGCGTGGTAGACGGTGACGGCGCCTTCCTTCTTCGCCGCGGCGACGACGGCGTCCCACTCGTCCGCGCGGGCCGCGAGGCCGGCGCCCACGGCGCATCCCATCGCGACAAACGTTCGCAAGGCCATGTTTTTCATGCTTCGCTCCGCTTCCCGTCCAAGGCGCCGCTTTGGGCGCGCGGCGTTGACCACGCGGGATTTCTTGACCAATACAGGGCTCCGTGTGGTAGTTCTAGCCCCGCGCCGAAAGCGTGGTCGAGGGATGTGGAAATGGCCCAGGGGGCTGAAACGACGGTCGTGAGAGCCGGGGATGGCGCGAGCGTCTTCGGCTCCCCCGCCGTTGATTGCGACGCGCATATCGTGGTTCCGTCGATCAAGGCCATCATGCCTTATCTGGACGCCTACTGGCGTCAGCAGTTTTTGAACCGCGGCATCGACAAGCTGAGCTGGAGTCTGACCAGCGAGGCTCCCAACGCGCCGATTTCGGGGCGCCCCGACTGGCGTCCGGCGCAGGGCAAGCCCGGGACCGACCTCGCGATGCTGCGCGCCGCCGTGCTCGATGGATTTGGCGTTCAAACCGCCATCGCCACATGCCTGTGGGGCGGCGCCGTGTTGCACAGCGAGGACATGTCGGCGGTGGTCTGCGCGGCGGTCAACGACTGGATCGCGGCGGAATGGCTCGACAAGGAGCCGCGCCTGCGCGCCTCCATCGTGCTGCCGCTCGGCAATCCCGACCTGGCGGCCGAGGAGATCGAGCGGCGCGCCGGCGATCGCCGCTTTGTGTCGGCGACGATGCTGGTGGCGGGCGAGACGCCGCTCGGCAAGCGCCACAACTGGCCCATTTTCCGCGCCGCCGAAAAGCACGGCATGCCCGTCGCGGTGCACGCTGGAAGCGCCTACCACCACCCGATGATGGCGAACGGCTATGGTTCGTACTTTCTCGAAGACTACGTGGCGCAGGCCTTCGCCTTCGAAAGCGCGACGCTCAGCCTCGTCAGCGAGGGCGTGTTCGCCAAATTCCCGAATTTGAAAATCGTGTTTCAGGAATCCGGCGTCACATGGCTGCCCGCTTGCCTGTGGCGCTTCAACAAGACGTGGCGCGGCGTGCGCGCGGAAGTTCCCTGGGTGAAGCGTCCGCCGAAGGATATCGTTCGCGACCACATCCGCCTGACGACCCAGCCCTTCGACGAACCCGACGGCGCGCGCCGCCTCGAGCGCTTCTGCGAGATGCTCGACAGCGACAGGATGCTGCTGTTTTCGACCGACTATCCGCATTGGCACTACGAGGGGACGGACGCGCTGCCGCTCGACCCCGCGAGCCCGCTGGCGCGCCGCGTGCTGCGCGACAACGCGATGGAAACCTATCCCCGCCTGACGGAGGCGACGCCATGAGCGCTCAAACGCTTGAACTTCCGCGCGCGCCGCGAGTCGGCCCAAAGGAGGCGAAGCTCGGCGTGATCGACTGCGATATCCATCCGCAGGCGGCGAGCCCCGCCGACGTCCTTGGCTTTCTGCCCGAGCGCTGGCGCGACTACGCGAAGACCTATGGCGGGCTTTATCGTCAAGCGCTGGCCGACACGCTGTCGCATCCGCGCATGGCGCCGGATGTCGCGCGCGCGGACGCCTGGCCACCGACGGGTGGCCTGCCGGGCTCCGACCTCGCCTTCATGCAAAAGCAGCATCTCGACGCCAACAACGTCGAATACGGCATGCTGATGCCGCTCAACCGCGGGCCGGGCAACCAGCGCAACCTCGAATATGGCGCGGCGCTGGCGGGCGCGGTCAACGACTGGCAACTCGCTCATTGGGTCGAGCGCGATCCGCGCCTCAAGGCCTCGATCGTCGTGACGCAGGAGCACCCGTCTTTCGCCGTCGCCGAAATAGAGAAGCGCGCCGGCGACGGGCGCTTCTCCCAGATCATGCTGCCGCCCAAAAGCCTCGAACCGCTGGGGCGGCGAAAATACTGGCCGATCTACGAAGCGGCGAGCGCGCTGGGTCTGCCGCTGGCGCTGCATGTTGGCGGCGTCAACGGCTATTCGCCGACGGCGAGCGGCAGGCCCTCCTATTACATCGAGGAGCAGCACACCAACGTCACCGGCATGCTGAGCCTCATCACCAGCATGGTGGTGGAAGGCGTGTTCGCGCAATTCCCGGGGTTGAAAGTCGTCCTGGTCGAAGGCGGCGTCGCCTGGCAGCCGTCGCTGAAATGGCGGCTCGACAAGCACTGGAAGCGGCTGAAAAGCGAGGCGCCGCACCTCAAGCGCCTCCCGTCGGAATATATCCACGACCATTTCTGGATGACGACGCAGCCGCTCGACGAGCCCGACAACGACGGTGATTTGGCCGAAATGTTCGGCCTGGTCGGCTTCGACCGCATCATGTTCTCGACCGACTATCCCCACTGGGATTTCGACGAGCCGAAGTTCGTGGTCGGCAAGCTGCGCATCGGCGACGACGATTTGAAGCGCGTGCTGTCGGGCAACGCGAGGGAGTTGTACGGCCTGCCATGAGCAAGACACGACACGTTGTGGCGCGCGTCGACGACGTGCCGCCGGGAACGCGCAAGAAGATCGCGGTCGCGGGACGCGACATCGCGCTGTTCAACCTCGGCGGCGCGTTCTTCGCGCTCGGCGACAAATGCCCGCACGAGAGCGGCTCGCTGTGCGCGGGCAAGGTCGTCGGCCTCGCCGAAGCCGACGAGCCCGGCAGATACCGGCTTTCGCGCGACGGCGAATTCGTGAAGTGTTCATGGCACGGCTGGGAATTCGGCATTCGCACGGGACAGTCGTGGTGCGACCCCGCCAACACGCGCGCGCGCGCCTACGAGGCGGGGGTCGAGCGCGGCGCGGCGCTGGTCAAGGGGCCTTATGTCGCGGACACCTTTCCGGTGGCCGTCGAGCAAGACTACATCGTGATCGACCTTTGACCGCGGAAGGGGTTTGGCGATGACCGAGATACCGGCGCCTTCGCCGGCCGGCCAGATGGGCGTTCGCGCGGCGCCCCGCGCCGACGACGGCTTTTGGTCGCGCCACGCGCCCGGGCGCGGCGTGGGCGTCGCGGCGCTGATCGTCCTTCTGTCGTTCCTCACGATCTATCCGTTCGGCATGCTGATGTACGGCAGCCTGCATTCGACGCCGCCGGGCATGGCGGGCGAATTCAACCTCGACGGCTACCGCCAGTTGATGAGCCCCGAGGCGCTCGGCGTTCTGCTCAACACCATCGGCATTTCGCTCGGCAAGACGATCCCCTCGCTGATCCTCGCGGTGTTCCTCGCGTGGATCATCGCGCGCACCGACACGCCCTATCGCGACAAGCTCGAAATCCTGATCACGCTGCCGTTCTTCATTCCTCCGATCCTGACCGCGATGGCCTGGGCGATGCTCGGCAATCCGCAAGTGGGCCTGCTGAACCAGCTGTTCAAATGGGCGACAGGGACCAACTACTCGCCGATCAACGTCTATTCGTGGGGCGGCGTGGTCTGGCACATGATCCAGTATTCGACGCCGTTCCTCTTCCTGTTCATCGTCGACGTCTTCCGCGCCATGGACCCGGCGCTCGAGGAATCGAGCCGCATGAGCGGCGCCTCCCGCCTGCGCACCTTCCGCTCGATCACGCTGGCGCTGATGCTGCCGGCGCTCACCAACGCCTTCATCCTCAGCTTCATCCGCGGCATGGAGAACTTCGAATCGCCGCTCTTCTTCGGCACTCCGGCGAAGATCTCCGTCATCACGACGGAGATGTACAACTCGATCAACCACCACGCGACGCCGGACTACCAATACGCGACGGCCATCGGCTTCGGCGTCATGGCGCTGATGTTTTCGCTGGTGTTCATCCAATGGCGCCTGTTGCGCGGAAAGAACTTCGTCACCGTCAGCGGCAAGGGCTATTCGCCGCATGTGACGCAGCTCGGCGGGTGGCGCTGGGCGACATTCGCGTTCTGCGCGCTTTTCTTCTTCGTCACGGTGGTTCTGCCGGTGAGCCAGTTGTTCATCGGCTCGTTCTTCCGCTTCTTCGGATTCTACCAGTGGGACATGCTGACGCTGGAACATTATCAGGCCGTGTTCTCGTCGGGAGAAATCTGGCGCGCGGTGTCGAACACGATGCTGCTTGGCCTCGGCGGCGCGACATTGACCATGCTTCTTGGCTCGATTGTCGCCTATGTCGTCACGCGCACGCGCTGGCGCGGGCGGGCGATCGTCGACGGCCTCGCGTGGATGCCGTGGATGATGCCCGGCATGGTGCTCGGCCTCGGCTTTCTCTGGGCCTTCGCCATGCTGCCGGGGCCGATCCCCATCTACGGCACGATCTGGGCGCTGTTGCTCGCCTATCTCTCGCTCGGCACGCCGGTGGCGACGCGCGTGATGAGCGCCGCCTACGCGCAAATGTCCGCCGACCTCGAGGAGAGCGCGCGCTCCGCCGGCGCGTCGTTTTTCCAAACGCTGTGGCGCATTCTCGTGGCGCTGGCGTGGCCGTCGTTCGCCGTGGGCTGGGTGTTGACCTTCTTCGGCATCCTGCGCGAGCTTTCGGCCTCGGTGCTGCTGTATTCCGTCGGCTCCGAGGTGCTGTCGGTGACGCTGATGAAGCTTTGGGCCAACGGCCTCGCCGAACAGGTCAGCGTCATCGGGCTGCTGATGATGCTGCTGGTGTTCGTCTTCCGCTGGCTTCAAATCCGGGTGTTGAAGCACTACACAAATCGATTGTGACGGCTCATGAAAGTCCCCTATCCCGGCGCCATAGACTGCGACCTGCACCTGCCGCTTCCGGGCATGGCGCAACTCGCGCCCTTCATCGACGCCTTCTGGCGCGAGCAGTTCCTCACGCGCCGCATCGACCGAATGGATTTCGCGCTCACAAGCTTTCCCGCGCGCACCCCGCTCGGCGCGCGCGAGGATTGGCAAGCCACGCGCGAGGGCGAGACGCCGCTGGACAAGCTGCGGCGCGAGGCGCTCGATCCCCATGGAACGCGGATCGCCGTGGCGTCGATCCTCCACGGCGCCATCGGCCTCTACAACGACGACATGGCCGCGGTTCTGTGCTCGGCTGTCAACGAACACATGGCCCGCGACTGGCTCGATCACGAGCCGCGCTTGCGCGGTTCGATCCTCGTCGTGGCGTCGAGCCCCGAACACGCGGTGCGCGAAATCGAGCGCGTCGCGCCCGACGAGCGCTTCGTGCAAGCGCTGACGCTCGTCATGGGCGACACCCTGCCCGGCAAGCGCGCCTTGTGGCCGATCTACCGCGCTTGCGAGAAGCGCGGGCTGGCGCTCGCCATCCACGCGGGCTCGCTCTATCGCCAGGCGCCGACAGGCTCCGGCTGGCCGTCGTTCCACGTCGAGGACTATGTCGGCCAAAGCACGGCCTTCGAGAACGCCATCGTCGCGCTGCTCGCGGAAGGCGTGTTCAACGAATTCCCCGATCTCCGCGTCGTCTGTCTCGAAAGCGGCTTCACCTGGCTGCCGACGCTGCTGTGGCGGCTCAACAAGGAGTGGCGCGGCGTGCGGCAGGAGGTGCCGTGGCTCGACCGGCTTCCCTCGGAGGTCGTGCGCGAGCGCGTGCGGCTGACGTTGCAACCAGTCGACGCGCCTCCCGACGGCGTCCAACTGCGCAAGACCCTCGCTCAGATCGCCTGCGACGACATGATCCTGTTTTCGACGGACTATCCCCACGCCCAGTTCGCCGGCGAGGAGGCCTTGCCCGACGGCCTGCCGGATGATTTGATCCGCAAAATATTGATCGACAATCCAATGGCCAGCTATCCGCGCCTCGTCGCGGAGAAAAAAGGAGGCCGCCCATGAACGCGCCCCTCGTTGACACCACGGCGAGCCAGCGCCTCGCCTTCGTCGATTGCGACATCCACCCGATCCAGCGCTCGCTGGCGGACTTGTTTCCTTACATGAGCGCGCGCTGGGTCGCGCACGCGAAGTCCATCGGCCCGCACATCCGGCAGGGGCTGAGCGCGATGCAGGCGCATCCCCGGATGATGGCGGCGGGACAGCGCGCCGACGCCTATCCCGAGCGCGGCGGCCCACCCGGCTCCGACCTCGCGCTGATGCAACGCCAGCACCTCGACAACGCCGGCGTCGAGATCGGCATGCTTGTGTCGCTGAGCAAGGGCGGCATGGAGGAGCGCAACACCGAATACGCGCGGGTCTTGTCGCACGCTGTCAACGACTGGCAGATCGAGGCCTGGGTGCGGCCCGAGCCGCGGCTGCGCGCGGGAATCGTCGTGCCGCAAGAAGATCCGGAATTCGCGGCGAAGGAAATCCGCGCGCGCGCGCGGGCGATCCCTCCTTCCGGCAAGTGATCATCTCGCCGCGCTCGATCGAGCCGTTGGGGCGCCAGCGCTACTGGCCGATCTACGAAGCGGCGGAAGAGTGCGGCCTGCCGATGGGCCTGCATCCCGCCGGCAACGGCGCGCATCCCTCCACGGGCGCGGGCTGGCCGACTTATTACATGCAGGAGCACTACGCCTTCGGCGCCAACATGCAGGGCAACGTCGTCAGCATGGTCTTCGAGGGCGTGTTCGAGCGGTTCCCGAAGCTGAAGGTGGCGTTGATCGAAAGCGGCTTCACCTGGATACCCGCGATTTGCTGGCGCATGGACCGCCACTGGGAGCGCATGCGCCACGAGGTGCCGCACCTCAAGCGGCCGCCGTCCGAATACGTTCGCGAGCACTTCTGGTTCGCGACACAGCCGATGGAAGAGCCCGAGAACCCCGCGGACCTTGTCGATATTATCGACTGGATCGGCTGGGACAGGCTGCTGTTCTCGACCGACTATCCCCATTGGGACTACGACGACCCCCGCTATTGCCTGAAGTTCAAGATGACGGACGCCCAGCGCGCGATGTTGCTTCGCGACAACGCGCGGGCGCTTTACAATCTATGACGAAACATATTGTCGCCGCGGCCGACGAACTCGCGCCCGGCCAGCGCAAGCTGGCGAATGTCGCGGGCCGCGAAATCGCCGTCTTCAACGTCGGCGGCGAATATTTCGCCTTCGCCAACCGCTGCCCGCACGGCGGCGGCCCGATGGTCGAAGGCTTCGTCACCGGCCTCGCGCTGTCCGACCGGCCCGGCGAATACAGGCTGGCGCGCAAGGACGAGTTCCTGCGCTGCCCCTATCACGGCTGGGAATTCGAGCTCCGTTCGGGCCAATCCTACTGCGATCCGAAATCGACGCGGGCGCGCAAGTTCAACGTCGGCGTCGAACACGGCGAGGAACTGGCGAAGGGACCCTATGTCGCGGAACGCTTCGAAGTCGCGCGCGAGAAGGACTACGTGGTCGTCGACATTTAGGCGCGGCGGCCCGGAAACGGTCACAAAATATTCACCATTGCCACCTAAAAAATAGCGTCGCGATTGGCGCGCGTAAAAGTATGACGCTGATCGCGATGGATGCGCCGGGCCGGATGTACGCCCGGCGTTTTCGTGTCTGGGCCATCTTCGTTGGCCGCGCGAAATCCATCCGCGCGGGCCATGCTTTCCCCACCGCCGCTTTTCGCCTAACCTGCGGGCCATTGCCCGGGAGGATTTGGCGTGCGGCATTCGATTTTGGCGTCTTTGTTTTTGACACCCGTGGCGTCGGCCGCGCTGGCCCAAAACGCCGCGCCGGCGCTCGACGCCCAGCAGACGCTGGGACGCCAGCTTCTCAACCAGCACTGCGCGATCTGCCACCTCAAGCCGCAGCTTGGCGCGACGACATACGGGCCCCCGCTCGGCGTGGAAAGCCTCGGCGGCGACGAGGCCGCCATGCGGCAGGTGATCGGCGAGGGAACCCAGCGCATGCCGGGCTTCAAATACAAGTTCGACGCGGCGGGCATCGACGCCATCGTCGCCTACATCAAGACCGTGGCCGCGCCGCCGGCGCCGGCGAAACAATAATCGGGCGATAATCGGGGAAGACACCATGATCTCCACAAGGCTTCTCGTTTCCGCCAGCGCCGTCGCGTTATGCCTGGCAGCCTCCGGCGCGCGCGCCGACGCCGTGCTCGCGGGCGCGGTCGCGGCTTCCGACGGCGCGCCTTTGGGCGGCGTCTCCGTGTCGGCGAAAGCGGAGGGCTCGTCGATCAGCTGGTCGGTCTTCACCGACGACGGCGGCGCCTATTATTTTCCCGCCCTGCCCGCCGGCAAGTACAAGGTCTGGACCAACGCGCTCGGATTCGAACAGGCCACAGGCGAGACGAGCGTCGAAGCGGCGACCGCCCGCCAGGATTTCAAGCTGGCCGCCATCACAGACAAGGAAGCGCTGTGGAAGCAGTTGCCGGGCGAGGAAATGCTCGCCGCGCTGCCCGGCGACACCCAGGCGGACGCCAACATCAAGCGGATTTTCCGCAACAACTGCACCGGCTGCCACACGGCGAACTACCTGTTGCAGAACCGCTTCGACGAGACGGGCTGGTCGCATATCATCGATCTGATGAAGAAAATCCCCGGCACCGGCGTCTATTCGGACAAGCTGAAGGCGAACGCGCTCATCGAATTCAACCAGAAGGAGCTCGCCGCCTATCTCGCGCGCGTGCGCGGCCCCGGCGAGAGCGAAGCGAAGCCCCGCGTCCGTCCGCCTGTGTCCGGCGAGGCCGCGCGCGCCGTGTTCAAACAATACGACCTGCCGCAAAATCCCGACGCGGGCATCGGACTGCCCGCCATCACGAACGACGGCTCGGATTGGTCGAACGGCGCGCCGTCGAAGCAGGGCGGCCTCGTGCACGACGCGTGGCTCGACCTTCGGGGCGATCTCTGGTTCACCTGCAACAACCCCAACCGCCTCGTGTCGATTGGCCATGTCAACGGCAAAACGGGCGAGGTCAGCTTCGTCAAGGTGACGGCGCGGAACGGCCTCGCCGCCACGTCGCACGGCATGTCGCGCGACAAGAACGGCATCCTGTGGTTCGACATCAATCCCGGGCGGCGCAGCCTGGGACGGCTCGATCCGCGCACCGGCGACCTCAAGATATTCGCGACGCCGGCGTCGATGTCGCCGCTTGGCGGCGCCGTGACGGTCGATGTCGACGGTAAGGGAAAGATATGGGCGTCCGCGCCCGACGGCGCGCTGCGCTTCGATCCGGAGACGGAGAAGTTCACCGAATTCAAATCCGTGAACTTCAAGACGCCGGGCGGCGAGGGCGCGACCTATGGCGCGGCCGGCGACCGCGACGGCAACGGCTGGTGGGCGCAGATGCCCACCGACACCATCGGCAAAGGCGACATGGCCACCCTGAAAGCGAGCGAGGTGCCGCTGCCGGAAGTGCCCGATGTCAAGGCCGCGCAAACGCCGGAGGCGATGAAGGTTTACGCCGCCTACGACCAGTTGAGCTTCAACCACCCCCTGCCGTGGCAGCAAGGGCCGCGCCGCATGGGCGCCGACAAGAACGGCGATGTGCTCTGGGTCGGCGACTCGTGGGGCGGCTCGTTGGCGCGCGTCGACACGAGAACCAACGAGACCAGCATCGTGCCGCTGCCCGATCCATTCAGCCAGCAGCCCTACCACATCGCCGTCGACAGCGCGCACAACGCCTGGGGCAACCTGTGGAGCGCCGACGAGATCTACCGATACAATCCATCGACGAAGGACTGGACGTTTTTCGAACTGCCGCGGCGGGGCACGGAGGTGCGGTTCATCTCGCTCGACGAAACCGGCGGCCAGCTGAAGGTGGTGACGCCGCTTTACCGCACGAGTCAGATCTCGGTGATGACGGTGAGAAGCGAGGCCGACATGGCCGCGGCGAAGGAAGCGGCGAAGTAGGCGTTTATCTTTAGGACAACACATGCAATTCGGCGTAATGGACCACCTCGACCTCAGCGGCGACGGTCCCGTTCAAGCGCACTACGAAAACCGGCTGAAGTTGCTCGAACTGTGCGACCGCGGCGGATTTCGCGGCTGTCACGTCACCGAGCACCACTGCACGCCGCTGGGCGGCGGCGCGTCGCCGAGCGTGTTTCTCGCCGCGGCCGCGCAACGCACCAGGCGCCTGCGCCTGGGCACGCTGGTTTACGCGCTGCCGCTGCATCATCCCATCCGCCTCGCCGAAGAGATCGGCATGATCGACCAGATGAGCGGCGGCCGCGTCGATCTCGGCTTCGGCCGGGGCTCCGTGCCGATGGAGCTCGCCTATTTCGGCGTCGACCCCAAACAGGCGCGCGAGATCCACGAGGAGGCCCTCGCCTGCGTGTTGCAGGGCATGGCGACGGGGCGCATCGACTTCGAGGGCGCGCACTATCGGATCAAGGACGCTCCCATCCATCAGAGGCCGCTGCAAACGCCGCATCCCCCCATCTGGTACGGCGTTCATTCGCTTGAAAGCGCGGAGACGGCGGCGCGGCGCGGCTATCACATCGTCTGCAACGAAACGGCCGCGGATTCCGGCGCCTACATCGGCCGCTTCAAGGAAACGTGGCGCGAGCGGAACGGCGAGGCGCCGACGCCTATCGTCGGCCTGGCGCGCTCGGTCTTTGTCGCGCCCACCGACGACGAGGGCCTGGCGATCGCCCGGCGCGCGCATCTGCGGTTCAACGCCAGCTTCCGCTGGCTGCATAACAAGCACGGGGTGGCGCCGCGACTGAGCGGCCGCGAGGCCACGTTCGACGAGCTGATCGCTTCCGGCCGCGGAACCGCGGGATCGCCGGACACTGTCGGGCGCGCGCTCGCCGCCGACATGCGCGCCGCGGGCGCCGATTACTGCGTCATGCGCCTCGCCTTCGGCGACATGAGCTACGCGGAGATGGAGCGCTCCGCGAAGCTGTTCATCGCGGAGGTCATGCCGCGCATGGCGAACACGTAGCAACGCCCCGCCGCGGTCCCTTTCCTATTCGCGCGCGCCGTGCCAGATTGCCCACGGGGCGCGCACGTCGCCCCAACACGGGAGGAATAGATGAAATTCGCGCTGGCCGGATTGTTGATGCTTGCTTGCGCGCCCGCGGTGGCGCAGACCGCCATCCCGGAAATCCCGTTTGAATCGGCGCCGGATTTCTTCAAGCTGCCGGAGAACATGTATCTGGGCGAGGCCTCCGGCGTCGCGGTGAACTCGCAGGGCCACATCTTCATCCTGCATCGCGGCAACGTCACGGGCGCGGCCTACAAGGCGCAGGCGACGCAGCTGCTCGAATTCGACGCCGATGGCAACTACGTCCGCGAGATCGGCAAGAACCTTTACGCCTGGGCCTTCGCCCACACCGTCAAAATCGACAAGGACGACAACATCTGGGCCGTCGACAAGGGCTCGGACATGTTCGTCAAATTCAATCCCAAGGGCCGCGTCGTCATGGTGTTCGGCCGCAAGGCCGAGGCCGCCGACGAGGAGTCCGAGCCCTACAAGCGCGCCGGCCAGCCCAAGCCCACCAACTTCGAGAACGGCCGCTTCCGCCAGCCCACCGACGTGACGTGGGATCCGCAGGGCAACGCTTATTTCTCCGACGGCTACTGGAATTCGCGCGTCGGCAAGGTGGACAAGAACGGCGACTGGGTGAAATCGTGGGGTTCGCCCGGCAAGGAGCCCGGCCAATTCGACACGCCGCACGCCATCGCGGCCGACGCCCAGGGCAACATCTACGTCGCCGACCGCGGCAACCGCCGCATTCAGGTTTTCGACGGCGAAGGCAAGTTCCTGCGGGCAATCTCCATCGACCTGCCGCTGCCGCCCGACGCGCATCCCGCCATCGGCAACCAGCCACCGACGTTGCAGGGCTATCAGGGCAACATGACCCAGATGCCCGGCGCGCCGTGGACGGTGTGCATCACGCCGGGGCCAACGCAATATCTCTACACGTCGGATTCGTTTCCTGGCCGCGTCTACAAGTTCACGCTCGACGGCAAGTTGCTCGGCGTGTTCGGCAAATCAGGCAAGCAGTTGAAGCAATTCGGCTGGATCCACGAAATCGCCTGCCCGTCGGAGAACGAAATCTACGTCGCCGAAATCCTGAACTGGCGCGTGCAGAAGCTGATCCTGCATCCGGAGAAGATGTAGACGCCGGCAAGCGTGGCGCGGACGAGCGGGTTCGCGCCACGCGCCCGGATCAAGCGGCGCGCTTTCAGCCCGCCTTCAACGCGCCCCACAGTCCGGCGAACGACGATCGCGTCGTCACGCCGCTCGCCCACGCGAACGCTTCCTTCGCTCGCGCGGGATCCAGCGCCCGCCCGGCGCAGTCGAGGAACTTCGCCTCGATTTGCGCGGCGCTCATCGGGTTTTGCGGCGAACCGCTGGCGAAGCGGACCATTTTCTCGAAGGTTTCGCCGTTGTTCATCGTGACGACCACGCGACCCGGCGCCTGCGCGATGTCGTCGGCGAATTCGGCGTCCACGTGGTGCGTGATCTTCGCCGAAAACGCCTTGACCTCCGGGTCCGCGATGGATTTCTCGGTGAACGTCGCGAGGGCGGGCGCGCCGCGCAGCACCGTCCAGGCGCCGAGATAGGGCATGGAGAATTTCGCGCTCTCGATGGAATGAGGATAGGCGCCGCCAATGCGTTGAAACGCGTTTTTGGTCACGCCCACCTCGATCTTCGCGATGTCGCCGGCGCGGCCCCCCAATTGTTCGCGCAGAGCGAGCGCGGCGTCGATGGCGGCGTGCCCCAGCCCGCCGCAGGGGTAGCGCTTCAGCGAATAGCCGGGAGCGACGATGTTGTTGACCGTTCCGAGATCGTCGAAGGCGGAAAAATCGACCGGCAGGCCCCGGCTGAACGTCGCGTAATAGCCGCTGCCGCCTTCGAGCGCGGTGGCGCTCGACGTGAAGCCCCGCGCGGCGAGCTGCGCCGCGGTGACGCCATTGCGCGCCGCGTTGCCGGAATGCAGCGGCTTGGTCATGGTGCCGAAATTGGCGGAGACGCCGCTCGCCAGCGACGCGCCGATGCCGACCACATCGACGATTTGCGCCGCCGGCAGTTTGAGCAGCCGCGCGCAGGCGACGCCGGCGGCGATATTGCCGACCATGCCGGTGGCGTGCCAGCCGCCCTTCGCCGAGATTTGCGGGCTCGCGCGCACCAGCCGCGCCGCGACCTCGCAGCCGACGACGAAGGCCGCCAACACGTCGCGCGGCGACGATCCCCTGGCTTCGGCGAGCGGCAAAAGCGCTGGAATGACGGCCGAGACCGCCTGCCCGCTGGCGTAGCTGAAATCATAGTCCATCGCGTGCGCGGCGACGCCGTTGGCGAGCGCGGCGAGTTGCGGCGACGCCCTGAAGTCGCGTCCCACGACGCCGGCGAGGGGCGCGCTTTGCTCGTCCCTCGCCATCTCCGCGGCGATATGCGCGACTTCCTCGTGGCTGCCAGCCAGCATCACCCCCAAGGTGTCGATGAAGGCGACCCGCGCGGCCTCGACGACCGCGGCCGGCGCGTTGGAAAAGTCGTATGAAACCGCGTAATCGGCGATCATCTCCGCCAGCGGGCGTTTCCGGGCCACCGTCTGCGCGATCGCCGGGGCGGCGAAGCTGGAAGCGCCCGCGGCCATGAACAACCGCCGGCTCCAGCAAGCGGCGTGATCGATAGTGCGCATGGCGGGCCTCCCGTGTTCCCGGACTGGCGCCGGTCGCGGGACTATGCCGCGGATCGCGCCGGGAGGAAACGCGGGCGGTTTCCCCCGCCGCCGAGCCGTGCTAACCCCCGCCCCCATGACCGCTCAAGCCGCCACCAACCCAACGCCCAACCGCATAACCGCCCGCTTCGCCCAATGCCGCGCCGAGCGCCGGGCGGCTCTTGTGACGTTTGTCATGGCGGGCGATCCCGACATCCCAACGTCGCTGGCGCTGCTGCGCGCCCTGCCGGCCGCGGGCGCGGACGTGATCGAGGTGGGCATGCCGTTCACCGACCCGATGGCGGATGGGCCAAGCATTCAGGCCGCTGGCCTGCGCGCGTTGAAGGCGGGAACCACGCTGAAGAAGACGCTCGCCATGGTGGCGGACTTTCGCGCTCGCGACAACGCCACGCCCATCGTGCTGATGGGCTACTACAACCCGATCTATGTCCACGGCGTCGACACGTTTCTCGCCGAGGCCAAGGCCGCCGGCGTCGACGGGCTGATCGTCGTCGATCTGCCGCCGGAGGAGGATTGCGAACTCTGCGAGCCGGCGATGAAGGCCGGGATCAACTTCATCCGTCTCGCCACCCCCACGACCGACGACAAGCGCTTGCCGAAGGTGCTGACGAACACCTCGGGCTTTGTCTATTACGTCTCGCTCAACGGCGTGACCGGCGCGGCGATCCCCGATTATTCGAAGGTGGGCGCCGCCGTCGAACGGATCAAGCGCCACACGCCGTTGCCGGTCGCGGTCGGTTTCGGCGTGAAGACGGCCGCGTCCGCGGCCGCGATCGCGGCGCACGCGGACGGCGTCGTCGTCGGCACCGCGTTGATCGACGCGCTGCGCTGTTCGCTCGATGACCAAGGGCGCGCGACATCGGGCACAATCGCCGCCGTGACGGCGCTTGTTTCCGAAATCGCCAACGGCGCGCGCGCCGGCGGAAAGGCACAGCCATGAACTGGATGTCGAACGTCGTTCCGCCGAAGATCCGCTCGTTTCTGAAGCGCGAAACGCCGGAGAACCTGTGGGTGAAATGCCCCGACAGCGGCGAACTCGTGTTCCACAAGGATCTCGAATCCAATATGTTCGTGGTGCCGAACTCCGGCTATCACATGCGCATGCCGGTGAAGGCGCGGCTCGCGTCGTTGTTCGACGAGGGCAAATACATCGACCTGCCGACCCCGGACGTGCCCGCCGACCCGCTGAAATTCCGCGACGTCAAGCGCTACACCGAACGGCTCAAGGATTTCCGGACGAAAACCGGCTCGAACGACGCGGTGAGAATCGCCATCGGCGGCCTTGAAGGGCAGGAAGTCGTTGTCGGCGTCCAGGATTTCGAGTTCATCGCGGGCTCGCTCGGCATGGCGGCCGGCGAAGCGATCGTTTCGGGCATGATGGAAGCCGTTTCGCGCAAGACGCCCTTCGTCATGTTCACGGCTTCGGGCGGCGCGCGCATGCAGGAGGGAATGTTCTCGCTCATGCAGATGCCGCGCACAACGGTCGCCGTCCGGCGCCTCAAGGCCGCGAGGCTGCCCTACATCGTCGTGATGACCAACCCGACCACGGGCGGCGTCACCGCGTCCTTCGCGATGCTCGGCGACATCCATATCGCCGAGCCCGGCGCGATGATCGGCTTCGCCGGCGCGCGCGTCATCGAGCAAACCATCCGCGAGCGCCTGCCCGACGGCTTCCAGCGCGCCGAATACCTCAAGGCGCACGGGATGATCGACATGGTGGTGGAGCGCAAGGACATGCGCGCGACGCTGGCGCGGCTGTGCGCGATCCTGACCAAGCGGCCCGCGCGCGAGGCCGGGAAAGCCGCGTGAGATGGCGCGTTCCGACGTTGTCCTGGATCGGCTGACGCGGCTGCATCCGAAGAAAATCGACCTGTCGCTGGGCCGCACGCTCGACCTGCTGGAGAAATTGGGCCGGCCGCAAGACCGCCTGCCGCCCGTCGTTCATGTCGCGGGAACCAACGGCAAGGGATCGACGATCGCCTTCATTCGCGCGATTCTGGAAGCGGCCGGCAAGCGTGTCCATGTCTACACCTCGCCGCACCTCGCGCGCTTTCACGAGCGGATTCGGCTGGCGGGAAAACTTGTCGACGAAGACGCGCTGTCGCGCGCGCTGGAAGAATGCGAAGCGGTCAACGCCGGCGCGGCCATCACGCTGTTCGAGATCGTCACCGTCGCGGCGCTGAAGCTTTTCTCCGAACATCCAGCCGATGTGCTGTTGCTGGAGGTCGGGCTCGGTGGCCGTTTCGACACGACGAACGTGGTGGAGCGCCCACTCGCCTGCGTCATCACGCCGGTGTCCATCGATCATGTCGAGTTCCTCGGCGACACGCTGGCGAAAATCGCCTTCGAGAAGGCGGGCATTTTGAAAGCCGGCGTCCGCGCCGTGATCGCGGATCAAGAGCCGGAAGCGCGCGAAGTCATCGAGAAACGCGCCGAACAAGTGCGCGCGCCGCTGCTGATTGGCGCGCAGGATTTCCAGGCCCGCGAGGAGCGCGGACGGCTGGTGTTCGAGGATGGCGACGGCCTGCTCGACCTGCCCCCGCCCGCGCTGCCCGGCGATCACCAGATCGGCAACGCCGGTCTCGCCATCGCGACGCTGCGCGCGACATTTCCCGATTTGCCGGAGAGCGCTTTCGCCGCCGGCATGGTGAATGTTCAATGGCCGGCGCGCTTGCAGCGGCTGAGCCATGGCGCGTTGGTGGACATGGCGCCGAAACCCTCGGAACTCTGGCTCGACGGCGGACACAACGAAGCCGGCGGCAAGGCCCTCGCCGCGGCCCTCGCCTACATGGGCAAGCGCGCGCCGCGGCCGTTGATCATGATTGTCGGAATGCTCACGACCAAGGACTCGCGCGCGTTCCTGGCGCCGTTCAAAGCGCTCGCGAGCGAAATCGTCGCGGTGCCGGTGGCCGCCGACCACGCGGGCCGCGCGCCGGTGGAACTGGCGGAAATCGCCGGCGAGATGGGCGTGACCGCGTCGCAAGCCGCTGGGGTTGGCGAGGCGCTGGCCTCGCTCGCGCGGCGCGCATGGCCCGCGCCGCCGCGCGTCTTGATCACGGGCTCTCTTTATCTCGCCGGCGCCGTTCTCGCGGACAACGGCACGCCGCCGACATAGGCGCCGCGCTTAAACGCTCTTCAAACGCGGCAACAGCTCCATCGCGTTGCCGCGGTCGATCGCGGCGCGCGTGTCGGCGGGCGGGTGATAGTGGTTCATTTCCTCGATGCCCTCCGCCATCGCCACAAAGGGGTAGTCGCTGCCATACAACACATGCCCCGGCGGATAGAAGCGCAGCATGGCGTCGAGCTGCGGCGCGCTGGCCGAGCCGGCGGTGTCGCAATAGAACCGCTTCAATTCATGTTCGATGCCATTGGGATTGTTCGCCTTGAAAGCCTCGACGCGTCCCGCGACGTGGTCGATGCGCGCGGCGAGGAAGGGCAACACGCCGCCGCCGTGCGACAGCACGATCCGCAGGTTTGGGCACCGCGCCATCGTTCCGCTCAGCACGAGGCTGGTCACGGTGCGCGTGGTGTCCATGGGAAATTCGATTCCCTGCGGCAACAGGCCGGGGATGAGCCCCGCGGTCGCGGGATGCGCCGCCGGGTGGATGAACACCACCGCCTTGCGCCGGTTGAGTTCGTCGAAGACCGGCGCGAAGGCGGGATCGCCGAGCGACTTGCCGGCGTAGTTCGACAACAGGCCGACGCCGTCGGCCTTCAGCGTGTCGAGCGCGTATTCGATTTCCCGCAGCGCGCCCTCGACATCCGGCGGCGCGACAAGCGCGAAGAACCCGAACCGTTTGGGATGCGCGGCCACTGTTTTCGCGCCCGCCTCGTTCCAGAGGCGCGACAGCCGCCGCGCCGCCGCGACATCGCCGAACCAGGCGCCCGGCGTCGACACCGAGCCGATGGCGATATCGATGCCGTGCGCGTCCATCGCCTCGATGGCCTGTTCCGGGCTCCAGCCCAAAAGCCGGTCGGGGCCGGCGCCGCCGTGTTTGTAGCCGGCGTTGCGCTCCTGCTCTTCGGCCATGTAGGCGCGCGGCCAGAAGTGATGGTGGATGTCGATCCGTCCGGTTTTCGACGCAGTCATTTCATTTCCTCTTGTTTGGCGGAATCATCCCGCTTTGATGCCGGCCGACTTGATCAAGCCGCCCCATTTCTCCGTCTCGGAGGCGAAGAGCCCCGCGAGTTCCGCTGGCGTCATGGGCATCGGCGCCGCGGTCAGCACCGCCAGGCCATCGACGACGGATTTTTCGCGCAGCGCGTCGGTCGCCGCCTTGTTGAGCTTGTCGATTATTTCAGCGGGCGCGCCCTTGCGCGCCACGAAGGCGTACCACACGCCGATCTCGTAGCCGGGCAAAACCTCGGCGACCGCCGGCAAATCGGCGAATTGCGGCGAGCGCTTCGCCGTTGTCACCGCGAGGGCGCGCAGCTTGCCGGAGGCGACATAGTCGGCCGCCGGCAAATTGCTGAACATCAGTTGCAATCCGCCGCCGAGAAGGTCGGTCAGCGCCAACGCTCCGCCGCGATAAGGCACATGCGTCATCTCGACGCCGGCCAGCTTCTTGAACAATTCGCCCGCCATGTGGGGATCGGTGGCGTTGCCCGCGGACCCGTAGTTGATTTTGCCCGGATTCGCCTTCGCCCAAGCGATGAACTCCGGCAGCGTCTTCGTCGGCACGGACGGATTGACCAGCATGACGAGCGGGCCATTGCCGACGCCCGCCACCGGCTCGAAATCGCGCGCCATGTCGAACGGGAGATTGTCGTACAGCATGTTGACGACGAGATTGCCCTTCGTCATCGCGAGCAACGTGTATCCGTCGACCGGCGCGCGCAACACGAGTTCGGTCGCGATATTGCCGCCGGCCCCGGGCCTGTTGTCGATGATGAAAGGCTGACCGAGCCGGTCGGACAAGACCGTTGTCACCAGCCGCGTCGTGATGTCGGACGAGCCGCCGGGCGCGGTGGTGATCAGGACGTGGACGGGCTTCGTCGGGTAGTCGAGCGCGAACGCGGCGCGCGGCAGCAGCGGCGCGAGCCCCGCGGCGGCGGCGAGCCCGACGAACTCTCGGCGTTGCGGCATGACGTTTCCCCCCAACGCCATCGCGGCCTGAAAAAAGGCCGCGCGGCGGTGGGCGCAATTTGCGCTTGTTGAAGGCCGCGCGCAACACGGCGGCCGGCCAAGCGCCGCTCCGGCTTGTGTAACGCGCCGCTCCGGCTTGTGTCCGGCGCCGGCGAAGGGTTACTTCTTCGCGCGATCACGCGCCTGGGCGCCAACGAGGAACCGGCCATGCCGAATTCGAACGAACTCGCCGAGCGCGTGGCCCGCGCCTGCCGCGTGCTGGGGCGGCTTGAACTGACGCACGCGGCGCTCGGCCATGTCAGCGCGCGCCTGCCGGGCGAGAACAAGATGCTCATCCGCGCGCGCGGCCCGGGCGAACTGGGCGTGCGCTACACCGGCGCCGAACAGGTGATCGAGGTCGATTTCGACGGCAAGCTCGTCAAGCCCAACGACGAGGGCCTCGCCGTGCCCCGCGAGATTTTCATTCATTCGGAAATCTATCGGGCGCGGCCGGAAATCCATTCCGTCATTCACATCCATCCGCCGGCGCCGATGCTGTTCACCATCTGCTGCAAGCCCCTGCTGCCGCTTTACGGCGCCTACGACCCTTCGAGCGCGAAACTCGCGCTGGACGGCATCCCGACCTACGAACGCAGCGTTCTCATCGACACGAAGGAGCGCGGCGTCGAGCTCGCGCGCGCCATCGCCAACAAGAAGGTCTGTCTGATGCGCGGACACGGCGTCACAACGGCGGGACGCAGCGTCGAGCAGGCGGCGCTCTACATGATCCAGTTGAACCAGCTCGCCGACATCAACTACCGCGCGGCGCTGCTCGGCGGCGCGGAGCCGATCTCGCAAGAGGATCAGGTCGAAATCGCCGCGACCAAAGGGCTTGAGTCGATGCCCGAGAAGGGCGCGCCGCCGAAGGGAGGCGAAGCCGCGACCTGGCGTTTTTATTGCGAAGCGACGGGGTCGTGAGAGCTTCGTTTCGGTTCTTTCGCGGGGATGCGAAATATCCTATCACGGGCTGGAAACCATAGCCCCGCGGGCTCCAAGGGAGTTTGAGATGCCCAAGCCAGTTCGCCGCATCGTCACCGGCCACGACGCGGCCGGCAAGGCGGTCGTCCTGATGGACGGGCCGGCGCCGAACCAGCGCGTCCGGCAGGCGACGGGCCTCACATCGACCTTGCTGTGGGTGACTGAAGAGGCGCCCGCCGACGCTTCCTTCAACGCCGACCGCGCCGACCGCGAATCCCCCGTCGCGCCGCCACGCCGCGGATCGATCCTGCGCGTCGTCGATTTTCCGCCGGCGGGCGACGGCGGCGGCGTCAGCCACGAGCAGGTGTTGAAGGAGATGGGGCTGAGCCACGAGGGCGGAGCGCTGCGCCATCCCCACATGCACCGCACCCGCAGCGTGGATTACGCGATCTGCCTCGAAGGCGAGATCGACATGCTGCTTGACGATTCCGAAGTCACGATGCGCGCCGGCGACATCATGGTGCAGCAGGCGACCTATCACGCCTGGGTCAACAACTCGCAGGCGAATTGCCGCGTCTGCTTCGCGCTGATCGACGGCGAGGAGCCGCCGGCGTGGAAGAAAGGCTGACTCCATGACCAACGAAAATCGGACCAACGAAATTCGCCGCGTCGTCACCGGGCACGACGCGCAAGGCAGGTCGGTGTTCATTTCCGACGGTCCGCCCCCGCAGGTTCGTCAGCGCGCCGCGGGTTCCTCGCGCGTGAGCGAACTGTGGGAAACGGCGGAAACGCCCGCCGACAATTCGGGCGCGAAAGACCCGACGCGACACGCGTACCGCCTGCCGCCACCGGCGAACGGCAGCGTCTTCCGAGTGATCTCCTATCCGCCTGACAGCGAGCGCCTGGCCTCGCTCGAGGCCGAACGCGCGTCGAGCCACGACGACGGCTCGGGCCGCGCCGGCGCGCTCGACCGCTCCAACGCGCGGCATCCCGGCTTCCACAAAACCGCGTCGATCGACTACGCGATCATTCTGAGCGGCGAAATCTGGGCGCTGATGGAAGAGGGCGAAACCCTGCTCAGGCAGGGCGACGTCCTCGTCCAGCGCGGCACCAACCACGCGTGGAGCAACCGCTCCAGCGCGCCCTGCGTCGTCGCCTTCGTGTTGATCGACGCCAAACCCGTTTAGGATTCCGCCATGCCCCGTTTCCCCGCGCTCGCGCTCGTTGTCGCCGCCACGCCCGTCATGCCCGTCTTGGCGCAGGAGACGATCACCAAGCCGATCACCCTCTATGTCGCCGGCACGGCGGGCGGCGGCATCGATCTTTACGCGCGGCTGCTGGGGCGCCATCTCGGCCGCCACATTCCCGGCAACCCCTCGGTCAACGTGCAGGACATGCCGGGCGCGGGCGGCATCCGCGCCGCGAACTTTCTCGCCGACACCGCGCCGAAGGACGGCACGGCGCTGACGACGTTTCCCGGCGGCCCGCTGATCGAGCCGCTGATCGGCGCGCGCAACCCCGGCTACGACATGAGCAAGTTCAATTGGATCGGCGCGGTCAGCCGCGACGTGAGCCTGTGCGTCTCGTGGGGCGCGGGCGATTTCAAAACCATCGACGACGCGAAGAAAAGGGAAATGGTTCTCGCGGGCACTGGCGCGGGCTCGGAAACCGACACCTATCCGCTGATCCTCAACGACACCATCGGCACGAAATTCCGCCTCGTCACCGGCTATCTCGGCACCAAGGAAACCTTCATGGCGATCGAAGGCGGCGAGGTGAACGGGCGGTGCGGCCTCACCATGTCGTCTCTGGAAGCCTCGAAGCCCGACTGGATTAACGACCACAAGGTCAACATGATCCTGCAACTCGGTTTCGCCAAAAGCCCGAAGGCGGGCGACGCCCCGCTGATTTTCGATTTGTTGAAAAACGACGCCGACAAGCAGCTTTTCACCCTGTTCCTCACCGGCACGGCGCTGGGCCGGCCCTTCGCCGCGCCGCCGGGAACGCCGGCGGGCAAGGTCGAAATCCTTCGCCGCGCCTTCGACGCGACGATGAAGGACCCCGCGTTTCTGGAAGACGGAAAGACGATGGCGGCCGAGATTTCGCCGACAAGCGGCGAGGACACGCAAGCGATGATCGCCAAGGTTTACGCGACATCCAAGGATGTCGTGGAACGCGCCAAGAAGCTGATCACGCCCGCCGCGAAATAGGCCGGGGTCAATCCCGCGGCTTGTACGGCTTCGTGTCGCGCCAGCGTTTCATCAAGGCGTCGAGCTCCGCGTCCGCCGCCTCGGGCAGCGCGATCCGCAGCGTCACCAGCAGATCTCCCGCCGCGCCCGCGCCGCTCGCCGGCAGTCCCTTTCCCCGCAGCCGCAGCGTGCGGCCGGAGCTGCTGTTGGGCGGCACCGTCAGTTCCACGACGCCCGTCAGCGTGCGCGCCTCGACCTTGCCGCCCAGCACCGCGTCGTAGAGCGGGATCGACACATCCTCCCGGAGGTCGCGGCCCTCGACGCGGAAGAGGGGATGGCGGGCGATCCTCACCGTGACCAGCGCGTCGCCGGCGGGCCCGCCGAGCGGACTGCCGCCGCCCTGCCCCTTGAGGCGGATGGTTTTGCCATCCTCGATGCCGGCCGGGATTTTAACTTCCATTGTGCGCCCTGTGGGCAGCACAACTCGGCTCTCGCCACCCAACGCGGCCTGTTCAAGCGAAACATGCGCCGTCGCCGCGACATCCTCGCCACGGGGCGCGGCGCGCGGGGCGCGGCGGCTGCCGCCGCCAAACAAGCCCTCGAAAAGATCCGAAGGGTCGAATCCGGCTCCGCCACCGGGCGCGCCGCCGCCGAAATTGAAATGCTCGGCGCCGGGCGAAGCGCCGCCGCCCGGCCTTCGGAAGCCGCCCGGCGCCGCGCCGCCAAAGGGATCGAACCCCCGGGGCTTGCCTTCCGCGTCGATTTCGCCGCGGTCGAACTGGCCCTTCTTTTTCTCGTCGCCAAGGATTTCATAGGCGGAATTGGCCTCGGCGAATTTCTCCTTGGCCTTGGGATCGTCCTTGTTGTGGTCGGGATGAAAGCGTTTCGCCAGTTTGCGATAGGCTTTCTTGATCTCGTCGCCAGCGGCCGCTTTTGGCACGCCAAGGATGGTGTAGGGGTCGCGCATAAACGTTTAAGCCCATTCCCGCGCCCGCCCGATTGGCGCGGACGCAATGTCTCGCCCGGTATATGGGCGCGGGGATCGCGGACGCAAGCCGCCCTGAGCCAAAGCTTTGCCCGGAAGCGCGCGCGCCGCGCGTCAACGCTCGGTCAGCTTCAGCTCGATCCTGCGGTTTTTGCGCAAGGCGTCGTCGCCGTCGCCGGGGTCGATTGGCTGAAACTCGCCAAACCCCGCGGCGACGAGGTGCTGGGGCTGCACCCCCTTGGAGACGAGGTATTGCACCACCGCGATCGCCCGGTCGCTCGACAACTCCCAGTTGGATTTGTAGGGCGAGCCGGCGGAGGGTGGACGCTTGTCGGTGTGGCCATCGACTCGCATCACCCAGGGTATCTCGGGCGGTATCTCGCGCTCCAAATCCTGCACCGCGCTGGCGAGTTGGTCCATGCCGGCGCGCGCGGCGGGCTTGAGTTCCGCCTTGCCGGAATCAAACAAAACCTCGCTCTCGAAGACAAAGCGGTCGCCAACGACGCGCACCCCCGGCCGCTGGCCCAGGATCTCGCGCAAGCGCCCGAAAAAGTCCGAGCGATAGCGCTGCAATTCCTGCACCGTGCGCGCCAGCGCCAGGTTCAGCCGCGAACCCAGATCGGCGATCTGCGCCTGGCTTTCCTTGTCGCGCGTCTCGCTGGCGTTGAGCGCGTCCTCGAGCGCGGCGAGTTGCCGGCGCAACGCGGCGATCTGCTGGTTGAGGATTTCGACTTGCGCCTGGGCGCGGGCGGAAATCTGTTTTTCCGCGTCGAGCGACTGCGCCGCGGCGTCCGCCTGCCCGCCCGCGTCCGCGGCGGCGTCGGCGCCGCGCGCCAGCAGCCCGGCGAGCCGAGCTTTTTCCGCGTTCGCGGTGTCGAGCGTTGAGGAAATCGCGGCGAGGTTTGTCTGCGCGTCGGATTTTTGCGCGCGCTCCAACGCCAGCAAAGCGGTGAGGTCTTCGATCTGCTTGTTCAACTTGACGAGCGCGGTGTCCTTGCCGGAGACCTCGCGCGACAGGTAGAACTGCCCCAGCATGAAAACCGACAACAGAAACGTCATGGCGAGCAGCATCGTCGACAGCGCGTCGACGAAGCCCGGCCAATAGTCGAACCCCTTGGTGGCGCGCCGGGCGCGGCCGAGCGCCATCAGTTCTTTTCCGTTTCGGACGCCAGCCGTTCGAGCAGTTTCTTGACGGCCTCCTGCTGGCCCGCCTGCGCCTCAACCCAGTCGCGGATCATTTGCTGCTCTTTGCGCATGTGCTGCACAAGGCCCTGAATGCCTTCGGCGAGGTTGGCCATGGCGGCGGTCGTCGCCCGGTTCGCGTCGCCCGCCGAGGCCGGCGCGGCCGCGGTGGCGTTCGGGAAACCGCCGATCGCCGCCACGACTCCAGCCGGATCGACGACGCGCATCGACAGGTTGTCCTCAAGCTCGGTGAAGAAGCGGTTCTGCGCCTGCCCCGCTTGCAGATCGAGAAAGCCCACAATCAGGGAGCCGGCGAGGCCGAACAGCGACGATGTGAAGGAAATCGACATGCCCGCGATGGGCGCGGCGAGGCCGTTCTTCAAATCGTCGAACATGACCGCGGCGTCCCCGCCCGTCTGCATGGATTTGATGACGGCGCCGATCGAACCCACCGTTTCCAAGAGGCCCCAGAAGGTGCCGAGCAAGCCAAGAAACACCAGCAGGCCCGTGATATAGCGCGCGATTTCGCGGGACTCGTCGAGCCGCGAGCCGATCGAATCCAGCACCACCCGCAAAGTCGCGGGGGAGATGCCGCGGCCGTTGCCGCCCGCGCCGAGAATGGCGGCGACGGGCGCGAGCAAAACAGGCGGTTTCGCCGGCGCGCCCGCTTCCGGCGCGTTGACCCAGCGGATCTCGGGGAAAAGACGAACGACCTGGCGCAAGGCGATCGCGATCCCTGTCGCCAGCACAAACAATATCAAGCCGTTCAGGCCGGGGTTGGCCATGAAGGCGACCATGATCTG
Source organism: uncultured Hyphomicrobiales bacterium (assembly GCA_903825465.1). GTDB lineage: Bacteria > Pseudomonadota > Alphaproteobacteria > Rhizobiales > Beijerinckiaceae > Terripilifer. The sequence continues at coordinate 7,964 of CAIKAR010000017.1, read as the reverse complement.
GCGGTAAAGGATGAGGGCTAGAAAGCCCGCCAGAAGCAAAAACACCGTCATCCGCAAGATGAAGACGCGCGGCGACGTCAAGGGGGGTGTTGGAGACGCGGTCGCCATAGACAATCCATCGCGGCCACGAGTCGCCGCCGATAGGGAAACTACCACAGGGTGGAAAATCCGCGACCGTTTTAAGGCGGTCCCGGTCCGGCGGGGGAAGCGCCCTCAAAACAACCCCATTCCCCCAAAACCCGTGCCCTCCCCCGCGCACGCGGGCTTGAACGGAACCAATCCCGCCCCCCAGCGCTTCAGCTTTGGACTATCCTTGTTTAAACCAAACTATTCTTGTTCGGCGGAGATGGGCCCGATGGACGACGCAGCCGTTGAACCCCTCGTCAAGCAACCGGAAAGACCGCGGCTGCGCGACGTGATGGGCCCCGGCCTCATCACCGGGGCCTCCGACGACGACCCCAGCGGCATCGCCACCTATTCGCAGGCCGGCGCGCAGTTTGGCTACAACCTCGGCTGGACCCTGCTGCTCACCTATCCGTTGATGTGCGCGATCCAATTGATCAGCGCGCAAGTTGGCCGCGTCACCGGGCTCGGACTCGCCGGCAACATGCGGAAGCATTTCTCCCCCGCGTTGCTGTATCCGCTTGTTGGACTTCTGCTCGTGGCCAACACCATCAATATCGGAGCTGATCTTGGCGCCATGGCGGCCGCGCTGAAGCTGTTGATCGGCGGCCCCTCGGCCCTGTACATCGTGGCTTTCGCGACGCTTTCCGTCGTGCTCGAAGTCTTCGTCCGCTATTCCCGCTACGCCGTTGTGTTGCGCTGGCTGACGCTGTCGCTTTTCGCCTATGTCGGGACGGTCTTTGTGGTGGGGGTTCCCTGGGCGACCGTCGCGCGCAGCCTCGTCCTCCCGGATATCTCCCTGTCGGGGGACTACCTCACCGTCGTCGTCGCCGTGTTCGGCACGACCATCAGCCCCTATTTGTTTTTCTGGCAGGCCGGCGAGGAAGTCGAGAACGAGCGGGAAGACCCGGCATGCCAGCCTTTGAAGGACGCGCCGGCGCAAGCGCCGCTTCAGATGGAGCGCATGCGGCTCGACACAATGGTGGGGATGGGTTTTTCCAACGTCATCGCGCTGTTCATCATGCTCACCACCGCCGCCACCCTGAACGCGCACGGCCCCACCGACATCCAGACTTCCGCGCAAGCCGCCGAGGCCTTGCGCCCCATCGCCGGCAAGTTCGCGTTCGTGATTTTCGCGCTCGGCATCGTGGGCACGGGGCTGCTGGCGCTGCCTGTGCTCGCCGGCAGCGCCGCCTACGCTCTGGGCGAGGCGCTGAAATGGCGCGTCGGGCTCGCTCAACAGCCGGGCCGGGCGCTGGCGTTCTACGCGACCATCGCCATTTCGACGGCGATTGGCGCGGTTTTGAATTTTTCCCCGCTCGATCCCGTCAAGGCGCTGTTCTGGAGCGCTGTTGTCAACGGCGTCGCCGCGATCCCCATCATGATCATGATCATGATCATGGCGTCGCGGCGGAAAGTCATGGGCGAATTCACGCTGAAGCCCGTGTTGAAGACGCTCGGATGGCTGGCGACAGGCGTCATGGCGGCCGCCGCCGTCGGCATGTTCGCGACATGGGGCGATTGACCTGTGGCGATTGACGCGGCGGCGCGTTTCGCCTTGACAGCGGCGTCTCCCCGCCGCTTATAATCGCGCTGAAATCAAGGGAGAGCCGTCCATGGACGATGTCAAAATCATCGAGCGCCGCCCCGCCGTCGCCATCGACAAAGCCGCCGTATTTTCAATGCGCAATCTGCCGCTGCTCGAACAAGGCACCTCCTACGACCCGCTTGCGACGGCGGAAAACCTCTGGGTCAACATCAAGTGCTACGCCAGCGGCGGCGAGAACGCGCTGCACGCGCATGGCGGCGAGGACCACGCCTTCATCGTGATGCAGGGCAAGGCGACATTCTCCTTCGGCGACGGCGGCGAACGCGTCGTGGGCCTGCACGAGGGCGTGATGATCCCCAAAAACGTGCAATACAAGTTCGAGGCCGACGAAGCGGAGAACCTCGTGATGCTGCGCGTCGGCGGCGGCGTGCGCACCGAAAAGGGCCTTGACGATCTCACCTCGTTCGGCACGCCGAAGGATGTCGGCAGGCAAACCTCCTTCGCCGATGGATCGACCAAGATCGGCAACGCGCCGAAGAACGGCGAATCCTCGAAGAAGCGGGTTTACGCCCGGGGCAAGTATTTCTCGCCCGATTGACATTTTTCGCGCGCGCCGGGCGCCCCGACGCAAGCCAGACATAGAGGCCGGACATGCCGCAAATAGCAGTAGACGCCACTAAATTCGCCGGCATGTCGGCCGAACAGGCGGCGACGTTTCCGCGCCGCGCCGTTGTCGGCGCCGACCTCACGGACGCGGAAATCGCCGCCATGCCGAGGATGATTTCAACCGACTCCCATGTGATGGAGCCGGACGAACTGTGGCGGGAACTGCCGACGCGGCTGCGGGAACAATTGCCGAAGGTGCCGTTCCGCAATTCGCCTCCCGGCGCGACCGATCCGCATTTGCGCCTCAAGGACCTCGACACCGACGGCGTCGAGGCCGAAATCCTGTTCCCGAATTACGGGATGGCGCTCTTCGGCATCGACGACGTCGAGACGCAGGAGCAATCGTTCAAGCTCTACAACGACTGGATGTCGAACTTTTGCAAGACGGACTCGAAGCGGCTTTACGGCGTGCCGCTTGTGTCGGCCTACGACATCGCTGGCGGCGTCAAGGAGATGCGCAGAGGCCATGACATGGGCCTCAAGGGCGCGATGCTGTGGCAGGTGCCGGACCCGCGGCTGCCCTTCACGTCGGATCACTACGATCCCCTGTGGGCGGCCTGCGCCGAGGCCGGCCAGCCCGTCGTCTGCCATATCCTGACCGGCCATTCCTACATCAAGACCGGCCAGAAGGGCGGCGTTCAGGGCATCAAGGACGCCGTCAACGCGAAGACGAACGATTCCGCCAACACGCTCTTCGACTTCATCTTCTCCGGCGCCTTCGACCGGCATCCGAAGCTGAAGCTGCTGATGGCCGAGAGCGAGATTGGCTGGCTGCCATTCCTCCTTCAGCAATGGGATTACTACTTCGAGCGCACCAGGCGCACGACGACGCTGCCGATCAAGCGCAAGCCGAGCGAGATTTTCGAGGAGCATGTCTACGGCACGTTCCTCGAGGACTACGTCGGCACGCGGCATTTCCCCTGGTGGGGCGAGAAGAACTGCATGTGGTCCAACGACTATCCGCATTTCAACATGACGTTCCCCAATTCGCGGCAGGTCGTCGAACATCATTTGCACGGCTTGCCCGAAGAGAAGCGGCGGCGATTGACGCGCGACAACGCGATCAATCTTTTCAGTCTGAAGCTCTGACCTCTCGCCCGCCTATGGCTCGCCGCGCGCGCCGCCGGGACGCGCCGTCACATCCCGCAGCGTGATCGCGGCGGCGACTTCGCCCAGCGCCTCGGGCGGCGTGTCGAGCAGGTCGAAAACGAGCTTTTGCAGCTCCTCGCCGCTGGTCGCGCCGATTTCGAGATTGAGGCTCGCCGCCTCCGCCAGAAATTGGGGATCGACGAGCGTTTCGTCGAAGGCCCGCCGCAAGGCCTGGACGCGATCGGGCGGCGTCGCCGGACCGGCGACCAGCGGACGCGCGATGACCGCCGCCTTCGAAATGAAATCGAACACGCGGCGGTCGCGGTCCGATGTCGCGAGGTCGCGCAGCAGCGGCGTTTCCGAAAAATCGGGAATTTTGCGAACGCCCGCCTGAATCAGGAAGTTGTACTTCGCCAGCACCTCGGCCTTTGTCGCGCCCAAAACCTGCGGATTGCTCGTGCTGCGCGCCTCGACCTCGCCGCGCTCCATCGCCAGCGACATCTCGGGCCCGCTGGGATAGCCGTAGACGACGCGGAACCGCGTGCCCAGCAGGTTGTTGTAGACGCCCGCCAGCTGCGTCATGATCGAGCCGACGCCCGTGGCCGCGATGACGGTCTCGCGCCGGCGCGCGTCGTCGAGCGTCCGGGTCGGCGAGGATTTCGCCGTGAAGACGAACTCGTTGGTGTCGCTCATGTTGCCGATCCACTTGAGCGCGCGCATGTCGACGCGGCGGTTCTTCGCGAGGCCGAGCGCCTGATCCATCGGAAACGATTGCGTGATGATCGTCAGCGCGTCGCCGTCGCGCGGCGCGGCGTTGACGACATAGGAGAGCGCGACGAGGCCGCCGCCGCCGGGCATGTTGATCGGCACGACAAGCGGATTGCCCGGAATATGCCGCGTCATGTGGCGGCCGAGCACGCGCGAATAGACGTCGTAATTGCCGCCGGGCGCGGCGCGGATGTACATCGATATCTGCTTGCCGCGGTAGAAGTCGGCGACCGGATCGGCGCGCGCCGCCGCGAAGCACGAAGCGCAGGCCGCGACAGCCGCGAGCGCGCCGCGCCGCGCGCCCGCCATCAGGGCCGCGCCCACGTGTCGGTGTCGACTTCCCAGCCGCGCTGCGAGAGATCCGCGCCGTTGCCCTGCGGGTCGCGCATGCGGATCTCCGATTGCGTGCGATGCGCGGGCCGCGCTTGCACGCTCGCGCCGCCGCGGGCGACTTTCTCCGCCATCGCCTTGGAGTCCGGCGTGAGAAAACCGACATGCGCGACGCCGAAGCGCGCCTCGTGGCCTTCCTCGCCGCTGAAAAAAGCCTGGATCGCGACATTGGTGAAGCCGTCGCCAACATGCTTGTTGCGATAGCCCGGCCGCTTGCGCGCCTCCTTGTGCGCCTCGAACACCTCGCGAAACCCGAAGACCGACGCGTAGAAATCCCGGATCGCCTCGGTGTCGAGCGCGTTGAGCGCCATGTGCGCGACGCGGGGAAGTCCCGGCGGCGCGTCCGGCAAGCCGAAATTGGCTTGCGAGAGCGCGACCGGATTGCATTCCGGATCGTGGACGCGAACCTCGCCGCGCCGCGCGCCGCCGGTCTCGGGAACGACGGCGCCGCGGGGATAGCGCGCGAGATAACGGGCGACGGTCTCGTCGATGTTTTCCACGGCGATTCCGATGTGGTGAAGCCCGTCCTCCAGCCGCAATTCCCGCAGGCCCGGCCGCCGCTTGACGATGGCGACCGCGTAGCCGCCGTCGGTCAGGTCGATATCGCCCTCCGCGCCGCGCGCGACTTCCCGCATGTCGAAATTCGCCGTGTAAAACGCCGCCAGCGGCGCGGGGTCCGGCGACATGATGGAGATATGGCGAATGCGCGGCATGGCTCCCTTTCGATTTTTTCGCGGCATCGGCCGCGTTGCGGTCAATGTGTCCGAATTCGGCGGGACCGGCAAGACGGCGTTTCGCGCGCTCATTTGACTCGCGCGTTTCTTCGGCCCTAGATTTCATCCAGCGGACTGGCCCGAAAGAGGCCGGCGCGACACGAGGAGACCGCCATGACAGCCTGCCTCTCCACCAACGGCCCCAGTGTCTGCGAAGCCGGCGCGACGCCGACGCGGCTTCTGGTCGCGACGCTGAGCGGCGTCGATGTCATCGAGCGCGCCGACGCTTCCGCGCCGTGGAAAAAAACGGCGCACACGCTCGACGGCAAGCATGTCAGCGCGTTGATGCGCCCGCCGGGCAAAGGCGTCTTCGCCAGTGTCCACAACGGCGGCATCTTTCATAGCGGCGACGACGGCGCGACATGGACAAGCCGCGACAACGGCGTGACGAGCGGCCATGTCTTCAGCCTCGACTACAACGGCGCGGCGCTTTACGCGGGCACCGAGCCGGTGTCGCTGTTCCGCAGCGACGACAACGGCGCGCACTGGCGCGAGCTGCCCTCGATCGGCGCGGTGCCCGGCCACGAGACCTGGTCCTTTCCGCCGCCGCCCCACCTCGCGCACACCAAGGCATTCCTTTTCGACAGGCGCGATCCCAACGTGTTCTTCGCCGCCATCGAACAAGGCGCGTTGTTGCTGACCCGCGACGGCGGCCAGACATGGCGCGAGCTCGACGACTTTTACCGGCCCGACGATGTCTGGCCGAAGGACATTCACCGCGTCGCGCGCGACTCCCGCGACGACCGCCTCTACATCGCGACCGGCAACGGCATGTTCGCCAGCGACGACGGCGGCGAGAAATGGACGCGGCTCACCGACATGGACTTCCGCATCGGATATCCCGATCAGATGATCGTTTCGCCGGCGGGCGACGGCGCTATTTACGCCTCGGGGGCCGAGCGCGATCCCCGCACGTGGCGCACGTCGCGGCAGGCGCATGGGACGGTGTTGCGCTCGCGCGACCGCGGCCGCACGTGGGAGAGCGCCAACAAAGGGCTGCCAAACGAGGGCCGCGCCAACATCGAGGCGTTCAATATCGCCGTTTATCCGGGCGGATTCACGATGTTCGCCGGCAACACCGACGGCGAAATCTACGCGAGCGAGGACGGCGCGGAGTCGTGGCAACTCGTCGTCAGCGGGTTGAAGCCGGTGTCGAAGGGCGGCCATTTCCGCAACCTGCAAACCGCGGCCGCCTGACGGCGCGTCGCCGCGCGGTTTTGAACCATGTCGAAAATGCGATTTCCGGTGGGCGAGCCCCCAAGATGACCGCCCCCCTTCGCGTTGACTTCCCCGAGGATTTTTTCGCGCGGTCGGAGCCCATTCCGCGGCCGCCTCCGACGAGACAGGGCCTCGCGCCCGTGGCCGGCGGCGCGAACCTGTTTTTCATCGACACCGGCGGCGGCGGCCCCGCTGTGATCCTGTCGCATCCCGCGACCGGCAGCGCGCATATGTGGCCCTACCAGCTGCCCGCCTTCGCCGCGGCCGGCTTCCGCGTCATCGCCTATTCGCGGCGCGGCTACAGCGGTTCCAGCCCGCTGGATGTGGCCGGCGCGGGCGTCGCCTCCGACGATCTCGAAGCGTTGGCCGATCATCTCGAACTGGAAACCTTCGCCTGCGTCGCCTCGGCCGCCGGTTGCTCGGTGTTGCTCGACTTCGCCGCGTCCCGTTCCAGCCGATTGAGCGCGGCGATTTTTTCCGGCGGCTCTTTCAGCGGCCTCGCCGAGCCCGAACACGAAGCGGCGATTAAGCGCGTCGCCCTGCCCGGCTTCGAAGAGATGCCGTCCGAATTCAAGGAACTCGGCCCCTCCTACCGCGCCGCCAATCCCGCCGGCGCGGAGGCCTGGATCGCCCTTGAACGCAAGGCCTGCCTTGGCCCGCGTCCGTTGATGCGGCGCGCCAACAGGCTCGACTGGAAAAGCGTCGCGGGCGTTTCCGCGCCAAGCCTCTTCGTCGCCGGCGCCGCCGACCTCTACGCGCCGCCGGCGTTGCTGCGGCAGGTCGCCGCGCGGGTGCCCGACAGCGAATTTGTCATCCTCGCCGAAACCGGGCATTCCGCCTATTGGGAGCGGCCGAGCCTGTTCAACGATGTCGCGGTGGATTTTCTCCGGCGCCGGGCGCGCTGACATCCGGACACGATCGCGGGGAGTTTTCGCATGGCGGACGTTGAAGCGCCGGCCGGCAAATTCATGGTCGACTCCTACCTCGACTGGAGCGCCGCCCAGGGCGTGCCCGTCCACGAGGGGCTTGGCCTTGATTTGATGTCGCTTGAAACGCGCCCCTGGCCGCTTTTCGGCGTCGATGGCGCCATCGTCCACGTCAAGGGCCGCGGCGACGCGATGACGGTGTTCCTGCTCGACATGCCGCCGGGGGCGCGCACCAAGCCGATGAAACACCTGTTTGAATCGGCCTTCTATGTGCTGTCCGGCGACGGCGGCGCGAGCGTCGAAGGACACGACGGCGAGGCCAGGCGCTTCGAGTGGGGGCCGCGCAGCGTCTTCTCGCCCCCGCTCAACGCGCGCCACCAGCTCTTCAACGGCTCGGGCCGCGCGCGCGCGCGGGTCGCCATGTCGTGCAACCTGCCCGCCGTGCTCAACCTGTTCCGCAAC
>CAIKAR010000016.1 GCA_903825465.1 uncultured Hyphomicrobiales bacterium | reverse complement strand
CGGCGCCTATTATCCCATGACGGTGAAGAAGCATTTGCGCGCGCAGGAAATCGCCGCGCGAAACCGCCTGCCCTGCGTCTATCTCGTCGATTCCGGGGGCGCGAACCTGCCGCATCAGGCCGATGTGTTTCCAGATCGCGAGCATTTCGGCCGCATTTTTTTCAACCAGGCGAACATGTCGGCGGCCGGCGTCGCGCAGATCGCGGTCGTCATGGGCTCTTGCACGGCGGGCGGCGCCTATGTGCCGGCGATGTCGGACGAAGCGATCATTGTCAAAGGGCAAGGCACGATTTTTCTGGCGGGTCCGCCGCTGGTGAAGGCGGCGACCGGAGAAATCGTGTCCGCGGAGGAACTCGGCGGCGCCGACACGCACACGCGCGTGTCGGGCGTCGCCGACCATCTCGCGCTGAACGATCTTCACGCGCTGGAACTGGCGCGCCGCGCTGTGGCGAATTGTTCAGCGCGGCGTTTGGCTAGGGCGGACGACGTGGCGCCGCGCGAGCCCGCCTACGCCGTCGACGAGCTTGACAGCCTTGTTCCGACGGATCTGCGCCGCCAACACGATATCCGCGAGATCATCGCGCGACTTGTGGACGCGTCCGAATTCGACGAGTTCAAGGCGCGCTACGGCGAAACGCTGGTGACGGGCTTCGCGCGCTTGGGCGGCATGAAGATTGGGATCGTCGCCAACAACGGCGTTCTCTACTCGCAAAGCGCTTTGAAGGGAGCGCATTTCGTTGAGCTATGTTGCCAGCGCGGCGTTCCGCTGTTGTTTTTGCAGAACATATCCGGCTTCATGGTGGGCCGCGAATTCGAAGCGGGCGGCATCGCGAAGGACGGCGCGAAACTGGTGGCGGCGGTCGCCTGCGCGAAAGTGCCGAAGATCACGGTGATCGTCGGCGGCTCGTTCGGCGCGGGCAACTATGGCATGTGCGGGCGGGCCTACGATCCCCGGTTTTTATTCACCTGGCCGAACGCGCGCATATCGGTGATGGGGGGCGAGCAGGCGGCGAGCGTGCTGGCGACGATCCACCGCGACGGTCTGGAAGCCGCCGGCAAAAAATGGAGCCTCGAGGACGAATCCGCGTTCAAGGCGCCGATCCGCGACAAATACGAGGCCGAGGGCTCGCCCTATTACGCGACGGCGCGCTTGTGGGACGACGGGATCATTTTGCCGTCGGAGACGCGGCGGACGCTGGCGCTGGCGTTTTCCGCGTGCCGCAACGCGCCGGACGAAGAGACGAGGTTCGGCGTTTTCAGAATGTGAAAGGCGCCTTCGCCGATCGATATGGCCCGCCGGCCGGCCCGTGCTACATTGGGCTCAACCTCAATCGCGGGGAGCGACGCCATGGCCGACGATTTCAAACCATCCGCCTCCACGCGAGCCGCCCTGCCGCCGGCGCCAAAGCTCGCCTTCGCGCATTGCGGGTTTCACTGCGTCGATCTTCCCACAATGGTGGCGTTCTACAAGCGCGCGCTGGGCTTCACCGAGACGGACCGCGGCGTCGTGCGCGGCTTGGACATCGTGTTTCTGAGCTGGGACGCGCGGGATCATCACCAGGTCGCGCTGGTGTCGGGGCGGCCCGACCTGTCGGGTTTCAACCACATCAACCAGCTCTCGTTCCGCGTGCCGTCGATCCACGAGGTGCAGGCGGTCTATCGCCGCGTCAAGGACGAGCCGGGCGTTCACGACACGCGCGGCACCAACCACGGCAACGCCTTCGCGTGGTATTTCCGCGACCCCGAGGGCAACCGCATCGAGGTGTACTGCGACACGCCCTGGTACATCACGCAACCCTGCATCGAAGCGCTCGACCTTTCGAAGCCGGCGGATGTCGTCCTGCGCGAGGCCGAGGCGTTCTGCCGCGGCATGCCGGGCTTCCGCCCCGTCGCCGAATGGGAGGCGCAAACCAAGGCGAAGATCGCCGCGGAGCATGGCGCGGATTAACGCGCGGGCGCGGCGGCGATGTTGAAATCCGTTCTCGTCGCCAACCGCGGCGAAATCGCCTGCCGCGTGATCAGCGCAGCCCGCAGGCTCGGCATGCGCGCGACCGCGGTTTATTCGGACGCCGACGCTTCCGCGCCGCATGTGAAAATGGCGGACGCCGCCATTGGCATCGGCCCGGCGCCGGCGCGCGACTCCTATTTGGACATCGAAAAAATCGTCGCCGCGGCGAAGCGGGCCGGGGTGGATTGCGTGCATCCGGGCTACGGGTTTTTGTCCGAAAACGCCGAGTTCGCCGAGGCCTGCGCGCGCGCGGACCTCGTGTTCGTCGGCCCGCCGCCGTCGGCCATGCGCGCCATGGGCCTGAAGGACGCGGCGAAGGCGTTGATGGAAAGGGTCGGCGTGCCCGTCACGCCGGGCTATCACGGGGCGGCGCAGGACGAGGCGATATTGTCCGCCGAGGCCGGAAAAATCGGGTTTCCAGTTCTGATAAAAGCGGTCGCCGGCGGCGGCGGCAAAGGCATGCGGCGCGTCGATCGCCCCGAGGATTTCAACGAGGCGCTCGCCGGCGCGCGGCGCGAGGCCGAAGCCGCGTTCAACAACGGACGCGTGCTGATCGAGAAGTTCATCGAGAATCCGCGGCACATCGAAATACAGGTTTTCGCCGACGCTCATGGCAACGTCGTTCACCTCAACGAGCGCGACTGCTCGTTGCAGCGCCGCCATCAGAAGGTGATCGAGGAGGCGCCAGCGCCGGGCATGACGCCGGAAACGCGTGGAAAAATGGGCGCGGCGGCGGTCGCGGCGGCGCGCGCGGTCGCCTACGTCGGCGCGGGAACGGTCGAATTCATCGTCGATGGCGCGGCGTTTCCCGACGGCGGCTTCTGGTTCATGGAAATGAACACGCGCTTGCAGGTCGAGCATCCCGTCACCGAGGCGGTCACCGGCGTCGATCTGGTGGAGTGGCAGTTTCGCGTCGCCGCCGGCGAGCGATTGCCGCTGCTGCAAAGCGATATCCACGTTGAGGGCCACGCGGTCGAGGCGCGGCTTTACGCGGAAGATCCGACGAATGGCTTTTTGCCGTCCACGGGCAGTTTGTGGGGGCTGACGTTTGCCGAAGGCGCGGGAATTCGCGTGGACGCGGGCGTGTGTTCGGGCGGCGAGGTCACGCCCTACTATGATCCGATGATCGCGAAAATCGTCGCGCACGGGTCGTCGCGCGACGAGGCGCTTGATCGCTTGTCGGGCGCGCTGGGCCGGACATTGGTCGCGGGCCCGCGGACGAACCTCGCGTTTCTGAAAGCGTTGTGCGACGCGCCGGGATTCCGCGCGGGAAAATTCGGCACGGGATTCATCGACCGCGATCTCGCCGGTCTCGGCGCCGTCCCGCGCGACATCGACGAATACGCCGGCGCGCTCGCAGTCGCGCGCCACGCGAAACGGTTGTTTGACGAAGCGCTAGACACGCGCGCCAGAGGCGGTGGTCCGTTGTCGCCATGGGACGAGATGGATCTTTTTCAACTGGGCGGGGGTCGAACCGCCGCGGTTATGGCGCGCGTCGATGGCCGCGATTTCATGGCGCGCGTCGAATTTGGCGCGATGGAGGTGGGGTGTTCCATCCCCAATCTCCGCGTCCGCCTGGGCGGCGCGGAGATTGAGCCGATTGCGCGGCTGTCGGACAACGAATGGATCGTGGAAGCCGAAGACAACACCTATCTGGTGTTGCGCGCGGGCTTTCAAACCCGCGTCGAGATCGGGGTTTACGACGCGGCGGAATCGGGCGACGCCGGCGACGCCGTCGTATCGCCCATGCACGGCAAGCTGACGGCGGTGTTCGTCGATGCCGGCGCGCGCGTCCGCAAAGGCCAGCGCGTCGCGATTGTCGAAGCGATGAAAATGGAGCATCCGCTGGTCGCGCCCGTTTCGGGCGTCGTCGCGGAAATCCGAGCGGCGCCGGGCGCGCAAGTGGCGCGGGGCGCGGTTGTGTTGCTGGTGGAACCCGATAGCGGCGGGGCCGAGTGATTTTGGATCGGCTGATTTTTGCCGGTTGATTCTTGGAGGACGAAATGACGGGAAAATTCGCTTTGGTGACGGGCGGCGGCACGGGCATTGGCCGCGCGGCCGCTCTGGCGCTGTCGGGCGCGGGGTTTTCGGTGATGTTGGCGGGCCGCCGCCGCGCCCCGCTCGAGGAGGCGCAAGCGGCCATCGCCGCGGCCGGCGGCAAGGCGTCGTTTCGCGAATGCGATGTTGGCAAACCCGCCGATGTCGACGCGCTGTTCGCCGCCGTGAAATCCGAGTTCGGCCGGCTCGACCTGCTGTTCAACAACGCCGGCATGGGTGGCCCGCCGTCGCTGCTGGAGGATTTGCCCTTCGAGGCGTGGCGGCAGGTCGTTGGCGTCAATCTCGACGGCGTGTTCCTGTGCACGCAGGCGGCGTTCCGCATGATGAAGGCGCAAACGCCGATGGGTGGACGCATCGTCAACAATGGTTCGATTTCGGCGCACACGCCCCGGCCCAATTCGATTGCCTACACGTCAACCAAGCACGCGGTGACTGGAATCACCAAGGCCGCGGCGCTCGACGGGCGCAAATACGACATCGCGGTCGGCCAGATCGACATCGGCAACGCCGAAAGCCAAATGGCCGATAAGATGAAAAAGGGCGTGCCGCAGCCCGATGGTTCCACGCGCCCGGAGGCGACGATGCCGCTCGATCATGTTGGCCGCGCCATTGTCGCCATGGCGAATTTGCCGCTCGAAACCAATGTGTTGTTCATGACCATCAAGGCCACGAAAATGCCCTTCGAAGGCAGAGGTTAAACGTTCGAATCGTGTCGGGTGCGCCAATAAAATCAATTAGTTAGCTGATTTTCCGCGTCTGACTAAAATGCCCTAGCTACCACATAGCTACCAACAATTCAGTCTACTAGCCGCCGGATGGCGTTCCTCCGCCTGCCGTTG
>CAIKAR010000015.1 GCA_903825465.1 uncultured Hyphomicrobiales bacterium | reverse complement strand
TTCCCTCGGCGGTGGGCTATCAGCCGACGCTCGCCACCGACATGGGCGCGCTGCAGGAGCGAATCACGACGACGCAGAAGGGCTCGATCACCTCGGTGCAGGCGATCTATGTGCCCGCCGACGACTTGACCGACCCCGCGCCGGCCACTTCCTTCGCCCACTTGGACGCGACGACGGTGTTGTCGCGCTCGATCGCCGAAAAGGGCATCTACCCAGCCGTCGATCCGCTCGATTCGACGTCGCGCATGCTTTCCCCGCTCGTCGTCGGCGACGAGCACTACGGCATCGCCCGCCAGGTGCAGCAGACCCTGCAGCGCTACAAGGCCCTGCAGGACATCATCGCCATTCTCGGCATGGACGAGCTTTCGGAAGAGGACAAGCTCACCGTCGCGCGCGCGCGAAAAATCGAGCGCTTCCTGTCGCAGCCCTTCCACGTCGCCGAAGTCTTCACGGGCTCGCCGGGCGTGCTTGTGTCGCTCGCCGACACGATCAAGGGCTTCAAGGGGCTGGTCGACGGCAAGTACGATCATCTGCCCGAAGCCGCCTTCTACATGGTCGGCACCATCGAGCAGGCGATCGAGAAGGCCGCGAAGCTCGCGGCTGGCGCGTAAGCCGCGTCAACGGGGATCAGCGACATGGCCGCATTCCACTTCGAACTCGTCTCGCCCGAAAAGCTGCTGTTTTCCGGCGATGTCGAGGCGGTCGTCGTGCCCGGCACGGAAGGCGACTTCCAGATGTTGAAGGGCCACGCGCCGACCATGACGACGCTGCGCCCCGGCGTTGTTTCCATCGACGAGACCGACGCGAAGAACGTGAGGATGTTCGTGCGCGGCGGCTTCGCCGAAGTCTCTGGCAAAGGCCTGACGATACTCGCCGAGCAGGCGATTCCCCTCGCCGACCTCGACGCGGCGAAACTCGACGCCTCGATCAAGGACCTTGAGGAAGACGTGAACGACGCGACCGCGCCCGAGGCCAAGCGCGCCGCCGTCGAGAAGCTCGCTCATATGCGTGACTTGAAGGCCGCGTTGAAACTTTAGTTCGCGAGACCCGCGCTGGCGGCTTGCGGCCATGTCCGCGGCGCCTGTTTTCGCGGCGGCGAATGCCGGCTATACGAAATCCCAAATCGCCGGACGGCGGACCCGTCGTGGAGGAATCATGGGAACGCAGACCGCCGCCATCGCCGCGCCGCGCGGCGCCAGGGCGGAATTGAAGACGCTAACGCTGGTTTCGGCCGCCCACCTTGTCAGCCATTTCTACATGCTGGCGCTGGTGCCGATTCTTCCCGAGCTGAAGGACATGCTCGGCGTCTCCTACACCGACCTCGCGTGGTCGGCGATTTTGCTGAACCTCGTTTCCTCGTTGACGCAGGCGCCCATCGGGTTCCTTTGCGACCGGGTCGGCGCGCGCACTCTGCTCGTCGCGGGCCTGTTGCTGGGCGGCGTGGCGTTCATCGCGCTGGGCGTTTGGCCAAGCTATCCCATGTTGCTCGCGGCCGCGGCCGCCATCGGCCTCGCCAACGCGGTCTATCATCCGGCGGATTATTCGATCCTCGCCGCAGAGATCGGCCCGGCGGCGATGGGCCGCGCCTTCTCGGTGCATTCCTTTGTCGGGTATCTTGGCTTCGCCCTCGCGGCGCCGGTCATGTTGACGGCCGACCACGCGGGCGGCGTCAAACTGGCGCTGCTCATTTGCGGCGCGATGGGTCCACTCGCCGCGCTGCCGTTCATTCCCGGCTGCTTCGGCGAGCGCGACGCCTACAAAGCCGCGGCGAAAAAGCCGGGCGCCGACAAGGGCCCCTCGGCCCTCAGCTTGCTGACGCCAGCGGTGATCGTGCTGACGGTCATGTACACGACGCTGAACCTCGCGACCGGCATCCTTCAGACCTACATGATCGTCGCGCTTGGAGATCTCCTGCACATGCCGCGCGAGCTCGCCGGCTGGAGCCTCACCCTGTTCATGGGCGCCATCGTCGTCGGCATTCTCGCCGGCGGCGTGATGGCCGACCGGGTGTCGCGCCAATCGCTCATCACCAGCGGCGCGCTGGGCCTCGCCGCGGTCATCGTGACGTTCATCGCGAGCGTCGACATCGGCGCCTACCCGACGCTCGCGTTGTTGACGTTCGCCGGCTTCCTCGCCGGGGTCATCGTGCCGTCGCGCGATCTTCTCACCCGCGCGGCCTCGCCGCCGCAAGCGGTGGGCCGCGTGTTCGGCATCGTCACCACGGGCTTCAGCATCGGCGGCATGATCGGCCCCTACATCGGCGCCTGGTTCATCGACCACGCCATGCCGGCGGGCGTGTTCTTCACGTCGGCGGCGTTCATGGCGATCACGATCGGGCTGGCCATCCGCGCCGACATCGATGGGACGGCTCAACCGGCGAAGAAATAGCGCCAGACCCCGTCCGCGCCAATGCCAACGAGCTCGATCAGGGGCAGGCCGATGTCGTTGTGGAGACCCAGATTCGCGAAGCGCGAGCAGCGGTACATGGCGATCCGCGCGTCGGGGTCGGGATTGGGTCCCTGTTTCGCGGCGAAGGCCGGCCAGACATAGGTGAGGGAGGGGCCTCGGACGATTTTGGCGTAGGGCTGTTCGAACAGCGCGCGCAGGATGGCCAGCGTTTCGGCGCCCTTGCCGTCGAAGGAGCGCGCCTTCAGAAACGCGATCGCCGCGGCGAAGGACACGAGCGGCGCGCCGCGCGCGAATAACGGCGGCGTCTCGTTGAACTCGATGACGGGCAGCAACGCCTCGATGTCGCCGGACATCGCCGCCGCGAGGATTTTATCGCGCATGGCGCGGACCGCCGCCGGCAACGCGGCAAGGTCGTTGATGGGGTCGGAGATCGTCTCGACAGGCGGCGCCGCCGGCCCAGGCGGGGTCCGGCGGCGCGGTTTCGCCGCCACGCCGCGCTCACTCCTGCAAGGGAATCTTCGCGTCGGCGACGATGCGCTTGAAGTTCTCGACGTCGGATTTGTAAAACGCCGCGAATTCCTGCGGCGTCGAACCGATCGCCTGCACAACCGATTTGTCGGCGTAGTCGCGCACGCTCGGCGTCGCCAGCGCGATCTTCACCTCGCGCGCCAATCGTTCGACGATCTCCATCGGCGTGCCCGCGGGCGCGAAATAGGCTTGGTATCCCGGCGCGAAAAAGCCCGGAATGCCCTGTTCGGCGACGGTGCCGACGTCGGGCATCTGCTTGACCCGCTCAAGCGTGGAGATGCCGAGGCCGCGCACCGTGCCCGCCGCCACGAGTTCGTTCGCGGTCGACGACGGCACGACGCCAACCGGCACTTCGTTCGCCAGCACCGCGTTGACGATGAGCGCGTCGTTGCGGAAAGGCACCATCTGCATGTCGACGCCGGCGCGCTGCGTCAGCCACGCCATGTTCAGATGCAGCGCGTTGCCAACACCCGAGGCGCCGTAGTTCAACGCGCCGGGCCGCGCCTTCGCGGCGGCGATCAGATCGCGCAAATCCTTGTAGGGCGACTTGACGTTGGCGATGACCGTCGCGCTGCTCTGAAAAATCTGCGTGACGGGGATGAAGTCCTTCGGGTCCCAGTTCAGCTTTTTATAGACCGCCGGAGATATCGACTGGCCGTTGGTGTTGATCAGCAGGGTGTAGCCGTCGGGCGCCGAGCGCGCGACGAATTCGACGCCGACATTGCCGCCGGCGCCCGCGCGGTTGTCGACGATCACGGGCTGGCCAAGCTGTTGCGACAGCTTGTCGGCGAATACGCGCGCCGTTAGGTCGAGGCCGCCGCCGGCCGCGAAGGGCACGACGACATGGATGGGCCGCGTCGGCCAGGTTTGCGCGCGCGACGCCGAGCCCCCCAGGATCGCGAGGGCCGCCGTCGTCAAAAGGGAGGTGAAAAATCGCATTGTGGTTCCAGCCCTTGCGCCGGGGATCGGCGCGGTCGGTCTTGTAGCGCAAGCCGCTCGTTCCAGACAACGCGCTCGCAAGGGGTTCATGCCGTCCTCCCGCGCCAATTTGGCGCTTCGGTTAGTCCTGCAACGGAATATTCGCGTCTTTCACAACCTGCTGGATCATCGCCCTGTCGGCGAAATAGCGTTTGTCGAACTCCTCCGGGCTCGAACCCACGGGGTCGAGCGCGAGGTTCTTCATCACAGGCGCGACATCGGGCGCGGCGAGCGCCGTCCGCGATTCCTTCCATAGGCGCTCGACGATGGCGCGCGGCGTTTTGGCGGGGACGAACAGGCCCATCCAGCCCTGCATCTCGAAGCCCGGCAAGCCCTGTTCGGCGACGGTGGGCACGTCGGGCAAGGGCCCCGCGCGCTTGGCGGTGGATACCGCCAGCGCCCGCAGCGCGCCCGACTCGATATGCGCCATCGCCGTGACCATGGGCACCACCGCGAGTTGCACCTCGCCGCCTAACATCGCGCTGAACAACGGCGCGTCGCCGCGGAACGGCACCATCTGAATATCCGTTCCCGTCGCGTGCTTGATCATCTCCATCGTCAGGTGCAGCGAATTGCCAACGCCGGTCGAGCCGTAGTTCAGCTTGCCCGGATTGGCCTTGGCGTAGGCGATCAACTCCTGAAACGTCTTGACCGGCAGGCTCGGCACCACAACCAGCACGGAGGTCGTCGAGACCAGCTGCGTCACGCGCAGAAAATCGTTGTCGGCGTCGTAGGGCAGCGATTTATACAGCGCCGGGCTGATCGCCTGGCCGTTGATATTGAACAACACCGTGTAGCCGTCGGGCGGCGATTTCGCGACGAAGTTCGCGCCGAGATTGCCGCCCGCGCCGGCCTTGTCGTCGACGATGACAGGTGTGTTCATCTGGTCTTGCAGCTTGCCCGCGATCAGCCGCGCGAAGGCGTCGGTGGCGCCGCCGGCCGCGTAGGGCACGACCATCTTGATCGGCCCCGAGGGCCAGGTTTGCGCGCGGGCGGGCGCCGCGGCGAAACAAGCCGCGCAAATCGCCGCGAACATCGACACAACGCGCATGGCTTCTCCTATTCCTGCATCGGAATGTTCGCGTCTTTCACGATCCGCTTGAAACGGTCGACATCGTCGCGATAGAGCTTATCGAACTCGTCGGGGTCCAGCACGGCCGCGTCGAGCGTGAGGTTGTTGAGGATCGGCTTGAAATCAGGCGCTTCCATCACGTCGGCCGCGGCCTTGTACAGTTTTTCCACCACGTCGCGCGGCGTGCCGGCGGGCGCGAAAAGCCCCAGCCAGCCCGTGACGCTGAAATCGGGCATGCCCTGTTCGGCGATGGTGGGAACATTCGGCAATTGACTCACGCGCTGGGCGGTGGTCACGCCGATCGCTTTCACCTCGCCCGCGTCGATATGCGGCTTGCCGAAGGTCGTCGGCGCCAGCGCGAATTGAATCTGGCCGCCGATCAGCGCGGAATAGAGCGGCCCGTCGCCGCCGAAGGGCACCATCTGAATATCGAGGCCGGCGCGATTCTTGATCATTTCCATCGTCAGGTGCAGGTTGTTGCCAACGCCGCTCGAGCCGTAGTTCAATTTGCCCGGACGCGCCTTGGCGTAGGCGACGAATTCCTGGAATCCGTTGATCGGCAAGTCGTTGTTGGCGACAAGCGCCGTCGATGTCGAGGCGAGGCGCGCGACGCGCGCGAGGTCGGTCAACGAATCGTACGGCAGCGACTTGAAGATCGCGGGCGTCACCGCCTGCCCGTTGGTGTTGAGCAGAATGGTGTAGCCGTCGGGCGCGGATTTGGCGACGAAATTGCCGCCGACGTTGCCGCCCGCGCCGCCCCTGTTGTCGACGATGACGGTGACGCCAAGCCGGTCCTGCAGCTTGCCGGCGAGCACGCGCCCGAACGCGTCGACGCCGCCGCCCGGCACATAGGGCACGACGATGTGCACGGGCTTCGAAGGCCACGATTGCGCCGCCGCCGGCGCCGCGGCCGGGAGCGCCACCAGGAGCGCCGCGCCCCACGCATTCCGCCGAAAACACATCTTCGCCCCCTATTCCTGCTTCGGTATATGCGCGTCCTCGATGATCTTGCGGAAGCGCGCGACATCGGACACGAAAATCTTGTTGAACTCGTCGGGCCCGGCGCCGGCGGGATCGAGCGTGAGGTTGCGCAGCGGCTCCTTCAACTCCGGCGAATTGATCGCGGCCGCGGAATCGCGCGCCAGGCGGGCGACGATGTCGCGCGGCGTCCCCGCCGGCGCGAACAGCGCGATCCATCCGGCGACGCTGAAGTCGGGCATCCCCTGTTCCATGATCGTCGGCACGTTCGGAAAGGTCGACACGCGCGTCGGCGTCGTCACCGCGATGGCGCGCATGGCGCCGGCGTCGACATGGGCCTTAGCCGTTGTCGTGGGCACCAGCGCCGCCTGCAATTCGCCGCCGATCAAAGCCGTGAACAACGGCGCGTCGCCGCCGAACGGCACCATCTGGATATCCGTTCCGGTCGCGGCCTTGATCATCTCCATCGTCAGGTGAAGATTGTTGCCAACGCCCGTCGAGCCATAGTTCATCTTGCCGGGATGCGCCTTGGCGTAGGCGATGAACTCCTGAAACGTCTTCACCGGCAGGTCGTTGTTGACGACGATGACGGTCGATGTTGTCACCAGTTCGACGACCGGAACGAAATCCGCCACGGGGTCGAACGGCAGCGACTTGTAAATGGACGGGCTGATCGCCTGCCCGTTGATGTTCATCAAGATCGTGTAGCCGTCGGCGGGCGACTTCGCGACCATGTTGGCGCCGACGTTGCCGCCAGCGCCACCGCGGTTGTCGATGACGACGGGCGTTTTCAGGAGTTCCTGCAGTTTCGCCGCGAACACCCGGGCCAAGGAATCGACGGAACCGCCCGCGACAAAAGGCACGACGATTTTGACGGGCTTGTTGGGCCACGCCTGCGCCGCGGCGCGTTGCGCGCCCGCGGCCAGCGCGAACGCCGCGAACAACAAAACAACCCGCGCCTTGGCCATCGTCCATCCCCCGCGGAATTCGTCCCGCCCCGACAGGATGGCCGCGCGCGCCGCCAACGTCAAACCGGGGATGGCCTCAATACCGCGTCCCGTCCTTGCGCGTGAACGCCCATTGGCCGCCGGGGCCAAAGGCCGCCATCAAATCGTCGTGGGGGTAGGTACATTCGTCGCCGGCGGTCCGGTCGCCGATTTCGAGATAAACCACGTCCGCGGCGCTTCTGTTGACAAGCTGATGGGCGCCCCCCGCCGCCGGAAATCCCGCGCACATTCCCGGCGTCAGCGCGATCTCTCCGCGGTCGGTGACAAGCGTCGGCTCGCCCGACAGGATGTAGATGAACTCGTCCTGCTTGCTGTGACGGTGCAGCAGCGCGGATTCGCCACCCGGCGACAGGGTCGTCAAATTGACGCCGAAATTCCCCAATCCGAACAGGTTTCCCAGCGGGCGCTTGATCCGTCCGCTCATGCGGCTGAAAAACGGCTCGGGATAATTCGATTTTTTCGCGTTTTGCGGCGCGTCCGCGGCGGAGATCGCCAGGGGCGGGGCTTGCTCATCGTCGGTCATGTCCAGTCCCTCGGCGGCTTGGATGCCGCGCATAGTGTGTCGTGAACGCGCGGACGGCAAGCCGCCGAACCCGCCGGCGCGCTTGCGCCCGCGGCCGCCTGTCATTATTCAGGGCGCGAACAATCGAAAGCGACCTGAACATGTCTGAACCGCGCCGCGCGTCGACGCCGACCTATTCCGCCCCTGGCGCGCGATTTTTGATTATCGAGGCGCGCTTCTACGACGGCGTCGGCGAACATCTGCTCGCTGGCGCCAAGCGGACCTTCGACGCCGCCGGCGCTAGCTACGATGTCGTCGGCGTGACCGGGGCGCTCGAAATTCCGGCCGCGGTGCGCATGTTGACGCGAAGCGGCCGCTACGCCGGCGCGGTGGCGCTCGGCTGCGTCATCCGCGGCGAGACCTACCATTTCGAAATCGTCGCCGGAGAAAGCTCGCGCGCGTTGATGGACCTCTCGGTGGCCTACGAACTGCCGCTCGGCAACGGCATTCTCACCGTGGAAAACGAGGAACAGGCCGTCGAGCGCGCCGACCCCGCGCGGGGCGACAAAGGCGGCGACGCCGCGCGCGCCGCGTTGTCGCTCCACGCGTTGAAACAACAGACGGGCACGCGCTGATGTCGCGCGAGAACCGCGCCGCCGCGCGGCTCGCCGCCACGCAGGCGCTCTACCAGATGGAGGTTTCGGGCAAGGGCCTGAACGAAATTCTGGCCGAATTCGAGACCCACTGGATCGGCCGCGAAATCGAGGGCGACCAATATGTGCCGGCGGAGATCGATTTTTTCCGCGACATCGTGACGGGCGTGCTGGCCGACCAGCGCGCCATCGACATCGACATCGACCAGACCCTGAACGACGGCTGGCCGCTGCGCCGCGTTGAAGCCGTGATGCGCGCCGCGCTGCGCGCGGCGAGCCACGAACTGCGCAAGCGCCGCGACATCCCGCCGCGCGTCGTCATCAAGGAATACGTCGACGTGGCGGCGGCCTTTCTCGCCGCCGACGAGGTCGGCATGGTCAACGCGGTGCTCGACAGGCTCGCCCGCAAGGCGCGGCCCGACGACTTCACCTGATCTCCAGCGGAGGCGAATTGAGCGTTCCCTTCACAGAGGACGAGTTGATCGCCCGCTTGTTCACGCCACTCGCGGGGCCGGGCGGGCTCGCGCTGCGCGACGACGCGGCGTTGATCTCCCCGCCGCCGGGAACGCAGATCGTCGCGACCACCGACGCCATCGTCGCCGGCGTGCATTTTTTCGCGGACGATCCCCCTCGCTGCGTCGCCCGCAAGGCGCTGCGGACGAACCTTTCCGATCTCGCCGCCAAGGGCGCCGACCCCCACGGATTCCTGCTGACGCTGGCTTTGCCAGCCGAAGTTTCCGCGCAATGGCTGGAGGATTTCGCGGCCGCGCTCGGCGAAGATTGCCGCGCCTACGCCATCGACCTGCTCGGCGGCGACACCGTGAGAACGCCGGGCCCGGCGATGATTTCGATCACCGCGCTTGGCCTGGCGCCGACGGGAAAAATGGTTCCACGAACCGGCGCGCGCCCCGGCGACGCGCTCTACGTCAGCGGAACCATCGGCGACGCGGCGATAGGCCTGAAATTGCGCGCCGACGCCGCGTTTCTATCTGTCTTGCCGACGCGGGCTCGGAACGAGCTTGTCTCGCGTTATCTCGAACCTCGCCCGCGCAACGCGCTCGCGGCGACGATGCGCGCCCACGCGAGCGGCGGCATGGACGTGTCCGATGGCTTCATCGGCGACATCGCGAAAATGCTCGCGGCGTCGGGCGTGTCCGCTCGGATTAATCTGGCGGATGTGCCGCTGTCGGCCGCGGCGCGCGCGGCCATCGCGCTCGACGCGTCGTTGTTCGACGCCGCGCTTGTCGGCGGCGACGACTACGAATTGCTGGCGAGTGTGCCGGCGGGATCGACGGCGGCCTTCGAGGCCGGCGCGGGCGCCGCGCACGTCGATGTCTCGCGCGTCGGCTGGGTTGTAGCCGGCCCCGCGCCGCCCGAATTCATCGGCGCCGATGGCGCGCTGAGAAAATTCGCGCGCGGGAGCTTCAGTCATTTCTGATCCCACCATTCCGGCCGATGACGACCTCGATCTCGGCGGCCTCGTCCCATCGCGATGGTTTTGGCGCGGCATGCGCGTCGCCGCTTGCGGGCCGATGCTGATCGTGTCGGCGAGCCTGCTCGGCGTCGGCGGCATGGCGCGCGCGGCGGGCTTTTCGCTCGAATCCGCCGTCGCGTCCACGTTGTTGCTGTGGGCCGGGCCGGCGCAACTGCTGTTTTTCAGCGCCGTGGCGGCGAAGACGGCGTGGCCCGCGATCGCCCTCACCATCTCGCTGTCCTCGGTGCGCTTCGTGCCGATGTGCGTCGCGCTGTTGCCAATGATGCGCACGAAACGCACGAACACGCTGACGCTGCTGCTCGCGGCCCATTGCGTCGCGGTGACCGTGTGGGCCGAAAGCATGCGCCGGTTGCCGGCGATTCCACGCGGCGGACGCATGCCGTTCTTCTTCGGCTTTTCGGTCATGTGTTTTATCGGCACCACCATATCGACCGGCGTCGGCCACGCGCTGGTCGGCGAATTGCCGACGCCCCTGGCGGCGGGCCTGCTGTTCCTGACGCCGATATATTTTGTCGCGACGCTGCTGCGCGCGGCGAAAAAGCCGGTGGACTGGCTGGCCTTGCTCATCGGCCTCTTGATCGCGCCCGTGACGCAGGCCTTGGCGCCCGAAGGCTTCGATCTTCTGGCGCTGGGCGTCGTCGCCGGCACGGCCGCGACGCTGATCCAACGCGCGCTCGACACGCGGACGGCGGCATGACCGGAGACCTGAGCCACGGAACCTGGCCCTGGGTCGCGCTGATCCTGTTCGGCTTTCTGCCAAGCGAGATCTGGCGCACGCTGTCGATATTCCTGTCGCGCGGCGTCGACGAGAACGCGCCCATCCTCGGCTGGGTGCGCGCCGTCGCCACCGCGCTGCTCGCGGGCGTCGTGGCGAAATTGCTGCTCAGCCCCAACGGCGCGCTCGCAGCCATTCCGCTCGCCGGCCGCGTGGGCGCTATGGCCGTTGGCCTCGTCGCTTTCTGGGCGACGAGGCGCTCGGTCTTGGCCGCCGTGCTCGCCGCCGAGGCGGCGATCGTCGGCGTCGGCTATTGGGTTGGGTAGGCGCTAGCCCGCGGCGCCCGCCGCTTCCGGCTTCGACTTCAACCGCTTCGCCATCAGCTTGTTGAGCGCGGCGACATAGGCCCTCGCGGACGCCACCATCGTGTCGGGGTCGGCGCCTCTGGCGGTGACGCTCCTGCCGTCCTCCGACAGGCGCACCGACACTTCGGCTTGGGCATCGGTGCCCGCCGTCACAGCATGAACCTGATAAAGCTCCAACGACGCCGTGTGCGGCACCAGCGCGTGGATGGCGTTGAAGATCGCGTCGACCGGGCCATTGCCAGTGGCCTGTTTCGTCGTCGACTGACCATCGACGTTGAGGGTGAGGGTCGCGGTCTGCGGCCCCATTGTGCCGGAAATGACGGTCAGCGCGTCGACCCGGACGCGCTCGCCAACGCGGCCGATCTCTTCGTCGACCAGCGCCTCGATATCCTCGTCGTAGACAATCTTCTTGCGGTCGGCCAAATCCTTGAAGCGCTTGAACGCCTCCTGCAGGGCGTTGTCGCCGAGTTCATAACCTAAGGTCTTCAACTTGTCGCGGAAGGCGTTGCGGCCCGAGTGCTTACCCATGACAAGCGAGGTCTTCGAGACGCCGACACTCTCTGGCGTCATGATCTCATAGGTCGTGGTGTTCTTGAGCATGCCGTCCTGATGGATGCCGCTCTCGTGCGCGAAGGCGTTCCGACCGACGATCGCCTTGTTGTACTGCACGGGGAACGACGTCGCCGCCGACACCTGCTTGGAGGCGCGGACGAGCATGGTCGAATCGACATTGCACTCATACGCGTAGGCGTCGCCGCGCGTCTTGATCGCCATGACGACCTCTTCGAGCGCCGCGTTGCCGGCGCGCTCGCCGATGCCGTTGATCGTGCATTCGATCTGCCGCGCGCCGCCGTCAACGCCGGCCAGCGTGTTGGCGACCGCCATGCCGAGATCGTTGTGGCAATGCACGGAGAATATGGCCTTGTCGGAATTGACCACGCGCTCGCGCACGGCGCGGAACATGGCGCGATATTCGTCGGGCGTGGCGTAACCAACCGTGTCGGGCAGATTGATCGTCGTCGCGCCGGCCTTGATGGCGGCGTCAACGCATTGGCACAGATAGTCGATCGGCGTGCGCGTCGCGTCCATGGCGGACCATTCGACGTCCTCGACGAGATTGCGCGCGCGCGCCACCGTCGCGGAAATAATGTCGAGCACCTGCGCCTCGCTCTTGCGCATCTGGTGGGCCAAATGGATCGGCGAGGTGGACACGAAGGTGTGGATGCGACCGCGCTTCGCCCGGCGCACCGCCTCGCCGGCGCGGTCGATGTCGGCGTTGATGGCGCGGGCAAGGCCCGCGACGGTTGCGCGCTGAATGCGCGAAGCGATGGCAGCGACCGCCTCGAAGTCGCCCTCGGAGGCGATGGGGAACCCCGCTTCGATCACGTCCACGCCCATGGAATCGAGCAGGTCGGCGACCTCGATCTTCTCCTCGAAGGTCATGGTGGCGCCGGGGCATTGCTCCCCATCGCGCAAGGTGGTGTCGAAAATGATAACGCGGCTTTTGTTGCTGGCTGCTTGGACGGACATGGGAAAATTCCTGAAAGGCCCGGTGTGTCTGGCGCGGGCGGCTGGGTTGCTTCGGCTTCCGATCCCCTGAGCGCCCAGGCAAAGCCCGGCCGGCCCTCAGGGGCGTCTAAGAAGGAGCAGTCCCGCGCGAAGCTTCGAGGCGCGCGCGATCTCGAACCGGGCGACAAGCCCGGCGGCGACGATGGCAAGCGATGTGGCGAAAGCGGCCACGACAACCTCGGTTGGCCCGGAGAAACGGGCGATGATCGGTTTGTACAGGAGGAGCGCGCGGGTTGGCAAGGGGCGGGACTGCCCCGCTATTTCACCGGATATCCGCGTTCGCGGTAATATTTCTCGGCGCCGGGGTGCAGCGGCACGCCGTCACCATCGGCGACGGTTTGCGGATCAAGGGAAAACGGCTGATTTGTCCAGCGGATCAGATCGCGCTTTTCATCGAGCGCCTTCGCCACGTCGTAAGCGAAGGCGTCCGGCATATCGTCGCGGCCATACACGAGCAAGCCGGAATAGCCGACCGTGGGCACGGGGTCGTCGCCGACGCCGCGCATGTAGCGGAACGGCAAATCGACCGCGACGGCCCCGGTTTCCTGGACGAGCTTGCGGCGCAGTTCCTCCGGCACAGGCAGAAAGACGAGGTCTTTCTTCTGCGTCATCTCGTACCACATGCCGCCCTCTGGATAGTTGGCGAGGACGCCAACACCCACCATCACGTCGAAATCCGGATTGCGCAGCAACGCGTTGCCGACGAGGATTTTGCCGCCCCAGGCGGCGACATCCTGGCGATTGAAGCCGAAGAATTGGAGAATGGGATCGACGCTGCCAAGACCTCCCACGACGCCGGCCAAAATGCGCGCCGGCGTCTTTCGTTCCGCGATTTGGCGCAGATCGGTGATTCCCGACGATTTGGTCACCGCGATCATGAGATAGGCGGGCGCCTCGACGCGGGCGATGATCCGCAGATTCGCCAACGGCCCGTCGCGCTTGTAGCCCCCCTTGCCAGCGTAGGCTGCCTGCACATATTCAGCGTTGGTGACGCCGAAATCGATGGGCGCCCGTGGCTGAAGCCCCGTCGCCTCGGCGAATTGCCGATCGGAAACCTCGGGCGGCATCAGCCGCTTCGAGACGATGCGCGCGCCGTCTTCGCCGGAACACGCGTGACATACCGCGACATCATAGCCGTAGGAGGACATCGCCTTTTTGACAACGTCGCCGAGCATTCCCCACGGGCAATTGCGACAGGCCGCCTGCAACACGGGCCGCTTGGCGGCGACGCCATATTGTTGCGGCGCGTCTTGCGCCGCCGCGCGCGAAAGGAAGCTCGGCGCCAAACATACGGCGATCGCGAGGTAAACGATCGCCAGAACGCGGCATAGCCGAGGATGATAAGCGCCCATCTGCCCGCCTCCCTTGAAAAACCCCGACCGCAAAGTTAAAATCCCCGACCGCAAAGTGGCCGCCGGTTCATTCGGAAATTCCGCCGGGCGGTCTCGGCCCTTCCCCGGCTGGTTTCTCGATGCCGGAGCTTATCCCGGCTTCGAATTTTTCACCATGGGGCTTCGAGAAGCGTAAACACGCCGCATCCGCCGAGACCCTCCTTTCGGCTTCAATTTATCCGCGCCGGAACGGGTTCGCTTCTCCGACGCCCCCATCGCCTTGCGCCCCTTATCGCTTTGAAAGAGTGAAAATGACTGAAACAGAATCCTCGACGTCCCCGGCGCTCAAACCCGAACGGGCGCGCGTCGGCCACGTAAATCTCAAGGTCGCCAACCTCGACCGCGCGCTCGCCTTTTACGAAGGCGTTCTTGGACTGAAAATCACCAAGCGCATCGGCGACGTCGCGGCGTTCCTCGCGTTTGGGGGCTATCACCACGACATCTGCGTCAACACCTGGCAAAGCCGCGATGGCGAGCCGCCCAAGGCGAACGCAACGGGCCTGTTTCACGTCGCGTTCCTCTACGCGTCGCGCTCGGATCTGGCGGATGTACACCAACGGCTGAAGGCCGCCCATATCGAAATCGACGCGACTGTCGATCACGGCGTGAGCGAGTCGATGTATGTCCGCGACCCCGACCAGAACGGCGTCGAACTGTATTGGGACCGCCCCTCGAAACTTTGGTGGGACGACGCCGGCCAGCTCAAGATGGGACATAAACCCATGGACCCCGAGACATTCGGCTTGTGACGCACAATGGGTAAAGGGCGGCTATTCAACCTTCTTCTTCAATCGCGATCTGCGCGATTTGATCAGCGCTCCCGTTGATGCGAGCGGCGATCAGGTGCCCGACCGCGACCGCCCCAACGCACAGGACGACCGACGCGGCGATATTGACGCCCGCGCGAACAACAGCGCCGCCGCGCAGCAAGTCGAGCGTTTGCAGGCTGAAGGACGAAAACGTCGTGTAGCCTCCGCACAGCCCGATCATGACGAACAGCCGGACGTTTTCCGAAGCCGGAAACCGGCCGTGGGCAAGCGTCAATGTGCCGAAAAAGCCAATGACGAACGATCCGGAGATATTTATGAGAATCGTCCCCCACGGCAAACGCTCACTGATAGGCAGCGCCAGAACGGATACCGCGTATCTGGCCAGCGTGCCGAGGGCTCCGCCAATCATGACGATGACGCAGGTGGCAAACGACATGCTCGCTCCTTCGGTTGAGCGGAGCCATTAAAAAGCCCGCCGGGCGGCGGGCTGCGAACACACCCTACCGCGATTGCGTTGCGGTAGGAGTCATCAGCCCTCGCGGGCGGTTATCGGGGAACTCCATCCCCATCGATCGAAATGTTATAGGCCGCGTGTGACCAAGTAAAGGACCTCGTCGGAACACTTTGGAGATGAGCCGTGTTTTCAGCGTCGATCGCTGTTGGCGGCATAATCCGCGTTGTGGATGGCCGACCCCTTGGAGATCGGCATGAACGGATCGATTTCGACCCCGGAATGGGAACTGGTTTCGCGGCTCGTCGTCGCCGCCTTGCTGGGCAGCCTTATCGGCGTCGAACGTGAACGCGTCGCGTGGGCGGCTGGCTTGCGCACCCATATGCTTGTGTCGGTCGGCGCCTGCCTTGTCATGATCGTCTCGGCGTTTGGGTTCGGCGGCGTCCTGGGCCCGAACATCGTCCTCGATCCCTCCCGCGTCGCGGCACAGGTCGTTTCAGGCATTGGATTCTTGGGCGCGGGAACCATCCTTCTACGCGGCGACATTGTCCGCGGACTGACGACCGCCGCCAGCCTGTGGGCGGTCGCGGCGGTGGGACTGGCGATTGGCGGCGGCCTCTACGTCCCGGCGACGGCGGCGACACTGATCATGTTGGCGATATTGACGGTCTTGAAACCGGTGGAAGAATGGTTTCAACACCGCAACATAAGTCATGAGCTGACGCTTTTAGCCGACAGGCATGGCGTCTCCATCGACACTCTCAATGAAGCCCTGGGCTACCGGGCGCGCCGGATCACGCGTTTCGTTTGCTCGCCCAACGCCGACGGCTCGGATGAAATCCGCGTGAGGTTCGAGCGAATTTCGACGCCCGAACTGCTTCACATCGCGACTCAATTGGAGGCGATCCCGCTCGTCCACAAGGTCGTTCGAACGGACGCGCCAAATTCTTGAGATGAGCGTGGAGCGCGGCGACTCGTCGATGATTTCGTCGGCGCGCCGGCCGACATCAGGGCCCGCGGTGTTGGCTTTCCACCAGCGCTTCCAGCGTCCGCGCCAGCCGGGCGAAATCTTCGACGGCGATTTCCTCGGCGCGTTTTGTCGGTTCAATCGCCGCCGCGTCGAGCAGGGCGTTGGCGTCGATCGCGCGGCCTTTCATATGCAAGCCCTTCAACGACTGGCGCAGCATCTTGCGCCGCTGGCCGAAGGCCGCGCGCGTGACGCTCGACAGGGCTTCCACGCCGCAATCCGCGGGCTTTTCGCGCGGGACCAGTTCGACGACGCTTGAAACGACCTTTGGCGGCGGCGTGAAGGCCGCAGGCGGAATGTCGAACAGGATGCGCGCGCGCGCGCGCCAGCCCGCGAGCACGCCAAGCCGGCCATAATCGACGCGTTGTTCGGGCGTCGCGACGATGCGCTCCGCCACCTCGCGCTGAAACATCAGCGTCAGGCGGTCGTACCATGGCGGCCACAACGCGCTTGAAAGCCATTGCGCGAGCAAAGGCGTCGCGATGTTGTAGGGCAGGTTGGCGCAGACGCGCGCCTTGCCGCCGACGCGCCCCGCGAAATCGAATTCCAGCGCGTCGGCGTGGACGACTTCGAGCCGCCCGGGATAGCGCGCGGAAATCTCCGCCAGCGCGGGCAGGCAGCGCTCGTCGCGCTCGATGGCGACGACGCGCGCCGCGCCGCAAGCCAACAGCGCCCGTGTCAGGCCGCCGGGGCCCGGCCCGACTTCGACAATTGTCGTCGCGTCGTCGAAAGGCCCGGCGGCGCGGGCGATGCGGGCGGTGAGGTTGAGGTCGAACAGAAAATTCTGGCCCAGCGATTTTTTCGGCGCCAGGCGGTGACGTTCGACAATGTCGCGCAGCGGCGGCAGGTCGTCGATGGCGCTCAAACCGGGCGTCCCGCGCCGAGCCGCGAGGCCAATTCCAGCGCCGCCATCAGGCTGGTGGGATCGGCGACGCCCTTGCCGGCGATGTCGAACGCGGTTCCATGGTCGGGCGACGTGCGGATGAAGGGCAGGCCGAGCGTGCAATTGACGCCGCTGTCGAACGCGAGCGTCTTGATCGGGATCAGCGCCTGATCGTGGTACATGCAGATCGCCGCGTCGTATTTTCCGCGCGCCGCGGCGTGGAACATGGTGTCGGGCGGCAGCGGACCGCGCGCGTCGATGTTTTCGGCGCGCAGCCGCTCGACCGCGGGGGCGACGATCTCGATATCCTCGCGGCCCATCGTCCCAGCCTCGCCCGCGTGCGGATTGAGCCCCGCAACGGCGAGCCGCGGCCGCGCCACGCCGAATTTGTCGCGCAGGTCCTTCGCGACGACGCGCGAGGTCGCGACGATCAAATCCGTTGTCAGCAGCGACAGGGCGCGCGTCAGCGAAACGTGGATGGTGACCGGAACGACCGACAGGGTTCGCGACCACAACAGCATGACCGGCAGCAGCGGTCCCGTGTTCCAACCGCGCTCCGCCAGTTCGCCAAGCCATTCCGTGTGGCCGGGATGTTTGAAGCCGGCGCGATAAAGCGGCTCCTTGGCGATGGGATTGGTGACAACGGCGGCCGCCGAGCCGTCGCGGACGAAGCCAACAGCGCGTTCAATCGACTCCAGCGTCGCCGGCGCGTCGCGCGGATCCGAAGCGCCAGGCACCCCGAAAACCCTGTTTTGTAGCGGGACAACCGGCAGCGCGTCGGGAAATTCGGCGCTGGCCCGCGATGGTTCCGTCGCGACGATCGGAACGTCGAGCCCCAAGGACGCCGCCACGCGCGCGATGTGCTGGGGGTCGGCGAGCAAAAAGAAGGGACGCGACAACTCGCGGCGCCGCAGCCAGCATTTCAGCGCGATCTCAGGCCCGATGCCCGACGGATCTCCCTGCGTCAGCGCGAGCAAGCCCGGATGTTTCGCGTCTTCGGCCACGGCCGCCTATTTCTTGACGATGATCGCGCGCTTCTTCACTTCGGCGAATTTCTCCTCGGAAACGCCTTGCAGCCGCTTCGTCAGCAACTCGTTTCGCACGGTGTCCGCCGCGTCGGAATCCTTGCGTTCTCCCTTGTCGCACAGGGCGAGCATGGTGATGCCTTCGGCGCTGCGCGATGGGGCCGTCAGATGTCCGATTTCAGTGTGGTCGAGCAGTGTTTTAAGCTGGGCCGGCAGCGTCGCGGCGGTTCTGACGAGGGGCGGTTGAATGACGGCGTCGGTCGTCGAATTCACCAGTTCCTGCCCGCTGGCGCAGGACGTGAACTTCGCCCTCAGCGCCTGAGCGGCCTGCGCGCGCTGCGCGACCGCCGGACCGCCGGCTCCGCCAGGCAAAACGAAGATAACCTGCCTGAGCGTGTATTGAACAGCCCTGCCGCCGCCGTCCTTGGCGAGTTCGGCGTTGACGTCGCTTTCGCTGACTTCCAGAGTGCGGTTCAGCGCGCGGATATACATCAACCAGGCCGCGTCGGCTTTGTATTTCTGCTCGATCTGATCTTGGGCCACGCCCGCGTGCATCATCGCGTTGGCGAGCTGCTGCGGCTCCATCTTGAGTTCCTTCGCGGGAAAGCCCAGGGCCCAGCCCATTTCGGTTTTTCCAGCGGTGATCTTGAACTTGCTTGTCTCGATCAGCTTGAGGCGCGTGTCGATCACGTCGTCGAGCGCCGCTTGCGGGGTCGCCGGCTTTCTCAGCACGCGCAGCATTTTCTCGTGCTGCTCGATATCGACGTTGGTGATTGGATCGTCGTTGGCGGTCGCGACGACGGTCTGCGCCCGCGCCGCCGTGGCGAGATTCAAGACAACGAAGGCGGCGGTCGCGGCGAGGCGCAAACGGTTCCCGGTCGTTTCAGTCCTTGTCCGCATGATTTTGGCCTCGGCTTTCGATGCGGGTTTCCCACACTTCGGCGGGAATCGCCAGCGTCCGGTTTCATTTACTGACTGAGGCTGCTTAGGCCGTCCTGCACACCTATCCCGCCAAGACTTGTCGAAACTTTGGCGTCGCCAAGCGTGCGTAGCTTCAAATCCACCGTCACCGTCTGATTGCGCACGGGATTGCCCGTTCCGTCGTCCTGATAGATCGATGTGTAGTTTAGACTGACCGTGGTGTCGGGATCGGTGTAGCCGACGCCAAAACCGAAACCAGCGGGAAAGAACAGCGCTGTCGTTCCCGGTATCCCCGGAGTGGGCATGTAAAGATGGCGGGACATGTCGAATATCGCGCTGCCCGTCGCGAAGACGCCGTTGTTTAATTTATATTTCAACGAGCCCGAAAGTCCTTCGCGGCGCAGATCGTAGCCGATCAACGGTTCCGAATGGTAGCGCGCGTATTGCAGCGTCGCCTCGAGCGGGCCAAGACGCGCCGTCGCGGTCGTGTCCAGGCGCCGGATACGCAAGGTGTTGGGGTCGAACTGGCTTTTGGCGACAAAGGCGAAGCTTGACCCCGTGGAGAAGGCGAAGCGTGTGACAATATCGGATTTGCGGTTGTTCAAGCCGGAGCCGAGACCCACATTGGCGGCGTCCGGCGAAGCGTAGCTGTTGATCCCCGCGACCTGAAAGGACTGCCCCGCCAGAAGATTGACGTAGGCGCCGTTTTTGAATGTCATCGTATATTGCGCGCCGTAATTGGCGCGGGTGCCACCCTCGAAGCGGTCGTAGCCCGAGTACTTGTTCCACTCGAACAGGTTGGAATCGTCGAAGACGAGGCTCTGCGCGTCTTCGTTGATCAGAGACTGGCTGACCGGCGCGTTCGGCCGCGCGATGATTTGCGCGATTGGCTCGATCACTTGGGTGCCCCAATCGTTGGCGAGAACGAAGGGATAGCGGTATTCCAGCCCCGCGCCCGGCGTGACGCTGCCGCTGTTCTGGTCGAATTGCGGACCAAAAAACGCGGACTGCGACGCGTTCGGTATGACCGAGGCGCCGTAGGTCTGCGAGCGGTTCTCGTTGAACGCGACATATTCGCCGTTGACGTGGGCGAAGACAAAAGGCGTCCACACCTCGCCGATTGGATCGATGAACTGGCGCTTCCACGAGGCGTTCACCGTGGCGCGCGTGTAGTCGCCGCCGATGCCGCGCACAAGGCAGTTCCCCGGCGTGTATATTTTGCAGACGTTATAAAGGTTGTAGAGCGAATCGAGCGTGACCGCGCGGGTCGATTGGTAGGCCGCCAGTTGTCGCGTGAGATGCGTGACGTTGGCGTCGATTTCGACGCGTCCCCCTATCCCCGCCGTTTTCTTGGGATCGAGGTCGATGATCTTGTCCCAGTCGAGCACCGGCGCGACCACGGGCTGCTGCTCTTGCAGGTCGTAGCGGCTGAGCCCCTGGAAATAATAGCCGCGCAGGTCAAAGTAGCCATGCTCGGTTTGCCCGTTCAAATAGGCGGTGGAAGTGGTTTCCTGGAAAAAGTTCGACGAGGCGATGCTGGTGGGCAGCCGGTAGTCTTGAATGAACCATTTGTCGGTGACGAGATTGACATTCCAGCCGAAACGCCACGCCTGATTGATGAAAAACTGCCCCTTGGTGTCGATTTCGCCGCGGAATGTCTTGTCTCCCGGGCCATAGGGAGGTGGGCTGAAAACGCCTGGATCCTGCTGAAAAATGCCTGAAAGACGGATGTTGTAGGAGCCATTCGTCAACGCTTGCCGCCACTCGGCCTGTAGAAACAGGCCCTGCTGGGTGTAGAAGGTTGGCGTGACCGTCAGGTCCATATTCGGCGCGATCGCCCAGAAGGCGGAGGCGCTGGCGCCAAATCCGAGCCGGGAATTATAGGCGTATCCTGGCGCGAGCAGGCCGCTTTTGCGCGTCACGCTGGGGTCGGCGATCGAGAAATAGGGCACATAGGCGATGGGCACGCCAAGAAACTCGAGTTCGGCGTCCTCGAAATAAACCTCGCGCTCCTCGTTGTTGTGGATGATGCGCGCCGCTCGGATTTGCCAGGTCGGTGGTCGCGAGGGATCGGCGACGCAGGGCGTGCAAGCGGTGTAGGTGCCCTTGTCGAGGACAGTCGTGTCGCCGTTGATGCGTTCCGCGCGTCCAGCGGTGAACTGGGTCGCTTGGGCGCTGTCGACGCGCAAACTATCGATAAATCCGTCGCGAAAATCGTTGCTCAGCTCAAGTTTTTCCGCGTAGCCGTTTGAACCGTCACGCTCGGTCAGCTTGACATGGCCTTCGGCGAGTAAACGGTTGGCCGCGCGGTCGAGGGTCACCCGGTCGGCCTGAAGAACGCGGCCCTGATAATATATTTGGGCGTTGCCGCGCGCCTCGACGGTGTTGTGGTCGCGGTCGTAGACCATCTCGTCGGCGTTAACGAGCATCCGTTCGGACGTTTGCCCGGTCGCCTTCGCGACCTTCCCTGCGATCGTTTGCGTCAGGGTTGGCGATTGCGCCATCGCGGAATTTTGGACAAGCGCGCCCGTGGCCAGCGTCGCAAGCGCGAGGCGCAGCCAAAGCGCCGCCGCGGCGCGGCCCGCGCGGCGAAGCGAGAGGCCAATCCCCCGCTTCATTAGCCGTCTTCCTGATACAAAAGCGCCAAAGTCCCCAAAAATCCGCCGATGACCGCCGGCGACCACGCCGCCACAGGCGCGCTCAGCAGGCCGGCCCCGCCAAGATCCCCGATTATCTTCGTCGCGACATAAAGCACGAAGCCGGCTCCCACGCCACCCGCCGCCAGAAAGCCCAGTCCACCTGACCGGAAAAATCTTAACGAGAAAGTTGCCGCGATGAGAACCATGGCGACGAAAAACGCCGGCGTGGCTAACAAAGACTGAAACCGCAGCCGGTAGCGGTTGGCGTCGAGACCCGCCTGAACTGTCCGCCGCGCCACTTCCGGCAGAGACCAAAAGGGCACGGAATCGGGTGGCGTGAAGGCCTGGGTGGCCTGCCCGGCCCGAAGATTGGTGGCGAGGATGTATTCGCCGACCTCGCGAACCTCCTGCCCGACGGCGTTAATCCGGGCGTCCTTCATTGACCAGAATCCGGGCATCAACGCCGCGCTGGCCGCGTCCACGCGCTCGACGAACGAGCCGTCGTCCTCGAACACGAACGCCGTCACTCCGTTGAGCCGCGCGCCGCGGTCGCTTGATTGGTTGGCGTGGACGATCGACTGCCCATCGACGCCGCGCTGGCGAAACCACAGGCTGGTGTCGGTCTCCAGCGACGGACCGCCGAAGAGGCGCGCCTCGAGCCGGTCGGCGCTCTCCTTCATATAGGCGGCCGCTGGGTTGTAGGCGACAACCATGAAAACGCCCAATGCTCCAGCCGCGAAAAGCGCGGGGCTCAGGAACTGCCAGGCCGATACCCCGGCGGCGCGCGCGACAACCAGTTCCATGCGCCTGCCGAGGTCGAACAAAGCGAACATCGAACTCGCGAGCACGACGAAAGGCATCGCCTGTTCGGCGATGGAAGGCGCGCGCAAAAGCGACAGGAGCGCCGCCGCGCCCAAGCTAACGGAAGCCGTGCCGCTGGCCCGGCGGAACATTTCGATGAAATCGACGAGGTAAATCAACAATAGTATCGACGCCATTCCGGCGGCCAACGACAGGCAATAGCGCCGGAAGATATATCGCGACAGGGTTTTGCCGGGCATGGTCATGCCGCTTCAGCCGAACGCGTCGGCGCGCGGCGCGCCAACGCGGCAAGAGTGGCGCCCGGATCCCCCAGCGCCACCCACAGGGCCATCGCGAGGGCCGCCAGCGGCACGAGATATTGCGCCGCCGTCGCGGCCAAATAAGTGGAGGAAAGCGCGGTGGCGGCGACGCCCAGCAGCCTGACGCCGAGCGCGGCCAGCACGGCGATCAACGCGGCCAACCCGCGCCCCTGCCGCGTTGTGCGCGGCTTTCCAGCGGCGGCGAAGGCGATCGCCCCAAAGACGAGCGCGTAGAGCGGATTGGCGACGCGGTCATGCAGTTCGGAGCGCAAGGCCCCGAGGTTGCGCTGGACATAGGGGTCGTTCGTGTTGGGCCACAAAAGGTCAAGTGTCGGCCGCTCCCTGGGTTTCAGCGGCGCGCCCTCGATGTCCGGGCTCAATTGCGCGAGATCGACCGCGTAACGGTCGAACACCACCATGACCGGATCCTTCGACCCTTCGACCTGCCGTTGAACGCTGCCTTTTTCGAGCACGAGAAAATTCTGCCCATCGTGCTCGGCGGTGTAGCCGGCCTCCGCCAGGTAGGTGTTGATATGCTGGGGATCCCTGCGATCCTGAATGAAAACGCCCCGCAAGCCGGAGCCGCCGGCGCGTTCGCGGTAGTGGAAGACAAATCCCCGGTCGAGCGTTGTGAATTGCCCCGCGACCACGACATTGGCGAGGAAGTCGCCGCGCACCCGCATGAGAATGTTGCGCAGGCTGAAAAAGCCCGACGGCGTCAGCCACATGGACATCGAGCCAACCACAAGCGCCGTCGCCAAAGTCAGCGCGGCCAGCGGACGCAGAAGCCGGAGCGGCGACACGCCGGACGCGGACATGGCGATCAGTTCACTGTCGCCGTTCAACTTGTTCAGCGTGAAGACAACGGCGGCGAACAGAGCCACTGGCGCGATCACCATGATCAGCGACGGCAGCACCATGGCCGTCACCGACAGAAACACGAGGATTGTCTGGCCCTTCGATGTCAGAAGGTCGAAATCGCGCAGCGCCTCTGTGACCCAGATCACCCCGGTCAATCCCAACAGGGCCGCCAGAAAGGCGGCGCCGGACTGACGGAAGATATATCGTTCGACGACAGGCATGCGCTTACGGGCGTTCCAGTTAAACACGCCGAAAGCGCGCTCCCCCGGAGCTAGCCATTTCCCGCCATCCAGCGCAAGCCGCGTCGGGGCGCGGACGACCTGTCTCGAACCCCGGTGCGGCGTTTTCGTGGCTTCGCCGGCAATCGCGGGTTCCCGCGCCTCGACTTGCCGCAAGGCTTCCGCCTATCTACATAACCGCCGACGCCGCTCGTTCCATGAGGCTCCTTTGTCCGACGCGCCCAAAACAGAACATTCACGGCTGATTATTGTCGGCTCCGGCCCCGCCGGCTACACGGCGGCGATCTATTCGGCCCGCGCGTTGCTCGCGCCGGTGATGATCTCCGGCTTCGAGCCGGGCGGCCAATTGATGATCACGACGGACGTCGAAAACTACCCCGGCTTCAAGGACGTGATCCAGGGCCCCTGGCTGATGGAGCAGATGAAGGCGCAGGCGGAACACGTTGGCGCGCGCATGGTTTCGGACCATGTGACGAAGGCGGATCTGTCCAAACGTCCTTTCCGGCTTGAATGCGACAGCGGCGCCGTCTGGACCTGCGACGCCCTGATCATCGCCACGGGCGCCAAAGCCCGTTGGCTGGGCATCCCTTCGGAAGAGGCGTTCAAGGGCTATGGCGTCAGCGCTTGCGCCACTTGCGACGGATTTTTCTACCGCGGCAAGGAAGTCATCGTCGTCGGCGGCGGCAACACAGCGGTGGAAGAAGCGCTCTATCTTGGCCATCTCGCGTCGAAGGTCGTCGTTGTGCACCGTCGCGACAGCTTCAGGGCGGAGCGCATTTTGCGGGAGCGTTTGGCGAAAAACCCGAAGATCGAGGTGGTCTGGAACGCCGAAATCGCTGAAATCGTCGGAACGCAAGATCCGCCCTCGGTCACCGGCGCGCGGCTGCGCGACACAAAAACCGGCGCCGTCGTCGAGCAACACGCCGATGGCGTGTTCGTCGCCATCGGCCATTCGCCGGCTTCGGAATTGTTCGCCGGCCAATTGGAAACGAAGTCGAACGGCTATATTCTCACCGCGCCCGATTCCACCTCGACGAATATTCCCGGCGTATTCGCGGCGGGCGACGTGGCCGACGACATCTATCGTCAGGCGGTCACCGCCGCCGGCATGGGCTGCATGGCGGCGTTGGAAGCCGAGAAATATTTGGCGACAGTCGCGTAAGCGCGAAGCGCCGGCTGGAGGGGCTGTGGACTGGGACAAGCTGCGCATATTCCACGCGGTCGCCGCCGCGGGCTCGTTCACGCACGCGGGCGAGACGCTCGACCTCAGCCAATCGGCGGTCAGCCGGCAGATCAGCGCGCTTGAGCAGGACATCCAGGCGCCGCTGTTTCACCGGCACGCCCGCGGCCTCATCCTCACCGAGCAAGGCGACACGCTCTACCGCGCGGTGCGCGATGTCGCGCAACGGCTCGAGGCCGCGCGGGTGCGCCTCGCCGACAGCAGGGAGAGGCCCAGCGGCGAATTGCGCGTCACCACGACGATGGGGATCGGCACCAACTGGCTCGCGCCGCGGCTTGGCGAATTTCTGGAGCTGTATCCGGACATCAGGCTCAATGTGATTCTGACCGACGACGATCTCGACCTCGGGATGCGCGAGGCCGACGTCGCCATCCGCGTGCGCGAGCCTGTGCAGCCGGACCTTATCCGCCGACGGTTGTTCACGATGCATTTCCACGCCTACGCGTCGCCGCCATATCTCAAGCGCAATGGACAACCGCGCGATCTCAACGACCTCGAACGCCACCGCATTCTGGTTTACGGCGTCTCCGCTGGCTCATATTTGCAAAACATCAATTCCCTTCAAACCGCGGGCCGGGACGCCAAGGCGCCGCGCGTGGCCGCCATGACGATCAACAATTTGACCGCCGTCTGGCGGGCGGTGCAAAGCGGTGTCGGCATCGCCGTGCTGCCGGATTACCTGATGGCGGGGGATTCGGCGCTGGTGCGAATATTGCCGGAAGCGGACATGCCCGAACTCGACTGTTATCTCGTTTACGCGGAAGAATTGAAAAACGTGGCGCGGGTGCAGGTTTTTCGGGACTTTCTAGTCGCGACGGCGCAACGCTGGGACTACTGAGCGGGGGGCGTCGGCTCGCGTCCCGCCCCGCGCATGCGTCCATGAACTATTCACGGCATCAATCTGCGTAATTCGCATGGCTCCCATGCGCACCGGGGGATTGTCGCCCCGAGCTTATGGTTCGATAGTGCTGAGACGGTTGCTGAATTACGGGACGCCCTCCCACCCTTCCAGGCGAACCCGCGCGTATTGGCACCCGATCCCTCTGAAAGGCCCGGCTTCCCCCCATGCCAGGCCGTGGCCGGGCGGTAACGCCCGGCCCTTTTTTTGGGCCCGCCCGCGGCGCCGCCATCGATCCCAAATCGTGCCACAATAGCCTGAAATCGGCTATAAGCGTCGTTCAAGCGGCGCTTCGAATCCCGCCGAATTCCACGAGCCGATTTGCGCGAAGGGCTGACCATACTCGCCGCCACCATCGTCGCGCTGCTCTGCGTGGCGCTGGGGGGACCATGGCTCGTGGACTGGACCGCGCATCGGGGGTTGATCGACGGCGAGATTTCGCGGGCGATCGGAATGACGGTTTCGACCCGAGGCGCCATCGATCTCAAACTTCTTCCAACGCCGTATCTCGCTCTCAATGGCGTCGAAGCGTCGGCTCCGGGGCTTGAGTGGAGCGCCGGCAAAACCCGCCTTGAGCTGCAAGTTATGCCGCTGATACGGGGCGAAATCCGGTTCTACGTCGCGTCCATCGACTCGCTCGACCTGACCATTCGCGCGCCGCTGGAGGCGGCGGTTCCCACGTCGGACGCCCGCTTCGATCGCGTGAGCCTGACAAACGGCCGCCTGCGAGTGATTGATTCCGCGGGCGTCGCGAAATTCACGCTTTCTGGAGTCGATCTGGAAGGCGAGGCGGAATCCCTGCGCGGGCCGTTCAAGGGCGCGGGTGGTTTCGACCGGGACGGAAAAAACGTGGCTTTTCAATTCGCTACGGGCCCTGTCGAAAACGGCGGGATGCGCGTGAAATTCGTCTCGTCCGAAACAGACGGTGTCCCCCACGCCGATCTCGAAGGTGTCGCGAGCCTCGACACCGCGGGCAATCCCGTCTTCTCCGGGCAAGCCGCTATTTCGGCGGCTTCGCCGGCGCC
Source organism: uncultured Hyphomicrobiales bacterium (assembly GCA_903825465.1). Classification (GTDB taxonomy): domain Bacteria; phylum Pseudomonadota; class Alphaproteobacteria; order Rhizobiales; family Beijerinckiaceae; genus Terripilifer. Next base: position 27,035 of record CAIKAR010000015.1, on the reverse strand, counting down.
ATGGCGCGTGTCGGGACCGCTGAAAATCGACGCGAATGGCGCCGGTATGGAAAAGCTCGACGTTCGCATTGATCCAAAGGCTGGAACGGAGGGAGGCTCGTTGACGCTGCAAGGGGCGGCGCGGCTGGATTTCGCGACAAGACTCCGCCTGGCGCTCGATTTATCAGCGCGACAGCTCGATTTCGACGCTTTCGCCGGGAATCCCGCGCTCGCCGCCGCGCGCGACGCGCTTGGCAAAGCCGATGCGGGAGGACGGGCGCCGTTCGCCATTGAGGCTACTCTCACAACACCGGCCGCTCAGCTTGGCGGCGAGACATTGACCAATGTTCATGGGGCTTTGCGGCTCAACCCCGGAGTTCCAGCGGGCGTCGATTTCTCGGCGGACGGGGGCCCCGGCGGCTCCCGTCTCGCGATGTCGGGCGCGGTTGAAACAGGCGCGGCGGCGGAGTTTCGCGGCCGGATCGATATGGGCGCGCGCAATCTGCCCCGGCTGGCCGATTGGCTGGCACAATGGTCGCCGGAAGACGCCGCGCGCTTGCGTGGCCTGCCGGTTGGATCGCTCGCCGCGAAGGGGGATTTTTCCCTGTCAGGCGCTGGGTTTAGCGCGGCCAATCTGGCTGTGAAAGCGGATCGGACAATCATGACGGGCGCGGCGGCGTTCACCCGCGCCCTTGGCGGCGAACCCGCGCGTTTTTTCGCCGACCTGTCCTCCGACGCCTTCGATCTTGAGACCGCTCCCGACCTGTCGGGACCAGCGGCGGCGCTCGCTGACGCCGATCTGTCGATCCTGCTGGATGCCCGAGCCATCAGGGTCGCCCGGTTTGGCGAAGGCGCCATCGACGCGGGGCATATCCATTTGAAACTAAAGAGGGAAAGCGATCTCGTTCATCTCGACGAACTCGCGATCGACGATCTTGGCGGCGCAACGGTGCGGGCCACCGGCGAGGCCAACGGGAAATCCGCTCGTCTCAACGCCTCCGTTTCGGCGGATCGACTCGGCGAACTCGCTACGTTTCTGCGCCGGATCGCGCCTGGGCCGATGACCGACGCGCTCGCCGCGAGGGCCACGGCGCTGTCGCCAACGAAGCTCGTTTTTCATGTTGAAGCGAACCGCGAGGGATCGAAAAATCCTTTTATAATTAGTTCGTTCGGCGTCGATGGCACGGCGCGGGGAACAGCCGTCAAGGCCGTCGCGAAACCCGAGGGAACGCAGGGAGCGCTGACGGCTTCGGCCAGTCTGGAATCGCAGGACGCCGCGATGTTGCTGCGGCAAATCGGGCTTGACGGCGGGGTCGCGGCCAATGCGGGACCGGCGCGCGTCGATCTAACGGCGCGGGGCGCGCCCGCGTCCGGGTTCGAACTCCACGCGAAAGCGACAACGCGCGGCGCCGCGGTGGATTTCATCGGCAACACGGTGGATCTCGCGCGCGCCGCGGGAGATCTCGCCATCGATGCGAGCGACGCCGCGCCCGCGTTGCGCCTCCTCGGTTTTGGCCTTCCAGACGCCACGCTCAAGCCAACGGCCAAGCTGACGGCCAGGATCGACGCCTCTCAACAGGGGGTGGCCTTCCAATCGATCGCGGGCTCGATCGCGGGGAGCGACATCGCCGGCGACCTTCAACTGTCCCCGGACGCGGCGGCGCGGGGCGCCAATAAATGGGCCAACGCCCACTGGACCGGGGCCTTGCGGCTTGACCGCCTGTCGGCGCCCACGATTGCCCAGGCGGTGTTGGGGCCGGAGCGCCAGCTCAAGCCCGGCGAAGCCGTGTCGACGACGCCCTTCGCCGCCGGCATGGCGTCGGCGCCGCGCGCCGACATCGATATCGCGGCGGCGAACCTGGCGCTGTCCAGCGCGCTCTCCGCCAGCGGCGCGACATTCAAGCTCAAACTGGAGCCCGGCCTCGCCGCTTTCGAGAACGTGTCCGCCGATATCGCGGGCGGCAAACTGTCCGACGGCCGCCTGTCGTTGCGGCGCGACGGCGCGATGGCGGCGATGATCGGCGCGGGGTCGCTGGAGGGACTGACGATCTCGAAACCCGGCGTGTCCGGCGGCGTTTCCGCGTCGTTTGATTTTTCCGCGACGGGCGGCAGCGCGTCGGCGATGGTCTCCGGCCTCGCCGGGCAGGGCAAGGCGCGGGTCGTCGACCTCGCGATCCCTAGAGCCGATCCGGCGGCGCCGGCGCGCGTGCTGGCGCGCGTCGACAGCGGCGACCTCTTCGTTTCGGAGAACGATTTCCTCGGCGCGTTGCGGCGCGAATTCGACGCCGCGCCGTTCAAGGCGGGCGACCGGGATTTCGACGTGACGATAGCAGGCGGCAAGATCGGCATGACGAACGCGGACGGCCTCGCGCTGTCCTACGATCTGAAATCGGGCGCGGCCGAAAGCCGCGTGCAACTGAAAACGCAGCCATTGCCGAAGGATTGGGACGGGCCCGCGCCGCGCCTGTGGCTGGTGTGGAAAGGCCAGCTCGACAACCCCGTCCGCGACATCGACGCCGGCGCCTTCGACGCCGCCCTGACGGCGCGCGCGGTGGCGCGCGAGCAAGCGCGGATCGAGGCGTTCGAAGCCGACGTGCGCGAGCGCCAGTCGTTCAGCCGGCGGCTGAAGGGCCTCGCCTTCATGGACAAGCGCGAACAGGAAATCGCCGCCTACCAAGCCGAACAGGAGCGCCTCGCCCGCGAGGAGGAGAAACGCCGCGCCGCCGAAGCCGCGCGTCTGGAAGCCGAGCGGATCGTCAAGGCGAAAGCCGACGCCGACAAAGCGGAGAGGGACCGCAAGGCCAGCGAAGCCCGCGCGGCGGCGGCCCGCGCCGCCGTTGAAGCCGAGCGCAAGCAACCCGCAAGCCCCTTCGCCCCGGCGCCGCTGGACATATCGCCGCTCGCCCACCCCGCCACCGGCGCCGCGCCGCAGCCGGGAACCGATCCAGCGGCGGCGGGACGGTATTGAGCGCGCGGGTCGTTTTGCGACGCGCGGGTCGCACGAAGATATCCGGGGAGCGCGCGCCAATGTTTTCGTGTTTTGTGGATTGAGCTTTTGCGTGGAGCGGTATTTCTCAACGCATCGCGTTTCTCAATACTTGTGCGTCGCCGCCATGTGCGCGGCGGAGGGCGCTTTCTCCGGTTGAAGCGTTACGTGGCCGATGCCGAAACGCTCCCGCAGTTCTTCCTCGGCGTGGAACAAGACCTCGTCCGAGGGCGGCCCATCGGGCGTCACCAAATGGCAGGTGAGCGCCGTCTCCGTCGTGCTCAACGACCACACGTGAAGGTCGTGCAGTTCGCTCACGCCGGGCAGCGCGAGCAGGAACGCCCGCACACCAGCCAAATCGACCCCCGGCGGCACCGCGTTCAACGACATGTGGAGCGAGCCGGTCAGGAGGCTCCACGTTCCCCACACGATGACCGCGTTGATGACGAGCGTCATCGCCGGGTCGATCCATTGCCAGCCCGTGAGCAGGATAATCAGGCCGCCGACAACGACGCCGAGGGACACGAGGGCGTCGGCCGCCATATGCGTGAAAGCGGCGCGCGTATTGAGATCGCCTTCGCGGCCCGAGGCGAACAGCCACGCGCAGAAACCGTTGAGGACAACGCCGCAGGCCGCGACGATCATCACGGTTTTTCCAGCGACCGGCTCGGGCTGAAAAAACCGTTGAATGGCCTCCCAGGTCAGGCCGCCCGTCACCACAAGCAGAAACACCGCGTTGAACAGGGCCGCCAAAATGGATGTGCCGCCAAGGCCATAGGTGAAGCGGCTGGTGGGATCGCGACGGCCCAAAACCACGGCCGCCCACGCGACGCCAAGGCCAAGCGCGTCGAACAGGTTGTGCCCCGCGTCGGCGATCAGCGCGACCGAGTTTCCCAGAACGCCATAGACGACCTCGATCACGACGAACGCGGCGTTCAGCGCCACGCCGATGGCGAACGCCTTGCCGAAGCTGGCGGGCGCGTGGACGTGGCCGGGGCCGCCATGTCCATGGCTGTGGTCGTGGCCGTGGCCGTGCTTGTGATCGCGATCGTGGCGCGGGTGGCTTTCGTGGCCGCGAGCATGCGTCATGAAAACTTTTCCGAGGCGGTTTCGAGAAAACCCACCCCTCAATAGCTTTTCAGCACATGCCGCGCGATGACCATCTTCATCACCTCCGTCGCGCCCTCGGTGATGCGGTAGCTGCGTTGCTGGCGCCACATGCGCTCGATGGGCAGATCGGTCGTCAGCGCGATGCCGCCGTGGATCTGCATCGCGCGGTCGACCACCTGGAACGACATTTCGTCGGCGTACATCTTCACCACGTAGCAGTCGTTGCGGACGTCCTCGCCCGCCTCCATCTTCGTCGCGGCCTCGTAGAGCATCAGGCGCGCGGCCTTGATCTCGACAAAGGAGTCCACCAGCATCCACTGAATCGACTGGCGCTGCGACAGCGGCTGGCCGAAGGTGACGCGCTGCTTCGAATAGTTCGTCGCCAACCCCAGACAGCGCTCGGCGACGCCGATGGCGCGCGCCGCGTGGTGCAGGCGCCCAATGCCGAGCCATTTCTGGCCGAACTTGAAGCCTTCGCCTTCCGCGCCGACGCGCTGCCCCGCGGGAACGCGCACGTTGTCGAAATGGATCTCGCAAGGCCGGTCGCCCATCATGGTCTTGAAGCGCGCGGTGATCTTCACGCCCGGCGCGTCCATGTCGACGATGAAGCAGGAAATGCCGCCGCGCGAGCCCTTGGCGCGGTCCGTCGCCGCCATCAACTGGATGAAATCGGCGCTCGCCGCGCCGGTGATGAAGCGCTTGGTGCCGTTGATGAGATAGTCGTCGCCGTCCCTGACGGCGGTTGTGCGCATGCCGCCGGGGTCGGAGCCCGCGTCCGGCTCCGTCTGGCCGAAGCACGCGTGTTTCTCGCCGCGCAGCACTGGATAAAGATAACGCTGTTTCATGTCCTCGGGCAGGTCGTAAAGGATCGCGCGCACGCTTGGCCCGGTGATTTCCGAATGGCGCGCGGGCACCGCGATGGTGCGCGCCATCTCCTCCCAGATGACGCAACGGGCCATCACGCCGAGGCCCTGGCCGCCGTGTTCCTCGGGCACGTCGTACATCCACAGGCCGAGATCCCTCATGCCCTTCTGGAATTTTTCCCTGTATTCCGGCTTCAGCTCCTCCTCGTCGGTGACGCTGTCGCGCTCGACCGGAATCATCTCCTTCTCGACGTAGCGCCGCAGGTTGTCGCGCAGCATGCGCAGTTCTTCGGGCAGGGTGAAATCCATGGCTCGCGTCCCTTCTGTCAGCGTTTGTCCGTCAGCGTTTGACAACGCGCGTGTCGACCGCGCGCGCGCCCCGCCCCTTGGGCAGAACGATGATGGGGTTGATCTCGATGTCGTCGACGAGATGGCGATGGTCGAGAAAAAAGTCGCCAAGGCCCCTGGCCGCCCGAACGAGCGCGTCGATGTCGGCTCGCGGCGCGCCGCGCCAACCCTTCAGCAGCTTTTTCACTTTCAGGCCGTCGATCATCTCCAGCACATCGGCGTCGGAAACGGGCAAGAGGCGAAACGCGATGTCCTTGACGAGTTCGACCATGATTCCGCCCGCGCCCAGCAGCAGCACCGGCCCGTACATCGGGTCGTTGCGCGCGCCGACGATGATCTCGACGCCCTTCGCCATTTCCTGAACGAGGAAGCCTTCGATGGCCGCGTCTGGCGCGCGCCCGCGCAGCGCCGCGACGAGCGCCGCCGCTTCCGCTTCCACCTCGGCGGTGGATTTGAGCCCGAGTTTCACGCCGCCGATTTCCGTTTTGTGCGTGAACTCGGGCGACACGATTTTCAACGCGACGGGAAAGCCGATCTTCGCCGCGGCCGCGGCGGCGCCGGCCGGTGTTTTCGCCATCGCGCTGTTGGGCGCGTCGACGCCGCGTTTCGCCAACGCCGCGTCCAGCGCCGCGCCCGCGATGTCGGCGGCGACGCCCTTCGGCGCCGGAAGAGGTTCGACGCCGCGGCCGACGCGCGCGCCATAGAACGCCAATCCGCCCAACGCCCGCACCGTCGCCGGCAGGCACTGCAGGAACGGAAAGCCAACCGCGTCTTGAAACTCAAGCGCCTTCGGCTCGAACATGTATTGCATCCGGCCAAAGGCGAGCACCGGCTTGTCCGTCGCCGCGAGAATGGTCTTGATGACATCCGCGTCCGGGCTGCGTTTGCCGGACGGCAGCACCTGCGCCCAGGCGAGCATGTCGACGCCGGGATCGTTGGCCACCGCGACGCACATTTCCACGGCGTTGGCGTCCGTCGAGGGAATGCCGGCGTCCAGCGGGTTTTTGATCGCGAGCTCCGCCGGCACGAGGTGGCGGATCGCCGCCTTCGTCGCGTCGCTGTAGTCCGGCGCCACGACGCCGCCGATGCTCTCGATGTCGTCGTAGAGAAGATCGACCGTGCCGCCCGACGTCGTCACCCAGCCGACGCGGTTGCCCTTTGGCCAGCGGCAGGGCTGGAACGCGAGCAGGGTTTCCACCATGTCGTCGAGCGAATCGCACAGGACGATTCCATAGCGCTCGCACATCGCCGTGAAGACCTCGTAGTCGCCGGCGATGGCGCCGGTGTGGGACATCGAAGCCTCGCGCGACTTCAGCGATTTTCCGGTCTTGATCGCGACGATCGGCTTGCCCGCCGCCAGCGCGCGGGCGGCGGCGCGCATAAACACCTGTGGGCGCCTGATTCCCTCGATGAACAGAGCGATGACCTTCGTGTGCCCGTCATCGACGAGAAAATTCACGAAATCGGCGAGGTCGAGATCGATCTCGTTGCCGCTCGAAAACGACGTGGAAAAGCCGACGCCGCGCGCGCCGGCGGACTGCATGAGGAATTGCAGGGTGCCGCCCGATTGCGAAATCAACGACACGTTTCCGACGGGCAGTTTCAACAGGTCGGGATTGGGATAGCCGAAGAACCGGTCGCGCGGCGAGTTGCCGCCCATGCAGTTCGGCCCGTTGACCGCGAGCCCGGTGCGCTCGATCAGCGCGCGCAGCGCCACGCCGCGCTCGACCACTTCCGGGTTCAAGCCTTCGCCAATGTTGCCGGCGTACACCGTCGCGCTTTTGAGGCCTTGCTTGACGCCCTCTTCGAGCACGCCGACGACATGCGGCGCCGGCACGATGACGAGCGCGTGTTCGGCGGGCGTCGGCAGGGCGGCGAAATCCGGGTAACACTTCTGGCCAAACACCTCCGTCTGCCGCGGATTGATCAGGAAGACGTCGCCGGGATAGCCGCCGTCGCGCAATTCGCCGTGAATCTGCCGCGGCCACGACGCGCGGTCCGACGCGCCGACGATGGCGATGTTTTTCGGGCGCAGAACGGAAAGCGGCGATTTGAACGTGTCGCGCGGGTTGGCCGGCAAGGGCAAGGCGGATCCTCCGAATGGTGACGTTTCCCTAGATTCCCGATGAGGCGGCGCAAATCAACTTATTTCGGCGCCGCCGCGCGCCTTACGGCCTCACCGCGGGGCTTTCCATTTTCAGACCGGCGGCTCGCGACATCAAATACATCTCGATATCGACGTATTCGCGCGCGTCCCGCGGCCAAAGCTCCGCGCGCATGCCCGACAGGCAGTTGCGCAGCCGCCGCCCCATCGAGCCAAGCGACTGCCATTCGAGCCGATACAGCGGGTAGCCATTCGGATGGCCCTGCGGAATGTTCGCGCCGCCAAGGCTTTTGCCCCAGTTGTCGTCGTGGCATTGCGCGCACGAAAGGTTGAGCTGGCCGCGGCGCTCGTTGAAGAGCTTGCGCCCCGCCTCGATCGATTCCTTCGCGCCGGGCTCGCGGTTGGGCTCGATCGTGTCGCCGCGCGACTGCTTCGCCACAAAGGCTTCCAGCGCCAGCAGGTCGTGGCTTTCGGCGGCCAGCGGCGGCGCGTTCTGCCGGTCGCGCCGACAAATGTTTATTTGCTGTTCGAGATCGACAGGCGTCGCGCGCGCCGCGTCGAAACGGGGAAAGCGCGCCGCGACGGCCTTCATCGGCGCGGCGCCGGCGTGGCAGTCGGCGCAGGACTTGCCCGCGGCGCCTTCGCGCTTGTTCCACAGCGCTTCGCCGTCGAGGACCCACAGCGTCGCCGGATTGTCGGCGTCGCTGTCCTGCATGGCGCGCGTTTCGGGGCGCATGGTCTCGTAGCCCGAACGGCGTTGATCGCGGGGAATTTCATCGGCCAGCGCGCCGCCGATCCACATCGCCGCGAGCCCTAGCCATAGCGGTCTGGCGGTCATTCCACCACGATCTCCGCGGTCTCTTCGGCCTCGAAGCCGTTGTCGCCCTCCCATCGGAAGACGAGCTTGCCGCTCGCGGTGGCCACCGTGTGAAACGACACGAAGGGGTTGGCCGCGACCGCCGGCGAGAACTGCGCCAGAAAAATCTTCGCGCCGTCGTAATCGCACGAAAACGTCTGGATAATGTCGCGCTTGAGCGGCTCGCCGCCATAGCCGACCCGGTAGCCGCTCTCCATCGGATGCGAGATCAATGTCTTGATTTCGATGATGTCGCCCTTTTTCGCGCGGGCGGGCACGTTGACGAGGGCGCGCGTCATTGTTCGCTGATCTCCACGCAAGCCGCGATGGTGACGATGACGTCGGCGCCGTCCGACCAGAACGAGCCGTCGCTCATGCGCGCGATGGCGATGATATGCTGGCTGTCGTTCAGCTTCACGCGCGTCGCGAATTCGGCCTTTCCAGCCCGGGGGCCGATGTAGGCGGCGACCAGATAGGGTTGCGGGTTTTTCTCGTTGAAAATGTGGATCTCGGCGACGTAGTCCTTTTCCGTCATGGGGCTTTCGACGGCCACCGTCAGCGGCACCGTGTTGCCGTTTTCCACGAGCGGCGGAATGTCGAGCGTCACGCGGCCTTCGTTCACCTTCGCGCCGCCGACGAGCTTGCGGATGGCCTCGCTCATCATGTCGGGCGTCGCGCGCGCCGGCGCGGCGGAGAGAGCCAGCGCGCCCGCGCCGGCGACGACGTGGACCGCCCGCGTGACAAGCGTTCGCCGGTTGAAAACGCGCGGGGCGTCGCTCATTTTGATTTGTCCTTCAGCGTGGCCAGAAACGCGACGACATCCTCGATCTCGGCGGCGCCGAGGATGGGCTTTCCGACATAGGATTTCGCCACGCCGGTCAATCCATCCACGACATAATAGGGCGGCATGATCGTGTCGGGGTTGAGGCGCCGGGCGTCGACGATCCGCAGCCGCAGCTGGCTTTCGCTCCATCGCGATCCCGTCCCGCCCAGATCGGGCGCGAGGCCGCCCTGAAACCGCGCCTCGGGAAAAGGCCCCGAGTGGCACAACAAGCACAGGCCGGTCTGCCGGTCGAGCACAATCGCGCGGCCGCGCGCCGCGTCTCCCAAGGCGCCAGCGAGGGGGGCGGGAATCGCGTCGCCAACGATTTCGTAGGGCGCGAGGCCATCCGCCCGCGCCGGCCAGGCGGCGACCGCAAGCCCCAACGTGACGCATATCGCGGCGAAATTCATGGCGGCGCCACGTCGCGGACATGCCCGGCCGCGCGCGCCGTCATTGGATTACCTTGAGCAGCAGGAACTCGCGATGTTCTTCGCCCAGCGGCTCGCGTCGAACGCAGGTCGCGCGACCGCTCAGAAACGCGAAGTCGTGGAAGTAACGATAGGGACTTGGACCGCTTGGCGCGATGATGTCGACGAGCAAATAACGCGCGCGTTGAAGCAGAGGCGTCAACCAGCTGTCCAGTTGGTCGGGAGGGAAATCGTGCGGCCAGTTGACGGCGATGAGAAGATCGATTGACGGCTCGACGACGTCTGGAAAACTTCCGACCCGGAATGTGATCGCGCGACTGCGCAACGCGCGCGCCGCGCGGATGACGCCATCGTCGACATCGTAGCCGACGCGGGTAGGCGCGTTGATTCGGGCCAGAATCGCTCCCAGCCCGCAACCCACCTCGACCACGACATTCGCCTTGACCTCGTTGGCCATCGCGGCCAATCCGACGCGGTAGGTCCGCAGCGACGTTGGCGCGATAGCGTGCCATTCGGCGAAGCCGAAGACCCGTTGGGCAACCTTCAGCGCCGACTTGTCGACGAAGATTCGCGCCGACCGGGCAAGACCCCATCGTCGATAACCGGCGAAAAGGCGGCGAGCCCTATCGATCATGGGGAAACCTCGACACGGGGACAAGCCGGGGGCGCCTTTGCGCCGGGGCGCTCGCCGCCGCGAGGGCGAACAACGCCAACAACAATCCCAATCGCTCCCCAGCCATGCCGCGCCGCTCCGGGGCGCAACATAATCGAGAGCGGACCTGGCGCAAGTCTCCGACGGTTTCCCACGCCGACGGAAAAGCATTAAGCTCGGCGGGAACAGGGAGAACGCCATGACCATCGACCGCCGCGCCGCGTCCGCGATATTCGCCGCCGGGGCGTTCACCCCCTGGGGCGCCGCCCGCGCGCAGCAGGGCTATCCGGCCTCGACCGTCACCATCGAGTTGCCGCTGGCGCCGGGCACCGGCGGCGACGCCCTCGTGCGGCTCTACGCCGAGGGCTTGCAGAACGTCCTGGGCAAGCCCGTCGTCGTCAAGAATGTGCCGGGCGCGGCGCTGATGATCGCCGCGATCGACGTGTCGAAGGCCGCGCCCGACGGGCTCACGCTGGGGATGACGGTGAGCTCGACGCTGACCATCAACCCGACGATGTACAAGCAGATGCCCTACGACGCCGCGAAGGATTTCGCGCCGGTCTCGTTCTACGTCAAATCGCCGTTCATCCTCGTCGTCGGCGCGAATTCGCCATTCAAGAGCGCGATGGACTTCGTCAAGGCCGCGAAGGAAAGCCCCGGCAAACTGAACTTCGCTTCGCTCGGCATCGGCACGATGCAGCAACTGTCGATGGAACTGGTGCTCGACAAGTTCGGGCTCACGGCCAACCACGTTCCCTATCGCGCGACGCCGCAACAGATGACCGACATCGCGGCGGGCAACGTCGAAATCGGCTGGGTCGAGGCCGCCGCGCCGCAGGGCCTCATCCGCGACGGCAAGCTCCGCCCGCTGGCGGTGTCGTCGGGCGCCCGCTTCGCGCTTTACCCCGATGTGCCGACGATGGCCGAGGCGTTCAATTCGCCGGGCCTCGAAGCGGTCTCGTGGCATGTGCTGCTGGCGCCCGCGGCGACATCGAAGGCGATCATTCGGCGCCTTCACGACGAAATGCAGAAAATCACGACCTCGGCGGACTTCCTCGACAAGGCGAACGACCTCGGCTTGTTGCCCATCGTGCCGCCCGATCTCGACGGCACCGCCGCCTTCATCAAATCCGAACAGGCGCGCTGGAGCGAACTCATCAAAAAAATCGGCCTCGCCGGCACGCAATAGCCCGATAGCCCAATGGCGCGAAAGGGCGAGGCGCGGTACGCTGGCGCGCGCCGGCGGATGGTTTTGCAACGGCGTGACACAGGGGCATTATGACCGACACTTCATCCACACCGGCGGCGTCCACACCGGCGGCGCCCTTGGCGCGCACGCCCCTGCACGCCCTCAGCCTGTCGCTCGGCGCGAAAATGGTGCCCTTCGCGGGCTACGACATGCCGGCGCACTATTCGCTCGGCGTGCTCGGCGAGCACCAGCACGTCCGCGCCCAGGCCGGCCTGTTCGATGTCTCGCACATGGGCCAGGCCTTTGTCGTCGGCGCGAACCACGACGTGGCCGCCCGCGCGCTCGAGGCGCTTTGTCCCGCCGATCTGCTTGGCCTCGCGCCGGGCCGACAGCGCTACACGCAATTGCTCAATGAAAACGGCGGCATCGTCGACGATCTCATGATTTCCCGCTCGGCCGCCGCCGACGAGGACGGCGCGCTGATGCTGGTGGTCAACGCCTCGCGCAAGGACGTCGATTTCGATCATATCGAAGCGAGGCTCCCCGCCGGGACGCGGTTGATCCGCGCGCCACACCGGGCGCTGATCGCGTTGCAGGGACCGTTGGCCGAGGCAGTTCTGTCGCGCCATTGCCCGGAAGCCGCGTCGCTCGCCTTCATGTCGGCGGCGACGCTGAACGTCGCCGGCCTGGACTGCCATGTGTCGCGCTCCGGCTACACGGGCGAGGACGGCTTCGAGATTTCCATCCGCGGCGATCGCGCCGACCGTCTGGCGCGGGCGTTGCTGGCCGAACCCGAGGTGTTGCCAATAGGGTTGGGCGCGCGCGATTCGCTGCGGCTCGAGGCCGGCTTGTGCCTCTATGGCCGCGATATCGACGAATCGATTTCCCCCGTCGAGGCCGGTCTCGAATGGTCGATCGGCAAGCGGCGCGTCGCCGAGGGCGGCTTCGCCGGCGCCGAGCGCGTCCAGCGCGAAATCGCCGAAGGGCCGCAGCGCAGGCGGGTCGGCGTTCTACCCGACGGACGCGCGCCGGCGCGCACGGGAACCCTGATCACCACGCCCGACGAGACGCCGGTTGGCGTCGTGACATCGGGCGGCTTCGGCCCGTCGCTCAACGCTCCCCTCGCCATGGGCTACGTCGTCGGCCCGCACGCCGAGCCGGGAACGGAACTGATGCTTGTCGTGCGCGGCACGCCCATGCCGGCGCGCGTCGCGGCGATGCCGTTTATTCCCCACCGCTACAAGCGATAGCGCGGACCGGAGAAGCGTCATGCCGAGCGTCCGCTACACCCGGGACCATGAATATGTCGCGGTTGACGGCGACATGGCGACGGTCGGAATCACCGATTACGCGCAAAAGACCCTGGGCGATGTGGTCTTCGTGGAATTGCCGGCGGTTGGCGCGACGTTCGCCGGCGGCGACGCCGCGGGAGTTGTCGAAAGCGTCAAGGCGGCGAGCGATGTGTTCGCCCCCGTCTCCGGCGAAGTGACGGCGGTCAATTCGGCGCTTGAAAAGCGGCCGGGCGATGTCAACGAAGAGCCGCTCGGCAAGGGCTGGTTCTACAAGCTGCGCTTGACCAACCCCGGCGAACTCGACGCGCTGATGGACGAAGCGGCCTACGAGGCCTTCGTGAAAACGCTGTCCTGACGGCGCGCGGCGGAGGAGCGGGATGCGATTTCTGCCGCACACGGATCGGGAACGCCGGGACATGCTGGCGACAATCGGCGTCGCTTCCATCGACGACCTCTTCGCCGACATCCCGGCGGCGAAGCGCCTCGACCGGCCGCTGAATTTACCGCGCGGAAAATCCGAGGCCGAGGTCGCAAGGGTTCTCGGCGCCATGGCGGCGAAGAACACGCCGGCGGGCTCGCTGCCCTTTTTCGTCGGCTGCGGCGCCTACAAGCACCATGTTCCAGCGACCGTGGACCACCTGATCCAGCGCTCGGAATTCCTCACCAGCTACACGCCCTACCAGCCCGAGATCGCGCAGGGCACATTGCAGGTCCTGTTCGAATTCCAGACCCAGGTGGCGATGCTGACCGGCATGGATGTCGCGAACGCGAGCATGTACGACGGCTCGACCGCGGCGGCGGAAGCCACGCTCATGGCGCATCGAATCGCCCGGCGCCGCAAGGCTGTCTTGTCTGGCGGGCTGCATCCGCAATACGCCGACACCATCGCCACGATGTCGCGCATGTCGGGCCACGATGTCGTGTCGGCGCCATGGGATGTTTTGGCTGGCGAGGACCTCGCGGCTGAAATCGACGGGTCCGTGTCCTGCGTGGTTGTCCAGACGCCCGATTTCTGGGGCAACGCGCGCGATCTCGCCGCGCTCGCCGACGCCTGCCACGCGCGTGGCGCGCTGCTGATCGCCGTGTTCACCGAAGCTGTTTCGCTCGGCATGTTGCGCGCGCCCGGCGCCATGGGCGCCGATATCGTCGTTGGGGAAGGCCAGTCGATCGGCAACGCGCTGAACTTCGGCGGCCCCTATGTCGGGCTGTTCGCGACGCGCCAATCCCATGTGCGGCAAATGCCGGGCCGTCTCGCGGGCGAGACGGTGGACGCCGCGGGTCGACGGGGCTTCGCGCTGACGCTGTCGACGCGCGAACAGCACATCCGCCGCGAGAAGGCGACATCGAACATCTGCACCAATTCCGGCCTCTGCGCGCTGGCTTTCTCGATCCATCTCAGCCTGCTCGGCGAAGTCGGCCTGCGCCGCCTCGCGCGCGTCAACCACGCCAACGCCGTGAAGCTGGCGGACGCGCTGGCGCGGGTCGCGAACGTCGAGGTTTTGAACCAGCGCTTCTTCAACGAATTCACGCTGCGCGTGAAGGGCGACGCCGCGGCGCTGGTCGAGAAAATGGCGGCGCGCGGCGTGCTCGGCGGCGCGCCGGCGTCTCGGCTGCTGCCGGGCGAGGGGCTCGACGATCTGTTGATCGTGGCGAGCACGGAGGCCAACAGCGACGAAGACCGCGCGGCGCTTGTGGCGGCGCTGGAGACGGCGTTGTCATGATGAACAATCAAGGCCGACCCACCGCGCCCGAAGCCGCGCCGTCGCGAGCGTCGAAAAAAACCTTCACCACCAACCGCGCGCTGCAAATCGAGGAAGGCTTGATCTTCGAACTCGGCCGCGCCGATGTCGCGGGCGTCGATATCGGCGAGCCCGCGCCGTTCGATCACCGGCTCGGCGGCCTGCTTCGCGAAGAACCGATCGGCCTGCCGGGCCTGAGCGAGCCCGAGGCGATGCGCCATTACGTCCGCCTGTCGCAGAAAAACCATTCCATCGACGCCAACATGTATCCGCTGGGCTCGTGCACGATGAAGCACAATCCCCGGATCAACGAGGCGATGGCGCGGCTGCCGGGCTTCGCCGACATTCATCCCTTGCAACCGCAATCGACCGTTCGCGGCGCGCTCGAACTGATCGACGTCCTCGCCCATTGGCTGATGGAAATCACCGGAACCCACGCGGTCGCGATGTCGCCGAAGGCCGGCGCGCACGGCGAACTCTGCGGCATGATGGCGATCCGCGCGGCCATTGACGCGCGCGGCGAGGCGGCGACGCGAAAGATCGTGCTCGCGCCGGACAGCGCTCACGGCACCAACCCCGCGACCGCGGCGATGACGGGCTTTTCCGTGCGTTCAATCGCCACGGGCGCGGACGGCGTGGTCTCCGCGCAAGCCGCGCGCGCCGCGCTTGGGCCCGATGTCGCGGCGATCATGCTGACCAATCCCAACACATGCGGCCTGTTCGAGCGCGGCATCGTCGAGATCGCCGACGCCGTTCACGCGGCGGGCGCCTATTTCTATTGCGACGGCGCCAATTTGAACGCCCTGATGGGCAAGACGCGGCCCGGCGACCTCGGCGTCGACGCCATGCACATCAATCTGCACAAGACCTTTTCGACGCCGCATGGCGGCGGCGGCCCAGGCGCGGGGCCCGTTGTTTTTTCGGAGCGGCTGGCGCCGTTCGCGCCGGTTCCGTTCGTCGCGAAAGACGGCGGCTTGCTTCGCCTCGTCGAACACGCGGAGGGAAAAAACCTTGGCCGCATGAGCGCCTTCCACGGCCAGATGGGCATGTTCGTCCGCGCGCTGTCGTTCATGATGTCGCACGGCGGCGACGGCCTCAAACAGGCGTCGGAGGACGCGGTGCTCAACGCCAACTACGCGCGCGCCGGCCTCGCCGACGTCATGACGCAGCCGTTTGGCGACCGCGTCTGCATGCACGAAGTCCTCTTCGACGACAAATGGCTCGAGGGACGGGCGTCGCGACGCTGGATTTCGCCAAGGCGATCGTCGACGAGGGCTTCCACCCGATGACGATGTATTTTCCGCTTGTCGCCCATGGCGCGATGCTGATCGAGCCAACGGAATCCGAATCGCTGGCGTCGCTGGATTTGTTCATCGCGACATTGCGCGAGCTGACCTTCAGAATCCGCCGCGGCGAAACCGAGGCGTTTCACGCGGCCCCGGCGCTCGCGCCGCGCGGCCGCCTCGACGAGACCCGCGCGGCGCGGCGCCCGGTGTTGCGCTGGACGCCGCCGAACCCCGCCTGACGCCCGTCAAATCATGTCCGGCAAAACGCGGTCGGGCGGGCGATGCCCGTCCCAGAACGCCTTGATGTTGACGATCACTTTTTCGCCCATCTCGACGCGGCCTTCCCGCGTCGCCGAGCCCATGTGCGGCAACAGGGTCACTTTGCCCATCTTCGCGAGGCGAACGAGTTTCGGCGACACCGCCGGCTCGTGCTCGAACACGTCGAGCCCGGCGCCGGCGAGTTCGCCCGCCTCCAGCATCTTCGCCAGCGTCGCCTCGTCGATGATTTCGCCGCGCGCGGTGTTGACGACGATCGCCCGGGGCGGCAGCATTTTCAGCCGGCGCGCCGACAGCAGGTGATAGGTCGCCGGCGTGTGCGGGCAGTTCACCGACACGATGTCCATGCGCGCCAGCATCTGATCGAGCGAATCCCAGTAGGTCGCGCCGAGCGAGGCTTCGAGCGCGGGCGCGAGGCGGCGGCGGTTGTGGTAGTGGATCGACAGGCCGAAGGCGCGCGCCCGCTTCGCCAGCGCCTGACCGATGCGGCCCATGCCGACGATCCCGAGCCGTTTTCCCGTGATGCGCGATCCCAGCATCCAGGTGGGCGACCAGCCCGACCAGTCGCCGCCGGGGACGACACGGGCGCCCTCGGCCAGCCGGCGCGCGACCGCGAGAATCAACGCCATCGTCATGTCGGCGGTGTCCTCGGTCAAAACGCCGGGGGTGTTGGTGACCGCGATGCCGCGCGCCGCCGCCGCCGACACGTCGATGTTGTCGACGCCGTTGCCGAAATTGGCGATGAGCTTCAGGCGATCTCCGGCTTTCGCGATCACCGCCGCGTCGATGCGGTCCGTGACCGTGGGCACCAGCGCGTCGGCCTCGGCGAGCGCCGCCGCGAGAACGTCGGGCGCCATGGGGACATCGTCGTGGTTGAGGCGGGTTTCGAACAACTCGCACATCCGCGTCTCGACCGAATCCGGCAGGCGGCGGGTGACGACGACGAGGGGCTTCGGCTTGTTCATGCGAATCTCCAGAATCCTTTTTAGCCCGATTTCACGGGCCGCGGCACGAGCTATTTGCCGCCGCCCGCGAAAGGCCGGCTTCGGCTTCGCGCCATGGCGGTTTTTGGCGCCATCGGCGATTTTTCGCCGCATTCATCGGGCCTTAACCACGCGGGCCTCAAATTGAGGCTCTTCACCGACCGCCGCGCCGCTCTGGCGACCGCGGCGCAACGGGGCCATGGCGATGCGTGTCGAGTTTTCCCGTCGTTTTGTGAACATCCGAATGGCGGGGGCCACAGCCGCCCTCGCGTTCGCGGGAACGTCGCCAGCGTTGAGCGCCGGCGGACAGGCTCTTGGCACGTCCACGGGGCTGCCGGTGCCCCGCTACGTGAGTTTGAAGTCGGACCGCGTCAACCTGCGCGAAGGCCCCTCGATGGATCACCGCACGGCGTGGATATTCCAGCGCGCGGGCCTGCCTGTCGAGGTGATGGCGGAATTCGACGCCTGGCGGCGCATTCGCGACTCTGAAGGGACTGAAGGCTGGGTGCAAAAGTCCCTGCTGTCGGGACTGAGGACGGCGCTTGTCGCGCCCTGGAAGAAAGGCCAGGTGTTCTCGATCCGCGCGAAACCGTCCGCCAACGCCGATATCGCCGCCAACGTCCAGGCGGGGGTGCTCGCCCATATCAAAAGCTGCGACGCTTCGTGGTGCCGTATTTTCGGCGAGGGATACGATGGCTATATCGCCCAGACCGACCTCTGGGGCGTCTACCCCGACGAGAAGATCTAGCCTGCGCGGCGCTCAGAAAAGCCGCGACATAAGCTCAATGACTTCCACCGGATCATAGGGCTTCGGAACGAACCGCGTGAAATCCTGTTCAGGCGACGGCCTGAACTCGCCCGACGTGACAAACACCTTCATGTCGGGCCGCGTCAGGCGAACGTGTCGCGCCAAATCCACGCCATCGAACCCGCCCGGCATGTTCACGTCGGTGAACAGCACGTCGATGTCGGGGTTTCGCTCGATCTGTTCGAACGCTTCCGCCGCGCAGCCGGCCTTCAAGGCGCCTATGCCCGCGTCGGCGAAGCATTCCAGCATGTCGAGGAGCAGCAAGGGCTCGTCCTCAACGACCAGAACGCGATGGGGATGTGTGAACTCGCGCATGTTCGATAAATCGCGCGTGAACGGATTGGTTCCAAAATGTCGCGACCTTGACTAAGAACGCGTTATCGCGCGCCGTCGCGACAATTCCACCGGCGTCGATCAGCCGCGCTTGCGGCGCTTGGCGGGGGCCTTGGGCGCGTCCGGAGCGCCCGCGTCGAAGCCGACATAGACCGAATAATCGGTGTCGGCGTCCTTGCTGAGCGAAGGCAAGGCAATAGGATCGGTCACCAGCGAAAACGGAGCGGAGGCTTCGCTGGGCGCGATCGCCGCCGAAATCTTGTAGGTTCTGACCTCCACCGGCGCCTGATCGCTCTCGCGGCGCACCACGACCTTGACGGGCACGGTGAACGCTCCGGCCCCTCCCGCCGGGCCGGCCTGGACGTATCCGGAAATGCCAAGGCGAAGGTTGATCGACCCGCCATTCGTGTCGCAATCGCGCGACAGGGCGCCCAGGGCGAATTGCTGTTTCACGCCCGCGTTGGATTTGTCGGCGCCGGCGTAGATGCGATAGGAAGCCTGCCCCTCGGCGACCAGCACAGGCGGGCAAACCACGTCGTTGGACCTATTCGCCGCCGTCAGGGGAGGAGCGGTCGTCGAATTGAACGCGAAAAGATTGCCAACCGTGTTGCCGACGTCGTCTTCCTTGCTCCCGCAACCGCCCAAACCAAGCGTGGCAAGAACCGCCAGCGCGGCCAATGGCCCGACATACATCCGCATTTCCGCACCCTCCACGCCGCACGCGAGCGTGGGCTTATAGAGACGTTTTCCGGGATCGGCTAGCCGATGGGCTCAGGGCAAAAGACCGGTTCAGGGCAATTTCGCGAAGCCTTCCTTGAACCCGGCGAGCGCCAAGGGAATTCCGACGCCTTCCTCGGGCGTGTTGAACACGTTGAAGGTGGCGTTCTTGCCGGCGCCAAGTTGATCGATCAACTTGTCTTCCATCACGACTTCGGCGACGCAGCCCGTGGCGAGGCAGCGCACAAAGCCGGCCCGGCCGACATCCACCTGATCAATCTTGAGGCCGAGCCCGGCTGGCAGCAACACGCCAAGCTGGGTGACGACGCGCAACAGCCGGGACTTCCCGTCGGCGGTCTTCAACACGATGATCACGAGAGAGACGTTTGGCTTGTCCTCGGCCTGAATGGACTGGATGAGGGCGCACTGCTCCCGACTGGCGCCGGGAGGCGTCTCGCACCGCATCTCCCAATCGCCGAATTTGCTCTTCACGGCGCCCTGGGCCGCGGCCGGCGCCGACGCGCCGACGCAAGCGAACAGGCCGGCGAGCGTCGCGGCCGCGAACGTCGCGGCGGCACGGTATGCGGCGAAAGACACCATTGGAGCTCCTGTGCGCCGGTCGCCGCCCTGAATGGCGGTTCCGGTTCCGATCCGCGCCCCTCTGAACCGGGAATCGGACGGAAAAACGGCGATTGCGGATCGGCGCTAGCATACAAGACGCGCCTGTCAAGGCGGGCGACCTTGGCTTGCGCGCCCAAATGTCGCGGTGAATGAAGCGCGCGGCGAGTTGCCACGGCTCGCGGATTGTGGTTTTTCGCTCGCCGATGGGGCCGCTTCGCGCGGTTTCGGGACGAGGGGGTCGCGCGGTGGCGCGACCGGGGCAACAGACCGGTTTGACCGGCGCGCCAGGAGCGTTGAATCGACATGAATTTGCGCACAATGGGACAGAAATTCGCATCGTCCGCCGGCGCCGCCGCGTTGACGCTCGTCGCGGGCGCGGCGATGGCGCAGGAGGGCTACGGCCACGCCGAGCCCGGGCAGATGGACTTTCAAATGCCGGTGACGGAGGTCGCCCGCGACATTCAGGATCTGCACAAGCTGGTGTTGATCATCATCGTCGCGATCATGCTCTTCGTGCTCGCGCTGCTGGTCGCGGTGATTGTGAAATTCAACGAGAAAGCCAACCCAACCCCGTCCCGCACGACGCACCACACCGGCCTCGAGGTGGCCTGGACGGTGATTCCAATTCTCATTCTCGTTGTGATGGCGATTCCCTCGTTCCGCCTGCTGACCAAGCAGTTGACGATCCCCAAGGGCGACATCACCCTCAAGATCACTGGCGAGCAATGGGCCTGGAACTACGCCTATCCGAAGGATCAGGGCGATTTCGACTTCATTTCCGAGATCAAGCCCGACAAGCAGTTGAAGCCCGGCGACATCAGGCAGCTCTCGGTGGACAACGAGGCGGTTGTTCCGGTCAACAAGGTGATCGACCTGATTGTCACCGCCGACCCCACCGGCGTCATTCATTCCTTCACCGTGCCATCGTTCGGCATCCGCGTCGACGCGGTGCCCGGCCGCCTGAACCAGACCTGGTTCAAGGCCGAACGCGAGGGCATCTACTACGGCCAATGCTCGAAAATCTGCGGCAAGGACCACGCCTTCATGCCGATCGCGATCCGTGTTGTCAGCGAAGAGGCCTATCAAGCCTGGCTCGTCGACGCGAAGAAGAAGTTCGCGAGCGCGGCGCCCGTGAATGAATTCGCCGACAACAATTCCGCCGCCGCCCGCTAGGGCCGGCGAAACAACAGCAGTCGAACAAAGTCAGGACGCATCCGATGGCAACGAACGCCGCATCACCCGCGCACGACGACCACGCGCACGAGGACCATCCGCTGCCGCACGGCTGGCGGCGGTACCTGTATTCGACGAACCACAAGGACATCGGCACGCTCTACATCATCTTCGCGGTGATCGCGGGCCTGATCGGCTTCCTTCTGTCCTTCGCGATCCGGCTTGAACTGCAGGAGCCGGGCATTCAGATTTTCCCGGCGCTGGCGTCGGTGCTGTCCGGCGACGGCTCGATCGACGCGGCCAAGAACCTGTACAACGTGTTCATCACCGCGCACGGCGTCATCATGATCTTCTTCCTGGTCATGCCGGCGCTGATCGGCGGCTTCGGCAACTGGTTCGTGCCGCTGATGATCGGCGCGCCGGACATGGCCTTCCCGCGCATGAACAACATATCGTTCTGGCTGCTGCCGGCCTCGTTCCTGCTGCTCCTGACCTCGATGTTCGTCGACGGCTCGACCGGCTTCAAGGGTTTTGGCGGCGGCTGGGTGTTCTATCCGCCGTTTTCATCGACCGCCGGCACGCCCGGCCCGTCGATGGACTTCGTCATTCTGTCGCTGCATCTCGCCGGCGCCTCATCGATTCTGGGCGCGATCAACTTCATCACCACGATCTTCAACATGCGCGCGCCCGGCATGACCCTGCACCGCATGCCGTTGTTCGCCTGGTCCGTGCTGGTGACGGCGTTCCTGCTGGTGCTGGCGCTGCCCGTGCTCGCCGGCGCGATCACGATGCTGTTGACGGACCGCAATTTCCAGACGGCCTTCTTCAACCCGGAAAAGGGCGGCGACCCCATCCTGTTCCAGCATCTGTTCTGGTTCTTCGGCCATCCGGAAGTGTACATTCTCATTCTTCCCGGCTTCGGCATCATCAGCCAGATCGTGTCGACCTTCTCGCGCAAGCCCGTCTTCGGCTATCTCGGCATGGCCTACGCCATGGTCGCGATCGGCGTCGTCGGCTTCGTCGTCTGGGCCCACCACATGTACACGGTCGGCCTGTCGCTCAACACGCAGCGCTACTTCGTCTTCGCGACGATGGTCATCGCCGTGCCGACGGGCGTGAAGATCTTCTCCTGGATCGCGACGATGTGGGGCGGCTCGATCTCGCTCCGGCTGCCGATGATCTGGGCGATCGGGTTCATCTTCCTGTTCACCCTCGGCGGCGTCACCGGCGTCGTCCTGGCGAACGCGGGCATCGACCGCGCCCTGCACGAGACCTATTACGTCGTCGCGCACTTCCACTACACGATGTCGCTGGGCGCGGTGTTCTCGATCTTCGCGGGCTTCTACTACTGGTTCCCGAAGATGACGGGCTACATGTACAACGAGACCCTCGGAAAGCTGCATTTCTGGCTGCTGTTCATCGGCGTGAACACCGTGTTTTTCCCGCAGCACTTCCTCGGCCTCGCCGGCATGCCGCGCCGCTACATCGACTATCCCGACGCCTACGCGTTGTGGAACTGGTGGTCGTCGTTCGGCGCCGAAATCACGGCCGTGAGCGTGCTGGTGTTCCTCTACGTTGTCTGGGAAGCCTTCTCGAAGAAGCGCGTCGCCGGCGACAATCCGTGGGGCCCTGGCGCGACGACGCTGGAATGGACGCTGCCCTCGCCGCCGCCGTTCCACCAGTACGAGACGCTGCCGCGCATCTCCGGCGGCGACCACTGACATCCACAACGGGGCGCGCGCGGTTGTTCTTCGCGCGCGCCGTTCCAGTTTCTTGAAATCGGGCCGCGCGCCGCGGCCACCAGGAAAAACGCAATGAGTTTCGCCACCGACGGAGACGCGATCGCGCGCTCGCAGGCGGGCTATTCGACCGCCGAGCCCCGGGATTTCCTCGCGTTGCTGAAACCGCGGGTGATGTCGCTTGTCGTCTTCACGGCGCTGGCGGGGTTGCTGATCGCGCCGAACCACGTTCATCCTGTGGTGGCGGTGGCGTCGCTTCTCGCGATCGCGGTTGGCGCGGGCGCGTCGGGCGCGCTCAACATGTGGTACGACGCCGACATAGACGCGCTGATGACCCGCACGAAAACCCGCCCTGTTCCGGCGGGCCGCGTCACGCCGACCGAGGCGTTGGCGTTCGGGCTCATTCTCGCCGTTATGTCGACGCTGACGCTTGGCGTTGTCGCCAACCTGCTCGCGGGAGCGCTGCTCGCCTTCACGATTCTGTTTTACGCGATCGTCTACACGATGTGGCTGAAGCGCTCGACCCCGCAAAACATCGTCATTGGCGGCGCCGCCGGCGCGTTGCCGCCGGTCGTCGCCTACGCCGCCGCGACGGGCACCATTGGCGTCGAGAGCCTCGTTCTCTTCGCCATCATATTCATCTGGACGCCGCCGCATTTTTGGGCGCTGGCGCTGGTGAAATCCGACGAATACGGCCGCGCGGGCGTGCCGATGATGCCCAACGTCAAGGGGCCCGCCAGGACGCGCCTTGAAATTCTCCTGTACACGCTAGTTCTGGCGCCGGTTGGCGCGCTGCCGTGGCTGATGGGTTTCGCCTCCGCCGCCTATGGCGTCGTGGCGGTGGTGGGTGGCGCGGCGATGCTGGCCTGCGCCGCGAGCGTCTATCGCGTCCGCGAGGGCGACGCCGCCAACCGGATCGCCATGCGGATGTTCTTCGTGTCGATCTTCTATCTTTTCGCGCTTTTCGCGGCGTTGGTCGTGGAGAACAGCCTTCCCCCGCTCCTCGCGATCTGGAAATAGCGTTATGGCAGGTCCAGACAATTCATTCGTTCCCCGCGCGCTGACGGAACAGGAACTGCGGAGCCGCCGCGCCCGCAATATCGCGGTTGGCCTGGCGATTGGCGCGCTCGTGGCGCTCTTCTACGCCGTCACGATCGTCAAGCTTGGCCCCGGCATCCTGAGGACGCCCCTATGAAAGAGCCCACCGCGAAATCCGGGGCGCGCAACCGCGCCGTGGCGCTTCCGGTCGCGGCCGCCGCGCTCGGGATGCTAGGCATGGCCTTCGCCGCGGTTCCGCTCTACCGCGCCTTTTGCGCCGCCACGGGATACGGCGGCACGACCCAGGTGTCGAAAGCCGCGCCAACCGTGGAGGGAACGCGCGTGCTGAGCGTGCGCTTCGACACCAACATCGCCGCCGCCCTGCCGTGGACGCTCACGCCGGAAATCCCGGTCGTCGATGTCCGCGCCGGCGAAACCAAAACCGTGTTCTTCAAGGCGCACAACGCCTCGGACCACGCGATCTCCGCGGTCGCCGGCTACAACGTCAGCCCCGAGCAGTCCGGGGCGTTTTTCGACAAGATTTCCTGCTTCTGTTTTTCCGAACAGCGGCTCGAGGCGGGCGAGACGGCGGAATGGCCCGTCGTGTTCTATCTCGATCCCGCGCTGGAAAAAGACGCCACCATGGCGCACGTCGACAACATCACGCTTTCCTACGTGCTCTATCCCGTGGCGGACAAAAGCGCGGCGGCCGCGGAACGGAAGTTTTAAGCGGCATAACGCCGCCTTGACCGGCGGCGAACAACTGGGGCAAACGGCTCTTCGAGCCTGGGCAAAAGGGACAGAACATGGCGGACGGCCACGCGACACCGAACCACGACTACCATCTGGTCGATCCGAGCCCATGGCCTTTGACGGGCTCTATCTTCGCTTTCATGACCGCCGTCGGCGCCATCATGTGGATGAAGACGCTGTCGCTTTTCGGCCTTCACCTCGGCCCGGTGCTGCTCGGCGTCGGATTCGCGGGCATCCTCTATGTGATGGCCGCCTGGTGGCGCGATGTCATCAACGAGGCCGAACACGGCGGCTACCACACGCGCGTGGTGCAGATCAGCCACCGCTACGGCATGATCCTGTTCATCGCCTCGGAAGTGATGTTCTTCGTCGCCTGGTTTTGGGCGTTCTTCGACGCCAGCCTGTTCGCCAACGAAAGCATTCAGGAAGCGCGCGTCGCCTTCACCGGCGGCGTTTGGCCGCCCAAGGGCACCGAGGTTCTCGATCCCTTCCACTTCCCGCTGCTCAACACGTTGATCCTGCTGACCTCCGGCACCACGGTCACGTGGGCGCACCACGGGCTGCTTCACAACGACCGCGCGGCTCTGAAAAACGGCCTGATTCTCACCATCCTGCTCGGCATGATCTTCACCTGCGTGCAGGCGTGGGAATACGCGCACGCGCCGTTCGGCTTCAAAGATTCGATCTACGGCGCCACGTTCTTCATGGCGACGGGCTTCCACGGCTTCCATGTGCTCATCGGCACGATCTTCCTGTTCGTGTGCCTGTGCCGCGCCTACGCCGGCCACTTCACGCCCGAGCATCACCTCGGCTTCGAATTCGCCGCCTGGTACTGGCACTTCGTCGACGTGGTCTGGCTGTTCCTGTTCTGCTGCATCTACGTTTGGGGCTCGTGGGGCGCGGTGATCGAAGGCGCGGCCGGCTGAAGCCTTCACGCGTTGTCGCGATTTGAAAAGGGCGGCTCCGCGAGGGCCGCCCTTTTGTTTTCGCCCGACCGCCCTAGAGACGCTTATTGCGCCAGATCGAGGGCGTTCGTCAGATCGGCGACGGCGGCGTCGCGGGTTGCCAGCGGCTCCAGCCCATAGCGCGTCTCGATCAGCTTGAGGATCGAGGTCGTGTCGTACTGTGTGTGATCGACGAAGCCCCGCTTGGCGAAGGGCGAGATGATCAGCGTCGGCACGCGCGTGCCCGGCCCCCATTTGTCGACAACCGGCGGCGCGACGTGGTCCCACATGCCGCCGTTCTCGTCGTAGGTGACGACGATGAGCGAATCCTTCCACAGCGGGCTCTTCTCGATCATTTTGATCAGGTCGGCGGTGTGGTGCTCGCCCGTGTTGACGTTTGTGTAGCCGGGGTGCTCGTTGTCTTCGCCAATGGGCTTGAAGAACACCACTGGCGGCAACTCGCCCTTGACGATCCCCTCGACCAAATCGTCTTCGTCCTTCAGGTGCGCCTTGGCGCCGGGCGTGCCCAGCGCCGTGTCCTTGAACATCGCGAAAGGCTGATGGTGGAACTGGAAGTCCGAATCCGGCTTGCCCGCGACCGCGTCGTCCCAGCCGCCCGAATACCAGGCCCAGTCGATATTCTTGGCGTCCAGCCGGTCGCCGATGTGCGGCATGTCCTGCGCGGGCAGCAGGTGTTTTTCATCGAGGCTCGCCGCGTGTGGTCCGTTGACCGGCTGCGAGGTGTTGACCGCGTAGCCGTCGGGCGTCACCGCGCCGTCCTTCGTTATGGTTCCCTTGTCGTCGACTTGGGCGACATATTCCGCTGGCGCGTTGGGCCATGTCGGCGCGCAGGCGCAGACCAGATAAAAATGGTTGAGAAACGAGCCGCCGAACACAGCGTGGAAAAAGTTGTCGGCGAGCGCGTACTTTTTCGCGTAGTCCCACATCGGGCTCTTCGAATTGTCGTAATAGCCCATGACCAGCGAACTCGCGTCCGACCAAGCGACGAACTTGTCCATCTTGCCGCCGTCGATCTGGTACTGCTCCTGATAGAACCTGTGCCAGGCGTCGCCGGTGACCTGGTTCAATCCAGCGTAAGGTTCGGCGCGGTAGGGCGCGTTCGGCAGGTTGACGGGAAACCGCGAATCGACCGCGTATTTGACGTTGCTGTTCAGCACCGGCGGCAGCGTGTCGTAGGGCTTGCCGTCCTTGTCGACCTGCTTGGGCGAATCCTTCGCGTTGGCGACGCCGTTGGCGCCCGGGAACATCCCATAGAGATTGTCGAAGCCGCGGTTCTCCAGATAAATCACGATGATGTGGTTGATCTTGTCGAGGCCGGGAACGGGCTTGGGGGCTTCCGCCCGCGCGCCAAAAGCGGCGAGCGACAGGGCGAGGACCGACACGGCCTGTGTCATGCGGGCGCGGAACATGGCTTTCTCCGTCGTGGGGCGGCGTCGGTTGAACGCGTCGAAAATCGTGGACGCAACCGCCTACCGCCGCCACATGACGGTTTTGCAACGGTTCCGCGACGCCTCGAAATCAGCGAACCGCCACCCGCACCGGCTTCGACGCGCGGGTCTCGATTTTCGGCGGGGGGGCGCGCCGCCGCTCCGGCGCGCGCTGCGGCTCGGCTGGCGCGTTTTCGTCGAACAACTCGGCGAGTTTGTCCGTCATCGCGCCGCCAAGCTCCTCCGCGTCGACGATGGTCACGGCGCGGCGGTAGTAGCGCGTCACGTCGTGGCCGATGCCGATGGCGATGAGTTCGACCGGAGAGCGCTCCTCGATCTCCTCGATCACATGCCGCAGATGCCGTTCGAGATAATTGCCCGAGTTCACCGACAGGGTTGAATCGTCAACCGGCGCGCCGTCGGAAATCATCATCAGAATCCGCCGCTGCTCGGTCCGCGCCAACAGGCGCTTATAGGCCCAGTCGAGCGCCTCGCCGTCGATATTCTCCTTCAACAGGCCCTCGCGCATCATCAGCCCGAGGTTTCG
>CAIKAR010000014.1 GCA_903825465.1 uncultured Hyphomicrobiales bacterium | reverse complement strand
TAAATCGTGCTGGGCAGATCCATGTCCCAATGTGGATAATCGGACGAGTACAGAAGGCGCTTCGGCGCGTCGATCATCTCGAAGGTGACCTCCAGCGCCTTGGCGTTCTTCACCCGCTCCATGGGTTGCGACGAGAAAAACATGTCGCGCATATAGTCGCTCGGAAGTCGCTTTAGCATGGGCGCGTCGGACGAGCGCATCATGAATTCGTTGTCGAGACGCTGCATGAGAAACGGAATCCAAGCGAGGCCCGCTTCGATCCAGATCACTGGGAGCTTTGGGAATCGCTCCTGGATGCCGTTGGCGATCCAGTTCGACATGTGCAGCATATTGTAGAAGGTAAATCCCAACGCGTGGACCGTTGCGAAGCGATTGAGGCTTTTGAAAAAGGGTTCGCCGGGGTTGATGCCGGAATGGAAGGCCAGAGTTAGGCCTCGTTCCTCGATGGCACGGTAGACTTTCATGTAGGAATTGTGGTGCACGGGCAGCGTTCGCACTGAGCTGATCATAAATCCGGTCACACCCGCGCGATCGCCGAAAGTCTCCACATGCCGCAAGGCCGCGTCGGGATCGGAGAAGGGCAGGCCCAGCATGGAATAGAGGCGTCCATCCGAGTTGGGCAGAATGTCTTCAGTGAGCCACCGATTGTAGGCCCAGCACAGCTCGATTTCCATTTGCGTGTCGGGAAGCAGGCCAACCGCCAGCAACTGCGTCGGAAAGAGGCAGGAGTAGTCGACGCTCAGCGCGTCCATCCAGCGATAGCCCAGTTCGACATCGCGAATGGTGTCGGGATCGGTCTTTTCCGTTGATCGGAGAGGATAACGCGTCACGCGCCCGCCCATGTCCTGGGAGCCGACAGCCACGTTCGGAATGACGCCGCCCCGGCCCTTGAGCATGCCGGAGAAAATGATTTGCCGGAGCACGTCATTCTCGATGTACTTCAAGAATTCTCTTTGATGCTCGGTCTCGTGATGATGGGCATCGACATCAACGATGAGCACGTCGTCCAGGCCGCGCTGGCGCGCTTGCTTGGTGGCGTTGGCGAGATGCGTCGCCGTGTTCATATCCTCGACGCTGACGCGCCGTCCGCGATCCGCGATCAGTTCCATATCGTGATCTCCTTCATTGCTTGCGGCTCAGCGGCCCGTCCAGCTTTGCCAAAAGCCCAGTTCGAAAGCGCTCATGCCCGAGGCCTTAAGAAGTCCCGCCGCGACAATCATGGCAGCGGTTGAGCTGATGCCCGTTCTGCTCGCAACCGGCGGCTCGACTTCGCCCAGTTCGACCGCATGCGCATACGCTTTGCAAAGTGCCGCCATGAGCTTCTGCAGATCGTCCAGCGCGAGCGCCGGAATCTCCACGTTTCCAAGCCTGCTTTCGATTTTTCCGGCGAGCTCAAGCGCGTCGGCCGAGAGCGTGGGTGGCGCGCGCTCGTCAGCTGCCTTATCGGGTGCTGACATAAATGCTTTCATCCCGCTCGATAACATCGAAGCGTGCCAGCCTCAGTTTCCGGTTGGACACGCATTCGCCAGTGGTGATGTCGTACTCGGCCCCATGCCAGGGACATACGAAATGCATGCGCGTCTCAGAGAAATAAAGGCCCCGAGACGTTTTGTCCTCGGCGATCCGCTCCTCGACCGCCGCAATCGTCAGTCCCTCGCAGGCTGGCCCACCCTGATGCACACAAACATTGGCGTAGGCGTAATACACGCCGCCATGATTAAAGACGCCGATTTCGGTGTCATTGTGTCTTACGAGCGTGCGTTCGCCAGTCTTAAGGTCGCCTCTCTTGGCGACGAAAACCTCGACCATTCCTTGACTCCGTGTGACTGCCAATTGCAGCGCGACAGGCCGCGAAAGGCGAGGCCTCAATCTATCTTGATGTTCATGGCGGGAATGAGCGTTCCAAAGTCCCGCACGTCTTCCTCTATCTGCCGTGCGTAATCCTGCGTGGACCCACCGCCGACGATCGAACCGAGTTCGACGATCTTCTTGCGGAAAGCAGGGTCGGCGGCGACAGCGCGGATTTCGGTGCTCAGCTTGTCGATAATGGCCGGCGGCGTTCCCTTGGGTACGGCGACGCCCGATCGCGACACGATGTCGTTCATCGTGACGTCGCTTTCGCCGTAAGTCGGAACATCTGGCAGCAGAGGCGAGCGGACCTTGCCGGCGACGGCGACGGGATGAATCGAGCCTGACTGCATCATCGGAAGCACCGCGATGAGATTGGCGATGATCATGGGGATTTGATTGGCGAGAAAGTCATTCATGGACGGCATCGTGCCCTGATAAGGCACATGGACGAGTTCGATGCCGGCGGCGTGGTTGAGCATCTCGACCGAGATGTGATGGACCGTACCGACGCCGGGGTTGCCGACCGCGATCTTGCCCGGACTCGCTTTGGCAAGCGCCACGACCTCCGGCAGGGTCGTCCCCTTGAACGCCGAATTGCGCATCAGCACCAATGGAGACGTTGTGATCAGCGAGATCGGCGCGAAGTCACGCTGCACGTTGTACTGGATGTTCGAATGCAGATATTGGTTCACCACATCCGAGTTGCCCAGGAGAAGGAGCGTGTAACCGTCCGGTGCCGCGTGCGCCACCGACGTGACGGCGACAACGCCACCCGCGCCAACGCGATTCTCGACGAGAACGGTCTTGCCTAACCGCTGCGACAGTCGGTCCGCCAAAATGCGCGCCACAAGGTCGTTGCCGCCGCCGGCGGCTTGCGAGACAACGAGCGTGATCGGCCTGGTCGGATAATCCTGACCCTCCGCAAAAACTTGTAACGGCCAGCAAAAGGCCGCCAATGTCAGAACAAGCCCCACCCATCGACGCGCCCGCATCTCTGTCCTCCCCTGCCATTGCTTAAGGCAATGTTTCAAGTTCTGCGCGCGAGCCGGCAAATCCATCATCAGAACGCGCGGTATTTCCGTCGGCGTGTGATGATTGTTCGCGTCGTTTCGTGCCACGTTTCGCGTTTCTCTCCCGAGGCAGCTTTTACCATAGCGTTCGCGCGAATGAAAGGACGAAAATTTCTTCCACAAAAATAGAACTGCAATGATGTCACGAATCGCCCTTCGCCCCTCAGGGGTAGCATGTCCGTCATCGGCAAAGCGTCTCGACCTACATCACAACTTCATCGATCGAATGGCGTCATGGATGAAGCCGACGCATTCATCCGATTGCCCAGCAAGTGAATCATTTCGAATGCTCCACCACGCCGCCAGATTCTCGATGTTCTCAGCGGAACGCGTATCCCGAACATCTTGCATGAACAGCCATTCGACGTGGACCAGTCGTACTTGCTCGACCAGCCGGACCGAGGACGCCCCCAAGGTCGGATTTGCTCTGACGCATGCCGCCACGATTGCGTCGATCTTCTCTCCTGCGGTTATCATTGCGCTCATTTAATGCGGCTGGCCTGTCCGCAGACAGC
The DNA here is from genome assembly GCA_903825465.1 of uncultured Hyphomicrobiales bacterium. Classification (GTDB taxonomy): domain Bacteria; phylum Pseudomonadota; class Alphaproteobacteria; order Rhizobiales; family Beijerinckiaceae; genus Terripilifer. The sequence continues at coordinate 289 of CAIKAR010000014.1, read as the reverse complement.
GTCGCAAAGTTCGCGCCAACTACTTCCCCCGCATCTCTTTCGACACCCGCGTCAGGCGCCGCTTCGCGCGCGCCTTATCAGCCACGGACGCATCCGCGCCGGCAAGCGCGCGATCGACCACCACTTCCGCCTTCGCACGCGCCCCGCGGCGGGTGGCGGTTTGCTGGGTGTAGAGTTGCATTGAGAACTGACCCTTAAGGGACGGTAATTTCCACTGAGATTTGACCCATGTTGAACTTCCCCCTGGCTGGCTGCGGCGGGGGTATCGGGAGTGATAGACATGGATTTG
>CAIKAR010000013.1 GCA_903825465.1 uncultured Hyphomicrobiales bacterium | reverse complement strand
GCGTCAGGATGGCGTCGACGCCGGCGGCGTAGGCGTCTTCGAAATCGCGCTTGATCAGCGTGCGGATTTTTTGCGCCCTCACATAATAGGCGTCGTAATAGCCCGCCGAGAGAACGTAGGTGCCAATCATCACGCGGCGCCTCACCTCCGCGCCGAATCCGGCGCGGCGCGTTTGCTCGTACATGTCGGTGATGTCCTTGCCGCGCGCGCGCAGGCCGTAGCGGACGCCGTCGTAGCGCGCCAGGTTCGACGAGGCCTCGGCGGGCGCGACAATATAATAAGCCGGCAACGCGTATTTCGTGTGCGGCAGCGAGATGTCGACGATCACGGCGCCGGCGGCGCGCAGCCATTCGACGCCTTTGCTCCACAGCTCGTCGATTTCCGGCGGCATGCCGTCGAGCCGGTACTCCTTTGGAATGCCGATCTTCAAGCCCTTCACCGAGCGTCCGACGGCGGCCTCGTAATCGGGCACCGGCGCGTCGACGCTCGTCGCGTCCTTCGCGTCGTGGCCGGCCATCGAGCGCAGCATGATGGCGCAGTCGCGCGTCGTGCGCGCGATGGGGCCGGCCTGGTCGAGCGACGACGCGAAAGCCACCATGCCCCAGCGCGAACAACGCCCATAGGTTGGCTTGACGCCGACGGTTCCGGTGAAGGCGGCGGGCTGGCGAATGGAGCCGCCGGTGTCGGACGCCGTCGCCGCGAGGCAAAGCCCGGCCGCGACCGCGCTCGCCGACCCGCCGGACGAGCCGCCCGGCGTCAGCAATCCCGTCTTCTCCTTCGTCGCCAAAGCCGCGCGCAAGAACTCGGGGGAACGGTTCGGCGGCGCCCAAGGCGACGCCACGGGACCGTAGTAGGAAGTCTCGTTGGCCGAGCCCATCGCGAACTCGTCCATGTTCAACTTGCCGAGCATGACCGCGCCATCGCGCCACAATTGGCTCGTGACGGTGGACTCGTAGTTCGGCTTGAAGCGATCCAGGATGTGGCTGCAGGCCTGCGTGTGAACGCCTTCGGTCGCGTAGAGATCCTTGACGCCGATGGGCAGGCCTTCGAGCGGGCCGCCTTCGCCGCGCGCCAGCCGCTCGTCGGAAGCTTTCGCCATGGCCATCGCCTTTTCAGGCGTTTCGACGATGAACGCGTTCAACGCGCGGGCCTTCTCGATCGCCGCGAGATGGGCGCCCGTCAGTTCAACGGCGGAGATTTTTCCGGCCCGCAGCGCGTCGCGCGCGTCGGCCAGCGTCAGTCGCGTGGCGTCCGTCATGTCCTACTCGATCACCTTTGGCACGACGAAATATTCGTCTTCGCTGGCGGGCGCGTTGCCAACGATGGTCTTCGCGCCGGCGTGATCCAAGACCTCGTCGCGGCGCCATTCCATCTTCATGGGGATGACCGACGTCATCGGCTCGACGCCCTCGACATTCACCTCGTTCAATTGTTCGACGAAGGCGAGCATGGCGTTGAGTTCGCCCTGAAGGCGCGGAACTTCCTCGTCGGCGAGCGCGATGCGCGCGAGACGCGCGACGCGGCGGACGGTTTTGTCATCGACGGCCATGGCGGCGGCTTTCCCTGATCAGGCGCGAGCCTATAGCATCGCGGGGATTGGCGGCGCAACGCGGCCGCGATGGCGCGGGCGCGCGGGCCATGCTAGCGCTCGCCGATGCCATCCAACATCGCCACCCTCGACGATCTCGCCGCGACATTGCCTGCGAAGGCCCGCGTCATGGGCCTCGACCTCGGCACCAAAACCATCGGCGTGGCTATTTCGGACGTCGAGCGCCGGCTCGCGACGCCGGTCGAAACAATCGCGCGCGAAAAATTCCAGAAAGACGCCGCCGCGATGTTCAAACTCGCGAACGCGCGCGAAGCGGCGGCCTTTGTCATCGGCCTGCCGCTCAACATGGACGGCTCCGAAGGCCCGCGCGCGCAAGCGACGCGCGCGTTTGTCCGCAGTTGCGCGCCGCTCGACGCGCGGCCGTTTGTTTTTTGGGACGAGCGGCTGTCGACCGCCGCCGTCACACGCGCCCTGATCGAGCAGGACGCGTCGCGCAAGCGGCGCGCCGAAGTCGTGGACCGCATGGCGGCGGCCTACATTCTTCAAGGCGCGCTTGACCGGCTGAAGCGGCTAGGTTGAACCGCGTCGGCGCCTAGCGCCGCCGGACGCCCGTTCCAGCGTGCGCGAAGGCGCGTCCGCCGCCATGGGCCACGCCAGCGTGCCCGCGGAATCCACCGCCATGAACGCCGCCGCCACGAAATCCACCGCCACGATACGCGCGGCCTCCACCGCCGTAATAATACGGCCCCGGCGCGTAATAGCCGCCGGATCCATCGTAGTAATCGTCATTGTTGTTGCTGCTGGCGATCGCGGCCCCGAGCACCGACCCGAATATCGACAACGCGGCTCCGGCCCCGACTCCCCCACGGCGAACATGCCTCCGAACAACGCGCCCTTTGTAGCGGGCCTGTTCGATTTGCGGCTGCGGCGAAATGATCGACGGCCCCGCGACGCTCAACGGCGCGGCGCGCGCGGTCCCTGTCGCGGAAAGCGCCAGGAAGGCGGCGACCAGCGATCCCGCCAGCTTATGATTGTGTGTCCATGTCATGGTGATTGCCTCCGAAGAGGCCGGTCGATATGCACCGGCAACGCAGGCGATTATTGAACTTGGCGCCTGAACCCTAGATGAACCCCTGAGGTCGCCCATCAGTTCCTACGAGTATCATAATTTTTTTACACGTTTAGATTGTACCGCCGCCAGCCTTATGATAGGTTTGGTTTTTCTGGCGAAGAACAGGCGCCCCAGCCGCTATTTGTTCGAGGACGCATGGACAGCCCCAGCTTGCGCAGGCACCCACTCGACCGCCGGCGCGCTCCCCGCGAGGCCGCCACAGATCTCGCCGCGCGTCGCGCCCGCGAGACCGCGGAGGCCGAAGTCGCTGGCTATATCGCCCAGATGACCGCGGAGATGATGGCGATGGCGTCGCGCGCCAACCTCGATTTGCTGTCCTACCTGCTGTCGATCGCGCGCACCGAGGCGGAAACCATCGCCCACCGGAGCCGGCAAATCCCAATTGTCGACTAAGCCGGACTACTCTGGCGCGAGCGACACGAGCCCGCCAACGTGTCGTTCGAGGCGGCCATCAAGCTCCATGTCCAGCAGAATGGCGCGGGCCTCCGCGATAGGCATGTCGGCGGCGCGGGCAAGGTCGTCGGGGCTCATCGGCGTCGGGCCGAGAAGCCGCGCCATGGCGATTTTCCCGGCCTCGGCGCCGCGCCGCGATTCGCGCGGCGACAATCCCGGCGGAGAAGCTGGCTCGTCCATTTCATGACCCGATTCGGTGCGCGGCGTTTCATTCGCGTAATCGGGTTCGAGTTCGTCCCACAGGGGCTCCGTCGCTTCCGCGGGCGCGTCCTCGGCCAGGCGCATCGGCCGCGGTCCGCTCTCGATCAACGGCGCGAGCGCGTCGATCACGTCCGCCGCGCGCGTGCAAAGCGTCGCGCCTTCGCGCAGCAGGCCGTTGGCGCCCTCGGCGCGCGGATCGAGCGGCGAGCCCGGCACCGCGAATACCTCGCGCCCTTGCTCGCTCGCGAAGCGCGCCGTTATCAGCGATCCGGATTTGCGCGCGGCTTCGATCACCACGACGCCCAGCGCCAAGCCAGACACCAGCCGGTTGCGGCGCGGAAAATCGCGCCCTCTGGGTTCATAGCCCATCGGCATTTCGGAGATCAGCGCGCCGCGCGCCAGAATGTCGCGCGAGAGGGGAATGTGCTCCGCCGGATAAATCCGGTCGAGACCGCCGGCGAGAACGGCGAGCGTGCCGGTGCCCAGAGTGGAGCGGTGCGCCTTCGCGTCGATCCCGCGGGCCAGCCCCGACGCGACGACGAAACCCGCCGCGCCCAGATCGCGCGCCAACCGCTCGCAGAACGCGAGACCCGCGGCGGAGGCGTTGCGCGAGCCGACAATCGACACCACAGGGCGCGACAACGACGCGATATCGCCCATAACCGCAATCAGCGGCGGCGGCGCGTCGATGGCGCGCAGCGCCTTTGGGTAGTGGTCGTCGCCCGCCGCGACCATTCGCCCGCCAAGCGCGTCGAGTTCGGCGAGCTCCCTTTCGCACTCCGCGCGCGTCGCCACGCGCATGGGGCGACCCCGCTGTTTCGCGAGCTCCGGCAAAGCGTCCACCGCCGCGGCCGCCCCGCCGAACCGGTTGATCAACGCTTTGAAGGTTTTCGGTCCGACGCTTTCAGAGCGGATCAGCCGCAGCCAGTCGAGTAATTGCGATTCGGAGAGCCGTGCGCCGCCACTCACGGCGCGCCGCCGATGCGGCTTTCGGCGCCGACCCTCAGGCGTCGGATGTTTCCGCCGTGTTTCCAGAACAAAAGCAGCGTCAAGACGACATACAGCAGGCCATCGTCGAAATCGCCGGACAAAAACAGGTAAAGCAAAGCGGCGGCCGCGGCGCTGAGCGCGGCGAGCGAGGAGAAACGCCGCCACCACGCGATGAAAAGCCAGACCGCCGCGAAAACAGCCGCCGCCGGAAAATTCAACGCTATCAAACAGCCGAGAAACGTCGCGACGCCCTTGCCGCCGTTGAACTTCAGCCACACCGGGAACAGGTGTCCGAGAAACGCGCCCAGCGCCGCGACATCGGCGCCCGCGTAGTCCGCGATCTGAAACCCGACGCCGACCGCGAAAGTCCCCTTTAGCGCGTCGCAGACAAGCGTCGCCGCCGCGAGATCCCGGCGTCCGGAGCGCAACACGTTTGTCGCGCCAATGTTGTGCGAGCCGATGGTGCGGGGATCCGGGCCCCCGCCAAGGCGCGACACCACAAGCCCGAAGGGGATGGAGCCCAACGCGTAGCCAAGCAACAGGCAAACGAGCAATTGCGCCAAAGCCACGGGCCCGGTCCCCCATCGTCAATGGCTCAAGAGTAGGCGTGAACGATCTCGCCGGCAACCAGCGTCAGCTTCACCCTGCCCTGCAGGCGCGCGTCCTCGAAAGGCGTGTTCTTGCTGCGCGAACGCAGCCGCGCGGCCTCGACCACGAAAGGCTCGTCGGGATCGAAGCGAATAACATCGGCGGGCGCGCCCTTCGCCAGCCGGCCTTGTGGCAGGCGAAGTATTTCAGCCGGACGGATCGTCATCGCCGCCAGCAGGCGCGGCAACGCCACATCGCCGGAGTGCGTAAGCCGCAGTCCCGCCGCCAGCAGGGTCTCGACGCCGATGGCGCCGTTCTCCGCCTCGCCGAACGGCAGCCGCTTGTTGTCGACATCCTGCGGATTGTGGTCGGACACGACCACGTCGAGCAGGCCCGACGCCAGCGCTTCCACCATCGCGCGCCGGTCGGCCTCGCCGCGCAAAGGCGGCGCGAGCTTGAAGAACGTGCGGTAATGGCCGATGTCGTTTTCGTTCAGCGTCAGATTGTTGATCGAGGCGCCGCAGGTGACGCCAAGCCCCGCGGCCTTCGCGCGCGCGATGATATCGAGCGACATCGACGTCGACACGAGCGCCGCGTGGTAACGGCCGCGCGCGATGGCGACGAGGCGCATGTCGCGGTCGAGCGCGATGGCCTCCGCCTCGCGCGGAATGCCTCCAAGGCCCAGCCGGCTGGCGAATTCGCCCTCGTTCATCACGCCCGCGCCCGCGAGGTCGGAATCCTCGGCGTAGGGCATGACCAGCGCGTCGAAGTCGCGCGCGTAGATCATGGCGCGGCGCATGACCTGCGAATTGCGGATGGAATGAAACCCATCGGTGAAGGCGACCGCGCCCGCCTCGCTCAGCAAGCCGTATTCGGCGATTTCCTGGCCTCGCAGCCCCTTCGTCAGGGCGGCGGACGCCAACACGCGCACTTTCGCCGTGTCGCGGGCGCGCCGCATGAGAAAGTCGAGCACCGCGGGATCGTCGATCGGCGGATTGGTGTCGGGCATCGCGACGATCGTCGTCACGCCGCCCGCGGCGGCCGCCGCGCTCGCCGAAGCCAGTGTCTCGCGGTATTCGGCGCCGGGCTCGCCGACGAAAACGCGCATGTCGATGAGGCCGGGACAGACGACATCGCCGCCGCAATCGACGACTGTCGTGCGCGAACCCGCCTGCGACGGCGTGACATGCGCGCCAACGTCGCGGATCACGCCGTCTTCGAGAAACACCCCTCCCCGCGCGTCGGTCCCGGCAGCTGGATCAATCAGGCGGGCGTTGACGAGGGCGATGGGGGCGTGGGTCATTTCGGCGCGCCCCTAATTGTTCGGCAGATGTCGCGACAGCGACTCGAGCACCGCCATGCGCACGGCGACGCCCATTTCGACCTGCTCGTTGATGAGCGAGCGCGGCCCGTCGGCGACGGCGGAATCGATCTCGACGCCGCGGTTGATGGGGCCGGGATGCATGACCAGCGCGTCGGGCTTGGCCAGCTTCAGCTTCTCCTCGTCGAGGCCGTGAAAGCGCGCGTATTCGCGCAGCGACGGCACGAAGGCGCCGCTCATGCGCTCGAGCTGCAGGCGCAGCATCATCACGATGTCGGCGCCCTCGAGCCCCTTGCGGAAATCGCGGAACACTTCGACGCCGAGATTGTCGACGCCGCTCGGCAGCAGCGTCGAGGGCGCGACAACGCGCACCCGCGCGCCCAGCGTCGAGAGCAGGATCATGTTCGACCGCGCGACGCGCGAATGCAGCACGTCGCCGCAGATGGCGACCGTCAGCCCCTCGACGCGCCCCTTGCGGCGGCGAATGGTCAACGCGTCCAGCAGCGCCTGCGTTGGATGCTCGTGCGAGCCGTCGCCGGCGTTGACGACGGAACAATCGACCTTGCGGGCGAGGAGATCGACGGCGCCGGACTGGTGGTGCCTCACTATTATAATGTCGGGCCGCATGGCGTTGAGCGTCGCGGCTGTGTCGATGAGCGTCTCGCCCTTCTTGACGCTTGAATTCGCCACCGACATGTTCATCACATCGGCTCCAAGCCGCTTGCCAGCGAGCTCGAACGACGCCTGCGTGCGGGTGGAGGCCTCGAAGAACAGATTTATCTGCGTTCGGCCGCGCAGCGTGTCCTTCTTTTTGTTGACCTGGCGCGACAGCGGCGCGGCGGCCTCGGCCATGTCGAGCAGCGCCTCGATGTCGGCGCGCGACATGCCTTCGATGCCAAGCAGGTGCTTTTGCGAGAAAAGCGGCGATGCGGGAACGTTCTCTGTCATTCCTGTCGGTATAGGCGCCGGCGCGCCACCCGCGCAAGCGGCGGCGGCGGGATGTCCCCAAACCTAAATCGTGTCACGACGCTCTAAACGCCGATGGTTTGGCGCCCGCTTTGAAGCTCGGATCGGCTGTCTTGGTCCGTCGCTCTTGCATGTCCCGGCGCGCGCCCCATTTGACAGTCCGTCGGGCCTCCACCATGTTCCCGCCGCGCCGCGACCCCCGTTCCGGCGCGTTTTGGTGTTTGAGGCATCCGCATCAAATCGCTGATTTACAACACAAAAATCCCAACGACACGTCTTCGAAAAGGCCCTTCCGCATGAATGTCGTCATCGTCGAATCGCCCGCCAAGGCCAAGACGATCAACAAATACCTGGGCAACGACTATCAGGTTTACGCCTCGGTGGGGCACGTGCGCGATCTCCCCGGCAAGGACGGTTCGGTCGATCCAAACAACGACTTCGCCATGCTTTGGGAAATCGATCCGAAGAAGACCAAAAATCTTTCCGACATCGCCGCCGCCGTCAAAAACGCGAGCAAGGTCATCCTCGCCACCGACCCCGACCGCGAGGGCGAGGCGATTTCGTGGCACGTTCTGGAAATCCTCCGCAACAAGAAGGTGATGAAGGACAAGAAGGTCGAACGCGTGGTGTTCAACGCGATCACCAAGTCCGCGATCCTCGAGGCCATGAAAAATCCGCGCGCCATCGACGAGGCGCTCGTGGACGCCTATCTGGCGCGGCGCGCGCTCGACTATCTGGTGGGCTTCAACCTGTCGCCAGTGTTGTGGCGCAAGTTGCCCGGCGCCCGCTCCGCCGGCCGTGTGCAGTCGGTGGCCCTGCGGCTCGTCTGTGACCGCGAGCTCCAGATCGAGAAGTTCGTCCGCCGCGAATATTGGTCGCTCGTCGCGCACCTGCTCACCAAGGACAAGGCGCCTTTCCTCGCGCGTCTCGTTGGCGCCGACGGGCGCAAGATCCAACGCCTCGACATCGGCGGCGGAGCGGAAGCCGAGGATTTCAAACTGGGCCTCGAAAAAGCCAAGTTCGCCATCGCTTCGGTCGAAGCCAAGCCCGCGCGCAGAAATCCGGCGCCGCCCTTCACCACCTCGACGCTTCAGCAGGAGGCTTCGCGCAAGCTGGGCATGGCGCCGGAGCGCGCCATGCGCGTCGCCCAACGCCTATATGAAGGCGTCGATATCGGCGGCGAAACCGTCGGCCTCATCACTTATATGCGCACCGATGGCGTCGACATGGCGCCCGAGGCGATCGATTCCATCCGCGCGCTCATCGGCCGGGTTCACGGCGACCGCTACGTTCCCTCCGCGCCGCGCAAATACGTGACGAAGCAAAAGACCGCGCAGGAGGCCCACGAAGCCATCCGCCCGACGGACGCCGCCCGCCTGCCCAAGCAGATGGCGAAGTTCCTGGAGAAGGAACAGCTCGCGCTCTACGAATTGATCTGGACCCGCACCGTCGCCAGCCAGATGGCCTCCGCCGAACTGGAACGCACGACGGTGGACATCGTCGCCGACGTTCCCGCGCCCTCGAAAATCCATAAGATCGACCTGCGCGCCTCGGGCCAGGTCGTGCGCTTCGATGGATTCCTCGCGCTCTATCAAGAAGGCAAGGACGACGAGGAAGAGGACGAGGAGGGCGGCCGCCTGCCGCCGATGAAAGCGGGCGACGCCGCCACGCGCGAGAAAATCGAGGCGACGCAGCATTTCACCGAGCCGCCGCCGCGCTACACCGAGGCCGCGCTGGTGAAGGCCATGGAAGAACTCGGCATCGGCCGGCCCTCGACCTATGGCTCGACGCTGGCGACGCTGCGCGACCGCGAATATGTCCGCCTCGACAAGAAGCGTCTGTTTCCCGAAGACAAGGGACGCTTGCTGACGGCCTTCCTCGAAAGCTTTTTCTCGCGCTACGTCGAATACAACTTCACCGCCGACCTTGAAGAAAAACTCGACGAGGTCGCCAACAGCAATTTCGACTGGAAGCAATTGCTGCGCGACTTCTGGAAGGAGTTCTCGGCCGCCATCGACGGCACCAAGGATCTGCGCACCTCGCAAATCCTCGAAAGCTTGAACGAAGTGCTGGGACCCCACATTTTCCCTGGCAAGGAGGGCGGCGGCGATCCCCGCCTTTGCCCGACCTGCGGCATCGGCCAGCTATCGCTGAAGCTCGGCAAGTTCGGCGCCTTCATCGGTTGCTCGAACTATCCCGAATGCAAATTCACCCGCACCATGTCGGCGGCGGCGATGGGCGACGCCAACGGCGAGGCCGAGCGCCCCGGCGTGAAAATCCTCGGAATCGATCCCGCCACCGGCGACGAAATCAGCCTGCGCGACGGGCGTTTTGGCCCCTACGTGCAGCAGGGCGAGGGCGAGAAGCCCAAGCGCTCCTCGATTCCAAAAAACCTCAAGCCTTCGGAAGTGACGCTTGAACAGGCCATCGCTCTGCTGGCGCTGCCGCGCGAAGTCGCCAAGCACCCCGACACCGGCGCGCCGATCGTCGCCGGCCTCGGCCGTTTCGGCCCCTATGTGCAGCACGGCAAGATGTACGCGAGCATCGGCCGCGACGAGGATGTGCTGACCATCGGCGGCAACCGCGCCATCGATCTCATCGTCACCAAGGAACAGGGCGGCCCGCGCCAGTTCGGCAACACCGCGCCGGGGCGTCCGCTGGGCGACCATCCCGAGGGAGGGCCGGTCAGCGTCAAGGCCGGGCGCTTCGGCGCCTATGTGAACTGGGGCAAGATCAACGCCACCATTCCCAAAGGCGTCAACACCGAAACGATCACGCCCGAAGCCGCCATCGAACTTTTAAAGGCTCGCGCCGCTGGCGCGCCGTCGGGCGGCCGCGTGCTCGGCGACCATCCCTTGGGTGGAACCATCACCGTTCGCGACGGGCGTTTCGGCGCCTATGTCAACATCAACAAGGTCAACGCGACGATCCCGAAATCGATGTCGGCGGAAAGCGTCACTCTCGCCGACGCCATCGAATTGATCGACGAAAAGGGCGGCCCGGGAGCGCCGGCGGCGAAAAAGGGCGCGGCCGGCAAGAAAGCGCCGGCGAAAAAGGCCGCCGCCAAGAAACCTGCAGGCACGGCGAAGGCGCAAGGCAAGGCGAAGGTGAAAGTCGAAGCCAGCGCCGCGCCGCCGTTCGAGACGAAATCAGCGGTGAAAAAGCCGGCGGCGAAAAAAACGCCCGCCAAGAAGGCCGCGGCGAAGGCCAAAAAGAGAGCGGCGCGGTAAGGCGCCTCTCGAACGATTTCAGGACGCGCGTGGGAAGCGCCCGCTCGGACCCTATTGACTTGCCCGCCACAAAATGTTCCTCGCGCGGATTACTTGCGCGGGGGGATTTAGATGTCGTCGGCTTTCACCTTTCCCGGCCAGGGCTCGCAGCACGCGGGCATGGGCAAGGCCCTCGCCGAGGCGTTCGCGCCCGCGCGGGATGTGTTCGCCGAAGTGGACGCCGCGCTCGGCCAGAACCTGTCGCGGCTCATGTTCGACGGGCCGGAAGCCGAACTCACGCTCACATCCAACGCGCAGCCCGCCCTGATGGCGGTCAGCATGGCTGTTGTGCGGACGCTTGAGGCGGAAGCCGGGCTCGACCTCGCGCGGGACGCTAAATTCGTCGCCGGCCATTCGCTCGGCGAATATTCGGCGCTCGCCGCCGCTGGCGCTTTGTCCGTCGCGGACGCGGCGCGTCTTCTGCGTCGGCGCGGCGACGCCATGCAAAAGGCGGTTCCCGCCGGCGAAGGCGCGATGGCGGCCATCCTCGGCCTTGAATTCGGCCCCGTGGCCGCGGCGGCGACGGAAGCCGCCCGCGAATTTCACTTGCGGGCCGCGGTCTGCGAAGCCGCCAACGACAACGGCGGCGGGCAGGTTGTGATCTCCGGCACTAAAATCGCGGTCGAGCGCGCCATGGAAATCGCCAAGTCGAAAGGCGCCAAGCGCTGCATCCTGCTGCCGGTTTCCGCGCCCTTCCATTGCTCGCTCATGGCGCCGGCCGCCGACGCGATGGAAGAAGCGCTCGGCGAGGCGACGGTGCTCGCGCCCAAGGTTCCGCTCGTCGCCAATGTGCTCGCGAGCCCGATCAGCGATCCCGCGGACATCAAGCGCCGGCTCGTCGAACAGGTGACCGGCACCGTGCGCTGGCGGGAATGCGTCGCCTACATGGCCGCGCAAGGCGTGAACACCTTCTACGAACTGGGCGCCGGCAAGGTCTTGTCCGGCCTCGTCAAGCGCATCGCCGCGGAGGCGACGGGCGTCGCCATCTCCGCGCCCGCCGACATCGAGGCCTATCGCGCCGCCAATCCCCGCTGACTGGAGCATTTCATGTTTGATCTCACCGGCCTGAACGCGCTTGTCACCGGCGCGACCGGCGGCCTGGGCGGCGACATCGCCCGCGCGCTGCACGCGCAAGGCGCCGGCGTCGCGCTGTCGGGCACCCGCGTCGACGCGCTGGATAAACTCGCGGGCGAACTCGGCTCCCGCGTCCACGTCCTGCCCTGCGACCTCGGGGACAAGGCCGCCGTCGAAGCGTTGTTTCCGGCCGCGGAAAAGGCGCTCGAGCACGTGGACATTCTCGTCAACAACGCCGGCGTCACCCGCGACGGGCTGTTCATGCGGATGAAGGACGAGGACTGGGAGACGGTGATGAACGTCAACCTGACTTCCGCTTTCCGCCTTTCCCGCGCCGCGTCGCGCGTCATGCTCAGGCGCCGTTTCGGCCGCATCATCGGCATTACGTCGATTGTCGGCGTGACGGGCAACCCCGGCCAGGGAAATTACGCGGCGTCCAAGGCCGGCATGATCGGCATGACGAAATCGCTCGCCGCCGAGATCGCCAGCCGCGACGTCACCGCCAATTGCGTGGCGCCGGGCTTCATCGAAAGCCCCATGACGGCGGCGCTGAACGAAAAGCAGCGGGAGGCCATCCTGCGCACGATTCCCTCGGGCAAGCTCGGCGCCGGCGCCGACGTCGCCGCCGCCACCGTCTATCTCGCGAGCCGGGAGGCGGGCTACGTGACGGGCCAGACCCTGCACGTCAACGGCGGCATGGCGATGTTTTGAGGCGCGCGGGGCTGGGGACAAGTCCCGCCCGCGGCGCTCGCATTGCCGTTTGAAGTATGTTAGCACCGCGCCGCGTCCGGGGGCTCGCATGCGCGGATTGGCGTGAGAGCCGATCCAGCCTATGGTTGAGGCTTGGGAAGCGGACGGAAATCGAATTTGGCGTCGAACGCCCGCGTGCTAGCATCGCGGCTTCGATCCATGGAACAAACCGCAGGAACGAGGGTCAAAATATGAGCGATGTCGCCGAGCGAGTGAAGAAAATCGTCGTCGAGCATCTGGGCGTCGATCCCGAAAAGGTCGTCGACAAGGCCAATTTCATCGACGATCTCGGAGCGGATTCGCTCGACACGGTCGAGCTGGTCATGGCGTTCGAAGAAGAGTTCGGCGTTGAAATTCCAGACGACGCGGCCGAAACCATTGTCACCGTCGGCGACGCGGTGAAATTCCTTGAGAAGGCCAAGACGGCCTGAAACGCCTCGCGGAATATTCCAGCGCGGCGGCGGACGCGGTCCGCCGCGCGCCCGGTCCTGTTGGCGTGGGAACGCTTTTTCCCGGCGCCTGATTTCACGGAAGAACGAGATGAGAAGGGTCGTCGTTACCGGCCTTGGCATGGTGTCGCCGCTGGCGAGCGGCGTCGAACCGACGTGGGCGCGCCTGCTCGAAGGCCGCAGCGGCGCGCGCCGCATTGAAAACTTCGACGTCTCCGACCTGCCTTGCCAAATCGCCTGCCAGGTGCCGCGCGACACGTCCGATCCGCACGCGTTCGTGCCCGACCGGTGGATGGAGCCGAAGGAACAGCGCAAGGTCGACGACTTCATTCTCTACGCGGTTTCCGCCGCGACGCAGGCGCTCGCCGACGCGGGCTGGGCGCCCAAGACCTACGACGAGCAATGCTCGACCGGCGTGATGATCGGCTCGGGCATCGGCGGCCTCGGCGGCATCGCGGAAACCGCGTTGCTGTTGCGCGACAAGGGTCCCCGCCGCGTGTCGCCCTTCTTCATCCCCGGCCGGCTGATCAACCTCGCCTCGGGCTATGTGTCCATTCAGCACGGGCTCAAGGGTCCGAACCATTCGGTGGTCACCGCCTGCTCGACCGGCGCGCACGCCATCGGCGACGCGGCGCGGCTGGTCGCGCTCGGCGACGCCGAAGTGATGGTCGCCGGCGGCGCGGAATCCGCCGTCAACCGCATCGGCATCGCCGGCTTCGCCGCCTGCCGCGCGCTCTCGACCTCCTACAACGACCGGCCCACGGAGGCGTCCCGCCCCTATGACCGCGACCGCGACGGCTTCGTCATGGGCGAGGGCGCGGGCTGCGTGGTGGTGGAATCGCTGGAACACGCGAAGGCGCGCGGCGCGCGTATTCACGCCGAGGTCGTCGGCTACGGCCTGTCGGGCGACGCGCACCACATCACAGCGCCTTCCGAAGACGGCGACGGCGCCTTCCGCTGCATGACGATGGCGCTGAAACGCGCCGGCATTTCCGCGTCCGACATCGATTATGTCAACGCGCACGGCACGTCGACAATGGCGGACGGCATCGAACTCGGCGCCGTCGAGCGGGTCGTCGGCGACGCGGCGGCGAGGGTGTCTATGTCGTCGACCAAATCCTCGATCGGCCATTTGCTGGGCGCGGCCGGCGCGGTCGAAGCGATTTTCTCGATCCTCGCGATCCGCGACGGGATCGCGCCGCCTACGCTCAATTTGCGCAACCCCTCCGTCGAGACCCGCCTCGATCTCGTGCCGCTGACGGCGCGCAAGCGCGAAATCAACGTCGCCTTGTCGAATTCCTTTGGCTTTGGCGGCACCAACGCCTCGGTCGTGTTCCGGCGCGCCGGCTAGCGGGGGGATCGACGGGCGCGTTAACACCGTCCAAAACCCGCGTTTCCATTTTTCGCCACAATGCGGGATAATGAGGGAACGCGGGCGGGTGCGCGGGTTGTCGTCCGGGTTTCAGCGTGGCAGCGGGTAGCATGAGCGGCGACACCACGAATTCAAAAGACTCGGCGGATGAAGCTCCGCGCGGCTTGTTTCGACGCCGCGTCGCACTCCAGTCGGCCCAGGAATCCTTGCAGCCCGAGGCTGCGCCGCCGCCGCCGGCCAGGCCGCCAAGCAAGCGCAATCCGACCCTGTCGGCGGTCAGCGGCTTTGTTTCGTTCCTGTTGATCCTGGCCGTCGGCGTCGTCGGCTTCGGCGTCTACGCGCAGCATCAATTGCGCGAGCCGGGGCCGCTCGAAAACGACAAGGTCGTGCTGATCGCGCAGCGCACCGAAGTTCCCGACATCATCGCGCAGCTTGAGAAGGAAGGCGTCGTCGACAGCGGCATGCTGCTGAACGCCGCGCTGCTGATGTCCGGCGACCGCAAAAGGCTCAAGGCGGGCGAATATCTGTTCAAGGCCCACGCGAGCCTGCACGACGTCATCGACACGCTGGTGTCTGGCCACGAAATCCTGCATTCCCTCACGATCGCCGAGGGCCTCACCTCCGAGCAGATCGTCGCCAAGCTCAACGAAAGCGACCTGTTGACGGGCGATGTCCGCGAGATCCCCAAAGAGGGCTCCCTGCTGCCGGAAACCTACCGGATCGCGCGCGGCATGGCGAAGAACGACCTGATTCGAAAGATGCAGGACGACCAGAAGAAGGCGCTTGAGCAAATCTGGTCGCAACGGTCGGCCGACTTGCCGCTTCGCTCCTCCTTCGACCTGTTGACCCTCGCCTCGATCGTCGAGAAGGAAACCGGCAAGGCGGACGAGCGGCCCCGCGTCGCCGGCGTGTTCATCAACCGGCTGCGCAATCACATCAAGCTGCAGTCCGACCCGACAATTGTTTATGGCATCGTCTTCGGCAAGGGCACGCTCGGGCGCGGCATTCTGCGAAGCGAACTCGACAAGCCCACGCCCTACAACACCTACGTCATCGACGGTCTCCCGCCGGGCCCCATTTCCAACCCGGGCCGCGCGGCGATGGAGGCGGTCGCCAACCCGTCGCGGACGAAGGAGATTTATTTCGTCGCGGACGGATCGGGCGGCCACGCTTTCGCCGAAACGCTCGATCAGCACAACAAAAACGTGACGCGCTGGCGGCAACTCGAGAAGGACAAGGCGGCGGCCGCGGGCGCGGCGACGGCGGCCGGCGCCGTGGATCAGGCGCCCCCGCCGCAGCTTCCCGCCGCGCCGGCGGCGCCCGCGCGCGGCCAACGCGGCGATCTCGAATCGACCGCGGTGCCGCTATTTGGCGCGCTGTCGCCGGCGTTTGACCGGCCCGACGCGCCCGCGCTGGCCTATTCGCCGCCGCCAGCGCCCGTCGCGACCGCGCTCGCGGCCGTCGGCGGCCCAGAGCGAAACCCCGCCACGGCCGCGCCCGCGAAAGCGCCCGCTGCCGCGCCTTATGCGATCAACGGAAAAATCGACAGTTCCTTCGCCCAGCAGTTGGGGCTCGACGACGAACAGCCCCAACTGGCCGAGGCCCCGGTGGAGCCCGGTGTCATGAACCCCGGCACCTACCCCGAATCCCCCTCCCGGCGCGCCGACCAACTCGCGCGCGCCGCCCGTTTCGGCGCCGCCAGCGCCCGCGGCGGTCCCGCGCCCGATGTCGCCAGCCCGGACGACAGCTCCGCACAACAGCCCGCGGGCACGCAAACGCCGCCAAGCGGACCCAGAGTGGTGCGCATCTACGACGCCTCGGAGGGGACAGCCATCGACCCGCTCAAGGACAAAACCTGGGATTTGAATTCGCCCAAGACCGTTCCCGTGCTCGCGATGGATGTCCCCGCCCCCGCCAAAAGCCCCGCGAAGCCCGCCGCGAAACCCAAGAAGGCCGGCACTCCGGCCGCCAAAGCAACCCCAGCCGCCCAATAACGCGGCTCGGCTTGAGCGCGACACGCCCCGCGCGTAAAAGCGGGGGCAGCGACGATTCTCTCCTCTTGCCTCTTGCCGGCCGGCGCGATGACCCTCAAAAGCATGACCGGTTTTGCCAGCGTCTCGGGCGGCCGAGGCGCGTTGCGCTGGACGTGGGAGATCAAAACCGTCAACGCCAAAGGGCTCGACGCCCGGCTGCGCGTGCCTCCCCTGTTCGACGCGATCGACGGCGAAGCGCGCGGCCGGATTGGCCGCCGCCTGGCGCGCGGCGCGTGTCAGGCCGCGATGTCGGCGCAACGCGAAGCCGTTCCGGTTGACGTCAAGGTCAACGAGCCCGCCCTGCGCCAACTCGGCGCCATCCTCGCCGCGCTCCGCTTGCCGCCCTCCATCCACCCGGCGTCGCTCGACGGCTTGCTGGCATTGCGGGGCATGGTCGAAGTCGTCGAGGCGGCCGACGATCCCGCGGAGATCGAGGCCGCGCGGGCGGCGGCGCTCGCCGATCTCGACACGGCGCTCGACGCCCTGGTGGCCGCGCGCGCCGGCGAAGGCGCGGCGCTCGAGACAGTCATGCGGACGCGGATCGAACGCATCGCGGAGTTGACCCGCGCCGCCGACGACTGCCCGGCGCGCAAGCCCGAGGCCGTGAAAGCCCGTCTGTCGCGCGCGGTCAACGCCCTGCTCGACGGCGCCTCGGGCCTCGACCCCGCGCGCCTGCATCAGGAGGCCCTCATGCTCGCCGCGAAGGCCGACATCCGCGAGGAACTCGACCGGCTTCACGCGCATGTCGCGGCCGCGCGGGTTTTGCTCGCCAGCGGCGATCCCGTCGGCCGCAAGCTGGATTTCCTGGCGCAGGAATTCGGCCGCGAGGCGAACACCCTTTGCGCCAAGGCCAACGACCCCGCGCTCACCGCCATCGGCATGGATTTACGCGTCGAGATCGAACAATTCCGCGAGCAGGCGCAGAACATCGAATGAGCCAGCCAACCGGCCCCTCCCCGACAGGCCCCAGCGCCATTGAAAACGCCCGCAGGGGACTGATGCTCATTTTGTCGTCGCCGTCGGGCGCCGGCAAAACGACGCTGACGCGCATGCTTTTGCAGGACAAGGGCATCGACCTCACCCTGTCCGTGTCGGCCACGACGCGCGCGCGCCGATCCTCCGAAGTGGACGGCATCCACTATCATTTCATCGCGACCGCGGAATTCGAACGGCGCCGGATCGCCGGCGATTTTCTCGAATACGCGAAGGTGCACGACAATTTCTACGGCACGCCGCGCGGCCTCTCCGACCGCGTCCTCTCGCAAGGACGCGACATGCTGTTCGACATCGATTATCAGGGCACGCTGCAAGTGCGCGAAAACGCGCCCGAGGACGTCGTCACGATTTTCATCCTGCCGCCCTCCATGCGCGAGCTTCGGCATCGGCTTGAGCGCCGCGCCGAAGACCCGCCGGAGGTCATCGACCGCCGGCTTGAGAACGCGCGCAATGAAATCCAGCGCTGGACGACCTACGACTATGTCATCGTCAACGACGACTTGCAGCGCAGCTACGAGCAAGTGCTCGCCATCCTTGTCGCCGAGCGCCTGAAGCGCGCGCGGGCGCAAAACGCGATCGGAAGTTTTGTGCGCGGCCTGCTGGCGGAATAGGGCGCGCCAGCGGAGCCCGAAGAAAGGTTCGAAGCCCCTCAAGCCCTTTTAACTTCCCGCGGGCCCCGCCCTTGCGCGGCGCTCGCCGCGATGTCGGCGATCAACTGCGAGACATGATCGCAAGGCGCGACGCGCAAGGGCGGAGTCTCGCCTTCGTCGCGCCCGGCCACTGGACCGACGGCGGAATGGAAGCCAAGCTTCGCCGCCTCCTTCATTCGAAGATTGGCGTGAACAACGGGCCGCACCGACCCGGAGAGGCCGATTTCACCAAAGAAAACCGCCGTGCGCGGCAACAGCGCGCCCGTCAGCGACGACACCAGCGCGGCCGCCGCGGCCAGATCGGCGGCGGGTTCGCTCACGCGCAAGCCCCCGGCGATATTGAGATAGACATCGTGCTGACCGAGCTTCAGCCCGCCATGCGCCTCAAGCACCGCCAAAATCATCGACAATCGCGCGGGATCCCAGCCCACGACGGAGCGCCGCGGCGTGCCGAGCGCGGTCGGCGCGACAAGCGCCTGCACCTCGACCAGCACCGGCCGCGCGCCTTCCATGCTCGCCAGCACCGCGGCGCCCGGCGCGGAAGCGTCGCGGCCGGCGAGAAACATCGCGGAGGGATTGGCGACCTCCGCGAGGCCGAGGCCCGTCATTTCAAAAACGCCGATCTCGTCGGTGGGCCCGAAGCGGTTTTTCAGCGCGCGCAAAATACGGAAGTGATGGCCGCCCTCGCCCTCGAACGACAGCACCGCGTCGACCATGTGCTCGACAACCCGCGGGCCCGCGACCTGGCCGTCCTTGGTGACATGGCCGACGAGGATCACCGTCGACCCCGTGGTTTTGGCGTAGCGGATCAACGCTTGCGCGCTGGCGCGCACCTGCGTCACCGTGCCGGGCGTCGATTCAACCTTTTCGGCCCACATGGTCTGGATGGAATCGATGACGACAAGCGCCGGTGGGCGGCCCTGCGTGAGCGTCGCGATCACATCTTCGACGCTCGTCTCGGCCGCCAGCTCGACGGCGGCGTTGGCCAGGCCCAGGCGTTGCGCCCGCAACCGCACCTGCGCCACCGCCTCCTCGCCCGAAATATACACGACGCGATGGCCGGAATCAGCGAGACGCGCGCAGGTCTGAATCAGCAGCGTCGACTTGCCGATGCCCGGCTCGCCCGCCATCAACAGCACCGATCCCGGCACGAAGCCGCCGCCCGTGACACGGTCGAGTTCCGGCACGCCGACTTCCACGCGCGGCGGTTGTTCGGTGACCGCGGAGAGCCCCTCAAGCGCGAAAACCCGGCCCTTGCGCACCCCGACAATGGCTTGCGCGCCAATGCCCGCCGAGCCCGCCTCCTCGGTCATCGCGTTCCATTCGGAACAGGATTCGCACTTGCCTTGCCACTTCTGCGACACCGCGCCGCAATTCTGGCAGACGAAATTTGTCCGCGATTTCGCCATCGCTATTGCACGCGCGCGGCGGTGGATGTCGGCGCGCCAATATCCCGCATATAGCCGCGCAGTTCGGACAATTGCCGCTCCAACGCGACCTCGGCCGCGCGCAATTCGCCCAGCGCGGCCTCTACCGCCGCCGAAGCCTCGGCGAAGGATTCGGGCGGCGGCAGGTGGCGCGACGGGATTTGCGCGGTCGCGGCGAAAATGGGCTGCATGGGGACGCTCCGTTCGCTGATTGGCTGATGAGAACAATACAGGAACATTTTAGATTTGTGAAGCCCCCGCCATCAATTTTTTACTCGGTGCCCCTCGGCGCGAACGTGTGGCGCGCCGCGCGAATTCGCGAGTTGATTTCAGACAAAACGGCTTTCCTCCTCCGTTTTTTCAGTTTAGTGTTCCGCATAAGCTCAATTGTTCGGAGGTTGTCGATGTTTAATACAAAAGCCGTGGTGGCCGCCTTCGGATTGGCTTTGGCGTCCTCCGCCGCGCTGGCGCAGGAAGCGCCAAAATTCTTCTTCGAAGGCGACGCTGTGCGCGGCGCCGGCCCCGGCGCGAAGGGGCCGGGCTGCGTGTTGAACAGCCAGTTCAAGCGTGGCGAAACCATCGTTTTCCGCATCCGCGTGCTCGACGCGAAGACCGGCAAGAGCCTTGATGACAAGGGCATCAAGGACATGCGGGTGGAGATGTCCAACGGCAAAACCAACCCCTTCATCTTCCATGGCCATCCGCCGAAGGATCCGGTCGATTGGTTTTGGGTGTCGCCCTTCCTCCTCAACGAGGACGTGCCGTCGGGCAGCTTCAGCTACAAGGTTGTTGTGACCGGTCTTGACGGCAAGGAAACGACTTGGGAGCCCTTCAAAACCAAGCCCTCGCAAATGACGCTTGTTGAAAACTGATCCGATGCGGACATTCGCCGCCACGACCCTGGCGATCTCAGTGATCGCCCTTCCCGCGTCGGTCCGCGCCGATCCCGCCACCTTGGGACCGGCCGCCACCATGGCGGAAGCGTCGGGCGGCTATGTCGGCAAGCTGTCGCTCGCGCCCAATCACGCCCCGGTGGGCGAGGTTGTTCACGCGCGAGGTTCGGGCTTTCGCGCCAACGAGAAGCTCGATCTCGTCTGGCGCACCGTCGAAGGAAGCTGGAAAGTCGGCAATGGCGAATACCATGGCCGCGAGTATAAGCCCGCCGCCTTCCGCGTCGCCGAGGTCGCGACGGACGCCGCAGGCGCGTTCGACGTGTCCTTCGCCACGCCGGAGGATTTCGGTTTCGCCCACGATGTCGTCGTTCAGCAGGGCGGGCGGCTGCTGACACAAGCCAATTTCAATCTCGACATGACGTGGGAAATCTCTCCGAAAAACGCGCCCGCCGGCACGCCGCTGACCATCGACATCAAGGGCATAGGCTGGCGCGAACTCGAGAGCAGTTGGGACCTCGTCTACGACAACATGTTCACCGGCTGGATATCGACGGTCACGACGCATGGTTCGGCCCATTTCACGATCCCCGCGACGGGAGCGACGGGCCGGCACACGGTCAAGCTCATCCACGGGGAATTCACGTTCCCTTATCTCAACCCGCAGCAGAATCCCGTTCCCGACCGGCCGCGCTTCGAGACGGCTTTCGACCTCGTCGCCGGCCCGCCCGTGTCGCCGCCGCCCGTCGAAGCGCAGACGCAGCGGAAAATAAAAAATCCACCGCCGCCGGGCGCCGTCGTCATTGAGCCCGCTTTCGCCCCCGTTGGCGCCCCGCTTGTCGCCCGGGCGAAAGGCCTGACGCCGGGCAAGGCCTACAAGCTCGCCTTCGGCACCATGACGGGCAACCGCGTCGGCGGCGGCGGCTTCGACGAGGCCACGCGCGACATCGCCGAATCCACCGCGGACTCTCACGGCGACATCGCCTTCAAATTCGACGCGCCCGACGACCTCGGCGGCGCGCATCGAATCTCAATCGACGACGCCGGCAAGACGATCGAAGGCGTGTTCACCATCGTGTCGAACGCCCTGCCCGTCGCCGCGACCTCCGGCTCCGCGGGCGCGCCATTCTCGTTTCACCTGAAGGGCGTGGGTTGGACCGAGACCGCCAACATCTACACCATCGTCATCGACAACAATTACGTCGGCTACGCCTGCGCCTTCAACAGCCAGGGCGATGTGGAAGTGTTCCTCAACATGGAGGGCGCGCCCGGCTGGCATTTCATCGACGCCTATCCGGCGATTTACAAGGGCCAGGAAACCAGGCCCAATAATTTCCGCATCCCGCAGCTCACCTACGCCGAAGACCATCCCGCCGAGGATTTGCCGGCGTTCCATTTCGCCTACGAGGTGAAAGAGGAGCACGCGTCCGCGGCCGGGCGTTGATCGTCGCCGGGGGCGCGGGCGATCGGATAGGCTTTCTCCGCCGCGCGCCGATCCTTTCTTCGGGCATTGAAGGCGAGACGCCGGAGAAAAGAACGCTTCAAGCTAAACCCGCTCCATCAAATCCGGGACCAAACATCTAGACGGGACGGATGCTGTTCATCTTCGTTCTTTGCGGCCTCGCCAGCGCCATTTCCAACCGCTCGCTCGATCCGCTCATCACCTTGCTGGCGCGCGAATTCGACGTGCCCGTCGCCACGGCGGCGCTCATGTCCTCGGCCTACGCGTTTCCCTACGCCTTCAGCCAGCCTGTGCTGGGACCGATTGGCGATTTCTACGGCAAGTCGCTGGTGCTCAAATGCTGCCTATGGCTGCTGACCGCCGTCATGCTCGGCATCGCGCTCGCGCCGAATTTCGAGACGATGCTGACGTTCCGGCTGATTGGCGGCGTCGCGGCGGGCGGCATCATGCCGGTGACAATGGCCTTGATGAGCGACAGATATCCGCCCGCCGTTCGCCAACTCGCCATCGGCCGGTTTCTCACCGCGGGCCTCACCGGCATGGTGTTCGGCGCCAGCCTCGCGGGCATCATGGCCGTCACCATCGGCTGGCGCAGCTTTATTTTCCTGTCGATCGCGGTGTCGTTCACCGCCGCCATCGGCGCGACGTTCTTCCTGAAACTGCCGCCGCCGGCCAAGCGCGATCACGGCCATATCCGTCTGTCGGACGCGGTCGCCAGCTACACCGCGATTTTATCCAATCCCAAGGCGCTTCTGTGCTTTGGCACCGTTTGCGCCGAGGGCTTCACGCTCTACGGCGCGACGCCCTACATCGGCAGCCTGCTTGAACAAGCGGGCCAGGGCGGCCCGCGCGAGGCCGGCTTCGCGCTCGGCGCCATCGGCGTCGGCGGCATCCTTTATTCGCTGACGCTGCAATGGACGCTTCGGCTGATGCGGCGCCCCACGATGATGACCGTCGGCGCGGCGCTTGTCTCCACAGGCCTTCTGGCGCTCGCCCTTTCGGCTCCCTGGCAGGCGTTGGCCGGCGCCTTCGCCGTCACCGGCTTCGGCTTCATGCTGTTGCACAATTCCATTCAGGCCGAGGTGTCGGAACTCGCGCCCGCCAACCGCGCGTCGGCGTTTTCGACGCACTCGTTCTCGTTTTTCCTTGGGCAGGCTTTTGGACCGATCGTCTGCGGCTTCGGGCTCGCCCATGTGGGCCGGCCCTGGCTGTTCTTCAACATCGTCTTTTTGACGGGCGCGGGACTTGTGGCGTCCCGCATGTTCCGACGCTTCCCGACAGCGTCTGGCGCGCTCAATCGCAATTGAACAGGCGGTCCGGCATATTGTCGGCGACGGGAAGAAACCGTCCGGATTCCGCGTCGCGCGCCAACAGCCGTCCCGTCGCGATGCCGAAATAGGCCCCGTGCAGCCGCAGTTCGCCGCGCTCGACACGCGACGCGATCCAGGGAAACGTCGTCAAATTCCGCAAGCTGAGCTCGATCGCCGCGAACTCGAGCCGCGAGAGCCAGACGTTGTCGATCTTCTCCGGCTTCGGGCCGAGGCTCTTCGCCGCGGGCTCGATTTGCGACATCCAGCGGCCAATGAAGTCGCCCGGCGACAGCGGCTTCATCTCGTCGGCGAAGGCGCGGACGCCGCCGCACGAGGCGTGGCCAAGCACCACGATGTGCTTAATCCGGAGCGCCATCACGCCGAATTCCAGCGCCGCGCTGACGCCGTGCTGCGCGCCGCGGTCGGGTTCGTAGGCCGGCACGATGTTGGCGACGTTGCGCACGACAAGCAATTCGCCCGGCGCGGCGTCGAAAATCACCTCGGGCGAAACTCGGGAATCGACGCAGCCGACAACGAGGATTTCGGGGCTCTGTCCGTTCTCGCCGAGCGACTCGTAGCGCCGCCGCTCACCGGAAAAACGGCCTTCAAGAAAGGACTGGTAGCCTTGGCTCAACCGTTCCGGCAACAAATTGGACACGCGCGCGACCTCTGCGCGTCCGATTATCAGATCGCGGCGCGCGCGCCAAATCAGGCGGCGCCCGCCAGCGCCTTTAGAAACGCGTCGCCATAGGCCGCGAGCTTGCGCTGGCCAACGCCGTGCACCGCGCTCATTTCGTCGAGAGTGGTCGGACGCTTCGCAACCATGTCGATCAGCGCGCGGTCGGCGAGGATCATGAACGCCGCGACACGCTCGCGGCGGGCTATTTCGAGGCGAAGCTTCTTGAGCGCGGCGAGCAAATCCACCGCGTCGGCGTTGAGCGCGCCACCCGCCGCGGCGACGAGCGCTTCGGCGCTCCCGCGCGACGTTCGGTCGGGCCGGGCGCGCCGCGCGGCGTGCTCGCGCAACTGGATGGTCTCGCGTCCGCGTAGAATGCCGTCGCCTTTTTCAGTCAACCGGAAGCCGCCGTGCTCCTCGCTCGCGGTCTCCAGCGCGCCGACGGCGAACAACTGCCGCACCACGCCCATCCACGCCTGTTTTGGCTTGTCCCTGCCGACTCCGAACGTCTTGATCGCGTTGTGGCTGTTGCGCGCGACGGTCTCGCTGGCGTTGCCGGTCAGCACGTCGGCGAGATAGGCCGCGCCGAACCGCTGTCCCGTTCGCGCGACCGCCGAGAGCGCTTTTTGCGCGTCGACAGTGCCGTCGTAGAGCGACACCGCGCCGCGGCACACGTCGCAGCTTCCGCAGGGCGCGGAAGCCTCGTCGAAATAGGCGAGCAGCGTCTGGCGGCGGCACGCCGAGGCCTCGCACAGGCCGAGCAGCGCGTCGAGGCGCCGCCCCTCGATCCGCCGCCGGGCCTCGTCGCCGCGCTCCGCGATCTGCCGGCGCCGCAAGGCCATGTCCTCGACGCCATAGAGCGTCAACGTGTCGGCCGGCAGTCCGTCGCGGCCGGCGCGGCCGATCTCCTGATAGTAGGACTCGACGCTCGACGGCATGTCGGCGTGGGCGACGAAGCGCACGTCGGGCTTGTTGATGCCCATGCCAAAGGCGATCGTCGCGACCGCGATCACGCCATCCTCGTTCTGAAACCTGTCTTGGTTGCGGTTGCGGTCGCGCTGCTCCATGCCCGCGTGGTAGCAAAACGCGTCGAAGCCCTCGCGCGCGAAATAATCCGCCAGCGATTCCGTGCGCGCCCGCGACGAGCAATAGACGATGCCGTTGGCGCCTTTGCGCTTCCCGAGAAAATCCAGCAGCTGCCGGCGGGGCTGGTCCTTCGCGGCGAAGGCGAGGTCGATGTTCGGCCGGTCGAAGCTGTGGACGATGACTTCGGGCGGCGAGTCGAAAAGCCGCTCGGCGATGTCCCTGCGCGTGTTGCGGTCCGCGGTCGCTGTCAGCGCCAACACGGGGGGATCGCCGATCGCGGCGACCGCGGCGCGGATTTCACGGTATTCCGGACGGAAGTCGTGGCCCCATTCGGACACGCAATGCGCTTCGTCCACCGCGACGCGCGCCACGCCGAGCCCGGCCAGCGCCTGTCGAAGCCCGTCCATCGCCAAGCGTTCGGGTGAAACGAACAGCAGCCTGATGTGGCCCGCCCGCAGCCGCCGCCACGTCTCGCGGGCCTCGTCCTCGCCGGCGAGCGAATTCAGCGTCGCCGCGCCGACGCCAAGCTGGCTCATCTGCGCGACCTGGTCGCGCATCAGCGCGATCAGGGGCGACACGACGAGCGTCAATCCGCCGTCGAGCAACGCCGGCAATTGGTAGCACATGGATTTGCCACTGCCCGTCGGCATCACCGCGAGCAGGGGCTGACCCGCCGCGACGCGCGCGATCGCCTCGGCCTGGCCCTCGCGAAAGTCGTCGTAGCCGAACACGCTCCTGAGCGTCGCGCGCGCGTTGGGCGGCAGCGGCGGCGGCGCGCTCATGCCGGCTCCACGCGCCCGTTGGCGACGCGGAAGACGCGCGCCGATTCGGGCAGTCCGGCGAAGCCCGCGATGTCGGCGCCCGTCATCCACACCTGCGCGCCGAGCGCCGACAAATCCGCGTAAAGCGCGGCGCGCCGGGCGGGGTCGAAATGCGCCGCGATTTCGTCGAGCAGCATGATCGGCGCGATGCCGCTCATCGCCGCCACCAGCCGCGCGTGCGCCAGCACGAGGCCCACCAACAGGGCCTTTTGCTCGCCGGTGGAGGCGCGCGCGGCTTCGACGCCCTTGGGCCCGTGCCAGACCTTCAGATCGCTCGCCTGCGGCCCGATCAACGTTCGGCCAGCCGCGGCGTCGCGCCCGCGGTTGTCGCGCAGCAGGGCGCGGTATCGCTCCTCGATTTCGACCGCGGGCATCTCCGGAATCATCCGTTCGATGTCGCCGTCGAGCTCGACGCGCGCCCACGGAAACAGCGAGGCGTTGTCGCGCCCCGCTTCGGCCAAGGCCGCCAACCGCGCCACCGTCTCGTGGCGCGCGGCGGCGACGGCGACGGCGAGGTCGGCGAGTTCGTGTTCCGCGGCGTCGAGCCATTGGGCGTCGCGGGCGCCGTCCTCAAGCAGGCGGTTGCGGTTGCGCAGCGACCGCTCCATCGCCGACACGCGCCCGGCGTGGTCGCTGTCCACCGCCAGCACAAGCCTGTCGAGAAAGCGCCTGCGTTCGCCGGCCGGGCCGGAAAACAGCGAATCCATCGCCGGTGTCAGCCAGACCACGCGCACATGATCCGCGAAGACGCGCGCCGAGCCCGCAGGCGCGCGATCGACGCGAAAACGCCGCGGCGACGGCGCGAACTGGTCGGGCGGATCAACGCCGGCGCCGAGTTGACACGCTCCGTCGCGTGTTTCGACCTCGATGGAAACGGCCCAGCCGCCGGGGCCGTCCGCGCGCGCCAGTTCGCCGAGGTCGGCGCGGCGAAGCCCCCTGCCCGGCGTGAACATGGAGAGGGCTTCAAGCAGGTTTGTCTTGCCCGCGCCGTTGTCGCCGACCAGCGCCGCCATCGGCGTGGCGAGGGCCAGGTCAAGCGACGCGTAGGAACGGAAATTCGACAGCGTCAACCGGTTCACGCGCGGCGACGCCGCGGGGGAATCGGCGACGGGCATGGCGCTGGAGTGCCACGGATCGCCGGGATTGAACAGGTGGCGCGCCGCCGGACGGAACGTGTCTGGCGCGACGCCGCCAAACCCCGTAAACCGTCCAGGGGAGTTCGAAAAACCATGCCGGACGTGGAAACAAGGACGCGGGCGGCAGACGCGGCGAGTGAAGCGCCAGCGCTCGCGTTGCGCGACGTCGGCGTCGTCTTCGGCGCGGAGGCGAACCGGCCGGTGCTCGCCAACATTTCGCTCGATGTGCGCGAAGGCGAGTTCCTGTCCATCGTCGGCCCCTCCGGCTGCGGCAAGACCACGCTGCTGCGGCTGCTCGCCGGCCTGATGAAGCCGACGACCGGCGACGTTCTATTCGAAGGCAAGCGCGTCGACGGCCCCTCCCGCGCGCGCGCCATTGTGTTTCAGGACTACGCGAACGCCCTGCTGCCGTGGCGCACGGTCGCGGGCAACATCGCGCTGCCGCTCGAGCGCGCCGGCCTTTCCAAGCCCGAGCGGGAAGCCCGGGTCGCCGCGCTGGTGGCGAAGATGGGCCTCGACGCGGCCGCCAACCGCTATCCCGCGCAGCTCTCCGGCGGCATGCAGCAGCGCGTGCAGATCGCGCGCTGCCTGGCGCAGAAGCCGCGCGTCATGCTGATGGACGAGCCCTTTGGCGCGCTCGACGCGCTCACGCGGCAGACCTTGCAGGACGAATTGCTTGCGCTGGCGGCGGAACAGCGCGTCACCACCGTCTTCATCACCCACGACCTCGAGGAGGCGATCTACCTCGGCGACCGCGTCATCGCGCTCGCCGCCAATCCCGGCCGCGTCGTAGAGACCATCGATGTCGGGCTGCCGAAGCCGCGCAATCAATTGACGACGCGCGAAGACCCTGCGTTCCTCGCGCGCCGCCACCGCCTCTTCGGCCTGTTGCAGGGCCATTGACATGACGAAGCTGTCGCGCGGCGCGGCGTTGCCTTTGTTCATTCTGGCGGTGTGGGAACTGTCGTCTCGACTTGGCGTCATGACCTACGAATCCCTGTCCTATCCCTCCGCGATCGCCGCCGCCGGATGGGCGGCGCTGCTCGACGGCTCCATCCTCGAATCGACTTGGGAAACCTGCCAGTCCGCCCTGTTGGGGTTGGCGCTGGGCGCCGTCGTCGGCGTCGCGCTGGGCGCGGTGGTGGGCCTGTCGCGGCTCGCGTCGCGCGCGGCCGGGCCGACCTTCGACGCGCTGCGCGCCATCCCCTCCGTCGCGCTGATGCCGCTTGGACTGTTGTTGTTTGGCTGGGGCCTCGCGATGGAGGTCGTCGTCGTCGCCTACGCCTGCTGCTGGCCGATCATGATCGCCACGTCGGCCGCCGTGCGCGGCGTCGAGCCGCGCCTGCTCGAGGTCGCCGACGCGCTCGAAATGTCCTTCGCCGCGCGCCTGCGGAAGATTGTCTTGCCCGCGGCCTTCGCGCGCATCGGCGTCGGCGTGCGCGTCGCGCTCGGCATCGCGCTTGTCGTCGCCGTCACCATCGAGATCGCCGTCAATCCGCGCGGCCTCGGCTACGCGCTGGTGCTGGCGCAACAATCGCTGCGGCCCGACGTCATGTTCGCGCAGATCCTGTGGCTGGCTTTGATTGGCTTCGCGCTCAACGCATTGCTGAGCACGGTCGACGGCGGCGCGCGCGGCGAAGGGAGCGGCGCGTGAGCCGGACTCTCAACGCGCTGCCGCCGTTGTTGTTCGCCGCCGCCGCGCTGCTGGCGTGGTGGCTCGTCACGGAATTTCGACTTGTGTCGCCGGTGTTCCTGCCGACGCCGGCGCGCACCTTCGACGAACTCGCGGGGCGCTTCGCCGACGGCTCGATCTGGACGTCGCTGTTCGCGACTCTGGCGCGTATGATTCTAGGCTGGCTTCTCGCTTCGCTCGCGGGCGTGGCGCTCGGCGCCGCGATTGGCCTGACGCCACTGGCCCGCGACCTCCTCTCGCCGACGCTGGAATTCCTGCGGCCGCTGCCGGCGTCCGCGATGATTCCGGTCGCGATCCTGTTCTTCGGACTCAGCGAACAAATGGCGGTTTTCGTTATCGCCTTCGGCTCGATCTGGCCCGTGCTGATGTCGAGCGTCTTCGGCTTCGGTCACGTGAGCCCCCGCCTGCGCGAGGTCTCCGCGGCGCTGGGCCTGACGAAATGGGAGTTTCTCGGCAAGATCGCGACGCCATCGGCGATGCCGGACATCGTCGCGGGCATGCGCTCGGGCCTCGCGGTCTCGCTCATTCTAGCCGTCGTCACGGAGATGCAGGCGTCGCTTCCCGGTCTCGGCCGCGATATTTTTCTGGCGCAGCGCAGCTTCCGCGGCACCGAGCTTTACGCGGGCTTGATCATGCTCGGCGTCATCGGCGTCGCGATCAACCACGGCTTGGGACTGGCCGAGCGCCGCCTGCTGCGCTGGCGGGCGCGCGACGCGTGAGAACGGGCTTGCGCGCGGCGCTGGATCGGGCAAACTGGCGACAGTTGCGGCGATCGAAGCCGCGAAACAAAACTCAATGGAGAAACGCCATGGATTCGCGCCGCCGCAACACCATTCACGCGCTCGCGCTCGCCACGGCCGCCGCCGCCGGCGCGCCGGCCTTCGCCGCGGACGTGACCTTCGAGCGCCTCGTCAACGCCGACAAGGAGCCCAACAACTGGCTCTTCAACCACCGCTCCTACAATGGCCAGCGCTTTTCGCCGCTGACGCAAATCAACCGCGACAATGTCAAGAACATGAAGCTCGCCTACGCGGTGGCTCTCGGCGGCACGGCGACAGGCGAAAACATCGAGGCGACCGCCCTCGTCGAGGACGGCTTCATCTACCACATCGACAACTGGTCGATCGTCTACAAGATCGACGCGCGCTCCGGCGACGCGGGCCGCATCGTGTGGCGCATGGACCCCGGCGAGGAGAAGCCGCCGTCGTGGTCGAACCGGGGCGTCGCGTTGTGGGGCAACCTCGTGATTTCCGTCGCGGGGTGGCCTTCGCGCGTCATCGGCACGAACAAGGAAACCGGCAAGGTCGTGTGGGAAACCAACATGCAGGACCAGCCGACGGTGGAGCTCACCGCGGCGCCGCTGGTGGTGAAGGACAAGGTGTTCATCGGCGCCTCTGGCGGCGACCGCGGCACGCGCGACTGGCTCGCCAGCCTCGACGCCGCGACGGGCAAGGTGTTGTGGAAGAAGTTCACCGTGCCCGCGCCCGGCGAGCCCGGCAGCGAAACGTGGAAGGACCACAACAACGCCTGGCAGACCGGCGGCGGATCGTTGTGGACGACGGGCACCTACGATCCCGATTCCAACCAGATTTTCTGGGGCACCGGCAACCCCGTGCCGATGTTCGACCCGACCTACAGGCCCGGCGACAACCTCTACACGAACAGCGTGATCTCGTGGAACCCCGACGACGGCAAGATGAACTGGTACCACCAGTACACGCCCGGCGACGGCTGGGACTACGACGCCATCTCGACCGAGATCATCATCGACGCCAACGTCAACGGACAGAGCCGCCGCTTCCTGACGCAGTCCAACCGCAACGGGCACGTCTACACGATGGAAAGCGCCAACGGGCAGATGCTCGTCGCCAAGCCCTACACCAACGTCAATTGGACGGCGGGCATCGATCTGAAGACCGGCAAGCCCGTCGAATACGTCGCCAACGCCGACCGCCAGATGTACAACGGCGTCGCCACAGCGACGCTCGACCACAACAACGTCAAGCAATGTCCGACGCTCGGCGGGGGCAACAATTTTTGGCCGTCGTCCTACAGCCCCAAAACGAAGCTGCTCTACATTCCCTCCGACAGCGGCTGCGACGAGCTAAAAATCGACCCCAATTTGTCCAACCCGAAAGGCGTCTGGAAGGGCGGCGTCCCCACGACGTTCGAACGCATCGAGGGCGATCTCGTCGCCTTCGATCCCATCGCCGGCGAAATCAAGAAGAAGGCGCACTGGCCCTACGCCAGCCACGCGGGCTCGCTCGCGACCGCCGGCGGCCTCGTCTATTCCGCCTACGCCGACGGCACTTTCGCCGCCTTCGACGACGAGAGCATGGAACTGAAATGGAAGATCAACATGGGCGCCGGATTCACCGCGCCGCCGATCTCCTTTGGCTACAACGGCAAGCAATACATCGCCGCCACGACGGGCCTGTCGCGCATCGCGCGCGGCACGCTGCTCAAGTCGCCGGAGACGAACGAGATGCGCAATTCGACGGTGATGTACGTCTTCACCGTGGATTGAGCCAGTAGCGCGTTGGCTTGCGTCGACGCGCGCCGACCAACGCCGCCGCGCGCCCGCGCGGATCCCCGGCGATCGACCCGTCGGTCGCGCGCAGACTGGATGAAAACCATGATCGAGCTTTATTTCTGGACCACCGACAACGGCTACAAAGCGCGGCAGGGCGCGGAGGAATCCGGCCTGCCGTTCGTCATCAAGCCGGTCAACATCCGCGCGCGCGAACAATTCGCGCCGGAGTATCTAAAGATCAGTCCCGGCCATAAAATTCCGGGGCTGGTTGATCCCAATGGGCCGGGCGGCGCCCGGATCACACTATGCGAATCCGGCGCGATTTTGAGATATCTCGGCGAAAAGGCCGGCAATGGGCTTTATCCGGCGGACCCTGTCGCGCGGCTGAAGGTCGATCAATGGCTGTTCTGGGGCTCGGCGACCTTCACCACGCTCGCGCAGCAGTTCGGCTTTTTCACGCAGCGCAATCCCGAGGACGTGCCGGCGGCCAAGAAGCACTACACCGATGTGTTGAAGGACATGTTCGACACGCTGAACACGCGCCTCGCCGACAACGAATATGTCGCCGGCGCCTATTCCGTCGCCGATATTTCGATGTACGCCGACACGCATCTGCACGGCGTCAACAATATCGGCCTCGGCGCGTATCCGCATGTGAGGCGTTGGCACGACGCCATCGAGGCGCGGCCCGCCGTGAAAAAGGCGTGGGGGCCATATTAGGAAAACAGCGAAAAAAAGGGGCCTCCCCGCGGAAACCCCTTAGCGTTCCGAAAACGCGGCGGACACGCCAGCTATTTCGCCGGCGCGTATTTCCCCGTCAGTTGCGGCGCGATAGGGTCGAGGCCCTTGTCCTGCCGCTCAAGCCGCGTCTCGCGCGACCACGTCCGCTTCAACTCGTCGCGCACATCGATGCGCAGCTTGCCGACCTTCTCGACTTCCAACTCGATCTTGTCGCCATCCTGGAAGGCGTGCAGCCCGCGGTGATTGGTGCCGGCGGGAATGAGATCGCCCGGCACAAGCGGATGGATGTGGCTGACGAATTCGACGCAGCGCGGAATTTTATGCGCCATGTCGCTGGTGTTGTAGTTCTGGCGCAGCGCGCCGTTGTTCCACAGCCTCACCTGCAGGTTTTGCGGGTCCTTGATCTCGTCGGCGGTGACGATCCACGGGCCCACAGGCGCGAAGGTGTCGCGCGACTTCATCTGATAGAACGTGTTGCCGGCTGGCGGCAGGCCGCGGGCCGAGCCGTCGATGAAACAGGTGTATCCGAAAATGTAGTCGTAGGCCTTCGCCGCCGGCACGTTCTTGGCGTGCTTGCCGATAACGAGCGCGATTTCCGCTTCGCCCTCGAACACGGTCGCCGGAATGTCGGTCAGCACCATCGTGTCGCCGTCGCCGATGACGCCGGTCGGCGACTTGTGGAAGGCGTTGATCGGCGCGGGCTCCTTGCGCGTGCCGTCCTCCATGTAGTTCACCGCCATGCAGTCGAGATTGACCGGGCGCGGCAGCGGCGGGCGGATTTTCACAGACGCGATTGGAACGCCCGCCTCCTTCGCCGCGCGCGCCTCGAACGCGGCGCGCAGATGCGCGAAATTCTCGATCACCGCGTTGATCAGGTCGTGCGGCCCGGTGTGCTTGAGGCCGGTGGCGAGGTCGGTGACGTCGACGACGTTGTCGCCCTTGACCACCCCAAGGCGGAAGTCGTTGAAAAAGCCGATTTTCACTGAGCGTTCTCCATGCGCCGGCGCCGCGCGACGGCTTTATTGTCGATGATCCATGATGATATCCACCGCCGCTTTCGTCAACGCGGCGGCGGGTTCAGCGCTTCGCGCCGAACAGCGGTTTCAGGCCGGAGACGTTGTCGCCCGACGTTGCGATCACTCCAAAACCTACACAATTCTGATCGACAGGTCCGGAAGCCCCGCGATCTTGCCGAGCAACACGTCGCCCTTTACGACGGGGCCGACGTTCTCCGGCGTGCCCGACATGATGATGTCGCCGGGGAAGAGCTCGAACGCCGCCGACAATTGAGCGATCTGCTCGGCGACGCTCCAGATCATGTGGGTGAGGTCGGAGTTCTGCTTCACGACGCCGTTCACCGCCAACGAGATCGCGCCCTTGGAGAAATGACCGACGCTGGCGACCGTGTGCAGCGGCCCGCAGGGCGCCGAATGGTCGAAGGCCTTGCCGATTTCCCAGGGCTTCTTGGCGTCGCCCATGCCGCGCTGCAAGTCGCGCCGCGTCATGTCGAGGCCAACGCCATAGCCGAACACATGGTCGAGCGCCTTGTCGATCGGAATATCCTTGCCGCCGGACTTCAACGCGGCGACGAGCTCGATCTCGTAGTGGTAGTTTTTCGTCAGCGAGGGATAGGAATGTTCGGCGACTTCGCCCGGCTTCACAACCTGGATGGCGTCGCGTGGCTTCTGAAAAAAGAAAGGCGCTTCGCGGTCCGGGTCGGAGCCCATTTCGCGGGCGTGGGCGGCGTAGTTGCGGCCAATGCAGTAAATGCGTCGAACGGCGAAGGAGTCCGAACCGCCGGCGATCGGCAGGGCGACGACGGGCGGCGCGAAAAGAATGTTGCTCATGGCGTTTTCCTCATGCAGACGGCGGTGTGTGGAGCGATGGCGCGCACACGTCAAGCCCACGCTGTCGCCTTTGACGCGCGCGGCCCCGGTTATGGGCGATCATCTCCCGGTGTGGCGATCGTCAATCCATGGGATCGCAACCGCCTTCGAATAATTGCCAGCCGGCCTGTAAGCCGGGTTCTGTATGGCCGGACCGCTTGCGCGGTCCAGCGTGACGGCCATTCCTCTGGGACGCCTCTTGCGGGGCGCCTCGAGCAACCAACCCGGGCGACGACCCGGAGACAGGCTGGGGTGTCGCCACCCCTGTCGCCCCTATTCGGTCTTGCTCCCGGCGGGGCTTGCCGTGCCGCTTCCGTTGCCGGACGCGCGGTGCGCTCTTACCGCACCCTTTCACCCTGACCCCTTGCTTTTTCCCCGTCAGGGAAAAGCGAAAGGCGGTTTGCTTTCTGTGGCGCTTTCCCTGGGGTCGCCCCCGCCGGACGTTATCCGGCGCCGTGCCTCCGTGGAGCCCGGACTTTCCTCTCCCTCGCGGAAGCGGCCGTCCAGCCGACTGGCGCGCCAGCCTTAAGGTGGCGAACGCAGGCTGGCAAGAACGCCGCCGGCCTTATTCACGCCGCGATTGAAAGCTGAATGGCCCGGGCGGCGCTTGGGGCCGCGCCGATTAACGGCGCTTCAACCGCTTCATGGCAGTGATTTCACGAAGTTCGCCCCGTCCGGTCGGCGGCGGCGTTGTGGAGGTTTTGGAATGCGGAAAACCATGCTTCTGGCGATGGCGCTCTCTGGCGCAGCGGCGCTCGGCGGCTGCGGCGCGACGCAGCAAGATCGCACCGTTGGCGGCGGCGCCATCGGCGCGGTGACGGGCGGCCTTCTGGGCGCTGCTATCACCGGCCGTCCTGGTGGCGCCATTGTCGGTGCGGTCGCGGGTGGCGTCACCGGCGCGGCGATTGGCGCGAACACGCCAGGCCCCGACACGCCACGCTGCGTGCGAGTGCGCTACGATTACAACGGCAATGGCTATTGCGCCGCCTACGCCCCCGCCAACGCGGGCTATTGATTCCAGGCCATGCCGGGTTCAGGGTTTGATCGGCGGTAGTATTCAATCATGTCCGACAAGCCCGATTCCACGCTCGCTTCCGCATTCGCGTCCTCGCCAAACCATGGCGCGCGGGCGCACGGCCGCGCGCCGAATTGCCTCGTTCTTCATTACACGGGCATGGCGAGCGGCGAGGCCGCGCTGGCGCATTTGCGCAAGAGCGAAGCTCAGGTTTCCTGCCACTATTTCATCTGGGAAGATGGACGGATCGACCAACTCGTGCGCGAGGAGCGGCGCGCCTGGCACGCCGGCGCCTCATGCTGGAAAGGCGAGCGCGACATCAATTCGAGCTCCATTGGAATTGAAATCGTCAACGCCGGCCATCCCGGCGGCCTGCCGCCGTTTCCGCCCGCGCAAATGGGGGCGGTGGCGGCCTTGTGCCGCGATATCGCCGCTCGCCACGGCATTCCGCCCGAACGCGTTCTCGCCCATTCCGATATCGCGCCAGGGCGAAAGGTCGATCCCGGCGAGAATTTTCCATGGGCGTGGCTGGCGACGCAAGGCGTCGGCGTATGGCCCGACGATGTCGCGCCCGCGGCCAACGCGCCGCTTCTCGCAAGCGCCCCCCTTCTTGAAGGCGATTGTGGCGAACGCGTCTCCGAATGGCGTGAAAGCCTCGCGCGGTGGGGCTACGACATCGCTCCCGGCGACACCTTCGACGCCCATACACGGGTGGTCGTCGAAGCCTTTCAGCGCCACTTCCGCCCCGCCCGCGTCGATGGTGTCGCCGACGCGGAAACGCAGGGTGTTCTGAGCGCGCTACTCCGCGGCTTCGGCGACCGCCCGGTCTAGCCGGCCTTCGAGACCCGCGAGGTTGGGCAAGCCAAGGTGCAGAAGCACGCTTTCCTCGCTCGCCGCGAACACAGGCGTTTCGCCCTCGGCGCACTGGACGCCGGACAGCGTTTTGTAGGCTTGTCCGTTGACCGAGCCAGCACCCGACACCACGAGATAGATCGAGCGGCCCTTGCCGGTCCACGACGCGCCCTTGTCGAGCTTGACGAAATTCGCCTCGCAGCGTCGTTCGGTGAAAACGCCCATCGGTTTCTCGAACACGCCCTCGCCGATTCCCGTCCACTCGTAGTTCTCTGGATCGATCAGCACGGGGTCGCGCACCCTCGGCTTGGGATAGGTCATGTCGCGACCATGGTAATTCTCCCAGATGGCCTGATAGCCATCGCGATTGCGCTTGCCCTCGACATCCTCGTTGCGGCGGAACACGCCACCCTCGAACTTGCCCATTTTCTCAAGCGCGACCCGCCCCTCGGCGACCTGCCGTCGCGATAGGTAGCCCTGTCCACTGGCGCCGCCGAACTGCAGCACCGCCGTCGTGCCCGAACCATCGGCGGATTGCGGCCCGTAGTACGCGCCCTCGGGGAAATAGCCGAAAGTGCCCGCCGACATGTTGCCATTGCGGCCAAACTTCATCACGCCGTCGACCTGGAAGCGGAACTGCTCAAAATTGTGGTGGTGCCGCGGTGATTCGAAATCGCCCTCGATGCGGCCGAGGTTGAACTGAAAGTTGCCGGGCGTGTTCTCCTCGCCGTCGAACATGTGACGAAAGTGGAACGTGCCGCCGCGATGCTGCAAGCCGCGCTTCCATTCGATGTCGTCGTTGTGAATGACTTTCATGGCGTCCTCCGGAGGTTCGGGGAATGTAGCGGTTTTTCGCGTCTATGGAAGGGGCGCGCCGCGCCGGCGCTCAACAGCCCTCGAAGTCACGCCTGAGAGATGGGTATTCAGCATCGGTCTCAAGCGGCGCCAGCCCCTCGACAACATCGGCTGCCGCCGCTAACATATCTTAGAGACCTAAGATAATGGGAGGCCTCATGCTCACACGCGAGGAAAACGAACTGTTGTGCCGCGTCGAAGGCGACGCGCCGATGGGCCAGATGATGCGGCGATACTGGCTTCCCGCCTGCCTCGCCGAGGAAATCGCCGCTCCCGATTGCGACCCCGTCCGCGTGCGTCTGCTCGGCGAAAACCTGGTGGCGTTCCGCGACAGCGAGGGCCGCGCGGGGCTGATGGCCGAGCAATGCCCGCACCGAAAGGCCTCCCTGTTCTACGGTCGCAACGAAGAGGGCGGGTTGCGCTGCCTCTACCATGGCTGGAAATTCGCGGTTGACGGGCAATGCGTCGACATGTCGAGCGAACCGCCCGAAAGCGGCCTCTGCGCCAAGGTGAAACACAAGGCCTATCCCACGCGCGAAGCCGGCGGCGTCGTGTGGGCCTACATGGGCCCGGCGGCGGAAACGCCCGAATTCGAGCGCCCCATCTTCGCGCCGAGCGAGAACACGCGCGTTGCCATTTTCAAAATCGTGTCGCAATGCAATTGGGCGCAGGGTCTCGAAGGCGGCATCGACAGCGCGCATTCATCGAGCCTGCATTCAACCGACATGCCAGCGGCCCGCGTGCCGGGCTCGACGGCGACCGGCACAGCCTGGGCGCGCCCCACGACCGACAAGTCGCCGCGCCTCGAGGCGGAGGAGACCAACTACGGCTTTCGCTACGCGGCGATCCGCCGCCCGATCCAAAACTCCGCGACCCACGACTATTTGCGCGTGACGACTTTCGTCGCGCCTTTCCACATCATGATTCCGCCCAACAACGTCTACAACGTCTATCAGATGTCGGTGCCTATCGACGACGACGCCAACGTCATCTACCTTTGCGCGTGGAGCGACACGACGGCGGGCGTCGATGTCGAAGCCTGGCGCAAATTCACCGGCACGCAATTCGGCGTCGATCTCGACAAGACCTATCGCAAGCTGAACAACCGCGAAAACGACTTCGGGCAAGACCGCAAGGCGATGCGCCTGGGCGACTTCACCGGCATCCGCGGCTTCCCCAATCAGGACATCGCGATGCAGGAATCGATGGGCGCCGTCGCCGACCGCACCAGCGAGCGGCTCGGCGCGAGCGACCTCGCGATTGTCCAGTTCCGGCGAACCATGTTGCAAGCCGTGCGCGACTTCCAAGCGGGCAAAAAGCCGCCGGGCGTCGGGATCAGAGCGGCGGATTACAAATCCTACGGATCATGGGAGCGCGTGGTGCCGAAGTCGACGGATTGGCGCGCGTTCAAGCCGTAGCGAAAGCGAACGGCGGCGGAACTGAAATCGAGGGGGAGTGGCGCGCTCGGAGGGATTCGAACCCCCGACCCTCGGACTCGAATTCCGATGCTCTATCCAGCTGAGCTACGAGCGCGCGGCGGGCGATCCCGCACGCCTAGATAACGCCCCGCCGGCGTGGCGCGCAAGCGCTGTTCCATTTAATTCCGAAGGGGTCCGCAAATCGGGAACGGCGCCGATCCAGCGGCGCTGGTCACGCGCGATTGGCGAGGCGTCGCCGGAGGAAAGGCCGCGCGCCTCGACCCTCGCCGCTGTTCCGGGCTATACGATCGCCAATCCGCGCGAATCCGACCGCCATGCAAAGCCACGACGATAGAAAGAAGACCGCCGCGCTGGCTTCAATCGCCGCGAGCGCGCTGCTGACCCTTGGCAAGCTCGCGGCGGGGCTCGCGTCGGGCTCGCTCGCGCTTCTGTCCGAATCGGGCCACAGCCTCCTCGACACTGGCGCGACCATCATCACCTATTTCGCGGTGCGCGCGTCGTCGGAACCCGCCGACGACGAGCATCACTATGGCCACGGCAAGATAGAGGCGGTCGCCGCGTTGGCGGAGACCGGCCTGCTGATGGTTTTGGTGGCGGGGATCCTGATCGAGGCGATTCGCCGGCTGTTGGGACACGAAGCCAAATCCGTGGACGCGAGCTGGCCGGTTTTCGCCGTGCTGGCGATCGCGATCACAGTCGATTTGATCCGGTGGCGGACGCTCGCGCGAGTCGCCAGGGAAACCCGCAGCGACGCGCTGGCCGCCGACGCCCTGCATTTTTCCAGCGATCTCGTGGCCTCCATTTGCGTCACCGGCGGCCTCGGCGCGTCGCGGTTTGGATTTCAGCAGGGCGACACCGTCGCCGCGGTCGCCGTCGCCGTGTTCATCGGCATCGCGGGCTGGCGGCTCGGCGCGCGAACCATCGACACGCTGCTGGACAGGGCGCCGGACGGCCTCGCGGCGAGGTTGCGCGGCAAAGTCGAAGCGGTGCGCGGCGTCGTCGCCGTCGAATCGTTGAAACTACGCCCCGCCGGGTCGCGCGTGGTCGGCGAACTTGGCATTGGCGTCGCCCGCACGCTGCCGC
Organism: uncultured Hyphomicrobiales bacterium; assembly: GCA_903825465.1. Classification (GTDB taxonomy): domain Bacteria; phylum Pseudomonadota; class Alphaproteobacteria; order Rhizobiales; family Beijerinckiaceae; genus Terripilifer. Next base: position 12,973 of record CAIKAR010000013.1, on the reverse strand, counting down.
TTGAGCGCGTCGCCGCGATCAGGGACGCGGTCGCGAAAACGCTCCGCGACGAGGCGCCGGAGACCGACATCACCATCACCGCCAACCCCGTCGCGCTCGACGACGAGAGCGTGCTCGAGCAGGTGTTGCTGATCGCCGCCCGGCGCCGCGTGCCGGTGCATCACGTCACCGTGCAGGAAATCGACGGCGTCAAATGCGTCGGCTTCGACGTCGAGCTCGACGGCGACATGCCGCACGGACGCGCCCACGACATCGCCAGCGCGCTGGAGGACGCGATCCGCGCCGAGATCGCCGGCGGCGTCGAGGTCGACAGCCACATAGAACCACTCGAGGTTCAGGAACTGGCGGGTCAGGATGTCGACGCCGCCCGCGCGGCGGAACTGGCGGCGGCGCTTGGCGCGCTCGCGGCGCGGGGCGGCGTGTTGCGGGACACCCACGACGTCCGCGCCCGCGTGACGAAGCAGGGGCTGGTTGTGAACTACCATTGCCGCGTCGACCCGGCGCTCACGGTCAACGCGGTCCACGACGCCGTCGACTTCATCGACCACGGCATGAGAAATCGGTTCGCGGACATCGCGCGCGTCGTCGGCCACGCGGAGCCCCCGGACGCCTGAAGCGCCGGGCATGGCTTTGGCGGCTGTTCCGTCCTATCGATGGCGCGAACCCCGCTGGAATCACGACGTGCCGTCCATCGTTCAAAGCCGTAAGCCCGCCCTCGCGCTCTTCGCCGCGTTCCTCACGCTGTTCATCAACGGCGGCGCGCGCCACGCCATCGGGCTGACGCTCAAGCCGATGGTCGAGGACATGGGATGGCTGAGAAGCGATCTTGGCTCGGCGGTCGCGATCTTCCAGGTCTTCACCGCCTTCGCGATGTTTCTTTCCGGCCGCGCGATCGACGCCTTCAGTCCACGCGTGGTGTTGTGCGCCGGCATCGCGTTGTGCGGCGTGTCGATCGGCGCGATGAGCCTGGTCTCGCAACCCTGGCACGCGCTGGTTCTGTTTGGTTTCTTCTACGCCATAGGCAACGGCGTTTCGGGCGTTGTGCCGGTGGCAGTGATGGTCTCGCGCGCCTATCCCGCGGCCGCGGGCGCGGCGAGCGGCGTCGGCATATCCGGCATGAGCGTTGGCCAGTTTTTCATGATCGGCCTGTTCGCCTTCGAGCTCCCGTCCATCGGCTGGCGCGAGGTGTTCGTTTGGGCGGGCGTGGCCCATCTTCTTTTCCTGCCGGCGCTGATGGCGATCATGCCCGGCGGCGACAAAGCGGTCGCCAAAGCCGGCCCCGCGCCGACCGGAGCGACGATGGGCGCGGCGGTTCGAACAAGGAAATTCTGGATATTGACGGCGATCTACGCCGTCTGCGGCTTCGACGACTTCTTCGTGACCACGCATGTCGTCGCCTTCGCGCTCGACAGCGGCCTTGATCCATGGGTGTCGGGCAACCTGCTCGCCATCATGGGCGTCACCGGATTGATCGGCGTGCTCGCGGCGGGCTATTGGGGCGACAGGTCCGGCCCCGTCCCAGCCACCATCGCCGCGTTCGCGGCGCGCACCGCGGTCTTCGCGCTCGTTTACATGGATCAATCGCCGGTGTCGGTGACGATTTTCGCTCTGGTGTTCGGACTGACGTTTCTCATGACCGCGCCGCTGACGGTGCTGTATGTGCGCGGCATGTTCGGCGTGGCGCATCTCGGCGCCATCGCCGGCCTCGTCACCATGGTTCACCATATTTTCGGCGGCGTTGGCGCCTGGCTTGGCGCCGCGGTTTTCGACCGCACGGGCCATTACGACGCGGCGTTCGCGGTAGCCTGTTTCGGCTCGCTCGCCGCGATGGCGCTGACGATGATGCTAACCGGCGACGACAAGATGGCGGGAAGAAGCGGCGTTGATTCTAGTGGCGGCTTGAGCCGCCCCGCGTGACAACCTCGGCCGAGGCGGACCCCGAAACCTTCACGCACAAACCCGTCCCCGGCGCGCGGACAAAGCCGGCGCCATAGGCGTCGCAAGCGGTCGCGGAATCGGTTGGCGGCGCGCGGCGCGAGGGAAGCTCTGTCGCCTGGGCCGCGGAAGCCTCCGCGAGCAACCCCGCGGCGGCGCAAACAATGAAGACGCTTTTCATCGACAGGCCCCGCTCAAATCCGTCATTCCAACCATCGCTTGCCAACCACGTCGCTTGGCGCCGAAAGGGGAAGCCTACTCCGGCTTGATCTTCGCGAAGCGGATCACTTCGGCCCACTTTTTTGTTTCGGCGGCCAGCTTGTCGCGAAACTCATTGGGAGAAAGCCTCAGCGGCGTCGCGCCAAGCCTGGTGAAATCGGCGGCGACGGCGGGATCGGCCAACACCGCGTCCATAGCCGCGGACAGCTTTTCGACGACCGGCGCCGGCAGCCCCTTTGGTCCGGCGGTGCCGGTCCAAGACGTCGCGTCGTAGCCCGGCAGATACTCGGCGACAGCCGGCACATCGGGCAGCATCGGCGAACGTTTCGCCGATGTCACCGCCAAAGGGCGAAGGCGGCCATCGAGCGAATAGGCGAGCGAGGAGGGAATCGGATCGAACGAGCATTCGATGCGTCCGCCGATGAGATCGCCCAGCGATAGCGGGCTGCCGCGGTAGGGCACATGGACCATGTCGATCCCGGCCATCATTTTCATCAGCTCGGCCGCGATATGCGAGACGCTGCCGGTGCCGCCCGAGGCGTGACTCAGCTTGCCTGGATGCGCCTTCGCGTAGGCGATGAATTCGCCGAGGTCGCGCGCGGGAAAATCCGGCCGCACGACGATGACAAACGGCACGTCGTAAACGCCCGCCACGGGCGTGAAATCGCGCAGCACATCGTAGCCCAGGTTCGGGTAAAGCGACGTGTTGGCGGCGCTGGCGTTCGACAATTGCAGATAGGTGTAGCCATCCGGCGTCTGATGCGCGACGAATTCGGCGCCCACGTTGCCGCCCGCGCCCGACCTGTTGTCGATGACGAAGGTTTGCCCCAGCCGCGCGCCAAGCCTTTCGCCCACAAGGCGGGCGATGAGGTCGTTGGCGCCGCCCGGGGCAAAGGTCACCACGAGATGGACGGGACGTTCGGGCCACCTGGATTGCGCGATGGATTTTGACGCGGCGCCCAGTGTCGCCGCGCCGGCGAGAGCGCGCGCCGCGGCGCGGCGGGTGATTTGCAAAGGCTGATTCCTCAGTGCTGTGGACGCGAAGAGCCCGGCGAAACTGGCCGCAACGATGGAGCGAGTCAACCAACCTGACGGCGCAATCAAGGCGCCTCGCCCGTTGACTGACCGCTCTCGTTTTATCAGTAAGTATCCATATGCGAATGAGGGGCCTTGAAAATGTTCGCCTCGTTGATGTCCGCCCGGCGCTTCGCGCCGCTCTTCTGGTGCCAGTTTTTCTCGGCTTTCAACGACAATTTCGTCCGTCAAATGCTGGCGCTGACGATACTGTTCCAGATTGGCGACCGGCGGGCCGGGCCGTTGGTCACCCTGGCGGTGGCGATCTTCGTGTTGCCTTCCGTCGTTCTCTCGGCGTTGGGCGGCGAAATCGCCGACGCCCACGACAAATCGATTATCGCGCGACGATTGAAATTCGCCGAAATCTTCGCGCAGTTAGTCGCCGCCGCCGGTTTTTGGTGGGCTTCCCTGCCCCTTCTCTACGCCGCCCTGTTCAGCCTTGGCGTGATCGCGGCCCTGTTTGGCCCCATCAAATACGGCATCCTGCCCGACCATCTCGCCACCAGCGAACTTCCCGCCGGGAACGCGCTTATCGAAGGCGCGACCTTCCTCGCGATTCTTCTGGGACTGGTCGTCGGCGGCTACGCGGCTGATCACGCCCGCGCGCCCTGGACCGTCGTCGTCCAACTCGTCGCCATCGCCTTGGCTTGCTGGGGCGCGAGCCGCTTCATTCCCTCGACGCCCGTCGCCGCCCCCGGCCTCGGGATCGACACAAATGTGTTCGCCTCGACGCGGCGCATGCTCGCCGCTCTTAGGGCCGACCGGCGTTTGTGGACCGGCGGAACGGCCGTGGGTTTCTTCTGGATGACGGGCGCGGTGGCGCTCTCCCTGATACCGGTCGTTATTAAAACGCGCGTCGGCGGCGGCGTCGATGTCGAAACCGCCATCTCCGCCCTGTTCGCCATCGGCGTCGCGCTTGGTTCGGCGTTGGCGGCGCTGTTGTCGCATGGGCGCATCGTCCTGTTGCCAACGCCGGTCGCGGGCCTCTTGATGGCGGGATTTCTGCTCGACCTCGGGTTCGCGACCTTCGGCTTGCCAACCCAATCCGCGCAACTCGCCCTCGCCGATTTCCTGAACAGCGCCGCTGGCGCCCGCATCGCCGTCGATGTCGCCGGCCTCGCCGCGGCGGGCGGCTTGTTCGTCGTCCCCGTCTTCGCCGCCGTTCAATCCTGGGCGGGGGAAGACAGGCGCGCCCGCGTCGTCGCCGGCGTCAACATTCTCACGTCGCTGTTCATGGTCGGCGGCACAATAGTCGTCGCCATCCTGCAGGCCTTCGGCGCGGGCGAACCGCTGTTGCTCGCCGGACTTGGCGCCGTCAACGCGGGCGTCGCGGCGTGGCTTTTCCGCGCTTTGCCGGGCAATTTGATTTCGGATTTCCTTAATCCGCTGTCCGCCTGATCCGCCGCCGTCAAATCGGCGGGCGCCAAACGGCCGCGCTCGACGTGGCGCGCGCCCTCGTGCGATATTCCGTCACCTCATGCGAGCATGCGAAATGACTTCAAAGCAAAAACGCGCCCCGATCCTCCTGTCCGATTATCGTCCACCCGACTACCTGATCGAAGCCGTCGATCTCGACGTCTCCCTTCACCCCTCGGCGACGAGCGTTGTGTCGCGCTTGACCATGCGGCCAAATCCGAAGGGCGTCGCCGGGGCGCCGCTCGTTCTCGACGGCGACGGCGTCGTCGCGCGCCGAGTCGAACTCGACGGAACAGCGCTCGACATGGCGCTCGCCAAGCCGGACAGCCTGACGATCGCCAATCCGCCGCGGCGACCCTTTTCGCTGCTTGTTGAATCCATCGTCGATCCCTCCGCGAACACGCAGTTGAGCGGCCTCTACCGTTCCGGCTCGGCCTATTGCACCCAATGCGAGGCGGAAGGCTTTCGGCGCATCACCTATTTCCTCGACCGGCCCGACGTGCTCTCCGTCTACACCACGCGCATCGAGGCGGAGAAGGCCGAGGCGCCTGTGTTGCTGGGCAACGGCAATCCCGGCGAAAGCGGCGACATTCCCGGCACGACGCGCCACTTCGCCGTCTGGCGCGATCCACACCCGAAGCCGGCCTATCTCTTCGCGCTCGTCGGCGGCGATCTCGGTTCGATCCACGACGCGTTCAGAACCATGGGTGGCCGCGACGTGCGGCTCGCGATTTACGTCGAACATGGCAAGGAGGCGCGCGCCTCCTACGCCATGGACGCGTTGAAGCGCTCGATGAAATGGGACGAGGAGATGTTCGGCCGCGAATACGACCTTGATGTCTTCAACATCGTCGCCGTCTCCGACTTCAACATGGGCGCGATGGAGAACAAGGGCCTCAACGTCTTCAACGACAAATATGTGCTCGCGTCGCCAAAGGCGGCGACCGACGGCGACTACGCCGGAATCGAAACCGTGATTTCGCACGAGTATTTCCACAACTGGACAGGCAACCGCGTCACGTGCCGCGACTGGTTTCAACTCTGCCTGAAGGAGGGCTTGACCGTCTTTCGCGACCAGGAGTTCTCCGCCGACCAGCGGTCGCGCGCGGTCAAGCGCATCGAGGATGTGCGCGGTCTGCGCGCCGTTCAGTTCGCCGAGGACGCCGGGCCGCTGGCGCACAACGTGCGGCCCGAGTCCTACGTCGAGATCAACAATTTCTACACGTCGACCGTCTATCAAAAGGGCGCCGAAGTCATTCGCGCGCTGAAAACACTGATCGGCGCCGAAGCCTTCCGCGCCGGAATGGACCTCTATTTCCTGCGCTTCGACGGGACGGCGGCGACGGTCGAGGACTTCATCGGCTGCTTCGCCGAAACATCCGGCCGCGACCTCGGCCAATTCATGTTGTGGTATCGCCAGTCCGGCACGCCCGTTGTCAAGGCGAGCGGCGCGCACGACCACGCCACGCGGACCTACAGGCTGCGGCTGGAACAGGAAACACCGGCGACGCCAGGCCAGCCGACAAAGCGCCCCTTCGTCATCCCGATCGCGCTTGGCCTGATCGGCGCCAACGGCGGCGACCTTGTCCTTGACACCCCGGGCGAAAACGAGCCCGGCGGCGCGAGTCCGCGCGAACGCGAACGCGGCGTCTTCGAGCTTCGCGCGGAATCGCGCGAGATCCTCTTCCGCAACGTCGCCGCGCCTCCGACGCCGTCGCTGCTGCGCGGGTTTTCAGCGCCGGTCCGCGTCGAATTCGATTATCGCGGGGATGACCTGCTGGCGTTGCTGCGCGGCGACAGCGACAAGTTCAACCGCTGGCGGGCCGCGCAAACCTACGCGACTCGGCTGCTGACGACATCGACCGCCAACATCCGCGCCGGCGCGCCGCCCGCGGATGCCGGCGCCTACGCGCGCGCCATGGGCGAAATCGTCGCCGCGCGCGACGCCGATCCGGCTTTCGCGGCGCTGGCGCTCGCGCCTCCGTCGGAGGACGATATTTTCCGCGAGATCGGCGCCGACGTCGATCCCGACGCGGTCCACGCCGCGCGCGAGGCCCTGAAGCAACGCGTCGCCGCGGACAACGCCGATCTTGTTCGGGAAGCGTACGGCGATTTCTCGGCCAGCGCGGGCGCCTATTCCCCCGACGCGGCGGGCGCCGGCGTGCGATCGTTGCGCAACTCGCTGCTCGACCTGTTGACGCGGGCCGCGCCGAAGCAAGGCGGCGACGCCGCGCGAACGCAGTTCGAACGCGCCGACAACATGACCGACCAGATCGGCGCCCTGGCCGCGCTTGTTCGAACGCCGGGCGAGGACCGCGAACGCGCGCTCGACATGTTCTTCCGATCCCACGCCGCCGATCCCCTCGTCGTCGACAAGTGGTTCATGTTGCAAGCGGCGATTCCCGAGCCTGAGACGCTCGCGCGCGTGCGGACGTTGATGAAGCACCCCACGTTCTCGATGACCAACCCCAACCGCTTGCGCGCGCTTGTCGGCGCGTTCGCGAACGCCAACCCAACGCGGTTCCACGCGGCCGACGGAAGCGGGCACGAATTCCTCGCGGACATCGTGCTCGAACTCGATCCGCGAAATCCGCAGGTCGCGGCGCGCCTGCTCGGCGCCTTCCGTTCGTGGCGGACGCTGGAGCCCGTTCGCCGCGGCCGCGCGGAGGCGGCGCTGCGCCGCGTTTCGGCGGCGGGCGGCCTGTCGACGGATTCGCGCGACATCGTCGACCGCGTCCTCGCGTAGGGCGCGGCCTTCGCGGCTCGCGAAGCGTTCACGGTTTGATTCCTTTTTTCGCGCGGTCCTCGCTCGCGCGGCGATCGGGACTCGCTTGAGTTGCGGCCGCGCGCGTTTTTTTCGTCAACGAAGCGTTAACCACTGGACAACGAGTCCCGCGAGGATTCAAGTGGTCTTGATTCGGCGCGCTGCTTCGGCGCCGCGGCGGAGTCAACAGGGTCGTGGGGGCCGTTCACATGTCGCTTGCGGAAACAGGCGCGCCCGTTGCCACGGGCGCGCGTCGGGGATTCGCGCGCGCGAAACGCGCAAGGGGTTTGACCGCGATGCAGCGTCACATAATTCCCTTCGCGGTTGTGGCGCTCGTCGCGGCGGTCGCCGGCGCGGGCGTGACGCGCGTCCTCGCGGAGCGCGAGGCGGCGCTCGTGGATTCCATGGAGGATCTCGACATGGCGGCGACGCTCGCGGCGCGCGCGCTCGCCGCCGCGCCGCCAGGCGCCATGCGCAACGGCGAATGGCGCGGCCTGCTGCCGCGCCGCGTCTTCGCCCATGGACGGCAAGTGCTTGTCGGAGACCGGGAGGGCGCGCTGATCGCGGCTTGGCCCGACGACCTCGCCAAGGGCGAGACGCTGGCCGGGCGGCTGGGAGACGATCGAATTTTGACCACCTTCGCCGACAAGGCCGGCGTCATGAGCGTGACGCTCGCCGACGGCGCGCAAGCCTTGGCGACCGTTCGCTCGCTGTCTCCGGAGCGCGGCCAGGTCGCCGTCGTCCACAAGGTCTCGGGAGCCCTCGCGGATTGGCGCGCGGAGTCGCTGAGCGCGGGGCTGGCGCTCGCCATTGGCGGCCTGGCGCTGGGATTGCTCGCGTTTGGCTATTCCTCCCAGCGCGAAGGCCGGCGCGACGCCATCGACCTCATGTTGTCGATGCGCGGACGGATGGATCTCGCGTTGACGCACGGCCGTTGCGGACTGTGGGACTGGGACATCGCGCGCGGCCGCATCGAATGGTCGCGCTCCATGTTCGACATCCTCGGTATCGAGCCTGAAACCACCATCATGTCGCTCGCCGACGCGCGCGCGCTGGTGCATCCCGACGACGGCGACCTCGCTGAATTGGCCGCCGCCGTCACCGGATCGGTTTCGCGAACGGTGGAACGCGAATTTCGCATGCGCAACGCCGCTGGCGGATGGACCTGGATACGCGCCCGCGGCGAAATCGTGCGGCACCGAAGCGGGGGAAGCGACAAGAGCGAGGCTCACCTTGTCGGCATCGCGGTCGATATCACCGAAACCAGGGCGCTGGCGGAACGGTCGGCCACAGCCGACATGCGGCTGCGCGACGCGATCGAAACCAGCTCGTCGGCCTTTTCGCTTTGGGACGCCGACAAGCGGCTTGTCGTGAGCAACTCCAGCTTCCGCCGGCTTTACGGGCTGCCGCGTGGCGCCGCGGCGGCGGGCGCCGCGTTCGACGCACTCATGGCGGCCGGTTCGCCCCCCCTGGAAGTCGAGTGCTACACCGAACAATCGATCCGCGGCGGCCGCTCCGGGCGCCGCTACATCGGCCGTCTCGCGAACGGCGGCTGGTTGCAGATCAACGAGCTGTCGACCGCCGACGGCGGCCACGTGTCCGTCGGCACCGACATCACCATGCTCAAGCAGCACGAGGAAAGACTGCTCGATTCCGAGCGGCGCCTGACCGCGACCGTCGCCGATCTGCAACGCAGCCGGCATTCGCTCGAGGCGCGCACCGCGATGTTGACCGAGCTCGCCGCGCGCCATGAAAAAGAGAAGGCCAAGGCGGAGGCCGCCAACCGGGCGAAGGCGCTGTTCCTCGCCAACATGAGCCACGAATTCCGCACGCCGCTGAACCACATCCTCGGCTTCGCGGAAATCATGGAGCGCGAAACATTCGGAGCGCTTGGATGCGGCCGATACGTCGAATACTGCGGCGACATCCGGCGCGGCGGCATCGCGCTGCAAAACATGGTGTCCGACGTGCTCGACATGTCGGAGCTCGACGCCGGCGAAACCCCGATGCGCCGCGCGCGCGTCGAGACGATCGAGCTTGTCGACGCCGCCTTGCGGCGCGAGGAGGATCACGCGAGGAGCCGAGGCGTCGCGCTCGCGGTCGAGGGCCTCTCGACGGCGCCGGTCTACGCGGACCGCGAGGCGGTCGCGAAATCCCTCGCGCATCTGTTGCGCAACGCCATCCAGTTCAGCCCGGAAGGCGGGCGCGTGCGGATGCGGACGCGGCGCCGCGCGCACTGCGTCGAAATATACGTCGGCGACCACGGCCCCGGCATTCCCGCCGTGGATTTGCCAAGGCTTGGCCGGCCTTTCGAGCAGGCGGGCGCGCGCATGGCGAACGGCATGAAGGGCGCCGGCCTTGGCCTCGCTATCGCGCGCGCCAACATTGAACTGCACGGCGGCTCGCTGAATATCCGTTCGACCGTTGGACGCGGAACCATTGTGCGCGTGCGCTTGCCGGCCGCGCCGATGGCCGCGGCGAAGGAGCCGGCGGAAATCGCCGCCGCCTGACTAAGCCGGCTGCTTTTGCGGCGGCGGCGGCGCTTTCGCGGGAGCCGCGGGCGGGGCGAGCGCCAAATGCGCCGCGGGAAGCCGCAGGACGACGCGAAGCCCCGGCCCGTTGTCGTCGAGCTGCAAGCTTCCCTTGTGCAGCTTGGCGACGGCGTTGACGAGCGACAGGCCAAGTCCCGAACCCGGCGCGGAACGCGAGGCGCCCAGCCGCACGAAGCGGTCGAGCACGCGCGCGCGATCCGCCGCGTCCGGTATTCCCGGACCGTGGTCGGCGACCGCGATTTCCACGATGTCGCCGACTTTTTTGACGCTCGTGCGGATATCGAAGGTCGATCCGGCCTCGGCGATCGCCGTCGACCCGCTGTATTTCAGCGCGTTGTCCACGAGATTCGACAACGACCTCGCCAGCAAGTCGGGATTGGCGTGGACCATCACGCCCTCGTCCCCGTCGAACACGAGGGACATCGAGCGATCCTCCGCGGACGGTTCGTAAAGCTCGACGATGTCGCGCATCGACGCGCCGACGTCGAAGTCGACCATGCCGTCCGTCAAAGTTCCGGCTTCGAGGCGCGCGATCATGAGCAGCGCGTCGAACGTGCGGATGAGGCCGTCGGATTCCCCGATGATTTTTTCCAGCGCCAGCTTTCTGTCGGCGTCGGCGTTGGTGACGCGCAACGCCTCCTCGGCGTCGTTGCGCAGCCGGGTCAACGGCGTCTTGAGGTCGTGCGCGATGTTGTCGGAGACCTCGCGCAGGCCGGTCAATAATTCGCCGATGCGCTCCAACATCGCGTTGAGGTTGACCGCGAGCCTGTCGAGTTCGTCGCCCGACCCCGCCAGCGGCAGGCGGCGCGACATGTCGCCGAGCATGATATTGCGGGCGGTGTCGTTCATGGCGTCGACGCGCTTCAACACCCGGGAGGCGACGAAGGCGCCGCCCAGCACGCCGATCAGGGTCAGCCAGACCAGCGACGTCCCCAGCGCGCGCAACAGAACCGCGCGCAGGGCTTCGCGCTCGCCAAGGTCGCGGCCCACAAGCAGGCGAAAGCCTCCCGACAACACATAGACGCGGGCGATCGCCGGATGCGGTTCGCCCTCCTCGCCGACGCGCTTGTAGGAAATTTCCGATTCGCCGGGCGTGTCGAGCGCGCCGGAGGAAATCTCGGAGACGTTGCCGACGATCACCTCGCCGGCAAAGGTGGTGACGAGATAGATGGAGGAGCCCGGCTGCCGCGAGCGCCGATCGACCGACTCCGAAAGCCGGCGGATGCCGCCTCGGGAATACGCGTCCGACAACTCGCGGATTTCAGCGTCGATCGTCTCGGATATCTGCTCGTCGATGAAAAGGCGCGCGGTGAAGCCAATGCGTCCGAGCAGCAATCCCGCGCCGATCGAAAAAATGACGAGATAAGCCAGCGACAGCTTGAAGACGGTGGTCCGGAGGAGTTTACCGAGCGCCGTCACGGATCATGTACCCCGCGCCGCGGATGGTGTGCAGCAGTTGGTTCTCGAACCCCTTGTCCACCTTCGCGCGAAGCCGCGAAATATGAACGTCGATGACGTTGGTTTGCGGATCGAAATGATAGTCCCAGACGTTTTCGAGCAGCATGGTGCGCGTGACAACCGTGCCGGCGTTTTTCATCAGGTATTCGATCAGCCGGTATTCACGCGGCTGCAGAACGATCTCCTTGCCGGCGCGCGCCACCGAATGCGAAAGCCGGTCGATCTCGAGATCCGCGACGCGGTAGTGGGTGGGCTCGCCGGAGCTCTTCCCGCGGCGGCGCGCCAGCACTTCCACGCGGGCGAGCAATTCCGAGAACGCGTACGGCTTGGCCAGATAGTCATCGCCGCCAGCCCGCAGACCCTTCACGCGGTCGTCCACCTGGCCGAGCGCGGAAAGAATGAGCACGGGAGTTTCGATCTTCTGCTCGCGCAGGCCGCCGATCAGCGACAGCCCGTCGAGTTTCGGCAACATGCGGTCGACAATCAGCGTGTCGTAGTCGCCATCGGCCGCGAGACGATAGCCCTCGAGGCCGTCGGCCGCGTGGTCGGCGTTGTGGCCGGCCTCGCGAAACGCCTTGACGAGATAGGCGGCGGCCTCGGCGTCATCCTCGATAATCAGGATTTTCATTTCCGACATATACCGCGCCTTTCAAATTCACCAAGCGCCTCCACGGGCGAACGGCGGACCGGAAGCATCCGGTCCGCCGCGTTGTCGACGCTTCGAGGGCGCGAAACGCCGCGTTTTCCGGGCTCAGCCCGCGGGGTTCAGCCCCAGCGCGACAAAGCGCGTGCCTTCGCCGCTCTTGACCCGCATCAAAACAGCCTTGCGGCCGTCCTTGCGCGCGGCGTCGATGGCCTGTTTCACATCGGCGGGCTTGGCCACCGCGTGTCCACCGACATCGACGATCGTGTCGCCTTCGCGGATGCCCTTCTGCGCCGCGGCGCCATCGGGATCGAGCGACGCCACGACAACGCCCTGCTTGCCGGAGCCGGCGGGCGCCAGCGTCATGCCAAGGCTCTTGAACGAGCCCTGTTCGACTTTGGCCGGCGTTTCGCCCTTGTCGCTGGCGTCGTTCGGCAGGGCGCCGAGCTTCACTGAGGCGGTCTTTTCGGCGCCTTCGTGCAGGTAGGCGATCTCGGCCGTTTTGTTCGGACCCAGTCCCGCGATTTTGCGGGAAAGATCGCGCGGTCCCTCGATCGCGTCGCCATCGACGCGGGTGATCACATCGCCCGAATGGATGCCGGCCGCGGCCGCGGGCGAACCCGAAGTCGTTTCCGCCACCAACGCGCCCTTGTCGCTCTTGAGGCCCAGCGAGTCGGCGATCTCGGCCGTCACCGGCTGAATCTGCACGCCGATGTAGCCGCGCGCCACCGAGCCGCTGTCCTTCAGCGAGGCGATCACGCCCTTCGCGACTTCGGCCGGAATGGCGAAGCCAATGCCGACGCTGCCGCCCGACGGCGAGTAGATCGCCGTGTTGATGCCGACCACCTGGCCCGCGGAGTTGAAGGTCGGACCACCGGAGTTGCCCCGGTTCACCGGCGCATCGATCTGAAG
>CAIKAR010000012.1 GCA_903825465.1 uncultured Hyphomicrobiales bacterium | reverse complement strand
GCCGCCGCCGCTCCCGCTCCACGCGCCAACGCCGCTGACGCCGACCTGATCGCCGCGGCGAAAAAGGAGGGACAGGTCGTCTGGCTCGGCACGCAGGCGGTTGACGATCTCGCGCGGCCGTTGATTTCGGCCTTTGAAGCGAAGCACGGGATCAAAATCCTCTACCAACGGGTCACTGTCACCGAAATCGTCCTCAAAGTGTCGGCCGAGGCCGCCGCCGGGGCCCACAATGTCGATTTCGTCGATGGAACCTTCACGTCGCAGGCGCTGAAGCGCAAGAGCCTGCTGCTCGACTGGGTTCCCGATTCCGTCGCGCGCTTTCCCGCCGGCCTTGTCGATGCGGACAGGCAATGGGCCGCGATGAACCTCTATTTCGCGACGCCGGCCTTCAACACCGACCTCATTCCCAAGGGAACCGAGCCCCGGGCGCTAAAAGATCTTCTCGATCCCAAATGGCGTGGCAAAATCGCCTGGAGTTCGGTCGCCGGCAGCGCCTCGGGCGCGGGTTTCATCGGCGCCATCCTGCGCGAGATGGGCGAGGAGAAGGGCATGGCCTATCTGCGCGCCTTCGCCGCGCAAAAGCCTGTCGGCGTGCCAACGCAGGCGCGCGCCCTGCTCGATCAGGTGATGGCGGGCGAATACGCGATCGAGTTGCAGAACTTCAATTCGCAGGTGGTGGTGGCCAAAGCCAAGGGCGCGCCGGTGGAGTGGATACCGATGAACCCGGCGACGGGTGTGCTGATCGTCGGCTCGGTGGTGAAGGACGCGCCGCATCCAGCCGCGGCGAAACTGCTGTTCGATTTTCTCGAGTCCGCCGAGGGGCAGGGGATTTTCCGCGATCACGACTACATCCCGGCCGATCCCGCCATTCCGCCTCGCGACCCCTCGGCGAGGCCGGATGGCGTGGATTTTCGCGCGATCGTGTTTCCACCGGCGGAGGTGGAGGCGCAAATGCCGAAGTGGCTCGCGATTTTCGCGGATTTGTTTCGCTGAGCGTTACTTCGCCTTGGGAAACAGCGCCGACCTCGGCCAATGCTTGCGGGAATGCCGCAACCCCAGCCCCGCGAACAACGCCGCGAGCCGGATCGGCGCGCCAATGCCTTCGACCACGGGCACGCCCAGCTCCTTCGACAGCCAGTCTGGATTCACATGCACCGGGCATTGGGTGATGCCCATGGGCAGGATGACATCGCAATCGCTCTCGGCGACCAGCGCCTTGGCGTTGGCGAGGAAATTCGCCTTCGTCGCGTCGGCGTTGGCGGCGATGTCCGGCAGGTGAAAGCCGCTCTGGCGGAAGCCGGCGACCTTGTCGCCCATGCCGTACTGCCGCACGATCCGCCGGCAGAGAACCAGCGAAGTCTCCGAGTAAACGAGAAGCCCAAAACGGTTGCCCAGCATACAGGCGATATGCAGCATGGCCTCGGCCGGGCCGATAATGGGAATATCGACGCAAGAGCGGCCGGCGTCCACCGCGAGATCGAGCGTGCCCAGCGGCACAATGGCGTCGTAGCCCTCCGCTTCGGCGCGCCGATAGGCGTCGATGAACGCCGGAATGACAAGACCGGTTTCGGCGGGGGAATTGCCGCGGTTGTAGGCGGTCGTCGCCACCGGGACGAGGCCGACCTCGACCTCCGGCGTCGCGTAGGAAAGCGCGACATCGCCGCGGCGCTTCAACTCCTCCGCCGGATAGTCGCCGATGCAAAACGCGACGCGGACGCGCTTGGACATATGTTCCTCCCGAGGATTTCCAGCAGGCATCATGGGGTGGGGCGGCGCTGGAGTCGATAGAGTTTTCCGCTCAAGCGCTCCCCGCGCCGAGCCATGCTTGCGCCGCGGGGCCGCCCGCGGTTGCTTGCGTTCCACGCCGGGGCTAGAGAAAGGCCATGGCCCATATGGGGTCGCGAGATCAAACGCCGGCGCAAGCCGCGCGCCGCCGTCCGGAGGGAACATGTCCATCGCCGCTGGCAAATTGAGGGTCATCCTCTTCGGCCTCGTCCAGGTGTTGAAACACACGGCGCGGAAATATCCGGAGTTCGCGGCGCGGGTCGCCGAGCACGACGTGATCGCCCAAATCAAGGCCAAGGACGAAAACCTTGGCCGCTGGTTCCAGTTCAAGGGCGGCAAGATCACCAGCGGCTTCGGCATCCACGCGAAGCCCGATGTGGCGATCGCCTTCAAGAACGCGCGCATCGGCGCCAGCCTTTTGACGCCGCCATTCAATTGGCTCGACCAGATCAACGCCCAGAAAGACTTCACCATGACCGTCGAGGGCGACGACGGGCTTTTGAACTGGTTCGCGCAGACGATCATGCTCACCCAGAGCATCGGCTACGACATCGGCGTTCCGCAGGCCGACGGCTCGACGCGCTATTGCAACATGGCGAACGGCGGGCCGCTGTTCGTCTATGTCAAGGACGGCAAGATCATCCGCACCACGTCGATCGACTTCGACGACAGCGATCCCCAACCGTGGACCATCGAAGCCAAGGGCGTGAAGCTGACGCCGCCGCGGCGCACGACGCTCGCGCCGCACGGGCAGAACTCCAAGGCGATGGTCTATTCGCCCGACCGCTGCCTGTATCCGATGAAGCGCGTGGACTTCGACCCGAATGGCGAACGCAATCCGCAAAACCGCGGCAAGTCGGGCTATGTCCGGATTTCGTGGGAGGAGGCGCTGGATCTCGTTTCGAGCGAGATCAAGCGCACCAAGAAAACCTATGGCCCCGGCGTGATGGCGGTGTCGCACGGGTCGCATCACACGTGGGGCAACATCGGCTACTACCTCTCGGCGCTCTATCGTTTCCGCAACGCGGTTGGCCACACGGCCGTCCACCACAATCCCGATTCATGGGAGGGCTGGTACTGGGGAGCGGCGCATCACTGGGGTTATTCGCTGCGCGTGGGGCAGTCGGAGACCTACGGCACGGTCGAGGATTGCCTGCAAAATTCCGAGATGATCGTGTTCTGGTCCGCCGATCCCGAGACCACCTCGGGCTCTTACGGCGCGCAGGAGGGCACGGTGCGCCGCCAGTGGCTCAAAAACCCGAAACTGGGCGTGAAAATCGTCCACATCGATCCCTTCTACAATTCGTCCGCGCAATTCCTGCCGGGCAAATGGCTGGCGCCGAAGCCGACGACATCGGTCGCGACGGCGATGGCGATCGCCTATGTCTGGATCAAGGAAGACCTCTACGACAAGGACTACGTCGCGTCCCACACCATCGGTTTCGACAAGTGGAAAGCCTATCTCATGGGCGACGAGGACGGCGTGCCGAAGACGCCGGAATGGCAGGAGGCCGAGACCGGCGTGCCGGCGAAGGACGTGCGCGCGCTCGCTCGCGAATGGGCCTCGAAACGCACCTATCTCGCGCCGGGCGGCTGGGGCAACGGCCACGGCGGCGCCTGCCGCAACCAGACCGGCATTCAATGGGCGCGCGTGATGGTGTGCCTGATCGCCATGCGGGGCCTCGGCAAGCCCGGCGTCAACATGGGCAACCTGCAATGGGGCGCCCCCGTCGATCTCAACTTCTACTTCCCCGGCTACGCCGAGGGCGGCATGTCGGGCGACATCGAGGGCACGTCGCTGCCGGTCGAGCTCTATCAGCGCATGCCGCAACTGCCGACAATGAACACGTCGAACCAGAAGATTCCGCGCATCTTCATGCCGGAGGCCATTCTCGAAGGGAAGGCCGACGGATTCCTGTGGAACGGCAAGTCGATCGAGCACCAGTTCGCCAAGGTGAGCTATCCCGCCGCCGGCCACGCGCCGGTGCGCATGCTCTACAAGTACGGCGGCTCGATGATCGGGACGATGAACAACACGAACCGCCACGTGAAGATGTACCAGTCGGAGAACCTCGAATTCATCGTCAACCAGTCGATCTGGTTCGAGGGCGAGGCGAAATTCGCCGATCTCGTGCTGCCGGCCTGCACGAATTTCGAGCGCGTCGACATCTCGGAATGGGCGGCGCTCGGCGGCTACGGCCACCACGGCCAGCAGCAGGTCAACAACCGCGTCGTGATCTTCCAGGCGCCGGCGATCAAGCCGCTCGGGGAATCGAAGCCGGACTATTGGATCTTCACCGAAATCTGCAAGAAGCTTGGCCTCGCCAACTACTTCAACGAGGGCATGAACGAAATCGACTGGGTCAAGCGCCAGTTCGAAGCGTCCGATCTGCCCAAGCACATCTCGTGGAAGAAATTCATCAAGAAGGGCTACTTCGTCGTTCCCACCGAGAAGGAGCACCTGCGCGCGCCGGTCTCGTTCCGCTGGTTCTGGGAGAACCGCGCCAAGGACGTGCCGGAGCCGCTGCCGCTGCCTTCCGACTATTCCGGCGAATATCTGAAGGGCTTGCAGACCCAGTCGGGCAAGCTCGAATTCGAGTGCAATTCGCTGCTGCGCGCCAACGATCCCGAACGGCCGCCGATCGTCAAATACGAGCCCTCGTGGGAGGGGACGCATTCGGGCGCCATGTTCGAGAAGTTTCCGCTGCAGCTCATCACGCCGCACTCGAAATATTCGTTCCACACGCAGGGCGACGGCAAGGATTCCTACCTGCTCAACATCGAGGACCACCGCGTCGAAATCGATGGCTGGCACTATTGGATCATTCGCCTAAACCCGCTGGACGCGGCGGAGCGCGGCATCAAGAAGCATGATCTGGTCAAGGTCTTCAACGACCGCGGCGCGGTGCTTTGCGCGGCCCTGCCGACCTCGCGCCTGGTGCGCGGCACGGTTCACGGCTACGAATCCTGCGCCATCTACGAGCCGATGGGCGAGCCCGGCAAATCCATCGACAGGGGCGGTTGCCTCAACCTGCTGACGCCGCACCGCACGCAAACGAAATCGACGCATTCGCTCGCCGGCGCCAACGCGCTCGTTCAGGTGGAGGTGTGGAACGGCAAGGTCGAGCACATGTCGGAGGCCTTCGCCAAGGAGTCGCCGCCCGCGACGCCCATGAAGCGCGAGTTAGCCGCGCGCCCGCCCGATCCGCAGCCGGCGTCCTTCGCCGAATACGCGCCCGCCAAATAGTCGAGGCAAGCACAGATGTCCAAATGGAACATGATCATCGACGTGGCGGAATGCACGAATTGCCATTTGTGCACGCTGGCGACGTCGGACGAATACGTCGACAATGAATTCAGGGGCTATTCGGCGCCGATGCCCAAGCACGGCCACCGCTGGATCGACATTCTGCAAAAGGAGCGCGGGCAGGGGACGATGATCGACATCGCCTACGTCCCGACCATGTGCAACCACTGCGACGACGCGCCCTGCGTGAAGGCTGGGCGTGACGGCGCGGTCACGAAGCGCGCGGACGGCGTTGTCCTCATCGACCCCGTCAAGTCGAAGGGCCAGAAGCAGATCGTCGACTCCTGCCCCTATGGCCACGTCTGGTGGAACGACGCGTTGCAAATTCCCCAACACTGGAATTTCGACGCGCACCTGCTCGACGCGGGCTGGAAGCAGACGCGCGGCGGCCAGGTCTGCCCAACCGGCGCGATGAAAGCCGTCCGGATCGACGATGCCGACATGGCCGCGAAAGCCAAGAACGAAGGCCTGCAGCGGATGAACGAGGAGCTCGGCACCAAGCCGCGCGTCTGGTACCGCAACCTCGCGCGCTTCAACACCGCGTTCATCGGCGGCGGCGTCGCCAAGATCGTCGACGGCCTGGTGGAATGCGCGGAGGGCGCGACCGCGGTTCTGAGCAAGGACGGCGGCGAAATCGCCCGGCAACGGACCGACAATTACGGCGATTTCAAATTCGATGGATTGGCGGAGAATTCCGGCGCCTACGTTGTGGAAATCTCCGACGGCGGCGCGTCGCGGCGGCTGGATGTCGTGCTGAAAGACAGCGTGAGTTTGGGCGAGATCAGGCTGTAACGGCCGGCGTCTCGATCTCTAGGGGTCGCGCCGGGCGGTTTCCGGGTGGCGGGGAGGGCTCGCATGGGTTGGAAATCGGCGGCCAGCCTCTTCGCCGGCTTGCTTGGCGCGGCCCCGGCGGCCAGCGCCGCCGACGGCGTTTACGCCGACAAAACCATCACCGTGCTTGTCGGCGTCGACGCGGGGGGCACGGTCGACACGCTGGCGCGCCAGTTGTCGCGCTATCTGACCAAACACCTCGCCGGCAATCCCGCGATCGTGACGCAGAACATGCCCGGCGGCGCGGCGGTTGTCGCGACCAACTACCTCGCTGAACGCGCCAAGCCGGATGGCCTCACGCTTCTGTTCGGCCCCTGGGATCCTCTGTTGCAGGCGATGAAGGCGCCGAGCCTGCGGGCGCGCTACGACAAGTTCGAATACCTGGGCGGCGTCGGCGATGTCCGCGTGCTTTATTCGCGGGTGGATGTGATCCCGGGCGGTTTGAAATCGCCGGCGGACATCGTCAAAGCCAGCGACATCGCGCTTGGCGCGCTCAACGCCAGCGATTTCTCCGGCATCCTGCCGCATCTCGCCCTCGACGTTCTGGGCGTCAAGCATCGTTATGTGCTGGGATACCGTGGCGGCGCCGAGGTCTTTCTCGCCATGCAACGCAACGAGGTCCAGTTCCATTCAACCGCGATTTCGACCTTTCGCGGGCGCAATGGCGATTTCGTCAAATCGGGCGCCGGCATGGGCGTCGCCTATCTCGCGCCGGTCCGCGCCGACGGCGCCTTCGACCGCGTCGCGGGCATCGACGACATGCCGGCGTTTCCCGATTTGTATCGCCAAATCTTCCATAGCGCGCCCGAAGGCAAAACCTGGGACGCGCTGAACTGGCTGACCCAGGAGGCCGGCGAACTCACTTACGCGTTGTTCGCGCCCGCCGGGACGCCGCCGAAAGCGGTCGCCGACATGCGCGCCGCCTTCGCGGCCGCGGCGCTCGACCCCGATTTTGTCGAGCAAACCCGCCAGACCAATGGCGTGCCCTACAGTTTTGTCGATCCGACGAGGGGCGCGGCGATTTTCGGCGCGCTGGCGTCGGCCCCGCCGGCGGTGATCGAGACCCTGCGCAAGGACATCGAGAGCTATCGGTAGCGGCTGCTTTGCCCGCCTCAAGCCGCCAAACGATTTTGGCGCCGGGATTGACCGGGCAAGCCGTTTTCCCGGCGCTGGTGGATTGAGACAAAACGCCGCTTTCCGGGCCTCTGGCGATTCGACGCGCGTTGGAATATGTGGTCATATACCAGCGGCCCAAGGGAGGCCGCCTGGACTCGACTCCGGGCGGACGGAACGAGAATGTCGAACGGCGGGACACCAGGAATGAAATACAACGCGTTTTTCGACGATGCGATCGCCGGATTGAAGTCCGAACAGCGCTACCGCGTCTTCGCCAATCTCGAGCGCGACGCGCGCCGTTTCCCCTACGCGCTGTGGCGTCCCGACGGCCCAGGCTCGGAGCCGCGCGAAGTCTCGATTTGGTGCTCCAACGACTATCTCACCATGGGTGGCCACGAGCGCGTCATCGACGCCGTGGTGGGCGCGGCGCGCAAGCATGGCGCGGGCGCCGGCGGCACCCGCAACATTTCCGGCACCCATCAGCCCATCGTCGAACTCGAGGCGGAACTCGCCGATCTTCACGGCAAGGAATCGGCGCTGGCGTTCACCTCGGGCTGGGTGTCGAATCTCGCCGGCATTTCCACCATCGCGCAAATCCTGCCGAACTGCCTGATCGTTTCCGACGCGCTGAACCACAATTCGATGATCGAAGGCGTGCGACGCTCCGGTTGCGAGAAGACCCTTTTCCGCCACAACGACACCGCGCATCTCGAAGAGGTGCTGCGGGAGGCGGGCAACGACCGCGCCAAGCTCGTCGTGTTCGAGAGTCTTTATTCGATGGACGGCGACATCGCTCCGGTCGCCGAAATCGCGCGGCTCGCGAAAAAATACAACGCGCTGACCTATGTCGACGAAGTCCACGCGGTTGGCATGTATGGCCCGCGCGGCGGCGGCATTTGCGAGCGCGAAGGCGTAATGGACCAAATCGACGTCATCGAGGGCACGCTCGCCAAGGGGTTTGGCACGCTGGGCGGCTACATCGCGGCCAACGCCAACATCATCGACGCCGTGCGGTCCTTCGCGCCATCGTTCATTTTCACGACCACCCTGCCGCCGACGGTCGCCGCCGGCGCCTGCGCGGCGGTGCGCCATCTGAAGACTTCGTCGGCCGAGCGCGCCCGCCACCAGCGCCAGGCCGCGCTGACCAAGCACGCTTTGGCCGCCGCCGGCCTGCCTGTGCTCGACAACCAATCGCATATCGTGCCGCTGATGGTGAACGACGCCGACCTTTGCAAGAAGGCGAGCGACATGCTGCTGGACAGGCATTCGATCTATATCCAACCCATCAACTATCCCACCGTCGCCAAGGGCACGGAGCGTCTGCGCATCACGCCGACGCCCCGCCACACGGACGAACAGATCGCCGAACTGGTCGAGGCGCTGGTCGATGTGTGGAAGACGCTGAAACTGCCGTTCAACACGGCGGAAATCGTGCCGCTGCGGCGGCCGGCGCTCGGAATCGACCACTGCACCTACGTCGAGATGAAGCGCGCGGCGGAGTAGCCGCGCGACGCTTCAATTCCGGTTCGCCGCGTCGATGCGGCGCCAGCGTCGGCGCGCGCCTATTTTTTCGTCTTCGCGAGGATCGCGCGCATGGCGCCTATCGCCTCCGGCGAGCGAAGCGCGGCGGCGAAGAGGCTCGCCTCCGCCTCGACGCGGCGAGCGGTTTCCTCGACATCGCCGCGCAAAAGACGGCGGGTCGCGGCCACCGCGCCGCGCGGTTTGCCGGCCAACTCGCGCGCCTTTTCCATCGCGACGCGCGACAGGTCCGCCGCCGCGACGACGGCGTTCAACAACCCCCATTCCAGCGCGCGGGCCGCGTCGAACGGCTCGCACAGCAGCAACAATTCCGACGCCCGCGCCATGCCGATCCGGCGTGGCAGCAACAATGTGGCGGCGGCCTCCGGCACAACGCCGAGATCGACGAACGGCATGCGGAACCGCGCGCGCGGCGTCGCGTAGGCGAGGTCGCAGTGCAGGAGCATCGTCGCGCCGACGCCGACCGCCACGCCGTCGATGGCCAGCACGAGAGGCTTGGGAAAGCGCGCGATGGCGCGCACGAAGCTCAACGGCGGCGATTCCGCGAAGTCGCCCGCGTAGGACAGGAAATCGTTGAGGTCGTTGCCGGCGGTGAAATCGCCGCCCGCGCCTTCGACGACCAGCGCGCCGATGGCGTCGTCGTCCTCGGCCGTCTTCAGCGCGTCGATCATCGCGTCGTACATGGCGCCGGTCAGAGCGTTCTTTTTTTCCGGCCGCGCCATGACGACGCGCAGCGCGGCGCCGTCCCGCGAGACGTCGATTTGGCCGCTCACGACGCGACGTCCAGCGCCGCCAGGGAATTCAGAACACCCGCGGCGCCCTGCGTGACACCCGCTTCAAGGCCGGCCGCGCCGACCGCGATTTGCTCGGCGAAGAAGCGCGCGGTGGCGATGGCGCCGCCAGCCCTCCCGCCGGCGCGCTCCGCGAGGGCCAGTTCCGCGAGACTGACGCCGCCGCGCGCAAAACCGAACAGACGCAGATAGGGCGTCGCGCCGGCGAGGGCTTCCTCGACCGAAGCGCCGAGCTTGCCAAGCATCCACTCGGTCGCGCGTTCGAGCGCGGCGACGGCTTCGCGCAGACGCGGCGCCATGGCGCCGAATTCCGGCGCGTTGACCTCGTCCAGCCGGTCGAGCGTCGCGCGCATGTCGACGATCTCGCGGCGGACAACGTCGCCGCCGCCCATGGGCAGCTTGCGCTGGACGAGGTCGATCGCCTGAATGCCGTTGGTGCCTTCGTAGATCGCCGCGATGCGGGCGTCGCGCATGAACTGGGCGGCGCCCGTCTCCTCGATAAAGCCCATGCCGCCGTGGATTTGCACGCCGATGGAGGCGACCTCGTTGCCAATGTCGGTCGAAAACGCCTTGGCGATGGGCGTCAGCAGCGCCACCCGCTCGCCCGCCCGCTTGCGCGCGGCCTCGTCGGCCAGACGGTGAGAGCGGTCGGTGGCGTCCGCGGTCAAGTAGCAAATCGCGCGCGCGGCGTGGGTCAGCGCCTTCATCGTCATCAGGTTTCGCCGGACATCCGGGTGATGGATGATCGGCGCCATGCCTTCGCCCGCGTAGCTGGCGGCGCGGCCTTGCCGGCGCTCGTGGGCGTAAACCAGCGCGTGCTGGTAGGCGCGCTCGCCCATCGCCACGCCTTGCAGGCCGACGGCGAGGCGCGCCGCGTTCATCATGGTGAACATGCAGGCGAGGCCGCGGTTTTCCTCGCCGACGATCCAGCCAACCGCGCCCTCGCTCTCGCCATAGGACATCACGCACGTCGGCGAGCCGTGGATGCCCATTTTGTGCTCGAGGCCGACGCATTTGACATCGTTGCGCGCGCCCGGCGTCCCGTCGGCGTTCAGCAGGAATTTCGGCACGACAAACAACGAAATGCCACGCGTGCCGACGGGCGCGTCGGGCAGGCGCGCCAGCACGAGGTGAACGATGTTGGCGCTCATGTCATGGTCGCCATAGGTGATGAAAATCTTCTGCCCGGAAATCCGGTAGGTTCCGTTGGCGGCGCGTTCGGCCTTGGCGCGCAGCGCGTTGAGGTCGGAGCCCGCCTGCGGCTCGGTGAGATTCATCGTGGCGGGCCATTCGCCTGTCACGAGGCGCGGCAGCCAGGTTTGTTGAAGCTCCTTTGAGCCATGGGCGATCAACGCGTCGACGGCGCCAAACGACAGGCAGGGGCACAGCATGAACGCCATGTTCGCCGCCGTCCACATTTCGAAACAAGCGGAGTTCAGCAGGTGCGGCAAGCCCATGCCGCCATGCTCTTGCGGCGTCACGACGCCAGCCCAGCCGCCCTCGTGCCATTTGGCGTAGGCGTCCTTCCATCCCGGCGCGGTTTTGACCTCGCCATCGACGAGCCGGGAGCCATGCTGATCGCCGGCTTTGTTGACGGGGTCCAGAACCTCTTCGGCGTATTTCGCCGCCTCGGTCAGCAGGGTGCGGGCGAAGTCGTCGGCGAGGTCGTGATAGACGCCACTCGCGAGCCCCTCCTTCATGCCGGCGGCGTGGTTCATCGTGAAGAGGATGTCGTCGATAGGGGCGCGATAGGGCATGAGGGCTCCAGGTGCGGCGCTTGACCCCTCGCGCCCGGGGGACCAAAAGGCGCGGAAGCGGGGTTGCCCGGTTAAAAACCACTTTTTGATATCGCGATCAAACTCCAGAGGCGCGCGCGCCGCAATGCCACATTCGATTAAAACGCGGGTTTTGCCCGCCAACGCGGCTGGGATCGACGCCGCCGCGTCGTTGTTGCGCGCGGGCGGGCTCGCCGCGTTTCCGACTGAAACCGTTTACGGGCTTGGCGCCGACGCCACGTCGAACGAGGCCGTGGCGCGCATCTACGCGGCGAAAGGACGCCCCGCGTTCAATCCGTTGATCGCGCACGTCGCCTCGCTGGCCGCGGCGCGCGTCGAGGGCCGTTTCAACAGCGACGCGATGAAGCTCGCCGAAGCGTTCTGGCCGGGGCCGCTGACCCTCGTGGTGCCCAAAACGCCGGTCTCCCGGGTTTGCGACCTCGCCCGCGCCGGTCTCGACACGCGGGC
>CAIKAR010000011.1 GCA_903825465.1 uncultured Hyphomicrobiales bacterium | reverse complement strand
GCTTGATACGTGTCGTAAAGCATCGGGAAAACGCCGCTCCAACTGTGCAATTGCGAAGACCGTGGTGCAATCGCCATGCCAATGGCACGCCGATTGCTACGGGTTCTCCGCTCAAACACGGCGGAAAACACATGGCGCGCGCGACGCTCACCATCAGCAGCAAGAACTACTCTTCGTGGTCGCTGCGCGGCTGGCTGATGGTTAAAATGTCGGGAATACCCTTCGACGAAGTTCTGTCGGCGGTCGACGACGTCGACGCGCGCGCGGAAATACTGCTGCTGTCGCCGTCGATCCTCGTGCCCTCCCTGCGATACGACAAGCTCAAGGTATGGGACACGCTGGCGATCGGCGAATTTCTCAACGAGGTCGCGCCGAAAGCCGGGCTGTTACCCGCCGACCGCGCGGCGCGGGCGCGGTGCCGTTCGGTGTGCGGCGAAATGCACTCGGGTTTTTCGTCGTTGCGTTCCGCGCTGCCGATGAACATCAAGGCGCGCTTTCCGAACTTCAAAATCTGGTCGAAAGCCATCCCCGACATCGAGCGCATATCGACGATCTGGCGCGAGTGTCTGAGCGATTCCGGTGGCCCGTGGCTGTTCGGCAAGCCAACGATGGCGGACGCCATGTACGCGCCGGTCGCGCTGCGCTTCCAAACCTACAACGTGCGCCTCGAGGGCGAACTCGCCGCCTATTGCGAACGCGTGCTGGCGTGGCCGGCGCTGCGCGAATGGATCGCGGACGCGGAAGCCGAAAAGGAGGAAATCGAGGAGTTGGAAGTGGAGTTCTAAGCCAAACGCGGGTGAATTCGCCGATTGGAGGATGTTATGGGTGCGCTTGCCGCGATCAATGTCAAAAGGCCCGCTTTTTCCGGGCCGGACGGCGATCCCATCAAATTGAATCATCAAAGCTTTGTGGCCATCGACCGGCATCGCGACGCCGCCTACGAGGCGACTTACCGCCCGCAGGCGCTCTACAACCGCGCGAACGAGGGCTTTCACGCGAACAACGAGGCCTTCCTCCTCCACGAGGTTTCGACAAATCTGCCGATTTACCGCCCCGACACGGGCCCCACCGATTTCCACCTTCACCTTCCCCCCGGCGGTTATCAACTCGTGCTGGTCACGTCGGGCCTGTTCACCTTCGATTACGATGGACGCTTCTTCCATGTCGGCCCCGGCGCGGCGATGCTGCAAAGCGCGATCGTCCACCGCCAGCTTTTTTACACATGGGCGGGACTCCCAACCGAGGAGAACCTGAAGACGCCGCAAACAGTGGCGCCAGAATCGATTTCGATGGGCTATTCCGGCAAATTCATCGAAGCTTTCATCATGGACCCGACGACTTTCCCAAATCCAACCGTTGTGGCGTCCCATGACGTCAACGAGGCGGAAACATCGCGCCTCGCCTGGAGCCATCCGCTGCATGACCGCCCCGCGGGCGGATGCTTCTGGTTTCAAGATCCGCTGGAACTGGACGCGCTCTACAAGCCGCTGGCGGCGGGCGCGTCCATGAAGGCGGCCGGGCCTGTTTATGTGCGCGACATGGGGCTTGAGGCTCCCAGCGGCCGGCTGACGAGCGGACACATCATCGCGACGGATCCGCGCGGCCAGTCGCTGTTGCCCAAGAGCGCCGTTGGGACGGCGGACGCCGCGTTTCTCGAAAAAGGCGAGGTTGTCGTTTATCGCGTCATTCGCGGCGAAGCTGGATTCAGAAACGCCGCGGGGGAAAAATTCGAACTCGTGGCCGGCGACACGGTAACGGCCGGCAAGAACACGATAGAACTCGCGAGGATGGGCGAAGACACTCAAATCCTCCGGCTGGGGCTGCTGAAGGGCATGGACAATCTTCGTGGCTGGACGCCAACGCAGCGCGACGAAATCGACGGACTGGCCGGCCAAATCATCGCCCGGAAGGAGAGCCGCCCGTTGCGCGTGGAAGGTCAGCCGGTCGGGTATTTGTACGATTAGGCTCGCCCGCGGGCGTCACTTGCCGAGGCTGGCGCGGCCCTTCTCGATGTAGTCCTTCATGAAGGCGGCGACTTGAGGATTGGGCCGCAGCTTTTCGCGATACAGCGCCTCCGTCTTGTCGTCGACGAGATAACGCGGCGTGAATTTCAGGATCTTGGACGCCTCAGCCTTGAATTCCTCGTCTTTCGTCACCGCGGCGAAAGCCGCGCGCAGCGCGTCCGACGCCTCCTTCGGCGTGCCCGGCGGCATGGCGACGCTGCGCAGAAACACGGTGCCGGCGGAGTTGATGGTCTTGAAGACCTCCCATTCGATGCCCGAGGGAAAGCCGCCTTTCTGCTGTTTCAGAAAATCGGTGAAGGTCGGCGCGGGAATGCCCGCCGCGTCCGGCGACGCCGAGAAATTTTCGCCGTCGTCGAGCGCGTCGTGCCACAGCGGAATCACCTGGCCCGCGGCGACCATCGGCTCGATTGTGGCGCGATAGGTCGGCATGGATTCCGGAAACACCTGGATCTCGTTTTGAACAATCGCGAGGCGCGCCTCGTTCGAGCCGGGATAATTGCTGATGTAGTGGTATTTCAGCCCCAGCATGTCCAGTTGCAGGCGGATGCGCAAATCCTTGTCGGAGTCCGGGCCGAGCCCGCCGACCCAGAAGTCCTTCGCCTTCATGATGTCGGCGGGCGTTTTCAACCCCGGCGCGATGTCGGTTCGCGCGTAGGCGATCGACACGCCGGGCCCGCCAGCGACGAACACGAATTTCGACGTGTCGACGCGGATCGACGGCGCGGCGATGGCCGCGGAGCTGGCGAGGCTGGTGAAGAAGCCGACGTTGGTGCCGTCCGGCTGGGCGATTTCGCCGAGCCAGTTGACGCCGATGGCGCCGCCCGCGCCCGCCATGTTGCGCACCACGACGTTTGGCGACCCGGCGATGTGGCGCGCGAGATATTTCGCGGCGAGCCGGCCTTCGAGGTCGGTCGGGCCGCCGGCGGTGAAGTTGATGACGAAGTTCAGCGTTTTGCCGGCGTAGAACTCGGCGGCGCGGGCGGGGACGGCGGCGCAGGCGGCGAGCGCCACGACAGCCGCGCGCGTCCGCCTCCCGCTCCACAAGCGCGCGGCGGGAAAAGCGCTTCCCATCGCGGGGCCGAAAGATGCCAACATGCCGCTTCTCCCTGTTTTGTCGATGTGTCTATTTGCCCAGGCTCGCGCGGCCCTTGGCGACATAATCATGCACGAAGGTCGCGAGCGTTGGGTCCGGCACCAGCTTTTCGCGGAACAATTTCTCGGTCTTGTCGTCCACCAGATAGCGCGGCGTGTATTTGACGATGGCGAGCGCGTCGGCGAGGTATTCGGCGTCGGAATTCAACGCGTCGAACGCCTCGCGCAGCGCCTTCGCGGCCTCGGGCGGCGAACCCGGCGGCAAGGCCGCCACGCGCAGAAACACCGTGCCGGCGGAATTGATGAGGCGGTACGCGTCCCACAGCGGGCCACTCGGCAAGCCGCCTTTTTGCGCGATGAGAAAATCGGTGAAGGTTTGCGCGGGGATGCCCGCCGCCTCCACGGGCACGCTGAATTTTTCGCCATTGTCGAGGGGGTCGTACCACAGCGGGATGGCGCGGCCCTCGGCGACCATCGGCTCGATGGAGGCGCGGTAGGTCGGCATCGATTCGGGAAACACCTGGACTTCGTTGCGCTCGATGGCGAGCCGCGCCTCGGCCGAGCCGGGATAGTTGCTGATGTAGTGGTATTTGAGGCCCAGCATGTCCATCTGCATGCGGGCGCGGATGTCCTTGTCGATCTCGGGCGCGAGGCCGCCGAGCCAGAAATCAGACGCCTTCATGATGTCTTCGGGCCGTTTGAGGCCGGGCGGCGTGTCGGTTCGAGCGTAGGTGACGGTGACGCCGGGACCGCCCGCCAGAAACACGAATTTGGAGACATCAACGCGAATCGTGGGTTCGTGGATTGCGGCCTTCGAGGCGAGGCCGGTGAAAAAGCCCATGTTCAAGCCGTCCGGCGGGGCGATCTCGCCGAGCCAGTTGACGCCGATGGCGCCGCCCGCGCCGGCCATGTTGCGCACGACGATGTTTGGCGTGCCGGGAATGTGTTTGGCGAGGTGCTTGGCGACGAGGCGGCCTTCGAGGTCGGTCGGGCCGCCAGCGGTGAAGTTGATGAC
This sequence comes from uncultured Hyphomicrobiales bacterium, assembly GCA_903825465.1. GTDB lineage: Bacteria > Pseudomonadota > Alphaproteobacteria > Rhizobiales > Beijerinckiaceae > Terripilifer. Next base: position 16,111 of record CAIKAR010000011.1, on the reverse strand, counting down.
GAAGTTGAGCGTCTTGCCGGCGTAGAAGTCGGCGGCGCGGGCGCTTGCCGGCGCCGACGCGGCGAGAACGATTGCGAGCGCGGAAATCTTCATCGTGGGCCTATTTCTTCGCCAGGGCGCGGTCGTAATAGGACGTGTCGACGTACTTCGCCGGCGGCCCCATTTTCTTGGCGGGCTCGCCGTAGGCCTCGCGCATTTTCAGCACGGTCTCGACGCCCTTGACGTCGATCGCGCCGTGCGGCGACAGGCCGCCGGCGCCGAGCAGCCGCTCAACCATCTTCGCCGCGTCGGCTTCGCTCATGCCCTTGGTGTTGTCGCGCAGCACGGCGGCCGCCTCGGCCTTGTTGGCGACGATGTAGTCGCTCGCCGCCGCCATGGCGCGGATCAGCGCGGCCATGTCGGCCTCGTGCGCGGCGGCCCAGGGCCGGCGCGTCACCAGCGCGCTGCCCAGATAGGGGCCGAGCTCGACAGCGGCGTCGGCGAGCGGCTTGAAGCCCTCCTTCGCCGCGTCCATGTCCTGCGGCGCGCCGACGATGGCCGCGACCGCCTTGTCGTCGCGCATGGCGGCGAGGCGCTTGTCGGTGTTGCCGACGGAAACCGCGGTATAATCCTTGCCGTATTCGAGCCCGGCGCGGTCCTTGAGGATTTGATAGAGCACCAGCGCGTAGCCCGACTTGAACGCGTCAACGGCGACGACCTTGCCCTTGATGGCCGCCATGTCCTTGATCTCCGGCCGAACCATCAACGTGTTCATGCCGCCGCCAACGCCGACAAAAGCGAACAGGTCGGCGGGGCCCGGCAGCGGAATGTCGCTCTGCCCCTCGGTGTAGGCGACGATGTTGTCGAAGGCCGTGCTGATGACGTCGATCTTGCCGTCGTAGAGCGCCTTCATCTGATCCACCGAGCCGTTGGTGAAGGAGAAGGCGACGTTGATCCCTTCTTTGGCGAAGAGGCCCTTCGCCTGCGCCACCCACACCGGCAGGTTCGTCGCGCCGCCGAAGCTGAGGATTTTTATGTCGGACAGGGCGAAGGAGGGAGTGGCGGAGAACAGAAGGAGAGTCAGCGCCACGGGAACCCTTCTCCGCGTCAGCGGAGAGAAAGGCGCGCCCGTCAACGTCTTCGCGGCGAATTTCAACATTTCTCCTCCCGAAATTATTTGCGTCGCCGAAGCCGGTTGCCACCTTCTACGGATAGCCCGGGAACGTCCCGTACGATCCAAAGCCCCACTGGCTTCGCAGCGTGCCCTTGCCCCATGTCTTGGGCCGCAGCGGACGCTCCTCGTGCCACGGGCGCGGGTCCCAGTAGCCGAGTTCCTCGTCCTTCATCTGATCGAGTTCCGCGAAGAATTCGACGCGGATTTCGTCGGGGTTGCGGTGATAGCAGGCGATGTTGTGGCCGACGACGTGGCGCAGCGGGCCCCAGACCAGCTCGATCTTCTTCTTCGTCAAATAGTCGCAGGCGTCGTGGATCGCGCCCCAGTCGCGCAGCTCGAAGGCGATGTGGTGCATCCTCTCCTCCTCGTAGCGGGCGAAGTTCATCGTGTGGTGGTCGACGCCGCAGCGGAGGAAAGAGAAATGGTCGCCCATCCAGTCGGACACGCGGAAGCCCAACACATCGCAATAGAAATCGGTGATTTTCTTGGGGTCGTGAACCCGGTAGGCGAGATGGCCGAATTTCAACGGCGACACGCCCTGCTCGCTGTTGCCTTCAGGCGCGAATTCATATTCCGCGAAGACCTCGACCAGCGTGCCTTTGGGATCGGTGAATGTGACCGCGTCGCGCACGCCGGGCGAAATGTCCTTGCGGCGCTCGCTCGCGACGCCGTGCTTGCGCAAGTTGGCCGCGATTTCGCCGAGGTCCGACCCCGGTTTGACCTGATAGGATGTCCGCAGGAGATGGCCGGCGCGTGTCTCTCGCTCGAGACCTATGCACTCCTGCCCGGCCCGCGTCGCCAGCACGCAGTGGTCCTTGCCGCGATCGACGACGCAGAGGCCGACGACGTTGACCCAGTAGTCGATCTGCCGTTCGAGATCGGCCGTGGAGAACGTGGCGTGGCCGAGCCGCTTCACCTGAATCATGCTTTCCGTCCCGTCGTGTCGTCTTGCGTTGGCGCAATATGGCACGGGCGGCGGGCGCGCGACAATCGGGCGGCGCCGCAGATCCGCCGAGGCCTCGTTTTGCCTATTGATCCCGCCTCCAGGATCGGTGACTGTCGCGGCAACCAACCGGGAGGGAAACATGACCCAATTCATCGCCAGCGGCGCCGACGCGCCGCACGCCGCCGGCTGCGGTTGCAGCGGACTCACGCGCCGGGGCCTGCTCGGCGCCGCCGCGGGCGCCGCGGGCGCGTCCTTGTCGCCGCGTTTCGCCAACGCGCAGACGAAGCCGGCGTTGACCAAGATCGACACGCATCATCATTTCTACCCGCCCGACGTGAAGCGGCTTGGCGGGCTCGGCGGCCCGCTGACCGACAAGTGGACGCCGCAAGCCTCGCTCGACGAGATGGACAAGTCCGGCGTCAAAACGTCGATACTCTCCATCGCCTCCGCGCCGATGGAATGGTTCAAGCTCGGCAACGACGAATCGCGCAAGTTCGTGCGCGGCATCAACGAATACGGCGCCAAAATGGTCGCCGACAATCCCGGCCGCTTCGGCCTGTTCGCGTTCCTGTCGATGGTGGATATCGAGGGTTCGCTGAAGGAAATCGAATACGCCTTCGACACGCTGAAGGCCGACGGCGTCGGCATCGCGACCGGGTATGGCGACATCTACCCCGGCGACAAGAAATTCGAGCCCGTGTTCGCCGAACTCAACCGCCGCAAGGCGACGGTCTATTTCCACCCGACGGCGCAAACCTGCTGCCTCGGCATTGTGCCCGGCGTCGGCGATTCATGGATCGAGGTGCCCAACGACACCTCGCGCGCGGCGCTGAGCCTGATGTTCTCGGGCGCCCTGCTCAAGCTGCGCGACATCAAGTTCCTGTGGTCGCACGGCGGCGGCACCATTCCCATGCTCGCCGAGCGCGTCGACTGGCTGTCGAAAGGACAGGTGCGCAACCGCGCCGAGTTGATGCCCGAAGGACCGCTGGCGGAATTCAAGCGCTTCTATTACGACACAGCCAACGCCGGATACCCCGGCTCGATGGCGGCGTTGTTGAAACTGGTCGATCCCTCGCAAATCGTTTTCGGCACCGATTATCCCTACGTGACGACCGACTGGAACGCGCGGGCGCTGCGCCGCGCCGGAATCTCCGACGCGATGATAGCCGCCATTGAAACCGAAAACGCCAAGGCGCTGGCGCCGCGCCTGAAGGCTTGAATTGAGAGGTCTTTGAAATGTCCCAAACCCTGCTGCACGGCTACTTCCGCTCGTCCGCCGCGTTCCGCGTGCGCATCGCGCTCAATTTGAAGAAGCTCTCCTACGATCAAGCCTTCCGCCACCTGCGCAAGGGAGAGCAGCGCGCGCCCGACTTTCTCAAGCTCGCGCCGCAGGGCCTCGTGCCCGCGCTCGAAATCGACGGCAACACGCTGACGCAATCGCTGGCGATCATCGAATATCTGGAGGAGACGCGGCCGGAACCGGCGTTGCTGCCGAAGGACGCGGCGGGCCGCGCCCGCGCCCGCGCGCTCGCCTACGCCCTGGCGATGGAAATTCATCCCATCAATAATCTGCGCGTTTTGCAGGATCTCGAAAAGCGCTTCGGCGCCGACGCCATCGCCGTGAAGGGCTGGTTTCAGCACTGGGTGAAGGAGACCTTCGGCGCCATCGAAACGAGCCTCGCGTCGAGCAAGGGCACGGGCGTGTTTTGCCACGGCGACACGCCGGGAATCGCCGATATTTGCCTCGTGCCGCAGGTCGTCAACAACACGCGTTTCGATATCGACATGGCACCCTATCCGACCATCGGCCGGATTTACAAGGCGTGCCTCGAACTGCCGGCTTTCGCCGACGCCATGCCGACGAAGCAGCCCGACGCGGAGTAGGCCCGGCCCCTACGCCGTCACGTCGTGCTCGAAAATCCAGTCGCGCGAGATCGGCATCGGCGGCGGCACCATGCGGTTGTTGGCGAATTGCTGTCGCGATTGCAGCGTCACGCGCGCCGTGCGCGGCTGGCGCTCGGCGACGAAGGCCTTCAGGCCGGCGGCGAGATCGCCGCGGTTTTCATGCAGGCGGCGCGCGATGACATAGCCGTCCTCGATCGCCATGTTGGCGCCCTGCGCCAGCGTCGGCATGGTGGGGTGCGCGGCGTCGCCGAGCAACACGACGCGGCCGCTGCGCCACTCGGGCCTGGGGTCGCGGTCGAAAACGCCCCATTTGAAGACCTCGCCGACGCGCGAGTAAATCTCCAGCAGGGCCTCGTTCCAACCCGCGTGCTCGGCGATCAATTCTTCTTTTGTCGACGGCGCGGTCCAGGATTCCTCGACCCATTTCTCCGAGACATGGCCAGCGAAGATGTTGAGCCGCTCGCCGTCGCCGATGGGGTAGCAAATGACGTGGCCGTTCGGCCCGAGCCAGCCGAAATAATCGCCGCGTTCGAGACGGGTCGACTTGTTCGGCCCAAAGGCGCGCGGCACGCAGTCGATCGGCACGATGGCGCGCCACGCCACCTGCTCGGTGAAGCGCGGCGAATCCGCGCCGAACAATCCCGCCCGGATGGCGGAGCGAACGCCGTCGGCGCCGATCACAACGTCGGCCTCGGCCTCGGTCCCGTCGGCGAAGCGCGCGACCGCCGTGTCGCCGCGCGATTCCGCGCCGACGCAAAGCTTCGACGTGACGACGCAATTCGCCGGCAGGACGTCGCGGAACAACGTGTGCAGGTCGCCGCGGTGGGCGAGCAGATAGGGCGCGCCGAATTTCCGCTCGTAAACGCCCTTGAAGGGTTCGCGATAGCGCAGCGCGCCGTCGTCCCATTTGATCGACACGTTGGACAGGGGCTCGAAGGCGGCCGCGCGCAGTTCCTTTTCTAGGCCGAGAGCCCGGAACACCCGGTAAAGGTTGGGGCCAAGTTGCAGGCCGGCGCCATATTCGCCGAGCGCCGGCGCGCGCTCGTAAACCCGAACCTCGAAGCCGCGCTGGCGCAGCGACACCGCCGCGCAGAGCCCGCCCATGCCCGCGCCGACGATGGCGATCCTTGGTGTACGTTCCGATCCGCTCACGCCGCGCGTCCTCCTGTGTGGCTTGGTTGTCTTTCAGCGCGGCGCGCTATTCGTTCAAGATGCCGCGGATGCGGTCCACCACCGGCGCCGGCAGCGCGTAGGCGTCGCGGAGGTAGCGCTCCATGTCCTCGCCCGACATGAATTGGGCGTTGGCGCGGGCCTGTTTCATGTCGGCGAGATAGTCGGGGTCTTCCATCGTCTCGCGAAACGCCTTGCGCAGAATCGCGGTTCGCTCGGGCGGCAGGCCGGGCGGCGCGATGAAGGGCCGCGCGATCAGGGTGGTCAGCGAAATCGCGTCGAGCGCGGCGCGGTCGCCGGGGTCGGAGACAAAATCGCGCGCCAGGGGCACGCCGGCGGGAATGTCGTCGGTCCGCTTCGGCGCGAAGGCGACGACGATATTTATGTCGCCGTCTTTCTCAAGCCATTGCGGGCGCGTGGCGCGGATGCCCTCCATGTCCCAGACGCGGCCGAAAACCTCGCCGCGCTCCAGCGCCAGCACGACCTCGCGCGTGCCGGCGTAGCCGGTGACGATTTTCAGCTTGTCGAGATCGAGCAGCTTTTTCAGCGCCGACGGCAGCACATAGGTGTCGCCCGTCTTGGTCATCGCGCCGATCATCAGGCCCTTGCCGCGGATGTCGTCGAGCGTTTTGACGCCGGTCGACTTCGACGAGAACAAGACCGCCGGCGCCGTCAGCGCGTTGCCCACGGCCGTGAGATCGGGGCCCTTGAATTGCGCCTTGCTCGCGGCGCCGGCGAACAGCGGATCGAACAGCAGGGCGGAGTTGACGATGCCAAAGGCGGTGCCGTCGCGCGGCGCGAGGCGCGCGAGATAATTGCCGAGCGTCATGCTGCTCGCGCCCGGCATGTTGACCGCGAGCACGCCGGGCGCGCCGGGAATGTGCTTTCCCAGATGCTTGGCGATCACCCGTCCGTAGAGGTCGTAGGCGCCGCCGGCCTCGTAGCCCAAATAAACGGTGACCTGCTTGCCGCGGTAGAAATCCGGCGCGTCGTCGGCCAAGGCCACGCCCACGGAAGCCGGCGCCGCGCCCACGCAAGCGAGCGCCGCGACGAGGGCCGCGGCTCCCGCCCATGATTTCAAGGTTCGCGCCCGGATCACGGCAGCGGCGGCACGCGCAGCACCTGGCCGGGGTAGATTTTGTCGGGGCTTGTCAGCATCGGCTGATTGGCGTGGAAGATCACATCGTTTTTCGCGCCCTTGCCGTGGCCATATTCCGCCTCGGCGATCTTCCAGAGATTGTCGCCCTTCTTCACCGTGTAGTATTTCGATTCGGGCGCCGGCGCGGCCGGCGCGATCTGGTTGTCGACTGTCTGCACGCCGATGGTGTTGCCAACCGCGATGGCGATCTTTTCGGCCTGCTCGGTGGTGGCGGCGGTGCCCGACACCGTCACCTTGTCGCCATCGACCGCGATATTGACGCCCGATGTGTCGAGGCCGTGCTTCTCCGCCTCCTTCTTCAACTCGTCGGCCGGCGCGGCCTTGGCCTGAGTCGCGCCGAAAACGCTGGCGCCGACCGCTTTGGCGAAAGAAATGAGTCCCATGCAAACCTCCTGCGTCCGCAAACAGGATTGGCGGACGTCCGGAGCCTATCGATTTCGGCGCGCGAACAATAGGGCGCGGGGCCTCGAACACGCAAAAAACCCGGCGGGGACAGCCGCCGGGTTTGATCGCGCCAAGCCGAAGCGCCTAGAAATGATAATTGACGCCGCCGCGCAAAATATTGTCGCTCGCGCCCGCGTTCGTCAGGCGCGGCGCGGCGAACGCCCTTTGGGTGCCGAGATTCTCGTAGAGATATTCGGCCTTGCCCGATATCCGGTCGGTGAAGGCGTATTCGATGCCCGCGCCGAGCGCGTAGCCGCTGTGCCAGCCGTCATTGGAGAAATATTGCGCGCCTGGCGGCAACGTCGTGTCGAGCAGCGATCCGGAAATGTCGCCGCCCGCGTAGCCGCCGGTGACATAGAGCAGCGAGCGTTCAACGGCGACGCCAACGCGCCCGCGCACGGTCAAATTGTTGGTTTGCTTGCCAAAGCCGAAGGCGGGACCGACGGTGGTCTTGCTGTTGCGCACGGTGTCGAGGTCGAAGTCGCCTTCGACGCCGAGAACGATCTGATTGAACTGGTAGTTGTAACCGCCGGTGACGCCAAGCAACGCGCCCACCGCGCCACCCCAGACCTTGCCCGCGCCGCCGTTGAAATTGGCGATGTTCAGTCCGCCGTTGACGCCGGCGTAAAAGCCCGTCCAGGTGAAAAACGGCACCGAACCATAAGCGGGCGCGGGCTGGTAAGGCGCCTGGTTGCGCGCCGGCAAATCGGCGGCGAAAGACGGCAAAGCCGACAAAATCGAAAGCGCGCCCACGGTGGCCGCGAAAATATGCCTCATAACCCATACTCCTTGCACAAAACGCGAGGCGGAAGCGACGCCGCATCGACCGGGAACTTATCGAGGATAATGCTTTCCAAAATCGTCTAATGCGCGGCATTTCCGTCGATTTTCGTTAATCATACCAACGTGGTTGATGGAGCGTTAAAACGACGATTCGCGGCTCTGCCGCAGAGGCTTGCGGCATCGGCGGGGTTGGGCGTATGCCGGCTCGGCGTTCACGTCGGCGGCGGAATTGCGGCGCGGCGCGAGGAGCGAACATGAATGACGCGGGCGTGGCCGAGATCAATGGAGCCGGCGGGCGTTTCGACGACGCCATCGCAGCCGCGTTGCGCGGCGCGGGATTTATCGTCGCGGGAGCCGCGCCCGCCCCCGTCACGCTGCTGATCAACACATCGGAGGCGGAGATTTCGCCGCAACGTTGCCACGAGCTGGCCAACGCGGCGCCAGACGGCGCGGAGGCCCGCGTCGTCAACATTCTCGACCGCCGCGCGCTGGCGCCGAGCGCGGAAACATCCCCCGCGTGGCTGGAGCAGGCCGGCCGCTGGACCCTGACGCGCAACCTCGCGCTGGCTTTGGCGCCGCGGGTCAGGGTCAACGCGATTGGCCTGGGTTGGGGCGACATCGACGCCGCCGATGTCGTGGGGGCGATTCTGTATCTGGCGAGGGCGCCGGCCGTGACAGGTCAGATGGTGGCGCTCGGGCGCGATCGGGAGGCGGCGTCGTGATCCCGCGCGAGAAGATCGCAATTCGCAAGGCCGCGCTCGAACGTCGCGCCGCCGTGGAGGCGGACGTTCGCGAAAAATTCGCCGAACGGCTCGCTTTGAAGGGCGTCGATATCGCGCGCCGCGCCATCGTTCGCACGGTCGCCGCCTATTGGCCCATGCGCGCCGAGGCCGACACGCGCTATCTGATCGAAGCGCTGAACTACCACGAGTTCGTCGCCGCGCTGCCGGCGACGCAAGGGCGGGGCTTTCCCTTGCTGTTTCGCCGCTGGACATCGAAGGATCCGCTGATCGAGGGCGATCACGGCGTCATGGAGCCTTCGCGCCGCCTGCAAGAGGTTCGCCCGGACATTTTGTTTGTGCCTCTCGCCGCCTTCGACCGGCGCGGAAACCGCGTCGGCTACGGCGGCGGCCACTACGACGCCACCTTGCGCGAGTTGCGCTCCATGAAGCGCATCGCCGCCATCGGCGTCGCCTACGCGACGCAGGAAGCTCCCGAAATCCCGGCGGAAGCGCATGACGAGCGGCTCGATTTGGTGATAACCGAGAACGAACTGATCGAGTGCGAACCGGATTGAACCCATGCGCCTTCTCTTTATCGGCGATATCGTCGGCCGCGCCGGGCGCGCGGTGTTGCTCGACAGGCTGCCCGGCCTGCGCCGCGACTGGAAGCTCGATTTCGTCGTCGTCAACGGCGAGAACGCCGCCGGCGGCTTCGGCCTGACCGAGGCGTTGTGCAACGAATTCATCGACGCCGGCGCGGATTGCGTGACGCTGGGCAACCACGCCTGGGATCAGAAGGACGCGCTGGTCTTCATCGAGCGGCAGGGCCGGCTGTTGCGCCCGCTGAACTATCCCAAGGGCACGCCAGGACGCGGCGCCAATCTCATCGAGGCTAAATCCGGCGCGCGCGTTCTCGCCATGAATGTCATGGGGCGCGTGTTCATGGACCCTCTCGACGATCCTTTCGCCGCGGTCGACCGCGAGCTAGAGGCGTGTCCGCTGGGCTTGGCGTGCGACGCCATTGTGATCGATCTTCACGCCGAAACCACCAGCGAGAAAATGGCGATGGGCCATTTCTGCGACGGCCGCGCTTCGCTCGTGGTGGGCACGCACACGCATGTGCCGACAGCCGACGCGCAGATATTGCCTGGCGGCACGGCCTATCTCACGGACGCCGGCATGACCGGCGACTACGACAGCGTTATCGGGATGAACAAAGCCGAACCCCTTCAGCGTTTCACCCGCAGGATTTCGCAGGGGCGGTTCGAGCCGGCCATGGGCCCCGCGACGCTGTGCGGCGTGGCGGTGGAAACCGACGACAAGACCGGACTGGCGCGGATGATAACGCCGGTGCGGCTGGGTGGCCGATTGCAAGAAGCGATCGTGGCCGAGTGGGGCTGATCGGCTAATTCGGATGTTGGTCCTTGGACGTCTGCGGCGGCGGAGGCGGCACCGTCATGGGGTCGTTCGTGGGCGCGGGAGGCACCCGCATCTCGGGATCGACACCGGGTTTCGGCGCGATGACTCCCCCCGTTTTGGCGAGCGCGTCGGACGTGTTTTGCCCCGGCGTCGTGGCGGGAGCCGCGCTCGGCTTGATCTTTTCAGGGACGGAATCCAGTGGAGCCGCGCCGTTGGGCGGCGACTGGGTCTGCGCCGTCGGCGGCCGCGGCTCAGTCGTCGTTTGCGCCGAAGCGACGGTCGTTCCCAAGCAGGCCACCACCACGGCGACGCAAAGGCCATTCCGATAATGTTCCATATCGAAGCTCCGAGAGAGACGGATCTAGCGGATGAAGTATTCGATCGCCACGAAGGCGATCAACGCCAAGACCAGCCCGGCGAGCAGCACGTAGCGCACATTGTGGCCCGTGACGCCCTGTCGCGCCGCGACCACGTTTTTCACTATCGGGCGTTCTTGCATCTCGCTTCTCCAATGTCCGCGATCCCTGAGAACGCCGCGCGCGCCCGTTCGTTCCCGCGCGCGACCCGCCTTGCCGGCGCCGCTCTTTTCCCTTATCCAGCGCCGACCGCCGACAACACCGGGACGCCGCGCATGGACAAGACCGAACTGCGAAAACTGCAGGCGTTTTTTCGCCAGTCGTTCGGCAACGACGGCGTTCGCGTGACGCTTGATCCCAAGAACACCGAAGCCGCGGTCGCGCAATTCGGCGAGCGCGAGATTGGCAAGATCATCGTTGACGACGAGGACGGCGACCGTTCGTTTTCGTTCGAAATGAAAATTCCGGTGGGCCGCGAGGTGCTGCAGGAATACCTGCGGCGCCTGTTCGAGAACGACAAGCTCAAGATCGTCGCGCGCGCGAAGAAGACCGATTCCGTCGAGCTCAACAACGGCGACGATTATCTCGGCATCATTTCGGCCGACGACCCGCGCGGCTCGTCCTACACGCTGCAAATGGCGGTTCTCGACTTCGACCTCGAAGACATGTGAACCGCCCGGCGTTTCGCCCGCTGGCTACGCCGCGGCGACGACGGCGATCTCCACCTTGTACTCCGGCGCGGCGAGCTTGGCTTCGACCGTGGCGCGCGCGGGCGTGTTGCCCGGCGACACCCACTTGTCCCACTCGCCGTTCATCTGCGCGAAGGTCGAGATGTCGGGCAGGTAGATCGTCGCCGACAGGATCTTCGTCTTGTCGGAACCGGCTTCCTTCAACAGCGCGTCGATGATCGACAACACCTCGGCGGTTTGCTCGGCCACGCCGGCGAGCTTCTTTTTGTCCGCGACCTGGCCGGCGAGATAGACCGTGCCGCCGTGGACGACCGCGGCGCTCATGCGCGGGCCAACCCCGATGCGTCGAATGCTCATGCTGGAATCTCCGTGTCGAAAAAGATCAAGCGAACCGGCGCCCGGTTCGCTTGACGATCGTCCGCTCCGCGCGGCGCGGCAAGCTCACGCCTTCGGCATGCCGGGCACGACGCCGAGGAAATCGCGCTTGCCGACGACGACGCCGCGGTGGCGCAGGATGTTGTAGGCCGTCGTCGCGTGGAAATAGAAGTTCGGGAAGGCGAAATGCATCATGTAGTCCCTGCCCCTCATGGTCACCTGACGGACCCCCATGGAGAAAACAATGTCCTTGTCGGCGTGGGCGTCGACATCGGCCTTCGACACAGAATCGACGGCGGCGAGCGCCTTGACGCAGCGTTCCCGCAGCCCGGCGAGCGTCGTCTCGTCGCGCGCCGGCAGATTGGCTTCCTTGCCCGCGAGGCGCAGGCTGGAGCCGGCCGCGTGGTCGCAGAAAGACTGCACCTGGCGCGTGAAAGGGAACATGTCGGGATACAGGCGGTCGTGCAGCAGCGAGGCTTCCTCGAGCTTTTTCTCGCCATAGTGGGCGATGGCCTTGTCCAACACGCCAATCATGCCGCCGACGACTTGCCGATAGGTGGGAATCGAGGATTCGTAGAGCGACATTTTGCCTCCCGGATGATTTGAACAGAGGCGCGATTGATAGATCAATCCCGCGACGGGCTCAAGACGCCGCGCTCAGGCGAGGGCGCGTTGCGCGGCCTTCGCGCCGTTGAGGGAATTGTCGGGGTCCCAGCCATAGGCGACGGTTTCAAAACGCGTGGCGCGCGTGTCCATCAGCAGCAGCCTGCCCACCATGCTGTCGCCGAAGCCAACGATCTCGCGCAAAACTTCGAGCGCCATCATCGAGCCGACGACGCCCGTCAACGCGCCCAGCACGCCGGCCTCCGCGCAGGCCGGGACCGCGCCCGCCGGCGGCGGCTCCGGAAACAGGCAGCGGTAGGTCGGGTTTGGTTCGCCGTTGGCGGCCGTTTCGTGGGGACGCAACACCGTCAACGAGCCGTCGAAGGCGCCGACCGCGCCCATGACAAGCGGCTTGCGTTCGTGGAAGCACGCGTCGGACACCACGTAGCGCGTGTCGAAATTGTCCGACCCGTCCGCGACCACGTCGTAGCCGCGCGCGAGTTCGCGCGCGTTCGCCGCCGTCATGCGGACGTTGTGCGCTGTCACGCGCACATGCGGATTGAGCCGCGCGATGGCGTTGCGGGCGCTCGCGACCTTGGATTGTCCAACCGCCGACGTGTCGTGCAGCACCTGCCGCTGGAGATTGGACAGCGACACGATGTCGTCGTCGACGACGCCGATGTGGCCGACGCCGGCCGCGGCGAGATACTGGATGACCGGCGAGCCAAGGCCGCCCGCGCCGACAACGAGCGCGCGCGCCGCCTTCAGTTTCTGCTGGCCCGGTCCGCCGACGCCATGCAGCACGATGTGCCGCGCGTAGCGCTCGATTTCCTCTTCCGAAAGGGGCATGCGTGTTTTCCTCGGGCCGACCGCGGTCGCCATGGCTTACATAGGCCGCATCCGTCCGCCGCGAAAGCCGCGGCCCCGGGCGCGATGGCCGTTTTGTCGAATTGATGGTAGATACGCCCAATGAACGAGCATGTCGGCGAGATCATCGCCAATGAAACCGGCTTGACGCCCCTCCACAACCCCGGCTGATTTTGTCGCGCGCGGCTATCCTCTTCACCCTCGCGGCGCTCGGCGCGGCGGTTCTTGTCTTCGCCGTCTGGCCGGGGCTCGACATCGCCGTCGCGCGCCAATTCCTCGTTGACGGCGAGTTTTGGGGCGCAAGCGCGGCCGCGCGCGCTTATCGCCACGCGTTCTATGGACTACCCATCGCGGTCATGGCGTATTTCTGCGTGGCGCTGCTGGCGAAGGGCCGCGTGGCCTTGCCTGGCGCCGCGTGGATCGACGGGCGCGGCCTCGCCTTCATGGCCCTGTCGATGGCGCTGGGTCCCGGCCTTGTCGTCAATGTCGGACTCAAGGACCACTGGCACCGGCCGCGGCCAGTCCAGATCGCCGAATTTGGCGGGCCGATGGAATTCCGGCCGATCTGGCGCGGCGACGGCGCCTGCAAGACGAATTGCTCCTTCCCATCCGGCGAGGTCTCCAGTTCGGCCTGGCTGCTGGCCCCGGCGAGCCTGGCGCCGCCGCCGCTGAGGGCGCCGGCCATGGCGGCGGCGTTGGCGGCGATCTTTTTAACGGCGCTCGGCCGCCTGGCGTTCGGCGGGCATTTCCTGTCCGACGCCGTCTTCGCCTTTCTGATCACCGCGCTCGTGACGCAGGCGCTTTACCGCTTGATGATCGCGCGCCGAAAGCCCGATTCCGCGAGGGTTGCGCCCCCGGCGCGAAATCTGTAGTTCCGCCGGGAGAAACGCGGCCTCCGGCCCCTCCGAGAGCTTCAACCGACATGGCGACCGACCAGAAAATCAAGCGCGTGGTGCTGGCCTACTCCGGCGGCCTCGACACCTCGATCATCCTCAAGTGGCTGCAAACCACCTATGGCTGCGAGGTCGTGACCTTCACCGCCGATCTCGGCCAGGGGGAAGAGCTGGAACCCGCCCGCCGCAAGGCGGAACTGCTCGGCATCAAGCCCGAGCACATCTTCGTCGAGGACTTGCGCGAGGAATTCACGCGCGACTACGTTTTCCCGATGTTCCGCGCCAACGCGCAATACGAGGGGCTTTATCTGCTCGGCACCTCGATCGCGCGGCCGCTGATCGCCAAGAAGCAGATCGAAATCGCCCGCAAGGTCGGCGCCGACGCGGTGTCCCACGGCGCCACCGGCAAGGGCAACGACCAGGTCCGTTTCGAGCTCGGCTATTACGCGCTCGAGCCCGACATCAAGGTTGTCGCGCCCTGGCGCGAGTGGGACCACAAGAGCCGCGAGTCCCTCCTCGCCTTCGCCGAGGCGCACCAGATTCCGATCGCCAAGGACAAGCGCGGCGAGGCGCCCTTCTCGGTCGACGCCAACCTTCTGCACTCCTCCTCCGAGGGCAAGGTGCTTGAGGACCCGTGGGTCGAGCCGCCGGAATACGTGCATATGCGCACAATCTCGCCGGAGGAAGCGCCCGACGTCGTCACCGAAATCACCATCGATTTCGAAAAGGGCGACCCGGTCGCCATCGACGGCGTCAAGATGTCGCCGGCGACGCTGCTGACGAAGCTCAACGAGCTTGGCAAGGCCAACGGCGTCGGCCGGCTCGACCTCGTCGAGAACCGCTACGTCGGCATGAAGTCGCGCGGCGTTTACGAGACGCCCGGCGGCGCGATCCTGTTGCAGGCGCACCGCGGCATCGAATCGATCACCCTCGACCGCGGCGCGGCCCATCTCAAGGACGAGTTGATGCCGAAATACGCGGAGATCATTTACAACGGCTTCTGGTTCTCGCCGGAACGCGAAATGTTGCAGGCGCTGATCGACAAGAGCCAGCAATACGTGACGGGCCGCGTGCGGTTGAAGCTCTACAAGGGCAATGTCCGCGTCGTCGGACGCCAGTCGCCCTATTCCCTCTACGATCAGGACCTCGTCACCTTCGAGGAAGGCGCGGTCGCCTACGACCACGTCGACGCGGGCGGTTTCATCAAGCTCAACGCGCTGCGCCTGCGCACGCTCGCCAAGCGCGAGCGGAAGATCTCGGGGAAGTAGTTGAACGAAACACCCGCGCCGCCCGCTCGGAACACCGACCCCTCGCTGGCCTTCGCGCTGTCGCTGGCCTCCATCGCCTTGATCGGCCCGTTGGCGGTGCATCTGTTCTTGCCGGTCATTCCCGCGGTGAAGGCGGCGCTCGGCCTTTCCGACGCGGCGGCGCAGTCGACGTTCAGCGTGTCGCTGCTGGGCATGGCGATCGCCACGCTCGTCTATGGCGACCTCTCGGACCGCTGGGGGCGCCGCCCCGTTCTACTGTCGGGCCTCGTGTTGTTTCTCGTCGGCTCCGTCCTGTCGATGGCCGCGCAGGGCTTCGCGTCGCTGGCGCTTGGGCGGCTGGTGCAGGCCATTGGCGCGGGGTGCAGCATCACCCTTGTCCGCGCCATCGCGCGCGACGCTTATGGGCCCGCGCGGCTCGTCAAGGCGATCGCCTATCTGACGATGTTCTACACGCTGGGGCCGACGGTCGCGCCTATCGCGGGCGGATTTCTCGTCGACGCGTTCGGCTGGCGCGCGGCGTTCGCCGTGTCGATCGCCGGCGGTGTCGTGATTTTGGCGGGCGCCTGGTTCGTTCTGTACGAAACGCGTCCGGCGGGCAGCGGCGGCGGCGGCGCGTTCTCGAACATCGCCCAGCTCTTCTCGGTTCCGCGCTTTGTCGCCTTCGTGTTGCAAACCGGCTTCAACACCGGGAGCTTTTTCGTCACCGCGGCCGCGGCGAGCTTTCTGATGAAGGAACTGCTGGGCCGGAGCGGCGGCGAGTTCGGCCTCTGGTTCATGACGTTTCCGCTGGGCTATTTCCTCGGCAATCTCGCGTCGAGCCGTGTCGGCAACCGCGCCTCGATCGAGGCGATGACGTTGATTGGCGCGGCCCTGTCGCTCGGGGCGGTTGGCATTCAATCGACGCTGCTGCTGATGGGCCACCTCGCGCCCGCGGCGATATTCCTGCCCGGATTTTTCATGACCTTCGCGCAGGGAATTTCGATGCCCTACGCCCAGGCCGGCGCCATGGGCGTCCAGCCAAAGCTCGCCGGCACCGCGTCGGGCGTCGGCGTCTGCATGCAAAACCTGCTGGGCGCGGCGTCAACCGCCATTTACGGGCTGATGGCCAACGGCACGGTCATGCCATTGGTCATCGTCGCCTCGACCACCGGCGTGCTCGGCGTGATCGCGGGCGCGACGCCTTGGATATTGAAACGGCGCGCGACGGGCTGAACCGCCGCGCGCCGATTTCCCTTTTCACTCGATGATGCTGGCGACGACGCCGGCGCCGACTGTCCTGCCGCCCTCGCGGATGGCGAAGCGCAGCTTCTCCTCCATCGCGATCGGCACGATCAGCGCGACCTCCATCGTCACGTTGTC
>CAIKAR010000010.1 GCA_903825465.1 uncultured Hyphomicrobiales bacterium | reverse complement strand
TTGGGATCGAGCCGCAGCCACGACATGAGGCAGGGCCGGCTTTCGCCGCACACCAGCCAGCGGTCGATGTCGGGCAAGGCCGCGAGCTCGGGAAACATCGAGAGATCGCGAGCCCCCGTGGTGAATATCGACACGGTGAAAAAATCCGCCGCGTTCTTTCGCAGCGCCGCCAAGCGCCCGGCGCCATCGGCGACGTTGAACGGGTGAACCTCGACAATCACGACCGCCCGGCGCAGCGCCTCCAGCGCCGGCCTGTCGAGAAGGTCGAACTCCGCGCCCTCGATATCCATCAGCACAACGGCGCTGGCCAGTTCGTCCGGCGGCAGGGCGGCCAGCGCCGCCGCGTCGGCCGCGCCGAGAATTTCGAGGCGGTCGGCGACGCCGTTGCGCTCCGCGTTGCCGCGAATGACGGCGCGGCCGGTCTCGGCGGCCTCGAAACAAACGGCGCGGTCGAAGCGGCCCGATGTCAGGACGCCCGTCGCGTAGTAGCCGTCGGCGGCGCCTATATCGATGAAGACGCGGCGCGCCGCCGGTGCGTCGAAGATCGACCGCAGCACCTCCTGCTCGTAGATTCCAAACAGCATGGCGGCGCGGTCCGACGCGCCCCACCACGAATCGGGCGACAGCTTCAAGCCTCGAAACGGGCCGTAAGCCACCGTCGAATCGAAGCGCCGGTCGAAGCGGCGCGACAACTCGTTCTTGCGGCGCTTGACCGCCCGCTTCGACCAGCGCGCGGAAACCGCGGCGAACAATCCCAACGCCACGGACGCTGCCTCCTCGCGCGAATTGCCGCGCCCACGACCGCGACCCAATCAGGTTTTCATGTCTCGCGTCAACGCGTCGCCGCGGCCCGGCGTTGACTTGGCTCCCTCATGAAGCGATTTAATCGGCGCCCATTGAAGAATCCGCCCCTTTTTCCCGGGATCCCGCGTGACGAAAATCGCCACCTTCTGGAGCGGCCAGGTGACGTGGCTGGAGCGATTGTCCGTCAACTCCATGCGGGCGGCGGGGCACGCGGTCGATATCTACACGAAGGACCGCAAGACAGTCCTCGCCGCCGGCCTCGACGCTGAAATCGTGGAAGTCGGCGACCTGATGTCGGGCGACGCGGCTGCGGAAAGCTATCTTCGCGCCGGCCTTGTCGCCTTCTACGCGGATCATGTCCGCCTCGAACTGCAAAAGCGTTCACTCGGAACCTGGTCGGACCTCGACTGCGTGTTTCTAAGCCCGTTGCGAATCGCCGACCCCGAGAACGATTATCTGTTCGGCTGGTGCGCGCCCAACCGCCTCAACAACGCGGTTTTGCGCCTGCCCGCGCGCTCGTGCCTGCTTGAAACATACCAGGCCGCGTTGCGGCGGCGGCCGATCCGAACGCCCTGGGCGACCCCGCATGTGCGCGTGAAGCGGGAGCTGGAAATCATGCTGGGCCGCGCCGAGCCGATCAATCCGCGCAAGCTGGCGATTGGCCCGCGGGCGCTCACCTACTTCGTTCGGAAACTTGGCCTCGAGGATCGCGCGGCGCCGCGGCGGCGGTTTTATCCACTCGCCGACGATCAGGCGGAACTTCTCGTGACGCCTTCCGACGTGGCGGCGCGTGGCCTGATTTCGCCCGACACGACCATCGTCCACGCGTGGCGCGGCAAGCTCTGGAGCATTGGCGCGAGCGCGCCGCCGGCGAAATCCAGTTGGCTCGGACAGCGGATCGCTGGCCTGGAGGGTTGAGGGTTGAGGCTCAAGGGTTGACCCCGGCCGTCGGAAGCGGGATCAATCGCTCCCCTTTCACGGAGATTCCAATGGCCGAACTCACGCTCGAACTCGCGCAGAAAATGCTCGCCGACACGCTCGCCCACTGCCGCGGCCACAAGTTCAATCCGATGGCTGTCGTGGTGCTCGACGCCGCCGGCGGAATCAAGGCCGCCGCGAGCGAGGACAACACAACCTTCCTGCGCTGGCGCGTCGCGCATGGAAAAGCCTATGGCGCGGTCGCGCTTGGCATGCCCTCGCGCCGCCTCAACACGATGGCCGGCGAACGTCCACACTTCGTCAGCGCGCTGGTGGGGCTGACCGATGGGCAGTTGATTCCCGTGCCGGGCGGCGTCGCCATTCGCGACCACGACAAGAGGATCATCGGCGCCATCGGCGTCTCGGGCGACACCTCGGACAACGACGAAGCCGCCGCCGTCGCGGCGATCAAGGCCGCGGGATTTATCGCCGATCCCGGCGCGTGACCGAACCCTGACAATCGCGATTTCATATTGCGGGCGCGAAGCGTTGGACATGGTCCAACGCTTTTTTTTCGCGCTTGCGAAATGTTGTTTCCCGCCGGCTTCCGGTCACGATGATGTCGCGATCCCCCGCTAGTTTTCGGTTGCCATGGGCGCGGTTCGTTTGTCGCGCGCGATGGGACCCTGAATGTCGCGAAGGGAGGCGGACATGCAACTCGCCGAAATCGTCAACACGTGCACGCACGAGTCGGTCGCGGAGGCCGCGATCGCGTCGATCGGGCCGGGTTTCGCCCGCGATGTCGCCCGGGCGGCGGCGGCGCGGGACATGAGCGTCGGCGCGCTGGTCGCGGGCCAGGTGCGGAGGTTCTCCTGGCGGGCGGGCGACGCCGACCGCCACAAGCTCGCCCGCGCGATCAATGGCGCGCCAGCGCCGGTTCTCGCGGGCCTCAGGCACATCCTCGAAGAAACGATGTTCGACGAACATCATCCAGCTGGGCCTCGAAATCTCGCGGCATAGGGTCGATCGCCGATGCGCACGGCCGCCTGACCGCTAACCATGATTTGTTGCTTCAACTAGCGAAGCAACGCCGATGTGCGTTTTCGCACATCCCGCTGTGTTTAAGTATTGCAATTGTCAAAATCCCAAGCGCAAAATGCGTGTGGGCGCAGATGCGTAGAGGCCGAAAACGCGTCGAAGCGGCGATGGAAGGCTTGGGCGCGGCCCGCGCGCTCGAAACGGGAGCATGAGTATGCTGAGCACAACAATGCAGAGACGGTTCTTTTTGAAAACAATACTCGGTGTCGCCGCGGCCCTTGCCGCGCCGGCGCTGATTCACGCCGATGAAGCGATGGCCCAGCCTTTGGCCGCGCCGACCGCCGGAGCGCCCGTAATCGCCGATTCGGAAGCGGACTTGCCCGCCGCCGAAGCCAAGGAATCGTGGTGGTTCCGCCGACGGTATCACTATCGCCGCCGCTTCTATCGCCCCCGTTACTTTTATCGCCGGCGTTACTTCGTTCGCCGCCGCCGCTGGTGGTGGTGAGATAAATCAGAAGCCGCCGGGCGCGAGTCCGGCGGCTTTTTCACGCGCGTTTCACCAAACGCCCGTGTTCGGCATTGATTTCCAGGGTTCGCAGGGCGGCAACGCCTCGCCCTTTTGCAACAATTCGATGGAAATTCCGTCCGGCGACCGCACGAAGGCCATCTTGCCGTCGCGTGGCGGGCGGTTGACGACGACGCCACCCTTCATCAGGCGCTCGCAAAGCGCGTGGATATCGTCCACCTGATAGGCGAGATGGCCGAAATTGCGACCACCCGCATAGGCTTCGGGGTCCCAATTGTAGGTGAGCTCCACCATGGGCGCGCGGGTCGCCTCGGCTGCGGCAGCGTCGTCGGGCGCGGCGAGGAAAATCAGCGTGAAGCGCCCCTGCTGGCTTTCGACGCGGCGCACTTCCTTCAGGCCGAGCTTCGCGCAGTAGAAGTCCAGCGCCGCCTCGATATTCGAAATCCGCACCATTGTATGAAGATAGCGCATGGGAGCCTCCAGCTTTCGGCGCGACCTTGACGGGCTTCGGAGCGGCGTGCAAGGCGCGTCTTGACTTTCCCGCTCCGCTTTCCGATGCATCGCCATTGGCTGATCGCAACGGTCAAACCGGCGCGGGGTTCCCATGAAGACCTTTCTGAAATGGCTCGTGCTTCTCCCGCTGGCGTTGGCGGTGGTGCTGTTCGCCGCCCTCAACCGGCAATGGGTGACGGTCATTCCCGACCTCCCCGGCTTTTCCTTCGAGGCGCCGCTTTACGCCGTGATGTTCGCTTGCGGCGCGTTCGGCGTGCTGGCGGGCGGGTTCGTCACCTGGATCGGCCAGGGCAAGCACCGCCGCGCCGCCCGCGAAGCGAAAGCGGAAGCGACGAAGCTGCGCGCTTTGATCCCGACGCCGCCGGCTGGACTGCCGGGGCTGGCGCCGCCGCGCAGGGCGGCGTGAGTTTGCTTCCGGCCATCAAAATCTGCGGGCTTTCCACGCCCGACACGCTCGACGCCGCCATCGCGGCCGGCGCCGACATGGTGGGTTTTGTCTTTTTTCCACCGAGTCCGCGGCACCTTGCGCTCGACAGCGCCCAGCGTCTCGGCGCGCGGGTCGCGGGGCGCGCGCGAAAAGTCGCGCTGACAGTCGACGCCAACGACGAAACCCACGCCGCCGTCATCGCCGCGCTCGCGCCCGACTATTTGCAGTTGCATGGCTCGGAAACGCCCGCGCGCGTTAGGGAATTGCGTGAAAAATTCAGGCTACCCGTCATCAAGGCCATCGGCGTTTCCGCCGCGGTGGATCTCGCCGCCATCGACGCCTACACCGGCATGGTAGACATCATCCTGCTCGACGCCAAACCGCCAAAAGACGCGACGCGCCCCGGCGGCAACGCCCGCTCCTTCGACTGGACCATCTTGAAAGGCGTCGCTATCGCCATGCCGTGGATGCTGTCGGGCGGGCTCAATCACGGCAACGTCGCCGAGGCGCTTCGGATCACGGGCGCGCCCGCGGTGGATGTGTCGTCCGGCGTCGAATCCGCCCCCGGGGTCAAGGACGCCGCGCTGATCGCCGATTTTTGCGCCCGCGCCCGGGCGGCTGTGTGAGCGCGAATTTGGTTCCACTTCGCCTGAAAACGCTCTAGAGGGGCGCCAGCCAGTCCGAATTCCCCAGAGGGAGCGCCAGCGTTGACGCCGCCAAAACCCAATTCCTTCCGCGCCGGACCGGACGAGACCGGCCACTTCGGCATCTTCGGCGGGCGCTTCGTCGCCGAGACGCTGATGCCGCTGATCCTCGACCTTGAAAAGGCCTACAACGCCGCCAAGGCCGACCCCGCCTATCACGCCGAGCTCGCGCATCTCGCCACGCACTACGTTGGCCGCCCCAGCCCGCTGTATTTCGCCGAGCGCATGACGGACCATTTGGGCGGCGCGAAAATCTACTTCAAGCGCGACGAGCTCAACCACACCGGCGCGCACAAGATCAACAACGTGCTCGGGCAAATCCTGCTCGCGCTCCGCATGGGCAAAAAGCGCGTCATCGCCGAAACCGGCGCGGGGCAGCACGGCGTCGCCACCGCGACGGCTTGCGCCAAATATGGGCTTGAATGCCACGTCTACATGGGCGCGGTCGATGTGGCGCGCCAGGCGCCCAACGTGTTCCGCATGAAAATGCTCGGCGCCAATGTCGTGCCCGTGACCTCGGGCGCGCGCACCCTGAAAGACGCGATGAACGAAGCGCTGCGCGACTGGGTGACCAATGTCGACGACACCTTTTACTGCATCGGCACCGCGGCCGGGCCGCATCCCTACCCCGCCATGGTGCGCGATTTCCAGTGCGTCATCGGCGACGAAACGCGCGAGCAAATGCACAAGGCCGAGGGCCGCCTGCCCGATTCGCTCGTCGCCTGCATCGGCGGCGGCTCCAACGCCATCGGCCTGTTCCATCCCTTCCTCGACGACGCCTCGGTCGAGATCTACGGCGTCGAGGCGGCGGGCCACGGGCTTGACGCGCCAAATGGCCACGCCGCCTCGCTCGCGGGCGGACGCCCCGGCGTGCTGCATGGCAACCGCACCTATCTGTTGATGGATGAGGACGGCCAGATCAACGAGGGCCATTCGATTTCCGCCGGCCTCGATTATCCCGGCATCGGCCCCGAACACGCGTGGCTGCGCGACGTGGGCCGGGTGACTTATCTGTCGGCCACCGACAAGGAGGCGCTTGAGGCTTTCCAACTCTGCTGCAAACTCGAAGGCATCATCCCCGCGCTCGAACCCGCCCACGCGCTGGCGGCGGTGATGAAGTTGGCGCCGACCAAGCCGAGGGACCATCTGCTGGTGATGAATCTCTGCGGACGCGGCGACAAGGATATTTTCAACGTCGCCGAGCATTTGGGCGGGATGTGAGGAACGCGCGCGGTTGACGCGCGTCCCGGCCGCCGGCGGCGCGCCACCCTATCCGTGAATCAGCATCCCGATTCCAACCATGATCAGCGCGACGCCGCCGATCTCCCGGCTCGTCATGCCCTGCTTGAACACACGGCGCGAGACGACATGCGCCATCGGAACTTCGACGAGGCCGAGCGTGCGCACGCGCGCCGCGCTGGTGATGGCGAAGGCGAGAAACCAGAACTGCGAGGCGATGGCGCCCATGATGCCGGCGCCCAGCGAACGCCGCCAATGCGCGGCGATAGCGACGAGCAGCGCCCGGTCGCGCAGCGTGAGCCAGCCGACGATCAACACGCATTGAATGAGCAGGCCGAGCGACAGGGTGACGGTCGCGGTCATGATGAACGATGGCGACGCCAGCGCGAGCACACAGCCGCGGAAACACGTCGCCGACAGAGCGAAACAGGCGCCGGAGGCGAGGCCGATGAGCGCCGGCAGCCAGCTGGCCGCCCCCGCGTCGCCGCCGCTCTTTGGCCAGGACATCAGCAACACGCCCGCCGTCGCGACGAGGATCGCCGCCGCCACCATCAATGTCGGCGTTTCGCCCAGGAAGGCGACGCTGAAAAGCACGACCAGAATCGGCTCGGTCTTGGTGTAGGCGATCGTCACGAGGAAGGACCGGTCGCGCATCGCCCGCAACATCAGCGCTGTCGCGGCCATTTGCGTCGTCGCGCCGGCGAAGGCCCAGCCAAAGGCGCCCAAGCCGGGCACCGGAAACGGCTGGCCGGTCGCCTCGCGCAAGATCAGCATGAACAGGATCGCGAAGGGGAAGCCGAACAGAAAGCGCACGTAGGTGGCGCCCTGCGTGCCTAGTTTTTCCGTGAGATCGCGCTGCATGGCGTTGCGCGCGGTCTGCGCGCTCGACGCGGTCAGCGTGAACACAATCCACAGCCAGGAGGGAATCATCGCGGTTTCCGCGCGGGTTTGACGCGCCCGCCGGGGCTCGCTAACACGGCGCGCGCGCCCGCGAAAGCTTCGAAACCCCGAAAGCTTTGAAACCCAATGGCTGTCTACACCGACGTCAGCGACGACGACCTCGCGGCTTTTCTCGAAGGCTACGACATCGGCGCGCCGCTCTCCTGCAAGGGCATCGCCGAGGGCGTCGAGAACTCGAATTTCCTGCTGCATACGAGCGTCGGCTATTACATCCTCACGCTTTACGAAAAACGCGTCGATGTGAACGATCTGCCATTTTTCGTCGGCTTGATGGAACATCTGGCGACGCGCGGCATCGTCTGCCCGCAGCCGGTGCGCAACAAGCTCGGCGAAAGCCTCGGCGCGCTGGCGGGGCGCCCCGCCGCTATTGTCACGTTTCTCGAAGGCATGTGGCCGAAGCGCCCCGACGCGAGGCAATGCGGCATGGTCGGCGAGGCGCTGGCGAAGCTGCACTTGGCGGGCTCTGATTTTCAGATGAAGCGCGCCAACGCCCTTTCCATCGATGGCTGGCAACCGCTGTTCGACGCCGCGCGAACGCGCGCCGACGAGGTGCTGCCCGGGCTCGCGCCGATCCTCGCCGGGGAACTCGCGCATTTGCGGACCTGTTGGCCGAAGGGCCTGCCAAGCGGCGTCGTCCACGCCGACCTGTTTCCCGACAACGTGTTTTTCCTGTCGGGAAAACTGTCGGGGGTGATCGATTTCTACTTCGCCTGCGACGACGCTTTCGCCTACGATCTCGCGATCTGCCTGAACGCCTGGTGCTTCGAGCCGGACGCGTCGTTCAACCTGACGAAGGGCATGGCCCTGCTGTCGGGCTACGAAGGCGTGCGCGAACTCGACGACGCGGAGGCCGCCGCCTTGCCGACGCTGGCGCGCGGCG
Organism: uncultured Hyphomicrobiales bacterium; assembly: GCA_903825465.1. Taxonomy (GTDB): domain Bacteria; phylum Pseudomonadota; class Alphaproteobacteria; order Rhizobiales; family Beijerinckiaceae; genus Terripilifer. The sequence continues at coordinate 21,842 of CAIKAR010000010.1, read as the reverse complement.
CGGCGCTGCGCTTCTTGCTGACGCGCCTCGTCGATTGGCTGAACCGCCCCGAGGGCGCGCTGGTGAAACCAAAAGACCCCATCGAATATTTGAAGAAGCTGCGCTTCCATCAACACGTCGCCGGCGCGCGCGAATACGGCTTGTCGCGATGAGCCAGCGCGTCGCCGCCTACACCGACGGCGCCTGCTCGGGCAATCCCGGACCCGGCGGCTGGGGCGCGATCCTGATTTTCGGCGAGCACCGCAAGGAGCTCTGCGGCGGCGAAGCGCCGACCACCAACAACCGCATGGAATTGCTGGCGGCGATCTCGGCGCTCGAATCCCTCACCCGCGCCTGCGACATCGACGTGCACACCGACTCGCAATATCTCCGCAACGGCGTCATGCAATGGATTCACGGCTGGAAGCGCAATGGCTGGCGCACCGCCGACAAAAAGCCGGTGAAGAACGAGGACTTGTGGAAGCGCCTCGACGAGGCGCGGGCCCGCCACAACGTCGAATGGCACTGGGTCAAGGGCCACGCGGGCCATGAGATGAACGAACGCGCCGACGAGTTGGCGCGCGAAGGCATGGCGCCTTTTTTGAAGAAAGCGCCCACCTAGAGCCGAAGCTTGTTGATTCCCGTGGCGAAGCGGGCAGAATGTGTCCCGCCGCGTGGCCTCGCGGCCGCGGATGGGGGAATTCCGATGACGGAAATCGACATGCGGGTCTTCGCGCGCGGCGCGGGCGTGACGACGACCTTTCCAGCGGGCAGTGTAGTGTTCAGCCGCGGCGACGCCGGAGACTGCATGTATGTCGTTCAGTCCGGCGTGATCGAAATGGTCATCGGCGACAAGATCGTCGAGGTCTGCGGAGCGAACGAAGCCATCGGATTCATGTCGGTGGTCGACGACGCGCAGCGCTCGTCGACGGCGCGCGTCAGGGAAACGGCGGAGGTTTCCATCATCGACAAGCGCAAATTCCGCTTCATGTGCGACGAAATTCCGAACTTCGCGCAATACATCATGGGCGCCATGGCGCGCCGGATCCGCGGCATGAGTCAGGCTATGTGATCGCGCCCATCGCCGCGCGCGCCGCGGCGACGCCGGTTCGAAACGCGCCATGCGCGGTCGAGAAATCGTGGCGCGAGCAGGCCTCGCCGGCGAAGAAAATCCTGTCCTCGACGGGCGCCGCCAATGTGGCGCGCGCCTCCGCGCAACCGACGCGCGCGTGCGAATAAGAGCCTAACGCGAAGGGATCGCGGGCCCAGCGCGACGCCGCGAGCGGCTTGAGGCGGCCACGCATGTCGGTGCCGAACGCGGCGGCGAGTTGGGAGACCGCGAAATCGGCGAAGGCTGGCTCGCCGGCGTTCTCCAGTTCGCGCGCGAACGCGCCGCCAAAATAGCATTCGATCAGCGGACGCCCGAATGGCCGCGTGTGGTAGCTCGCCATTGCGGTGTTGTCGCGCGCGCCGTAGACGCGGCCTTCGAGCGGCAGGTCGTCGGCGCGTTCGACCTGCATAAAGAGTTTGTCGGCAAGCCCCAGCGGCAGCTTGTCGGCGGCGGCGGTTTTTTCCGGCAAGCGCGGCGAAAAGCGAAGCGCCTCCGTCGCGATCAGGTTTGTTGAAGCCGTCACAATCACGGCGCGGCAATGGATGGAGCCGCGCGGCGTTTCGACCCGCAAGCGCGCGGCGGAATGGTCGATCAGCGAAACCGGGCAATTGTATTCGACGGGACTTCCCGCGCCCAGTTTCGCGATCAACGCGCCGAAGCCGATCGGCGCGCGCCAATTGACTCCGGTATCGACGTAGCGGTCGTAATCGATGGTGGAAAGTCCCGCCAGTTCGACGCCGTTGATGAACGTCGAGCCCGCGTCGAGCATCGGGTTGGCGGGATGCCCGGGCGTCAGAAAATCGCTCGCGGGCCGATCCGCTTCATCGCGCGCGCCCGCTTCCAGCCGCTCGTAGAAGCGCTCCCACTCGGCCCGATAGGCTTCCTGCTCGGCGAGCGGAAAATTGCCGGTCCACGAGGGCTTTTGCCAGGGCGCGGCCGAGCGGTCGAGTTCGACGCCGTTTTCGTCCGCGACATCGACGAAGGGATTGGCTTTCGCGGAATGCAGCCAGCCGCAGCCCATGTCGAGGGGAAAGCCGCCGACATCGAGCGTCCAACCCCGCCCGCCGGCGCGGCCACGCGCCTCCAGCACGACGTGCGAGATTTTCGCGCGGCTGAGTTCGCGGGCGGCGGCGAGACCGGCGGCGCCCGCGCCCACCACCACAACATCGACATCGGAAAATCGACCGCTCATGCCTTCGAGGTAGCGCCGCGGCGCGCGCCTCGCAAGCCATTCGACAAGCCACAACAAATCTGCTTTTTTGTTTCGGAGTTTTTGGAGGAAACGCATGAACGCGCCAACCAAGGCGGCGGACACCGGGGGCACCCTGTCCGGCGCTAAAATCATCGCGGCGGTGAAGGCCGCCGGCGTCAGCCATGTTTTGTCAGTGCCCGACCTGCACACGGCCAAGGGCCTGCTGGCGCCGATCGCGGTCGACAAGGAGCTACAGCTCGTCCGCGTCTGCAAGGAGGACGAGACGCTGGGAATCGCCGCCGGCCTGCTCTACGGCGACAAGCGCTCGCTCATCCTCATCCAGTACACCGGCTTTCTTTACGCAATAAACGCCATCCGCGGCGTCGCCTGCGAGCAGAAGCTGCCGATCGTGATGATGATCGGCCTCTTGGGCAAGGAGCCCGGGGTCGCCCCGAAGGATTCGAAGCGTTTCGGCTCGCGGCTCATCCAGCCCATGCTCGACACGCTCGGCATCGATCACCACTACATCGACCTCGACGAGGATGTCCGCCTCATCGAGCCCGCGATCAACAAGGCCCACGAGACCTCGCGCCCTGTCGCCTTTGTCATTGGCCGGAGGCCCGTTTGACCATGATGAACCGCACCAAATGCCTTGAAATCCTCAAGCGCCACATCGCCGACGAGATCGTCATCTCATCCTATTCCACCGCGTCGGAATGGGTCGAGATGAGCGACCGCGCGCTCAACTACTACTCGCACGGGGCGATGGGGCTTGGCTCCTCGCACGGGCTCGGCATGGCGCTCGCGCTGCCGCACAAGCGCGTCGTCGTGTTCGATGGCGACGGCAGCCTGTTGATGAACCTCGGCACGCTCGTGACCATCGCGGCGGCCGCGCCGAAGAACCTGGTGCATCTGTGCTTCCACAACGGCACCTACGAGGCGAACGGCGGCCATCCCCTGCCCAAGCGCGACGTGGATTTCTGCGGCATGGCCCGGTCGGCCGGGATCAAACAGGTCCACCTGCTCGACAACATGGCCAATTTCGAACAGCAGATCGGCGGCATCCTCAAGCAGGAAGGGCCTGTCTTCGCCGACATCCACGTCGAGACCGGCCCCATCACCCCGCGCGCTTACGACGATATGTACAAGCCCGAGCGGCGGCAAAAGCTGCGCGAGGCGCTGAAGGCCTGATTTCCGTCGCGCGGCGATCGGGCCTGCGGGCGAAAACCGAGACGGGATTGTGGGGACATCCCGGCGCGGGCCTTGACCCGGCGGGGCGGCTCGCGGCAGTTGGGCGCTCGCCTAACCGCCCGGAAATCCGCCCATGAAAAAGCCCGCCAGCGCCCCCAAGAACTTCGACAAAGACAAGGCCAACGAACTCGGCGGAACCGAGCATGTCGACACCGGGCATCTGCGCGCCTTTATCGAGCGCGTCGAGCGTCTGGAAGAAGAGAAGCGCGCCATCGCCGACGACATCAAGGAAGTCTACGCCGAAGCCAAGGGCAACGGCTTCGACCCCAAGGTCATGCGCAAGGTCGTCTCGCTGCGCCGCATGGACCGCGACAAGCGCATCGAGGAGGAGACGATCCTCGAGCTGTATCTCAACGCGCTGGGAGAGCAGTAAGGCTTGGGTGAGCCGTAAGGCTTTGGGGGAGCGGCAAGGCCGCTCACTTCCCCGGCGGCGGAATTTTCACGAATTCGTCCATTTGAGCCTGGGTCAAAGGCGCGGACAAGTATTTGAATTCCACCGCCGACCGCATGTTCTGCTCAAGACCCATGATTTTATCGGTTTGCACCGCCGCGCGCGGCAAAAACTCGTCGAGCGCGCGGCGGCCAATTTTCTCGCTCACCTTGGCCCAGTCGGAGTAGGCCTTCAGCCCCTCCGGCGTCGTGTAGATCCAATCCGCGGTCTCGCGGTAGGCGTCCATGAAGCGCGCGTGGACGTCTGGCCGCTTTCGCAAATCGTCCAGCGCCGCGACGATGATGCGCGAGGTCTGGCCGCCCATCGCCGTGAGGTCCGAGGCTTTCATGATCAAGCGGATTTCCCCCGATTCAAGCCTGTCCACGGCGAAAGGCGCGCCCGACCAGCCGACATCGATCTGGCCGCTCAGCGTTTGCGTCAGCGTCGCGGGGCCGCCGCCTGTCGCGGTCGGCTTGAGATCGATCCCAAACTGCTTCTTCGCCTCCAGCACCATCATCTGCGACGACGAGCCCGCGTTGGAATAGGCGACGGTCTTGCCGGCGGTCTGCTCGATTTTCGTGATCGGCGACGACGATGGCACATAGAGGAACATGTTGGAATCGCCGGTGAAGGTCGCGGCGATCGCGCGGATCGGGGCGCCTTTGGCGTAGGCGGCGAGCGCGCCCAGAGTGCCCACCGACGCCGCGATGTCGGCGCCGCCGGCGAGCACCACCTGAATCGTTTCGGCGCTGCCTTGGGTGTATTGAATATCGACGTCGAGGCCGTGTTTGGCGAAGAAGCCGCGGTCCTTGGCGAGATCGCAAATCTCGGTTTCGCCAACGCCGGGATTGCCGAGCGCCACGCGAACGTGGTCGTTGGCGAAAACCGGCGTCGACACAAGAAACACGCAGGTGAAAATCAGCGATGCGGAACGCAATGGCGCCTCCCCCGACCCGCGAAACGGGGCCGGGCGAGAACCTAGCGCCTATAGACCGGCGACGCGATAGCTGACCCGGGCGGTGCCCGCGCGGATGATGCCGAGCGCGCGCGCCGCGCCGCGCGACAGGTCGAGCGAGCGGCCGGTCGAGGCCGCCGGCCCGCGGTCGTTAACGCGAACCATGATGCTGCGTCCGTTGGCGCTCACCAGAAGCCGCGTGCCCAGCGGCAGGCTGCGGTGAGCGGCGGTCATCGCGTCGGGATGGAAGACCTCGCCGGAAGCGGTTCTCCGGGAAAGACGCTCGCCGCCGCCGTACCAGGACGCGCGGGTGGTCGTGGCGCCGCCGACCCGGGGCGACGCGACGCGGGACAAATGTGGTGATGTGCTTTTTGGGGATGTCGAGGCGGCTTTCACGAAGCCCTGGCTGCGAAAAAAGTCGGCGGATGAACCATCGGCCTTCGCGGAAGACGCCGCGACACACAACAATGCGGCAGACATGCAAATGCGTATGCTCAAAACTACACCTCTTCGGATTTTCAAGGGGGGAAGTGGATTTTCGCCAATGCGAAATCACGGCGCGCTTGTCGCGGCGTAAAATGGCGAGAATAAGGCAATTTATACTGTGAATTATTATAATTATTCCATAACTTAACAATCAATACTCAAGGGTACGAAAGGAGGGCGCGCGGTGCGTCGCGTTGCCCGCCGCGGGATTAGAATTCTTCTCCCGCGTCGCGGGAGAAGGTGGCCCGCGAAGCGGGTCGGATGAGGGCCTCGCCATGAAAACCATGCCGCGATGGATCGGCCGGATTTCCCGTCGCACCCATGATGCCGCGCCTGTCGCGGCGCCCTCATCCGGCCTTCGGCCACCTTCTCCCGCGAGGCGGGAGAAGGGACGCTCCCCTCGCCTCAAATCCCGTGGTTGGGATCGTGGTAAAGTTCGCCGACAATCGCGGTGTAGCCCGCCTTGCCCTTGGCGAGATGGTAGCGTCCGTCGCGATCGCGTCCGAGCTTGCCATCATCGCGCAAGGCGTCGAGCGCGGCGGCGACTTCGCGTCCATCCGAGCTGCCGACGGCCTCGACAATGTGGCTGTAGAAGGCCGGCCCGGCCTCCAGCGCCTGCTCCACCGTCTGGAAGCGCGCCGGGCCGGCGAAAACCTTCGCCGCGCAGCGCATGTGAATGATTTCGTTGCCCTTGCCGAAGGGCATCGTGCAGTCGAAGCCGACCTTCGCGCCGGTGCGGCGGCCGTCGAGCGAGGGGTCCATCGGCATGCCCATCATGCCGCCCACCGTCACGATGTCCTCGTCCGCCTGGAAACGCGTGCCGAAGGCCCATTCGACCTGACGCTCGTCGCGCACGTCGACGTCCTCGTCGAAGACGTAGATCGTCTTGATCTGCCTCATCGCGCCGAACAGCGACAGCATCGCGTTGCGCGCCTCGCCATGCGCGCCCTGCCGCATCGACACCCGCAGCGTGCCCGAGCCGCCGGAATGCGAGCGCGAGGAAACGCCGCGCACATCCTTGCCGGTGGTCTTCAAGATGCGCCAGGCCGTGGCCTCGACGCGCAGCGCGGTCATCGCCGCCGCGTCCGTCTGGTCGAGCACAAACGCGGTGCCGTGTTGCAGCGTCTGGTGCAGCGCGTCCTTCCGCATGGTGATCGCCGTGCAGGTGAACACGGGGTCCATGTGGATCGAGCCGTAATAGCCCATGTATTCGCCGAACGGACCCTCCGGCTCGCAATAGCCGCGCTCGTCGAAGTATCCCTCGAGGATCACTTCCGCGTCGGCCGGCACGAGAATGTCGTTGGTCAGGCTCTTGACGAACGGCGCGTTCTCGCCGCGCATCGTCGCGATCATGTGGTGCTCGTCGCCCTGCGTCCGCATCGTCGCGCCGAAGAAGTCGAGCGGGTGCGAGCCGATGGTGAAAGTGACGGGCAGCCGCTGCTTGCGCTGGGCGCAGCCCTCGAAGATGCGCTTGAGGTCCGACGGCGCGGTGATGTTGGTGCCGGTTTGATACCGGTTGCGCAGCGACAGGCGGCGGCTGCCGACGTTCGAGCGGCCGGTGAGCGGATCCTTTGTGTAGTCGATGCCCGACGAAATATAGCAGCTGCCGTCGAACTCGTGCTGGGGATGGAAGGGCAGCTTCGTCAGATCAACGTCCTTGCCCGTGATCTTCACGGCGTGCACAGGCGCCTCGTTCGACGGCACTTCGACGATCTTCTTGGGATTGGCCTGGCGCGCGAAAAACTCCTCGTAGACCTTTTCCGGCGTCGAATCGAAGGCGGCGATGATGCGCGAGCGGCCGCCCGCGACCTTCGCCGCCAGTTCGACGCGCTCGGGACCGGCCTGCTTGAACAGCACGGCTTTCGGCGAATTCTCGATGATCGAGCTCAACTGGGTGAGCGGCGTGGGCTCCTCCCGCACCTCCATTTCGCCCATGGCGACGAGCTTGTCGACGAACGTCCGCAGACGGAACTTCTCGAAGTCGAATTCCTTGCCCTGCATGCCTGTCGCGCTCATGTCTCCGCCCCTGTTGCGGCGCCGCCTTCCAAGAATGCGGCAAATGGATTTCCCACGTCTATGATACGCGGCGCGGCGCGACGCAAGCGGCCTTTCCACGCCGCCCCCGCGAGCGCTATAGGTGGGGCGACGGAGGGGCCGATGCTCAAGGTTTGGGGACGTTTGAATTCCATCAACGTGCAGAAGGCGATGATGGCTGTCGAGGAACTCGGGCTCGCCTACGAGCGCTTCGACGCCGGCATGCAGTTTGGCGTGACGAAAACGCCTGAATATCTGAAAATGAACCCCAACTCCCGCGTGCCCACGATCGACGACGACGGCTTCGTCCTGTGGGAGTCCAACGTCATCGTGCGCTATCTCGCCGCCAAGCATTCGCCTGGCGCGCTTTGGCCCGTCGATCCGAAGGCGCGCGCCGACATCGACCGCTGGATGGACTGGCAGCAGTCGCATCTCAATCCGCCGTTGACCACCCTGTTCTGGGGCCTCGTGCGCGAGCCCGGCGCGCGGCCGGCGGCGGAAATCGAAGCCGCGAAAAAGACCATGGCGCAGATGATGGCGATGCTGGAAGAGCGGCTCGATGGCCGCCGCTGGATGGGCGGCGACGCTTTCACCATGGTGGATTGCGTCATCGGCCCCGCCCTGCACCGCTGGAGCAACGTGCCGTTCGAACGCGCGCCGCTGCCAAACGTCGAGCGTTATTACAAAGCCATGATGCAACGACCTTCGGCGAAGAAGCTGCTGACCCTGCCGCTGACCTGAGCGGCCGCCACTCCCCCGCCACAACCGGAAGACGCCATGACCGCCTCGCATGACATCCCCACCGTCGATGGCAATGGCGCCGCCATTCCCGTCATCGGCCTCGGCACTTCGGGGTTGCGCGGAAGCGATTGCGTCCGCGCCGTCGAAACCGCGCTCGCCGAGGGTTACCGCCACATCGACACCGCGGTCATGTACGGCAACGAGGCCGAGGTGGGGCAGGCGCTGAAGGCGTCCGGCGTCCCGCGCGAAAAAGTCTTCGTCACCACCAAGGTTCTGCCTGGCGACCTGGGCGCCGCCGCGTTGCGACAATCGGCGCGCGACAGCCTGAAGCGTCTGGCGCTGGACAACGTCGATTTGCTGTTGATCCACTGGCCCAACAAGGCGATTCCGCTGGCGGAGTCGGTCGCGGCCCTGTGCGAGGCGAAGAAACTGGGGCTCGCGCGCCACGTCGGCGTCGCGAATTTTCCGGCGGCGATGCTCGACGAGGCGGTTCGGCTCGCCGCGAGCCACGGCGAGAAGCTTTCCGCGAACCAGTGCGAATACCATCCGCGCCTCGATCAAACGAAACTGCTGGCGGCCTGCCGAGGCCACGGCGTCGTTCTGGTGTCCTATTGCCCCATCGGCAAGGGAAGGTTGTTCGACGAGCCCGCCATCGCGGCCATCGCGCGGCGGCTCGGCAAGGCGCCCTCGCAAGTCGTGTTGCGCTGGCACACCCTGCAGCGCGGCGTCGTGGCGATTCCGAAGTCGTCCCAGCGCGGCCATTTGATCGAGAACCTCGGCGTCTTTGATTTCGATTTGAGCGGCGCGGACATGGCGGCGATTTCGGCGCTGGCTTCCCCCAATGGCCGGCTTGTGCGCCCCGCGATGGCGCCGGATTGGGACTAACCGCGCCAAAAAGGTAGAATCGCGCGGTGATTCGCCCCGGAGCCGGCGTCCCATGTTTTTCTTCGTTTCCAAGCTGTTCTGGTTCCTGGCCGAGCCCACGAACTTTTTCAGTCTGCTGTTCGTCTGCGTCGCCGCGGGGCTTTTCACACGCTGGTCCCGCGCCGCGCGGCGTGTTCTGACGGCCGCCGCCCTATTGTTCGCGCTGTGCGGCCTTGGCCCGGTCGGCGCGCTGCTGATGCGCCCGTTGGAGGACCGCTTCGTTCGGCCAGGCGACGACATGCCGCCGCCGGACGGCGTCATCGTGCTCGGCGGCGCCATGGACGAGGCTATCGACCTGTCGCGTGGCGTGCTGGCGCTTGGTGTTTTCGGCAGCCGCATGACCGAAGGCGCGGCGCTGGCGCGCCGATTTCCCTTGGCGCGCGTGATTTTCACCGGCGGTTCGCCCTCGTTGGGCGGCAAGGGGCCGTCGGAGGCCGACCTCGCGAAGCGGTTGTTTCTGACGCTTGGCGTCGATGAAAGCCGGATTACCCTCGAAGAACGGTCCCGCAACACCTATGAGAACGCGATCTTCACCCGCGATATCGTCGAGCCAAAGCCGGAGCAGCGGTTCCTGCTGGTGACGTCGGGCTTCCACACGCCGCGTTCGATGGGCGTGTTTCGACGCGCCGGATTCAATGTCGCGGCGTGGCCCGCCGATTACACCACGCGCGGCCGCGCGAGCGATTTCACGCGCGTGAACATGCACGCCGGCGATGGACTCTTGAGGGTCGACACGGCGCTGAAGGAATGGGTCGGTCTGGTCGCCTACCGGGCCGCGGGCATGACCGACGCCCTGTTTCCCGCGCCGTGAGCCGGCCGCTTTGCCTTGCGACCGGGCCTTCGGCTAAGACAGCTTGGCTGTTCCCGCCGATTTACGCGAGCGATTTGACCCGATGGGTTTCCTGAAAGTCTATATCCGCGTGCTCCGGCTGTTGAGCGCGGAAGCGACGCTGGCGATCATCCTCGTGATCGCCAATCTTGGCCTCGCCTCGGCGCAGTTCGCGGAGCCGCTGCTGTTCGGCAAAATCATCGACAAGCTCGCCGCTGCCCAAGCGGAGAACCGCGTGCCGCAATGGGCGGACCTCGGCCCGCTGGTCGCCGCGTGGATTGGCTTCGCGCTGTTCACCATCCTCGCCGCGGTGCTCGTCGCCCTGAACGCCGACCGGTTGTCGCACCGGCGGCGCCTCGCGGTGATGGCGGATTATTTCGAGCATGTGCTGCACCTGCCGCTCGGCTACCACTCCTCCGTGCATTCCGGCAGGCTGTTGAAGAACATGCTCGACGGCGTCGGCACCATAGCGAGCGTGTGGCTCAACTTCTTCCGCGAAAACTGCGCCGCCTTCGCCGCCTTGTTCATCCTTCTCCCGATGTCGCTGTTCATCAACTGGCGCCTCGCGAGCCTGCTGATGTCCATGGTGGCGCTGTTCGGCGCCCTCACCGCGTTCGTTCTGCGCCGCACCGACGGCATGCAGGGCAAGGTCGAGGAATTCTCCAGCACCCTCGCCGAACGCGCCTCCGACGCGCTCGGCAACATCGCCGTCATCCAGAGTTTCACGCGCGTCGAAGCGGAGACGACCGCGCTGCGCAAGGTGTCCGCGGACCTCCTGACCGCGCAGATGCCGGTGTTGACCTGGTGGGCGATGGCCGCGGTGGCGACGCGCGCCTCCGCGACGCTGACCCTGCTGGCGATCTTCCTGCTCGGCGTCGCGCTGCACATCAACGGCCTCGCCACCATCGGCGAAATCGTCGCCTTCATGAGCTTTTCGACCATGCTGATCGGCCGCCTCGAACAGGTCGTCGGCTTCATCAACTGGATCGTCGCCGTCGTGCCGAAGCTGGAGGAGTTCTTCGACGTTCTGGACACCAAGCCAACAGTCGCCGACAAGCCCGGCGCCATCGATATAGGCCGGCTGGCCGGCCGCGTCGCCTTCGAGCACGTCGGCTTTTCCTACGACAACAGGCGGGTCGCCGTCAGCGACGCGAGCTTCGTCGCCGAGCCGGGCGAGACGATCGCCCTTGTGGGATCCACGGGCTCCGGCAAATCGACGACGCTCGGCCTGTTGCACCGCGTCTTCGACCCGACGGAAGGCCGCGTCACCATCGACGGAATCGACCTTCGCGACATGACGTTGCTGTCGTTGCGGCGAAACATCGGCGTGGTCTTTCAGGAGCCGATGCTGTTCGCGCGCTCCATCGAGGAGAACCTGCGCGTCGGCAAGGCGGACGCGACGGAGGCGGAATTGCGGCTCGCCGTCGAGCGCGCGCAGGCGACGGACTTCATCTCGCGCCAGACCGATGGCCTCGCCACCATCGTCGGCGAGCGTGGCCGCTCGCTGTCGGGAGGCGAACGCCAGCGCGTCTCCATCGCCCGCGCGTTGATCAAGGATCCGCCGATCCTGGTGTTCGACGAAGCCACAAGCGCCCTCGACGCGACAACGGAACGGCAGTTGCAGGCCGCGCTCGAGGCCGCCACCAAGGGGCGCACGACCTTCGTCATCGCCCATCGCCTGTCGACGATCCGAAGCGCCGACCGCATCCTCGTGTTCGACCAGGGCAAGGTGATCGAGTCCGGCGCGTTCGAGGAATTGATCGCTAAAAACGGACGTTTCGCGGAACTCGCGCGGGCGCAGTTCATCGCCGGCAGCGAAGCGCGCTGAGGCGATTGGGGGACGCCCCGCCGCCGACGCGCCACCGCTTGTTCAGGCGCCTTGTTGCGACTTGTCGAAGGCGGCGGCGCCCGCGATCGCGACAACCCCGTCGTCGCCGCCGACGCCCGACACCGCGATGCCGCCGACGCACTCGCCCTTGTAAAACAGGGGAACGCCGCCGGCCATCGGCAATCCGTTGGGAAACATGAGCCAACCGGGCCGCTCTTTCACCCGGCTTTCGAGATCGGCGCTCGGCCGCTCGCGGAACGCGGCGGTCCGCGCCTTGCTCGTGGCCACCTCGACGCTGTTGGGCGATTGCGTGTCGGGCCGGATCAGGAAGAGCAGGTCGCCGCCAAAATCCACGATGGCGATCGTGCCTTCGCGGCCAAGCTCCTTTTCCTTGGCGTGGCAAGCCGCGGCCATGATGGCCACGTCCTCCTGCGTCAGCGCGGGTTTCATTCGCATGCGGTGCTCCGGGAGTTGGCGTGAAATTCCGCGGGGGGCGGCGGGAGAAGGCCCTCAGCCCACCGTCTTTTCCGGCGACCGGCACAAATCCGAAATGACGCATCGCGCGCATTCCGGCTTGCGCGCCTTGCAGACATAGCGTCCGTGCAAAATCAGCCAGTGATGCGCGTGAAAGAGATATTCGGGCGGGATGATTTTCATCAGCCCCATCTCCACTTCGAGCGGCGTCTCGCCGCGCGCGAGGGGGATGCGGTTGGCGAGGCGGAACAGGTGGGTGTCGACGGCGATCGTCGATTCGCCGAAGCCCATGCTCATCACCACGTTGGCGGTCTTGCGGCCAACGCCGGGCAACGTCTCGAGCGCCTCCCGGGTCCGCGGCGTTTCGCCGCCGAAGTCGCGCAGAAGCTTTTCCGACAGCGCGACGACGTTCTTGGCCTTGGCGCGGAACAAACCGATGGTCTTGATGTGCCCGCGAACCCGCTCCTCGCCCAGCGCCACCATCTTTTCCGGCGTGTCCGCGATGGCGAAGAGCGCGCGCGTCGCCTTGTTGACGCCGACATCGGTCGCCTGCGCGGACAACACGACGGCGACGAGCAGGGTGAACACGTTGACGTGCTCAAGCTCGCCCTTCGGCTCGGCGTTCTGTTTTTGAAAGCGGGCGAAAATCTCGCGGACAACGGCGGGATCGATTTTCGCGGGACGTTTCGCCCGCGGCTTTTCTCCCCCGACGGGCGTCGATTTGGCTGTTTTCACCTGCGGCATGGTTTTGTTATAGTGGCGACCCAACGCGTGACAAGCCGGAGCGCGCCCATGCCGGAGCCCGACAGCCAGCCCGCGAGCTACGACAGCGCGGTTTTCGAGCGCCGGCTGACGCCGCACCGCTCGCTCGACGCGCGCGGCTTCCGCCAGTTGCTCGCGGTGTTCTGCGTCTGCGGCGCGTTTTCCAGCCTGCCCTTCGTCATCATGGGCGCGTGGCCGGTGGCCGGCTTCATGGGCCTCGACGTCCTGCTGCTTTACATCGCGTTCAAAGCCAACTTCCGCTCCGCGCGGGCCTATGAGGACATCCGCGTGACGCCGCTTGAATTGCGCGTCGAAAAAGTCAACGCGCGGGGAACGCGGCGGCGATTTGTTTTCAACCCTCTGTTCACGCGGCTGGAACGGCGGGAAATCCAAGAGTTCGGCGTTGTCAGGCTCGATCTCGTGGCGCGCGAAAGGCGCGTCGAAGTGGCGGGCTTTCTGGGGCCCGCGGCCAGGACGGAATTCGCCGGCGAATTGCAGAGCGCGCTGTCGCGGGCGCGGCGGGGCCCGGATTTCTCGCGATAGCGGAAATCGGGTGGCGCCCGCGCGCCGTCCGCGCGAAGATGCCGGCATGAACATTCAAGCGCCCCTCCCCGCCTTCGACACAGCCGCCGCCGACTACGCCCATGTCCGCGCGGCGATCGCCTACCTCTCCGCGCGCTGGAAATCGCAGCCGTCGGTCGCCGACATCGCCGCGCACGTGCGCCTGAGCGAATCGCACCTGACGCACCTGTTCGCGCGCTGGGCCGGGCTATCGCCGAAAGCCTTCATGCAGGCGCTGACGCTCGACCACGCGCGGACGTTGTTGCGGGAAAAAGCCTCGGTGCTCGACGCCTCGTTCGAAGTCGGCTTCTCCGGACCGGGACGGCTGCACGACCTCTTCGTCGCGCACGAGGCGATGAGCCCCGGCGAGTTCAAATCCGGCGGCGAAGGCCTCGTGATCCGCTACGGCTTCCACCCCTCGCCATTCGGCGAGGCCATCGCCGCGGCGACCCCGCGCGGCCTCGCGGGGCTGGGCTGGGTCGATTCGCAAAGCGACGACGGCCTCAAGCCCGCCGCCGGGCGCGAGGGCGCGCTCGCCGACATGGTTCGCCGCTGGCCGCGCGCGACATTCACGCGGGACGACGCCGCGACCGCGCCTTATGTTTCGCGCGCCTTCGATCCGGCGTCCTGGCGGGCGGACAAGCCGCTGCGCGTCGTTTTGATCGGCACGGATTTCGAAGTCGGCGTCTGGAAGACGCTGCTGCGCATCCCGCTCGGCCGCGCCACGACCTATGGCGTCATCGCGCAGGCGCTGGGCAGGCCGAGCGCGGCGCGCGCGGTTGGCGCGGCGGTGGGCCGCAACCCGATCTCGTTTGTGGTGCCGTGCCATCGCGTGCTGGGCGGCTCGGGAAAGCTGACGGGGTATCATTGGGGACTGACGCGCAAACAGGCGATTATCGGATGGGAGGCCGGGAAGGGCTGCTGACAGAGCCGCGATGGCGCCGTCCGCGAAATTCCCCGTCCCTTTCCCTCCCCCTGCCCTTGCCCGTGGCCACCGGACGGGCGATGATCCCCGCGCCCGGCGCGGCCGGGCTAATCACGGGGAAGGAAATCTTATGAAACTCGCTTTGGGAGGGCTGCTCGCGGGCGGCCTCGTTGCGTTCGCTTGCGCCCCCGCGTTGGCCCAGACGCCCGGACCCTTCACGCTCACCTCGACCACTTTCAAGGACGGCACGCTAATGCCGAAGAAGGTCGCCAACATGAACGCGCCGGGGGCCACTCCGAACGCCAACTGCGTCGGCGAGAACGTCTCGCCGCAGTTCACCTGGACCGGCGCGCCCGCCGACACCAAGAGCTTCGTCTTCACGATGGTCGATCCCGAGGGCCGCGGCGGCGCCGGCGTCATGCACTGGCTCGCCTATGGCATGCCGGCGACGAAAACCTCCTTCGCGGAAGGCGAGACCACCAACGACGGGCCGACCTATATCGGCGGCAAGAGCACGCAGGGCGTCGGCCACTATTCCGGACCATGCACGCCGCCCGGCACGCCGCACCACTACACCTTCGTGGTCATCGCGACGGACTTCGATCCCAAGCAGTTCCAGCCCGGCATGACCATTCCGGAAATGTGGGCGCAACTGCCGGGCCACGGCAAGGCCGCGGCGGGCATGGTCGGCCTGTTCGTCAAGCCGTAAAGCGACGCGAAATCCGCGCCGCCGTCATAAAGGCGGCGGCGTGGGGTCTCCGGCGGCCGGGGCTGGCGGTTTCGGCCGCCGTTTCTTTTTCACGGGTTTCGCGGCGATCTCCGCCGATTGCGGCCCATGCAATTCCGCCGAGAGGGCGATGGCGTGCGCTTGCGTGACGCGCGAGGCGCAGAAGCCGCTCTTGTCCTCGCCCGCGTAGTCGCGGCAGATTTCCTCGCGGGTGGATGAAAACGCGGCCTGATCCCGCGCGATTTCCTTGACGCGCGCGCGGTTGCCCTTGGCTGAATTGAGCAAGGCCCTGAACGTGGCCCTCGCGTCGGTTTCCGCCACCGCGCGGGTTCGCTCGATGCCTTTTGCGTCGGCCGGCCCAAAGCTCGCGCTCGCCGGACCCCAGAAACCGGCGGGATCGACACGGCAATCGGCCTTCACAAAATCGCAGGTCTTGCCGCGCGTCAAAGTGGCGCCATCGAGAATATCCAACGAAAAGGGACAGGCTTCGAGATCGGCGGCGTAGCTCACCAATCCCTCGTGCCGATCGGTCGGCGCGAGGGCGATGTCGGCGCCGCCGATATCCACCCGGCACGCGTCGGCGGGGCGGGATATTTGGAAACCCGGCAGGGACAGCTGCGATATCCGCAGTCCACCGGCCGCCCTGTCGATCATCAGCGCGCCTTGCGCGCCGTTGCGCATGAGGCGCCTGCCGATCACCGTGTCCTCGGCGGGCGGCTTCAAGATAGCCGCTTTGGCCAAGACCGGCGCGCCGGGATCGCCATCCCCACGCTTTTTCGCGGGTCCAGCGCCGGCCGGCGCCGCGATGACGGGTTGCGCCGACGGCGGCATCGCGCCCGGCAAGACAAGCTGCGCCGACGCCGTGGCGCACGCCAGCAGCCCGCCGAACAGGATCGAAACCGATATCCCTTGCCGCATGCGCGCTTGAACCCCGGGGAGGCCATTCCCACAATGATTTAACGTCAATTCGCGATTGGTATGCGGGCGCGGCGGATGTTGCAAGCCGCCTTGCTTCCGGCTCGGGCGAAACTTATAACGCGGCGACGCGCCCCGGCCCTTGCGGTTCGTGGCCAGCGTACCAATCTCAGCGGCATCGGGGACTAGGCGGCGACCGACCTTCGAACGAAGGTCTGTCAAGCCGCCGCCCAAAGCCGGACCGCTACGGGGTCCGGCGGTCCGGCGAATCGAAAGGAAGAAACATGGCTAAAGTTATCGGCATCGACCTTGGCACGACAAATTCCTGTGTTTGCGTGATGGAGGGCACCACCCCCAAGGTCATCGAGAATTCCGAGGGCGCGCGCACCACGCCCTCCATCGTCGCCTTCACCGACGACGGCGAGCGCCTGGTCGGCCAACCGGCCAAGCGCCAGGCGGTGACCAACCCCGAACGCACCTTCTTCGCGATCAAGCGGCTGATCGGCCGTCCGTTCAGCGATCCCATGACCCAGAAGGACATGGGTCTGGTTCCCTACAAGATCGTCAAGGCCGGCAACGGCGACGCCTGGGTGACCGCCGACGGCAAACAGTATTCGCCCTCGCAGATCTCGGCCTTCACGCTGCAAAAGATGAAGGAGACCGCCGAGGCGCATCTTGGCCAGACAGTGACGCAGGCCGTCATCACCGTGCCCGCCTACTTCAACGACGCCCAGCGCCAGGCGACCAAGGACGCCGGCAAGATCGCCGGCCTCGAAGTGCTGCGCATCATCAACGAGCCGACGGCCGCGGCTCTCGCCTACGGCCTCGACAAGAAGGGCGCCGGCACCATCGCCGTCTACGACCTTGGCGGCGGCACCTTCGACGTGTCGATCCTCGAGATCGGCGACGGCGTGTTCGAGGTGAAGTCCACAAACGGCGACACCTTCCTCGGCGGCGAGGATTTCGACATGCGGCTCGTCGAGTATCTCGCGGACGAGTTCAAGAAGGAACAGGGCATCGACCTGAAAAAGGACAAGCTCGCCCTGCAGCGCCTGAAGGAGGCGGCCGAAAAGGCGAAGATCGAACTGTCTTCGGCGGCGCAGACCGACATCAACCTGCCCTACATCACCGCCGACGCGTCCGGGCCGAAGCATCTGACGCTGAAACTCACGCGGGCGAAGTACGAGGCGATGGTCGACGACCTCATCCAGCGCACCGTGGAGCCCTGCCGCAAGGCGTTGAAGGACGCCGGCCTGACGGCGGGCGAAATCAACGAGGTTGTCCTCGTCGGCGGCATGACCCGCATGCCGAAGGTGCAGGAGATCGTGAAGCAGTTCTTCGGCAAGGAGCCCCACAAGGGCGTCAATCCGGATGAAGTCGTCGCCATCGGCGCGGCGGTCCAGGCGGGCGTGCTGCAGGGCGACGTGAAAGACGTGCTGCTGCTCGACGTGACGCCGCTCTCGCTCGGCATCGAGACGCTGGGCGGGGTGTTCACGCGCCTCATCGACCGCAACACGACGATCCCGACGAAGAAGAGCCAGGTGTTCTCGACGGCCGAGGACAACCAGACCGCGGTGACCATCCGCGTCTTCCAGGGCGAGCGCGAGATGGCGGCCGACAACAAGGCCCTTGGCCAGTTCGACCTCGTGGGGATTCCCCCCGCTCCCAGAGGCATGCCGCAGGTGGAGGTGACCTTCGACATCGACGCCAACGGCATCGTCAACGTGACGGCGAAGGACAAGGCCACCAACAAGGAGCAGCAGATCCGCATTCAGGCTTCGGGCGGATTGTCGGACGCCGACATCCAGAAGATGGTGAAGGACGCGGAACTGCACGCCGCCGAGGACAAGTCGCGCCGCGAGCAGGTCGACGCCAAGAATCAGGGCGAGGCGATGATGCACTCGACCGAGAAGTCGTTGAAGGAATTTGGCGACAAGGTTCCAGAGGCGGACAAGAGCGTGATCGAATCCGCCCTGGCGGAATTGAAGACCGCGCTCGAGGGCAGCGATATCGAGCACATCAAGGCCAAGACCAACGAAGTGGCGCAAGCCTCGATGAAGCTTGGCGAGGCCATGTACAAGGCCCAGCAGGCCGGCCCCGAAGCCGGCGGCGAAGCCCACCAGGACGCGCCGAAGGAAGACGTGATCGACGCGGACTTCAAGGAAGTGCACGACAAGAAATGAGGGCGGTGAACGGCGCCGCGATTGGCGCTTCGCCGGAAATAAGATAGCGGATGGGGACCGGGCCTTCGGGCCGGGTCCCCGTTTCGCGTCGCGCGGCGATTTGCGCCGAGCCAACGCAAGGAGCGCGATCCGTGAAAACTTCCGCCGCTCTGGAAGCCCACCGGCAGGAAATACGGGACGCGGCGAGGCGCCGCCGCGCCGAAAACCCGCGCGTGTTTGGCTCAGCCTCAACGTTAGAATCCTGACATGTCGAAACGCGATTATTACGAAGTGCTGGGCGTCGTTAAAACCGCCACGGAAGCCGAGATGAAAGCGGCGTTCCGCAAGGCCGCGATGGTTCATCATCCCGACCGCAACCCCGGCGACAAGGCGGCGGAAGTCAAGTTCAAAGAGTTGAACGAGGCCTATCAATGCCTTTCCGACGGCCAGAAACGCGCCGCCTACGACCGCTTCGGCCACGCCGCCTTTGAACAGGGCGGCGGCGGGGGCGGCTTTGGCGGAGAAGGCTTCGCCTCCTCCATGGCCGACATTTTCGACGACCTGTTCGGCGGCCTCAGCGGCGGGCGGCAGCGATCGGCGGGTGGCCGCGAGCGCGGATCGGACCTTCGCTACAATATGGAAATCACGCTGGAAGAGGCGTTCAACGGCAAGACCGCCAGCGTCAAGACGCCGACTTCGGTGACCTGCGAGGCCTGCGCCGGCTCCGGCGCCAAGGTTGGCGCCAAGCCTCGGCAATGCGGGACTTGCAAGGGCCTGGGACGCGTGCGCGCGCAACAGGGATTCTTCGCCATCGAACGGGCCTGCCCCACCTGCCAGGGCCGCGGCGAAATCATCGACAATCCCTGCGCGGACTGCGCCGGCGCCGGACGAGTCACAAAGGAGCGCAGCCTGTCGGTCAACATTCCGCAGGGCGTCGAAGACGGCACTCGCATTCGCCTCACGGGCGAAGGCGAGGCGGGTTCGCGCGGCGGGCCGCCCGGCGACCTCTACATATTTCTGTCGATCAAACCGCACGCGTTTTTCCAGCGCGACGGGGCCGACCTCTATTGCCAGGCGCCCATATCGATGGTGAAGGCGGCGCTCGGCGGCGAATTCAAGGTGCGCACGCTGGACGGCGGCGAATCCGTGGTGAAGGTGCCGGAAGGCGCGCAATCAGGCAAGCAGTTCCGCCTGCGCGGCAAGGGCATGCCGGTCTTGCGCTCGCGCGACGTCGGCGAACTCTACATTCAGATCAGGGTCGAGACCCCGCAGGCGCTGACCAAGCGCCAGCGCGAGTTGCTGGCGGAGTTCGACACGGAATCCTCGACGCACACGCATCCCGAGTCGCATGGATTCTTCGCCAAGATGAAGGACATTTTCGGCGGATAGGTCGATCTGGCCGCGCCTGGAACGAAGAATGGACGCGATGGATTCCCTCGACACGCTCGACCACGCCAATTCCAGCGAGCTCGACCTCGCCGGCCGGGAATTCAAGTCGAACCACCGCGCGCATCTTCTGGACTGGGCGACACGGCCGCCGTTTTACGTTTTCAACCAAGGCCCCGCGCAAGTCGTCGTCGGCCGCTACGCCGATGTGCGCGAGGTCTTCGAGGACGCCGAACGGTTTTCCTCCGCGCTGCCGGAGGGGCCCGGCTACGAGCAATATGACAAATTCATGGGCGCGCGCTTCGTTACCCAGATGGATGGCGAACAACACAGCCGCCTGCGCCGCCTGCTGATGCCGGCGTTTTCCGCGCGCCGCCTCGAACAGATGCGGGACAGCGTGACGGAAATCATCGAGGATCTGCTCGACAAGATCGAGGCCGGACCGCGCGAATTCGACGCCATGGGGCAATACGCGTCGCAACTCGTGATCGGCGTGCTGATGACGGCGATGTTCAACCTCGACGCCGAACAACGCCAGGTTCTGCTGGAGTTTCAACGCGTCCAGCCGGTCATCACGACGCTTCGGCCGGGCGAGCCCTACACGCCCGAGGTGACGCGCGCCCACCGGGACGCGGTCGAACTGGCGGAGCGTGTCATCGCCGAACGCCGCGCGCGGCCCCGCTCCGATTTTCTCGGCGATCTCGTCGACGCGCGCGACTCCGGCGACCGGCTGACCGACAAGGAATTGTTCGACCAGATTTTCGGCGTTTTCGGCGCCGTCGCGACGACGCCGCGCTCGGCGTCGGGGGCGCTGCATCTCATATATGGCCACCCCGGCCAGTCGCGGCGGCTGCGCGCCGATCCCGCGCTGGTTCCCGCCGCGCTCGAAGAGTGCTTGCGGCTCGCGGGCAACGGCTATTTCACGTTTCCCCGCTTCGCGACGCGCGACACGGAAGTCGGCGGCGTCCCGATACCGAAGGGCATGGTTGTGCGCGCCTCGCCGATGGCGGCGAACCTCGACCCGCTGGCGTTTCCCGACCCGTTGCGGTTCGACATCGACCGCAACCCCCGCCGCATCATGACCTTCGGCGCGGGGCCGCACCATTGCGTCGGCAATTTGCTCGGTCGCATGGCGCTGACGGTCGCGATATCGGGAATGCTGCGGCGTTTTCCGGACGCGCGGCTGGCCGATGTGGATTTCAAGCCGGAATATGGCGGCGCCGCCGGCGAGCTGAGAATGAAAAGCCTGCCGATGCTGCGTTTTTAGGTCTTCGACTTCACGCCCGCGAAGACCCGGTAAAGAAACCCGGAGACAATCCCGAGCGTCGCGTCGGCGACCATCGCGGGCTCTCCGCCCATCAACAAAGCGGTCGCCCAGGACAAGCCCGCGCCCATCGCCGCCCCCGCGATCGCGTAGGCGACGAGCGATGTCTGGCCGGCGGCGCGCAATCCAAAATGGGTCAACAGCATCGTTTGCGCGGCGGACGTACCGCCGGACCAAAGGCCGAATGCGATAAGCGCCGGATAAGCGACGCCGCTCGACGCGTCGATGTGGACGCCAAAGCCCGACAGATCCGGAACAGCGGATTGCGGGGAGAGCACCACCCGCCCCGCCTGCAAACAGGCGGCGCTCAGGCCAGCGAGCGTCGCCGCCCGCGCCGACCATGGCACGGCCCCGGCGCTCGTCGCGCCAGCGGGCGCGCTTTCGGATGAACGGTCGCTCGATTCGCCGCTCATCAATCTGCGCGCGATTTCATCGAGCGGCAGGCCGGATTCTGTGTTTGTCAAAGCGCCCGCGACGGCCGCGCCGGGTTTTACCGTGGCGACCGCCGCCGGTCGGACGGGCGCGCCTCGCTTGCCGAATGTGGAGACTCTCGCCTGGACCATGCCTCACGATGGCACGGCCCGGGTTTAAGTTGCGTAAATACATCCAAGAACAGATGATATAACGGCTACTTCGCCTGTTTGGCGATGATCTTGTCCTTGATGTCGTCGTAGACCCCTTGCGGGATGATGTTCTTCTGAACGAGCTCGTCCTTGCCCTTGTAGGGCCGGCCTTTGACAATCGCCGCCGCGCGCACCTTGCCAATGCCTTTGAGCGACGCGTCAAGTTCGTCGGCGCTGGCGGTGTTGATGTCGATGAGCGCCGCCGCGGCGGGCTTGGGGGCGG
>CAIKAR010000009.1 GCA_903825465.1 uncultured Hyphomicrobiales bacterium | reverse complement strand
TGAGCCCGGTGCGGTCGAGCACCTTGGCGTTCAGCTCTTTTTCGAGATTGCGTTGCTGCGCCGGCGACAAAGCGCAGTCGAACACCACGAGATCGACCTCGAGTTCCTTCGCCTTGGCCGCCAGTTCCTCCAGTTTGCCCTTGCCGATGTAGGTCGCGGGGCGAATTTGCTGGAGCCCGACCTGCATTGAGCCAACGATGTTCAGATCGATGGCGCGCGTCAGGCCGATCGCTTCGTCGAGGCGCGCGGTTGCCGCGCGCAACGACACGTCCGCGCCGCGCGCGCGGTCGGACAAATACGGTCCGACCACGAGCGCCGCGGTGTGCTGGGCGCGCGAAATCTCAAGATCGAATCCGCCGGAGTTTCCGGCGTTCTGGTCGCGGCTCAAGCTTTTTCCGGGGCTTCGTCGGGTTCGAACATCTGCATCGGCGCGCCCGGCATGATGGTCGAGATCGCGTGCTTGTAAACGAGCTGCGAATGGCCGTCGCGGCGCAACAAGACGCAGAAATTGTCGAACCAGCTCACGACGCCCTGCAATTTCACGCCATTGACGAGGAAGATCGTCAGCGGGATTTTCTGTTTTCGAACATAATTGAGGAAGGTGTCCTGAAGGTTCTGTGCGCGTTCGGCGGCCATTTTCTCGTTCTCCTTTTTTCGCCCCGGCGGATCAGGAACATCCAGCGGCGCGGTTGGGGCGGCGCGGCACATGCCAAATCAGACATGCCCAAAACCAG
The DNA here is from genome assembly GCA_903825465.1 of uncultured Hyphomicrobiales bacterium. Taxonomy (GTDB): domain Bacteria; phylum Pseudomonadota; class Alphaproteobacteria; order Rhizobiales; family Beijerinckiaceae; genus Terripilifer. Next base: position 26,000 of record CAIKAR010000009.1, on the reverse strand, counting down.
CCCATAATCAACGTACACGGTTTTTGTGCATTGCACAATATATGTCGAATTGTGGAACCGCCAAGACGCCAGCTTGGCTGTTTTAGTCTATCCCCAGCGACTTCAGCTTACGATGCAAGGCGGAGCGCTCCATTTCGATGAACTCCGCCGTGCGGGAGATGTTCCCGCCGAACCGGTTGATCTGCGCGATGAGATATTCGCGTTCGAAAATCTCGCGCGCCTCGCGCAAAGGCTTGCTCATCAGCCGTTCGCCGCCCATCCCGTTGGGGGTGGCCGGCACCAGCGCGCCTATTTCGGCCGGCAGCATTTCCGCCGTCACCTCCTCGTCGGGCTCGCCCGCCGCCATGATCATCAGGCGCTCGACGTTGTTGCGAAGCTGGCGGACGTTGCCGGGCCAGTCGTGCGATTGCAGCACGGCCATGGCGTCCGCGCCAATCTTGCGCCGGGGCAGACCGGTGTGCGCGCCGATCTGCTCCATGAAATGGGAGACGAGTTCGGGAATGTCGTCGCGCCGCTCGGCGAGCGAAGGCACCCGGATCGGCACCACCGCCAGCCGGTGGAACAAATCCTCCCGAAAAGTTCCCCGCGCGATCAATTCGCCTATCTCGCGGCTCGACGACGAAATGACGCGCACATCGACATGCACGCGCGTCGCGCCGCCGACCCGCTGGAAATTCTGGTCCACCAGCACCCGCAGTATCTTGCTTTGGGTTTCGCGCGGCATGTCGGCGACTTCGTCGATGTAGAGCGAGCCGCCGTGCGCCTCCTCCAGCGCGCCGACCTTGCGCGTCCGGCCATCGGCGACCTCGGCGCCGAACAATTCGAACTCCATGTTTTCAGGCGTGATCGTCGCGGCGTTGATGACCACGAACGGCCCGTTGGCGCGGCTCGACGCGGCGTGGATCGCGCGGGCCGAGAGCTCCTTGCCCGCTCCCGAGGGCCCGCTGATGAAAATGCGCGAATTGGCGGGCCCGGCGCGCTCGATGGCGGCGCGGAACTGGTTCATCGGATTCGAGCCGCCGACGATCCGGACCTCGCCGCCCGAGCGCGCGCGCAGGTCGACGACCTCGCGCTTGAGGCGCGAGGTTTCCAGCGCGCGCTCGGCGACGAGGATCAAACGGTCCGCCTTGAAGGGCTTTTCGATGAAGTCATAGGCGCCCTTGCGGATCGCGGCGACCGCGGTTTCGATATTGCCGTGTCCGGAAATCATCACCACCGGGAGGTTCGGGTGCTCTTCGGCTATCACGTCGAGCAATTGCAGACCGTCGAGCTTCGACCCCTGCATCCAGATGTCGAGGAAAACCAGATGGGGCCGCCGCGCCGCGATCGCCGCGATCGCCTCGTCGGAGTTTCTGGCGGTGCGGGTCGTGTGCCCCTCGTCGGAAAGAATGCCCGACACGCCCTCGCGGATGTCGGCCTCGTCGTCCACAATCAAAATATCGGTCGCCATGCCAGCCCCTCGACTCACTTCGCCGCGCCGGCCGGAGCGCGTTCCGCCGCGCGCCCCAGCCTTGGAAAAAACAAACGAACCCAGGCGCCGCCGCCCTCTGGCGCGTCGAGCAATTCGATGCCGCCGCCGTGGTCTTCAAGAATCTTCGCGACGATTGGCAGGCCGAGTCCCGTCCCGTCTGTGCGGGACGTCACATAAGGCTCCAGCAGGCGCGCGCGGTTTTCCCGCGGAAAGCCCTTGCCGTTGTCGATCACGTCGATCGACGCGATATCGCCGGCGTCCACGGACAACGAAACCTCTATTCGGGGACGCGAACCCGCGGCGCGTTCGCCTTCGCCGATTCCCTCCGTCGCGTTCTTCACCACGTTCGTGAGCGCCTGCGACAGCAGGCGGCGGTCGAACAGCGCCCGCGTCGGGCCTTCAGGTATTTTCTCCACGATGTCGATGTCTGGATGGCCGACGCGCATGAGGAACAGCACCTGCCGCGCGCAGGCGGCGAGATCGTCCTCTTCGAGCCGCGCCTTCGGCATGCGCGCGAAGGAGGAGAACTCGTCCACCATCCGCTTGATGTCGTCGACCTGCCTGACGATCGTGTCGGTGCACTGGTCGAAGATCTCGCGGTCAACCGTGATCAGGCGCCCGTACTTGCGCTTCAGGCGCTCGGCGGAAAGCTGGATGGGCGTCAGTGGATTTTTGATCTCGTGGGCGATCCGGCGCGCCACGTCCGCCCAGGCCGAGGTGCGCTGCGCGGCGACAAGCTCGCTGATGTCGTCCAACGTGACGACGAATCCCCTGCCCGCGCGCCCGGGTTGCTCGCTGCTGACGCGCACATTGAGAATGCGCTCGCGATCGCCGCGGTTGAGCGTGATCTGTCCCTGGTAGAGCCTCGCCCGCGCCGTTCGCGCCTCGGCGAGCACCGGGGCGAGCTCCGGCACCGCCTCCTCGACGAGTTGGCCAATCCGCGCGCCGCCCGCGCCGAGCATACGCTCGGTCGAGACGTTGAGCGCGCTGACGCGGCCGTTGTCATCGACGCCAATCACGGCCGCCGGCACGCCCGACAACAGCGCCTCCGTGAAAACGCGGCGCTCGTCGATGGTCTGGTTGGCGGACAGCAGCCGGTTTTGCTGAAGGCGAAGCTCCGACGTCATGTTGTTGAAGGTCGAGCTCAGGCTGGCGAGATCCCCGTCCGATTTGACCACCGGAACCTGCACGTAAAAATTGCCCGCCGAGACCTCGTCGGTGGCGAAAATCAACCGGCGGATGGGCGTCACCAGCCGCGAGGCGAACGACAGCCCCAGCCACGTCGCCGATAGAACCATGACCAGCGCGATCAGCACGAACATCGTCGCGAACGCGATCTCTATGTTGAGGCGGTGCGCGTCGAAGGCTTCGTAGAGGTTGATCAGGGCCGCGGCCTGCGCCGGAAATTCGAGCGCGAACGGGTCGATCGACCGGGCGGCGTAGAAAAACGTGTCGTCGAAACCGTCGATCTTGCCCAAGGCCACGAACGTGCGGCCCTCGTCGGTGATGAGGCACTGCGGCTCGTTTTTCCGCGCGTCTTCGAAGTCGGCCGGCTCGGGCAGAGCGATCGCCGGCTCGGCGGCCGGCGCCGGCGACCCCTCCGACGCGTCGGCCTTCGGCGCCGGCGCGACAACCCTGGTTTTTTCATCCAGCTTCGATTCCGACCTCTGCAGAACCTGGCCGTCGGGACGGATCATCGCGGCGAACTGAAAGCCCAAAAAATTCACGCGCGAATCGAAGAACTCGTTGAACACCGGCTTGTTGAGGTCGTAGGCTTGGCGCGCGCGCGAAATATCGAGGGCGGTCAGCCGCGTCTCGGCGAGCAGCGACCGGCACTGCGACTCCCTGAAAAGGCGCGCCGCCTCGGCGGTGTTGTAAACGAACCCGCGGACGTCCTGCATGATGGCGGGATTGAGGCTGCGGTCGAGGGTGATCGAGCCGACAATGGCGAGAAGCACCGTTGGCGCCGCCGCGATAAACGAAAACAGCCGCACAATCCGCAAATGCAGCCGAGCGCCGGCCGCGTGGGCGCGGCGCGCGGCGAGCAACCCCCAGATTTCCGCCAGCATCAAGACGAGCAGGATGACGATCGTCAGGATGTTGGCGAGGAAAAACAGGCTGACCACGCGCCCAGTGGGCTCGATGGGCGTGTAGTCGGCGAAAACCAGCAGCGTGAACAGGGCCAGCAGCGACGCGCCGCTGACGGCCACAGGACCGAACCGGGCGAGAAACCGTCGCTCAAACGCCTGTGGCGCGCGCGACGCTGGAGGGCCCTCGGTGGTTTCCGTCATATGTCGAATATCGCCAACCAAACCCGTGTCCGCTCATGCGGTTTCCAGCCTGCACGCGCCGACCGTTGCCTATATACAACGGTGTTGCCGAATTGCGACAATTTTATGGGGCAAGTCTTTATCAGCAGGCTAAATCGTCAGCAGGTTGTCGGGTTCTCCACAACCTTCGACGGGCTTACTGGTCAGGAATTCCAGTTTCGCGGCTCCGTAAACCGCGTCAGCGACCACCGCGCATGAGACGCACGTCAAGATCCCTGACTTTCTTGCGCAGGGTGTTGCGGTTGAGGCCCAGCAACTCGGCGGCCTTGATCTGATTTCCGCGAGTTGCCGACAAAGCGATTGAAATCAAGGGATATTCTATTTCTCGCAGGATGCGGTAATAGAGGCCAGGCGGCGGCAGCTTGTCACCATATTCCGCGAACATGCGCGAGAGATGGCCTTCCACCGACAGGGACAGCGTGCGGTCGTCCGCGGCGCCGGCGCCCGCGCCCGGCGCATACACGCCACTGGAACTCGCGGCGGGCCTGGATGAAAAAGCAGACTGGATCTGGTCCGATCCCAACTCCGCTTCGACCTGGGATTCGCCGATCACCTCCTGGGGATAGAGCGCCGCCAATCTGCGAATGAGGTTTTCCAGCTCACGGATATTTCCCGGCCACCGGTGCTTCTTCATCCGTTCGAGCGCCGCGGCGTCCATGGATTTGAGCGGCAGGCCTTCGTTCGCGGCCAATTGGAAGAAGTGACGCGACAGATCGGGCAAATCCACCACGCGCTCGCGCAAGGGCGGCAGACGCAACGGCACGACGTTGAGACGGAAGAACAGGTCCTCGCGAAACAGGCCCTGCTGAATAAGCTGCCGCAAATCCTTGTTCGAGGCGGCGACGATGCGCACGTTGGTCTTGATCGACGAGCGTCCGCCAACCGTCGAATATTCTCCCTGCTGCAACACGCGCAGCAGCCGGGTTTGCGCCTCCATTGGCATGTCCCCGATCTCGTCGAGGAACAGCGTGCCGCCTTCCGCCTGCTCGAAACGGCCCGCCGAACGCGTGTTGGCCCCGGTGAACGCGCCACGTTCGTGGCCGAAAAGCTCGCTTTCAATGAGGTCGCGGGGGATCGCCGCCATGTTGATCGCGACAAACGGCCCTTTCGAGCGTTTGCCGTAGTCGTGCAGAGCCCGCGCGACCAGTTCCTTGCCGGTGCCGGACTCGCCGGTGATCATCACCGTCAGGTCGGTCTGCATCAGGCGAGCCAGCGTTCGGTAGATTTCCTGCATCGCGGGCGAACGGCCCACCAGTGGCATGCCGTCGATTTCTTCCGGCGCGGGCTTCGGCGCGGGCTTCCGGGGCTCGCTCAGGGCGCGGCCGACGATGGAGACGAGTTCCTTGATGTCGAAGGGCTTCGGCAGGTAGTCGTAGGCGCCGCGCTCGGAGGCCTTGATCGCCGTCATGAACGTGTTCTGCGCGCTCATCACGATGATCGGCAGATCGGGCCGCAGCTTTTTGATGCGCGGCAGCAGCTCAAAGGCGTTCTCGTCTGGCATCACCACGTCCGTGATGATCAAATCGCCCTCGCCCTCCTGCACCCACCGCCACAGCGTGCCGGCGACGCCTGTGACGCGCGCCTCGTATCCAGCGCGCATCAACGCCTGGCTGATTACGGTGCGGATCCCCGCGTCGTCGTCCGCAACCAGAATATGCCCGTTCGCCATGTCGCCTCTAAATTCATTCGCCGGCCACCCGCGTGTGGCCGTGTCCGTCTTTTTTTGTTCCCGCGCGCCCGTCCGTGAGCGAGTGGGTCGGCATCAGCACGCGAAAAACGGTTCGGCGGGGATGGGATTCACATTCGACGATCCCGCCGTGATCGCCGATTATTTTGGCAACCAGTGCAAGACCGAGGCCAGTTCCGTTCGATTTGTTGGTGACAAAGGGATCGAACAGGTTCTCGGCGATATCGGGCGGCACGCCGGGACCGTTGTCGCGAATGCAAATTTCGAGCGGCAAACTCACAGGCGTCGCCGATGTCGGCGTCTTCAGACGCACACCATGCCTGTAGGCTGTGGAAATCTCGATTTCGCCGGAGATGTCCTCGCCAATGGATTCGGCGGCGTTTTTCACAAGGTTCAGAAACACTTGCACCATCTGGTCGCGGTTGGCGAAAAGCGGCGGGAGCGAGGGGTCGTAGACCTCCACAAACCTGATGTGGCGAGCGAACCCGGTTTGCCCCAGCAACTTCACGCGGTCGAGCACGGCGTGAATATTGACGCGCTCGCGCTCCACCGGCCGCTCGTCGGAGAAGGCCTCCATCCGATCGACCAGTTTCACGATCCGGTCCGTTTCGTCGCAAATCAACTGCGTCAGCGCGTGATCTTCGTCGGACGCCGAGGTTTCCAGCAATTGCGCCGCGCCCCTGATGCCCGAGAGGGGGTTCTTGATTTCATGAGCGAGCATCGACGCGAGCGCGGAAACCGAGCGCGCTGCTCCCCGATGCGTCATCTGGCGGTCCATTTTATCGGCTATTGTACGTTCTTTGAGCATAAGGAGCACATATGACGCAAAATTAGGCAGCGGTGCCGCGTGGACATCGACGATTTTGTCCGAGGAAAACTTCACCGACCCCACATCGACGCGATATTCGTTGACGGCCGCGTTGTGGTCGCGGACGTGGGCGACGAGCGCCAGCAGGGGCGACCCGAAGGGCAGCAGTTCCTCAAGGGTTTGTCGCGCCAGCGAGGCGCGGCTGGTCTCGAAAAATCCTTCGGCCGCCGAATTCGCGTCGGCGACGCGTCCGTCCGCGTCGATCGCCAGGACGGGATCCGGCAGCGCGTTGAGTATATCGACCGGGAAGGATGTGAATATTCCGTCGCGGGCGGATTTTTTCGCGTCCATGTCAGGCGGCCTTGATCAGCGGGCGCGCCTCGCTGGCGTCCAAATCGAAAAACGACGCCATTAAGCGGGAGACCTCCGCGGGATCGTCGCTGGTGACCAGCCTGAGCCGATCGGAACGCCGCCCCGGCGACATCGAAATATCGTCCGCGCCGTTGTTCGCGTGATCGGCGTAGGCCGCCAGATGTTTTCGCGCGTGGCGAATGCCGGCGCGAACCCCCATCCGCGACATCAGACTTTCCAAATGCTCGATCGCGGCGTCCCGCTTTTGTCCCGGGGAAGGCTCGCTCGCCGCGCGTCCCCGCAACTCCAGCGCGACGCGACCCACCAGCCACGGCCTGCCGACGGCCGCGCGGCCGATCATGACCGCGTCGGCGCCAGACAGGGCCAGCATTTCACGCGCGTCCGCGGTGTTGGCGCAATCGCCGTTGGCCACGACGGGGATCGAAACAGCCCGTTTGACCTCGTTGATCGCCGCCCAGTCCGCCTTGCCGGTATAAAACTGCATCCGCGTGCGGCCATGGATCGTCACCATGGCGACGCCGGCGGCTTCCGCGCGCCGAGCGAGATCGGCGGCGTTGAGAAAACGCTCGTCCCAGCCGAGCCGCATTTTCAGGGTCACCGGAATTTTGACGGCGGCGACCGTCGCCTCGATGAGCATGAGCGCGAGTTCCGGCGTTCGCATCAGCGCGGAGCCGGCGTAGCCGCCGGTCACCTTCTTCGCGGGACAACCCATGTTGATATCGACGATGTCGGCGCCGGAAGCCTCGGCGAGCTTCGCCGCCTCCCCCATCCAGAATGGGTCGCGGCCAGCGATCTGCACGACATGCGGCGCGACGCCATCGCCTTCCCCGCGCAGTCGGGCCTCCTCGTCGCCCCGCACATAAGCGTCCGACGCGATCATTTCCGAAACCACCAACGACGCCCCGAACTGTCGCGCGATCTTCCGCATCGCGACATCGGTGACACCGGACATCGGCGCGAGAAGCGCCCGCCCATCAAGCGCAACTCCGCCGACGCGTAAAACCTCCGTGCCTATATTTTGATCAATTAAATTCATGCCTATATCATAGCCAAAATCAACCGATGCGCAAATTAAATGTTGCACTGCGGCGGAATTTGACCATGCGACGCAAATCGGCGAACACTGAGCCAGGAAACCACATGAACGCCCAGTCGAAATCCCAACCTTTCGCCAACGTCGCCATCGTTGTCGTGGCGGCGGGGCGCGGTTTGCGCGCTGGCGGCGTGATTCCAAAACAATACCAGCCGCTTGGAGGCCGCCCTCTGTTGGCCGCGACGATCGAGGCGCTCGTGGCGGCGGCCCCCGGCGCGACGATTGTTCCCGTCGTCGCCGCCGACGACCACGACCTCTACGTCGCCGCCGTTCGGCTGCTTTCGCCGAACGCCACGGCGGCTATGGCGACCCCCGCGTCCGGCGGCGAAACCCGGCAGGCGAGCGTCAAGGCGGGCCTGCGCGCGCTGGCGGACGCGCTTCCCGACACGGAGATTGTCCTGATCCACGACGGTGCCCGTCCCTTCGTCGATGGAACGCTGGTGGCCGCCGCGGTCGCCGCCGCGCGGGCCCATGGCGCGGCTGTTCCGGGCGTGCCGCTCGCCGACACCATCAAGCAAATCAACGAGGCCGGCGTCGTGGTTGCGACCCCGGCGCGGAAAAGCTTGCGCGCCGCTCAAACGCCGCAATCCTTCCAGTTCAGGCTGATCCACGACGCCCACACGCGCGCGGCGGCGGCTGGCGTCAAGGATCTCACGGACGACGCCGCGGTGGCGGAATGGGCCGGCGCACCCGTGCATATTTTTCCCGGAGACCCCGGCAACATGAAAATCACCGAGCCCGCCGATTTCGCCCGCGCCGAAGCGAGAGTGATCGCCGACCTCCCCGATATCCGAACTGGCCAGGGCTTCGATGTCCACGCCTTCGGCCCCGGCGACCACGTCTGGTTCGGCGGCGTTCGGGTTCCGCATGATCAAGGTCTCGAAGGCCATTCGGACGCGGATGTTCTGGCGCACGCCATCACCGACGCGCTGCTCGGCGCGATCGCCGACGGCGACATTGGCTCGCATTTCCCGCCCTCCGATCCCCGCTGGAAAGGCGCGTCGTCGGATATTTTCCTGCGCCACGCGGCGGATCTTGTGCGCGCGCGGGGCGGCTTGATCGCCCATGTCGATGGCACGGTTATCTGCGAGGCGCCGAAGGTCGGGCCGCATCGCGACGCCATTCGCGCGCGGCTCGCGGAAATTCTCGATCTCGACCTGGACCGCGTGGCGGTGAAGGCGACGACGTCGGAGCGCCTTGGTTTCGCCGGCAGGCGCGAGGGGATCGCGGCGATGGCGAGCGCGACTGTGCGGCTGCCCTTGAAGAGCCATTGAACATGGCTTCCGGCTCCCCGTTCGATGATGAGCTAATTTCCGCGGCGGCTAGGCTTGTCGCCGATTTCGCGGCTCGCGGACTGAAGCTCGCCACCGCCGAATCCTGCACGGGCGGGCTCGTGGCGGGCCTACTCACCGAGATCGCGGGTTCCTCCTCCGTGGTCGAGCGTGGCTTCGTCACCTATTCGAACGAGGCGAAAAACGGAATGCTCGGCGTCCCCGCCGACCTGACCGCGAGGTGTGGCGCGGTCTCCGAACCCGTTGCCCGCGCCATGGCGGAGGGCGCGCTGAAACATTCGCTCGCCGATGCGGCGGTGTCGATTACCGGCGTCGCTGGCCCCGGCGGCGGCTCGGCGGAAAAGCCGGTCGGGCTCGTGCATTTCGCCAGCGCGCGGCGCGGCGGCGCGGTTGCTCATGTGGAAAAACGGTTTGGCGACGCGGGCCGCGCCAACGTGCGCCGCGCCGCTGTTCTGCAAGCGCTCGCGATGCTGGCGGAAACGGCCAAAGCGGACGATTGACAAGCCCCCTCCTCCGCGCGACATCCAAGTCACATAATCCGCCGGGGAGAAACACATGTTCGCGAAAATCAACCACGTCGCGCTGGTCAGCGACAACTACGCGCAGCTCGCCGAATTCTACAAAGCGATCTTCGGCATGAAGTCGTCGAACTCGACGCGGCCCGGCCGCGCCGTCACCGTTGGCGACGGCTATGTCGGCCTCAACATCAATCCGCGCCGCGCGGGCCGCTCCGCCGGGCTCGACCATTTCGGCATTCAGGTCGAGGATTGCCCCATCGTGTTCGAGCGGATGAAGAAGAAATATCCGAGCGTGAAGTGGCTGCAGCGCCCCGCGACGCGGCCCTTCGCCGGCATCACCACGCACGACCCCGACGGCACCATGTTCGACATCTCGCAGAAGGACATGAAGAACCGCACGTCGGTCTATGTCGACAACGCCGGCGACGCCAGCCCGCGCCACATCAACCATGTCGCGATCCGCGTCATGAACCCCGAGGCGATGGCCGAATTCTACCACCACGTCTTCGATCTGCCGCTTTCCAACCGCCGGGAAGGCGACAAGAACTACTACCTCACCGACGGCCACGTGACGCTTGAGATCATGCCATGGGACATCACCGACTACGATGGCACCGGCATCATCACGCTGGGCATGGACCACTTTGGTTTCAAGGTCGAGGACATGGCCGCGTTCAGGGCGGATCTCGAAACCTTCGTCGCGAACAACCCGCGCCTCGCGCCCGCGTCGTTTTCGGGGCCGGAGGGCGAGGCGTTGTTGAGCATGTTCGACCGTTCCTGCCCGCTGGGCGAATACAAGATGGCCGATTGCGACGGAATTCTGCTGGACGTGGCGGCGTGAACGTCTGGCGATTGTTGTTGCCGCGCGGCGCCGCCGCGCGGGTTCTGGCGGCGCTGGCGGCTGTTTCCCCGGTCGCGGCGCTCGCCGACCCGGTGGAGGATTTCTACCGCGGCAAGCAGATCACCATGATCCTTTCCGCCGGCGCCGGCGGCGGCTACGCCACCTACATGCAGGCGTTCGCGCCCTTCTTCACCAAGCACATTCCCGGCCATCCCAATATCGTTTTGCAGAACATGCCGGGCGCCGGAGGCATCCGCGCCATGATGTTTCTTTCCACCGTCGCGCCGAAGGACGGCACGACGCTGGGTTTCGTGCATTCAAGCGTTCCCTTCGCGCCGCTTTACGGCATCAAGGGCGCGAATTTCGATCCGCGCAAGATGTCGTGGATCGGCTCGCTCAACACCTCGACGGCCATTTGCGTGTCGTGGACGGCGTCGGGCATCACAAAATGGCAAGACCTGTTCGACAAGGGCTACATCGTCGGCGGCACGGGCGCGGGCTCGCAGATGGAGACCATGCCGGCGATGATCAACTCGCTGTTTGGCACGCATATCAAGATCGTGTCGGGCTACACCGGCGGCGCCGATGTCTATCTCGCCATGGAGCGCGGCGAAGTGCATGGGCGCTGCGGCGGGCTGGTGTCGTCGATCAATTCGACGCGGCCCGACTGGTTTCCGCAGCACAAGGTTTCCGTGCCGATCGTGGTCGCGATGCGACGCAACGCGCTGTTTCCCGACACGCCGGCGCTTGCCGAGTTCGCCAAGGACGACAAGACGAAGCAGGTGCTGAAATTGATCCTGGCGCCGCTCGGCATGGACCGGCCCATGCTCGCGCCGCCCGGCGTCGCGGCCGAGCGCGTCGAGGCTCTGCGCAAGGCCTTTCACGAGGCGATGGCCGATCCCGGCTTCATCGAGGAAGCCAAGCGCATCGACATTGAAATCGACGAAGCCTCGGGCGAGCAGGTGCAAACGCTTCTCGAAGACGCGTTCACCATGCCACCCGACATCGTGAAAGCCGCCAACGACGCGATGAACCTCACCGGCGCCACCGCCCAATAGGGGAGCTTGAATGTCCGCCAAGATCAAACACGTCGCCATCATCAGCCAGCAGTACGCGCTGCTCGGCGCTTTTTACGAGACCGTTTTCGGCATGAGCGTCGCGCAGAAATCGCGGCGCAGCGGCCGCGCCGTCACCGTCGGCGACGGCTATGTCGGCCTCAACATCAACCCGCGCAAGGCCGGCCGCCCCGCCGCGCTCGACCATTTCGGCGTCGAAGTCGACGAGGTCGAGGAGACGCTGGAGCGCATCGGCCGCCACAAGGGCGCGGACTATGTGCGCCGCCCCTCGACGCGGCCCTTCGCCGGCATCACCGCCAACGATCCCGACGGCAACCCATTCGACATCTCGCAGCGCAAGATGGAAAACCGCGCCGGCGTGTATGTCGAGAACAGCGGCGAGCAACACCCGCGACATATCTCCCATGTCGCGATCCGCACCATTCGCGCCGACGAAACCGCGCGGTTCTACGCCGACGTCCTGAATCTCGAGGAACGCAACGCGCCGCACGGCGACAAGAACCACTATCTCACCGACGGCAAGGTGACGCTGGTGCTGATCCCCTATTCCATCCGGGACTACGCCGGCACCAACGTCCTGCCGACGGGCATGGACCACATCGGCGTCACCGTCGACGACCTGGAAGCGTGCAAGCGCGACATCGAGGAGGCCGTCGACATCAACCCGGCGATGAGTCCGATACCCTTCGGCCGCGGCAAGGAAGGCGGCATGCGGCGCGAGCTCGCCGCGCGGCAGGCGCCTTACGCGCAGCACTTCCTGTCGGATCCCGACTACACGCTGCTGGCGCTGCGGCAGGGGTGAAGGCGCGGGCTCCGCTATTTCCGTAAAACAGGCGTCGCAAGCCGCACCCACTCTTCGGCGGCGTCCCATGGCACCATGTGCTTGCAATCCTCAAGAACGCGCAGGTCGAGCGACGGATAGATTTCCTTCAGCTTCATGGCGCGCTTGTAGGCCCAGCTCCGGTCTTGCCGGCCGAACAGCAGCAAGAAAGGCTGCTTGACCTCGACAAGTTGCTTCCACATCGGCGCGCCGCCCTCTTTGGCCGCGCGTTCCTCGCCCCAGCGCGCGCGCGCGACGAAAGCGTCGAAATTCTTGCCGACGCTGTGGGCGTGGCGTTCCGCGAGTTCCTCCTTCGTCGCGAGCTCGGTGTGGAACAGATTCCACACGAGCTGATTGGTCGTGTCTTCGAGCGTGGGCTCCTTCATGTCGGCGGCTTTCGGCTCGGCGGCCTGGGTGCGCGCCGCGCCGGGCTCCTTCATGCTGTCGTCGGCGGGCGGCAGCAGGCTGCCGGTGCCCAGCACAACGAGATTGGACACCCGCTCGGGATGCTTGAGCGCCAGTTGCACAGCGGGGCCGCCGGCCTGGGAGTGGCCAACAATCGCCGCCTTGTGGATGTGCAGCGCGTCCATGAAGCGCAGGATCGTCGCGGCGCGATAGGCCGGCGAATGGTCGCTCGGCGCGCCCGACAGGCCGAAGCCCGGAGAGTCGAAGGCGATGGCGTGAAAACCCTCCTTCGCCAACGCGCTCATGTTGCGGCGAAACACATCCGCGGACGAGCCCAACGAAGCTCCGTGCAGCAATATGACCGGCTTGCCGGCGCCCTCCTCGATGTAGCGGATTTCCAGCCCGTCGATGGGGATGAATTTGTTTTCCACGCGCGCTGACATGCCGGCCTCCGGAGTTGGACGCGCGATCATACGCGCGGTGATCGGGCGGGCGCAATCGCGCGGCCACGCCCTGGGTTTCGCCGCGCTGGGCATGCGTGCTAAGGGGGCCGCGTTTCGTCCCCGCCGCCGCGCGCTGAAAGAACTCCGCCGCTATGACCGAACCCGTCGTCACCCGTTTCGCCCCGTCGCCCACGGGTTTTCTGCACATCGGCGGCGCCCGGACGGCGCTGTTCAACTGGCTTTACGCCAAGCGTTTCGGCGGCAAAATGCTGCTGCGCATCGAGGACACCGACCGCGAGCGCTCGACCGACGCCGCCATCGCCGCCATTATCGAGGGCATGCAATGGCTCGGCCTCGATTGGGACGGCGAGGTCGTTTACCAGTTTCCGCGCGCGCCGCGACACCGCGAGGTGGCGATGGACATGTTGGCGCGCGGCCGCGCCTACAAATGCTACGCCACGGCCGAGGAACTGACGGAAATGCGCGAGCTCGCGCGCGCGGAAAAACGCCCGCCCCGCTACGATGGACGCTGGCGCGACCGTTCCGCCGCCGACCGGGCCGAGGCCGAGGCGAAAGGCCTCAAGCCCGTCATTCGCCTGAAGGCGCCGCAGGACGGCGAAACCATCGTCGACGACCGCGTGCAGGGCCGCGTCGTGTTTCCCAACAAGGACCTCGACGACCTCGTGCTGCTGCGTTCGGACGGCAACCCCACCTATATGCTCGCCGTCGTCGTCGACGACCACGACATGGCCGTCACGCACGTTATCCGCGGCGACGACCACCTCACCAACGCCGCCCGACAAAAGCAGATCTATCAGGCGATGGACTGGGCCGTGCCGTCGATGTCGCACATCCCGCTCATCCACGGCTCGGACGGCGCGAAATTGTCGAAGCGCCACGGCGCGCTCGGCGTCGACGCCTATCGCGCGCTCGGCTACCTGCCCGCGGCGCTGCGCAACTACCTCGTGCGGCTCGGCTGGAGCCAGGGCGACAAGGAGTTTTTCACGACGCCCGAGATGATCGAGGCTTTCGACCTCCCGCAGATCGGCCGCTCGCCCGCGCGCTTCGACTTCGCCAAGCTCGGCAACATGAATGGGCACTACATGCGCGCGACGCCCGACGCGGAATTGCTTGAGCGATTCGAAAACACCCTGCCCTATCTGCCGGAATTCGAAGCCTTCGCGCCCGCGATCGACGACGCCATGCGCGCGAAGCTGCTGGCGGCCATGTCGGGCCTGAAGGAACGCGCCAAGACGCTGGTCGAACTCGCGGAGGGCGCGCGCTTTCTGTTCGCCCAGCGACCTCTGCCGATGGATGAAAAAGCCGCGGGGATCATCGCCGGCGGCGGCGGGGCGACCATCGCCGCCGTGTTGCCGGCCCTGGCCGCGCTGACCGATTGGAACAAGCGAACCACCGAAGCGGTGGCGCGCGAGCACGCCGAAAAAACCGGGGCCAAGCTCGGCCAGGTCGCCCAGCCCCTGCGCGCCGCGCTGACGGGAAGATCCGTGTCGCCCGGCGTGTTCGACGTGCTCGAAGTGCTCGGGCGCGAGGAAAGCCTGGGACGCCTGAAGGATCAGGCGGGGTAGCGCGGCCGGGCGGGCGTTACTTGGCGTTCGCCGCCGCCTTCGCCACAAACCGCCCGTCGAAGGTCGTCGCGAGATCGACGCTGGCGTCCTTCATGTCGTCGTCGAATTTCACCAGCATGTCGTTGGTGGATTTCATGGCCGAGGGATCGATGACGCCGGTGAGCGAATAGGACGGCTTCGAGTTCTTCGCCGCCAGCAGATACAGCGGCTTGTCGCCCAGCAGGTATTCCTCCGGCACGGTCGCGGCGATGTCTTCCGGCGTCGCTGTTTTCAGCCATTGGAGCGTTTTGTAAAAAGCGTTGGTCAGCGCCTGCGCGGTGTTTGGATTGGCGTCGATGTAGGCCTTCTTCATGTAAAGGACGGCGGCTGGATTGGCGCCGCCGAAAAGGGCGCGCGTGCCCTCCTCCGTGCGGGTGTCGACGACGATCTTGATTTCGCCGGCGCGCTCGAGGAACGACAGGACGGGTTCGAGATGCGAGATGGCGTCGATCTCGCCCCTTTGCATCGCCGCCAACGCCGACTGCGCCGAGCCGATGCCGATGTAGGACGCGTCGGATGGCGAAAGCCCCGCCTTCGCCATGACGAAATTCATCAGCATGTTCGTCGACGAGCCCGGCGCGGTGACGCCGATTTTCATGCCCCGGAAATCGGCCGGGCTGTTCCATTTGGCGTTCTTCCCGACACCAACCGCGATGCCCGGAAACCGCCCGAGCTCGATGACGGCCCGGATGTCCTGCCCCTTCGACTGCATGCGGATCGTGTGCTCGTAGGCGCCGGTCACGACATCGACGGAGCCACCGACAAGCGCCTGCAACGACTTCGCGCCGCCGGGGAAATCGGTGATCGCGACATCGAGGCCCTGCTCCTTGAAGAAGCCCTTCCGCTCGGCGATCGTCAACGGCAGGTAGTACAAAAGCGACTTGCCGCCGACGCCGAGTTCGACGTGCGTTTTCTCCAGCGCCTGCGCGCGCGCCGAAACCGGCCCGAGCGCGGTCCATGCCGCGATCAACGCGGCGGCGAAAACAGTCGCGAATTTCATCTCGGTTCTCCCCATCGCGGCTCGCCGCGAATTCAGGCCGCGCCCCAGACTTCGGCGGCCGTCTCGACAATCAACGCCAGCTTGCGCTTCTCGATGTCTTCGGTGATCTTGTTGCCGCCCGCGGTCGACGCGAAGCCGCATTGCGGCGACAGGCACAATTGCTCCAGCGGCAGGAATTTCGCGGCTTCGTCGATGCGCCGCTTGAGCGTGTCCTTGCTCTCGAGTTCGGCGACTTTCGAACTGACGAGGCCGAGCACGACCTTTTTGCCCTTCGGGACATAGCGCAGCGGCGCGAAGCCGCCGGAACGCTCGTCGTCGAACTCCAGGAAAAATCCATCGACGTCGATGGTGTTGAAAACGGCCTCGGCGACGAGGTCGTAGCCGCCCGACGCCATCCACATGCTTTCGTGGTTGCCGCGGCAGGTGTGCAGGGTGACGGTCATGTCGGCGGGACGCCCGGCGATCAGCGTGTTGATGATTTTTCCGTAGAACTCCGGGAGTTTCTCGGGGTCTTCGCCGTCGTTCGCCACCTGTTTGCGGATGTCCTTGTCGCAAAGATTGGCGAAGGAGACGTCGTCGATCTGGATGTATGTCGCGCCGGCGGCCGCGAGGTCGGCGATCTCCGCCCGATAACCCGTCGCGACATCGGCCCAGAATTCGGCCATGTCGGGATAAGCCTTCTCGTCGACGACCTTCCGGCCACCGCGCATGTGCAGATAGGTCGCGGCGGGCATGCAGAATTTCGGCGTCTTTTTGGCGACCGATTTCAGATACTTGAAATGATCGACCATGATCGGCTTGGCGCGCTTGAATTTGTCTTTGACGACAAGCATCGAACGCGTCTCCGCCGTCGCCCCGCCCTGTCCATGGAATTTGGCCGCGTATTGCGAATGCGTGGCTTCGACGCCGTCGAATCCGAGCAGGAAGTCCGTGTGCCACATGGCGCGGCGGAACTCGCCGTCGGTGATGGAATTCATGCCGGCGGACTCTTGCAGCCTCGCCGCGTCGGCGATGCAGCGGTCCTCGATCTCGCGCAGTTTTTCACGCGAGATCGCGCCCTTTTGCGCTTCGAGCCGCGCCCGCTTCAACTCCTCCGGGCGCAGAAGGCTGCCGACGTGGTCGGCGCGGAAAGGGCCCTTGGTCATGTCGCGCTCCTACAAACGCATCCAGCGGCGAAGCGCCGCGCTCAACGCCGCCGGCTGTTCAACCGGCGTGAAATGCCCGCTGTCCTCGATGATTTCGAGTGTCGCGCCCGGTATGGCCGCGGCCATCTCCTCGTGCTGCCCGACGGTCGCCCACTCGTCCTGCCGGCCCACGGCGACAAGGGTCGGGCATTTGATTTTCGGCAGCAGCGGCGTCGCGTCTGGCCGATTCAACAACGCGTGGATTTGCCCGGCGAAGACGTCCGGCGTCGCGCGGCAGACCATGTCGGTCAGCGGCCCCGCGATGGCGGGATCGCCGCGATGGTCGGGATGCAGCATCGGCGGCAGCCAGACATCCGACAGCGCCCTCATGCCGCGTTCGCGGGCGAGCTCGACGAGTTGTCGCCGCTTGGCCGGCTCGTCCGGCGCGGCCGGCGTCGCGGCGGTGTCGAGCAGGCACAGGCGCTGAATGCGGTGGGGCGCCATCGCCATCATGCGCAGCGCCACGCGCCCGCCCATGGAAAACCCGCACACCGAAAACGCCTGTGGCGCGTGGTCCAGGACTTTCTCGGCCATCGAGGTCATCGAGTTTTCGCCGAAGAAGTCGAGCACACGCGTGTCGAACTCGTCCGACAAGGCGGCGCGCTGCTTCTCGAACGTGTAGGCGTCGCAAAGCAGGCCGGGCAACAGGTAGAGGACCGGGCGGGTCATCGCGTCCTCAGAGCTTGAGTAGCCGCTTCGCGTTGCCCGACAGCATCTTCGTCATGTCCTCGCGCGAAATTTGCAGCGTCTTCAACCAGTCAATTCCGGGCTTGTTGTGCACGAAGGGCCAGTCGATGGCGAAGACGATGTGCTCCATGCCCATTTCCATCATCGTCGCCACGAGCGCCGGCGTGGAAAAATGCCCCGACGTGGTGACATAAAAGTTGTTGCAGAAGATGCCGCGGAAATCCATCGGCGCGGCGCCCGGGCGGCGCAACGCCTGATCGATGCGCCAGAGCTGGAACGGCAGCGTCTCGCCGAAGTGGCCGAGGATGACCTTGAAGTTCGGATGCTTTTCGAAAACACGCGACAGGATGAGGCGGATCGCCTGCGTCGCCGTCTCCACCGTGTAGCCCCAGGCGGCGCGCACCACCTGTGGAAAATCCGGCGCGTATTTGTCGTAATAAAGCTCGGACACCGCCTTGGCCGGAAACGAAGGGTGGAAATAAATCGGCACATCGAGCTTTTCGGCGACTTCGTAGATGCACCAGAAGCGCTCGTCGTCGTGAAAGACGCCGTTGGTCATGCCGTGGATCATCGCGCCTTTGAAGCCAAGCTGCGTCGTCGCGCGCTCAAGCTCCCGCGCGGCCTCCTGCGGCGCCTCGGTAGGAATGCAGGCGAAGGCCTGAAAGCGCTTGGGATGTTTGGCGACGGCTTCCGCCAGCCGGTTGTTGGCGCCCCGCGCGACTTCCGCCGCTATTTTCGCGTCGAGCTTCTGCGCGCCCGGCGCGCCGAGCGACAACACCTGCATGTCGACGCCGACCTCGTCCATCTCCTTGATGCGGAGGTCGCCAAGATCGTAGAGCCGCTGCAACAGGCTGTCGCCGCGGATGCCCTCCTGCCCGGTCACATGGCTGAAAAGCTCCTTGTCCCAGTAATGCTCTTCGATGGCGATGACGGGGATGTTGTTGAACACGAGGCGCCTCCCGGCCGAATTGATGGTCTGGCCGCGTTATACGCGGCGGGGCGCGCGCGGCAAATGGAAAAGCGGGTATTGACGCCCACCGCGCCGCCCGCCTAGCGTGCGCTCCGAGGAAACGGCGCGAACGCGCGCAAACAGGGCGTGTCATGCGATTTGGCATCTGGTCGCCGACCAATCCGCGCGACGGCGTGGGCATGGTCGAGCTCTACCGCCAGCAAATCGAGGAAGTGGTTGTCGCCGAGGAATGCGGCTTCGACCACTACTGGTTTTACGAGCATCATGTATCGCCTTCCGGGCCGATGCCCTCGCCCAACCTGATGATCGCCGCGGCCGGCGAGCGCACCACCCGCATCCGGCTCGGCACGATGGTCAACATCCTGCCCTACCGCCATCCCCTGATCGCGGCGGAGGAGGCCGCGATGCTCGACAACCTCACCAACGGCAGGCTCGACTGGGGCGTCGGCCGCGGGTTGAAGCCCGTGGAATTCGACGCCTTCTGCCTGTCGCAGGCGCGTTCGCGCGAGGCGTTCGACGAGCACATGGACATTTTGAAGCGCTGCTGGGCGGACGAGAATTTCGAATTCCACGGCCAGCATTTCGAGATCAACAAGACAACCTCGCTATGTCCCCTGCCCGTGCAAAAGCCACATCCTCCGCTGTATTGCAGCGCCCAGAGCGGGCAATCGCTGCGCTGGGCCGCTGACAACGACGTCTATTTCGTGCAGATCGACGCGCTCGTCGACGAGGCGCGGCGCGATCAGGCCTTTTACCGCGCGCGGCAGGCGGAGCGCGGCCTCGCGCCGGCGAACCGCCTGGTCATCACCCGCGAAGTCTATGTGGCGGACAACATGGAGCGGGCGCGCGCCGAAGCGCAGCCGTGGCTCGTCAACTACTGGCGGCTCTGGCATCGTTACGCGCAATTGACGCAGGACGGGCGCATGCCCGAGGAATACCAGAAATGGCGCGACCGCGCGCCGATGCTCGCCGCCATGAGCTTCGAGGAACTCAACGACCTCGGCCTCATCATGATCGGCACGCCCGAGCACGTCGCCGAGCGGATGATCGCGCATATGCGCGAACTCGACCTCGCCGCTGTCGCCTGCGTCTTCAAGTTCGGCGGCATGCCCTACGACATGGTGCTGCGCTCGATGCGCCTGTTCAGCGAGCGCGTGATGCCGCTGGTGCGCGCCGCCATGCCCGCGGCGGCCTGATTCTCGAAAGGAAACCCCATGCTGAAGCGTGTTCAAAGCGTCTACTACACGGTCAAGGACATGAACCGCGCCGTGGAGTTCTACACCAACGTCTTCGGCATGAAGCTGAAGTTCCGCGACGGCGACAAGTGGGCGCAGTTCGACGGCGGCAACGTGAGCGTGGCGCTGAGCTCGCCGGAGGAATCCGCCAGCATGGAGGGCGGCGCCGTCGTCGCGATGGAAGTCGACGACATGGCCGCCTACGAGGCGAAATTGACAGCCGCCGGCGCGAAAATCATCCAGCGCCGCGACATGGGCGACCACGGCAAAGTCCTCGCCTTCCGCGACAGCGAAGGCAACATCGTTCAGGTTTTCGCGAAGAGCTGAACGCCGCGACGCGAAGACACGGGAGGACGGTTGATGCGAAACGGAATCGCCGCGGCGTTCGCGGCCCTGGCGCTTTCCGCGGGAGGCGTCCGCGCCGACGACACGCCGCGGAGCCTCTACGAACAGGCCAAACAAGAGGGCATGGTCAGCGTCTGGTCGTCGCTCGACGTGGAAATGCAACAGGCGCAGTTGAAGGTTTTCAGCCGGAAGTTTCCCGGCCTGCGAATTGAAGCGTTCAAAATTCCGCCGGCCGCCGCCATCGAGCGCGCCATAGCGGAATCGCGGGCGGGGCGCGTGACCGTCGATGTCATGGACACCAATTCCGGCTATTTACAGCTCGTGTTCGACCGCGATCTCGCGCGACCCTACCCGTGGGGCAAGGTGTTCGGCGTGCCCGACGACCTCGTTCTGTACGACAACCGCGCGCTGGCGATCGGCCACTACGATTTGCCCATTTCCTACAATACCGACCTCGTGAAGCCGGGCGAGATCGCCTCGTGGGAAGACCTGACGCAGCCCAAATGGAAGGGCAAGTTCATGCTCGAAGCGCGCGGCTTTGGCCTCGCGATCCTGGCGCAGGAATGGGGCGAGGAGAAAACCGTTTCGTACATCAAGCGCCTCGTCGCCAATCGTCCCATCATCACCCAAAGCGCCTCGCCGACGATGGACGGGCTGGCCAGCGGACAGGCGTCCGCCGCCATTGGCGCGATCGGCGGGCGCATCCAAAAGCTGCGCGAACAGGGCGCGCCGCTGGACTGGGCGCGCGTCGGGCCCATTCCGGCGCAGGTGGTCACGGTGTTTCCCGTCGTCGGCGCGCCGCACCCAGCCGCGGCGAAGCTGTGGTCGTGGTGGTGGACGACGCCGGAAGGGCAGAAGACTTTCTACGACGAACAGGGCTACGGCCTGCTCGCGGGTCCGGGCGCCAATCCGCGCGGCCAGGAAATGAAGGAGAAGGGACTTTCCATCGTCTTCGAAACAGGCAAGGTCGAGGAAGGCCGCCACAATCTCGAAATTGTCTCGCAAGCCATCGGCGGGTTGAAATGACCGTCCCGATCCTCGCGGCCGATCGACCATGACCGAACACGCGATGACGAACCCGACGGTCGGTTCGCGCGAGGCCGGCGAGGATTCCGCGCGCTCGCTGCCGATGATCTTGTTCGGCGTCGTCGCCGCGATTGTGGCGTGGATCGCGCTCGCGCCGTTCGTGATGCTGATCTATTCGTCGCTCGCCGCCGACAAGGACAAGCTGCCCTATGAATCGACGACCCTGTCGCTGGACAATTATGTCGCTGTTCTCGCCGACGCGAAAAACCTCGATCTGCTCGGCGCCACCGCCGCCTTCGCCATTGGATCCACCGTCATCGGCGTCGGCCTCGCCGTCTTCTTCGCCTGGCTGATCGAGCGCACCGACATTTTCGCGCGCAAATTCCTGTTCGTCGCCATGCTCACGCCCATGGCCATTCCCAGCATGATCTACGCGATGGCGTGGATTCAGCTTTGCGGCCCCAACAACGGATTGATCAACGCGACGCTGACGAACATGGGGCTCGGCTTCATCCAGGTGAACGTGTTTTCGCTGACCAGCATGATTGTCATTCAGGGCGTCGCGCTGGCCTCGCACGCCTATCTCCTGATCGCCATCGCCTTCCGCAACTTCGATTCGAGCTTCGAGGAACAGGCGTTCATGTGCGGCCGGGGAAAGCTGGCGACGGTTTTCCGCATCACCATGCCGATGTTGAAGCCGGCGCTGCTCGCGGCGGGCCTGTTTTTCACCGTGGTCGCGCTCGAAACCTTCGACATCCCGATAATCCTTGGCCTGACCTCGCATGTGCAGGTGGTCAGCACGCAAATCTACTGGAGCACGCATCCCGAGAGCGGCCGACTGCCGGAGTATGGCGCCGCCAGCGCGCTCGGCGCCGTCCTGGTCGTCATCGCCTACGCGTTGATCAGCCTCTACACGCGCGCCACGCGCGACGCGAAGCGCTTCGTTTCCGTCACCGCGCGGGGATTTCGCCCGCGCCCCATCCCCCTCGGCGCCTGGCGCTGGCCGTTGTTCGGCGTCGCGATGCTTTTTGTTGTCGTGGCGGTCGGCCTGCCGCTGTTCATCTTGATCTGGCGCTCGCTGCTGCGCTTTTATCAATATCCCTCGATGAAGGCCTTGCAGGCGCTGAGCCTCAATTCCTACTACGCCGTGTACAACGACCCCGACATCCCGAAGGTGTTGGCGAACACCTTCACGCTGTCCGTCGGTTCCGCGGGCTTCGTCACCCTGCTCGCCGCCGCGGTCGCGTGGCAGGTGGTTCGCGGCTCGGCGGACGCGGGATGGCGGCGCGCGCTCAACCGGCTGGCGTTTTTCCCGCAATCGATCCCGAGCGTCGTCGTCGGCCTCGCGCTGATCTTCATCTACCTCTGGCTGCCGATCCCGGTTTACGGCACGCTGTGGATCATGGCGATCGCCATGGTGACGCGCTTTCTGGCCTATTCCACCGGCACGATCATCGCCGCCCAGATGCAGCTGTCCGCCGAACTCGAGGAAGCCGCGCGGGTCTGCGGCGCCGGTCGCGCCTGGACCTATCTGCGCGTCGTGCTGCCGCTGGTGACGCCGGCGATGATGGCCGCGTTCCTTTGGGTGCTCATCCACATCGTGCGCGAACTTGGCCTGTCGCTGATGCTCTACACGCTGCAATCACAGGTGCTGTCGACCAAGATTTGGCTGCTGTGGGAGAATGGCCGCGTTGCCGACGCCTGCGCCACCGGCGTGCTGACCGTGGCGGGGCTTTTGCTGTTGTTGTCCGCGCCGACGATTTTCCGCGGCGCGCGCGGCATTTGGCGCGCCGCCTTCGGAACCTGAGGGCTGACCTATCCGGCTGTCACAATTCCGGCGAACGTCGCGAAAAACATGTCGGCGTTCTTCTTCGCGACGCCATCGATCAGCCTGGCGCCGAGTTGCGCGATCTTGCCGCCGACATTGGCCTCGACATTGTACGACAGAAGCGTACCTCCACCCTCGGCGTCCGACAGGCGCACCGTCGCGCCGCCCTTGGCGAAGCCGGCGATGCCGCCCTCGCCCGAGCCGCTGATCTGGTAGCCATTCGGCGGGTCGAGATCGGTGAGTTCGACATTGCCCTTGAAGGTCGCCGAAACTGGACCAACCTTCAGCTTGACAACCGCCGAAAAACCATTTTCTCCCACTTTATCAAGTGTTTGGCATCCAGGTATGCAAGCCTTCAACACGTCCGGATCGTTCAGTTTCGTCCACACGGTCTGGCGATCGGCCGGCAACGCGATCTCGCCCTTCATCGTCATGGCCATCTGTCAAAACCTTTCAAAATTACGCTGGGTAGTTCGGCGCGGATACGCTGCCACCCTGCGGTTAGCCTTACCCACAATAGACTTGGGCGCCAAGGCCGTTCAAACCATTGCGCAACCGTAACAGAGCGGCTATTCGCTCAAATTGAACCTGAATGACGAGGCCGGGGAGGCCTGCCATGGCTCATATTCGCGTGGGGGACGAGCTTTTCAATGTCATGGTGAGTGGACCGCGCGAGGCGCCGGTTCTCCTCATGTCGAATTCACTCGGCACCGATTTGCGCATGTGGGAGCCGCAACTCCCGGAACTATCGAAGCATTTCAAAGTGATCCGCTACGATTCGCGCGGCCATGGCGACAGCGTGGCTGAGCCTGGGACGTATTCCATCGAGCGGCTCGGCAAGGATGCTGTGGCCATCCTGGACAAGCTTGGAGTCGACAAAGCGCATTTCGTCGGCCTGTCGATGGGCGGCATGGTAGGGCAATGGCTTTTGTCCCATGCGCCCCTGCGCATCAACCGGGCGGTGCTCGCCAATACATCGGCGCATCAGGGGATTTCCGATATTTGGAACCAGCGGGCCAAAACCGCCCGCGAAGAGGGCATGGCGAAACTGTCCGGCCCGACGCTGGAGCGCTGGTTCACACCCGAATTTCGCCGAAAAAACCCTAAAATCATGACTGAAATCAAGGCCATGGTGGAGGCGACGCCGCCGCAGGGCTACGCCGGCTGCTGCCTCGCCATCCGCGACATGGACCAGCGCCAGTCCATCAAGTCGATTCGCAAGCAGGTGCTCGTGATCATCGGCAAGCACGACTCCGCGACAATTCCCGAACATGGCCGATTGATCGCCGAAACCATTCCCGGCGCGCGTTTGTTGGCGCTCGACGCCGCCCACCTGTCCAATGTGGAGGCGGCGGAGGCCTTTACGACGGCTGTGGTCAACTTCCTCCAGGGGCGGATGGTGGGCGAACCGCTAAAGCCCACCGAGGCCGCCGCCGCGCCCAAGCCTGTCCCCGCCAAAGCCACGGCGCCCGTCCAAGGCGCGGCGCCGAAACCGCCGGTCGCCATCGCGCCAAAGGCCGCTCCAACGCCTGCGATCGCCCCCAAACCAGCGCCCAAGCCCGTGGCGGCCTCGCCAGCCCCAGCGGCTGCGGCGAAGCCTCCAACGGCCAACGCGCCCGCCGCGAAGAAGCCCGCACCGAAGAAAGCCGCGGCCAAAAAAGCGCCGGTGAAGGCCAAGCCCCCCGCGAAGCCGGTGAAGGCCAAGCCCGCGGCGAAAAAGACGCCGGCCAAGAAAAGCGCGGCGAAAAAAGCGGCAAAAGCCCCAGCGAAGAAAGCCGCCGCTCGGAAAGCGCCCGCCAAGAAAAGCGCGCCGAAAAAGGCCGTGGCCAAAAAACCTGTGGTCAAAAAACCTTCCAAAAAGCCCATCGTCAAAAAGGCTGTCAAAAAGTCCGCTGCCAAGAAGGCCAAGAAGCGGCGATGAGCGAGAGGGAATTAGGAGTCTAACTCCCCATGGCGGACACGCTCACGCCAGCCGAACGCGGCGCGCTCATGGCGCGCGTAAAGGGCAAGCACACCGGGCCGGAAAAAGCCGTTCGTCGCATCGCTTCGTCGCTCGGCTTTCGCTACCGGCTGCACGGAGCGAAACTGCCGGGCAAGCCAGATCTCGTTTTCGCGGGCCTGCGCAAGGCGATTTTCGTTCACGGCTGTTTCTGGCACCGCCACGCCGCGAAGACCTGCAAACTGTCGCGCATGCCGAAATCGCGCGTGAAGTACTGGCGCGAAAAGCTCGACGGCAACCGCCGCCGCGACGCCCGCAACCTCGCCGCGCTGACCCGAGCGGGATGGAAAACCCTGGTGGTCTGGGAATGCCAGTTGCGGGATTTGGAGCGCGCGGAGCGCCGCGTCGCGAAATTTCTCGAAAATCCGGGACAGGGACGCGGGCTTGGCCGGAGTCGACGGTGAAATCGATTCTGGTATAGGAATCGCTTCGCCAAACACAGGTCCGGAGCGCCGCCCGCATGGGCAATTTTCTTCAGCAATTGATCAACGGCGTCACCCTCGGCTCCATCTACGGGCTCATCGCCATCGGCTACACCATGGTGTTCGGCATCATCGGCATGGTGAATTTCGCCCATGGCGACGTGTTCATGCTGTCGGCCTTCATCGCGCTGATCATCTATCTCGCGCTGACGCAGTTCTTCGGCGTGGTTTCGCTGTCGCTCGCCTTCGTCGTCGTGTTGGTCGGCGCGATGGTTTTCACGGGCGTTTGGAACTGGGCCATCGAGCGCGTGGCCTATCGGCCCTTGCGTGGCTCGTTCCGCCTGGCGCCGCTGATTTCCGCGATCGGCATGTCGATTTTCCTGTCGAATTTCGTGCAGGTGGTTCAGGGCCCGCGCAACAAGCCAATGCCGCCCGTGTTCACGGACCTCATGAGTTTCCACGTCGACGGCTACGATGTGACGCTGTCCTATAAACAGATCATGATCGTCGGGGTCACGGCCGC
>CAIKAR010000008.1 GCA_903825465.1 uncultured Hyphomicrobiales bacterium | reverse complement strand
GACAACGTGACGATGGAGGTCGCGCTGATCGTGCCGATCGCGATGGAGGAGAAGCTGCGCTTCGCCATCCGCGAGGGCGGCAGGACAGTCGGCGCCGGCGTCGTCGCCAGCATCATCGAGTGAAAAGGGAAATCGGCGCGCCGGATGGCTGGCGCGCCGCTCTATGTTTGAGAAGCCGGCGTTGGTGGAAACCACGCGTCGGCGTCCGCGGGAAAGCCGGCGGCGACAGGACGAGAACATGAACGGTCAAAACATCCGAATACGCCTGAAGGCGTTCGATCACCGGATTCTGGACGCCTCCACGAAGGAGATCGTCTCGACCGCGAAGCGGACGGGCGCGCATGTGCGCGGACCCATCCCGTTGCCGACGCAGATCGAGAAGTTCACCGTGAACCGCTCGCCCCACGTCGACAAGAAGTCGCGCGAGCAGTTCGAAATACGCACGCACAAGCGGGTTTTGGACATTGTCGATCCGACGCCGCAAACGGTGGACGCTTTGATGAAGCTCGACCTCGCCGCCGGCGTGGACGTCGAAATCAAGCTCTAGGATTAACCGGGCGCCTCTTCGTAGCAACGCGCCTTGAAGGATTTACAACATGCGGTCAGGTGTCATCGCACAGAAGGTCGGCATGACGCGCGTCTTCACGGAGACGGGCGTCCATGTTCCGGTCACCGTTCTGAAGCTGGACAATTGCCAGGTGGTCGCCCACCGGACCAAGGAGAGCAATGGCTACACGGCCATGCAACTCGGGATTGGCCGCGCCAAGGTGAAGAACGTGCCGAAGGCCGAACGCGAGCGTTTCGCCCGCGCCGAGATCGAGCCGAAAATGAA
This sequence comes from uncultured Hyphomicrobiales bacterium, assembly GCA_903825465.1. Lineage (GTDB taxonomy): Bacteria > Pseudomonadota > Alphaproteobacteria > Rhizobiales > Beijerinckiaceae > Terripilifer. Next base: position 75,075 of record CAIKAR010000008.1, on the reverse strand, counting down.
GCTCGCTGAATTCCGCGTCGAGGAATCGGAGCTCATTCCAGTCGGGTCCGAGATCACCGCCGACCATTTCGTCGTCGGCCAGTTCGTCGACGTCAGCGGCACGACGCTCGGCAAGGGCTTCGCCGGCCCCATGAAGCGCTGGAATTTCCGCGGCCTTCGCGCCACCCACGGCGTCTCGGTGTCCCACCGTTCGCATGGTTCCACCGGCAACCGCCAGGATCCCGGCAAGACCTTCAAGAACAAGAAGATGGCCGGCCATCTCGGCGTCGAGCGGGTCACCACGCTGAATTTGAAGGTTGTGCGCACGGACGTCGAACGCGGATTGATCCTCGTCGAAGGCGCGGTCCCCGGCCACGCCGGCGGCTACATCCACGTTCGCGACGCGATCAAGAAGGCCCTGCCGAAGGACGCGCCGACTCCTGGCAAGTTCCGCGCGCCGGCCAAGGCGGGCGCTCCCGCCGCCGACCAGCAAAAGGAGGGCTGAGCCATGAAAATCGACATGATGTCGCTGGACGGCTCGACCTCCGGCTCGCTTGATTTGAACGACGACATTTTCGGCCTTGAGCCGCGCCGCGATCTGATCGCGCGGATGATCCGCTATCAGCTCGCCAAGCGCCGCGCCGGCACCCACGCGGTGAAGAACCGCGCGGACATCTGGCGGACGGGCAAGAAGATGTACAAGCAGAAGGGCACCGGCGGCGCCCGCCATGGATCGGCGCGCGTGCCGCAGTTCCGCGGCGGCGGCCGCGCCTTCGGACCGCAGGTCCGCTCGCACGCGCACGACCTGCCGAAGAAGGTGCGCGCCCTGGCGCTGCGCCACGCGCTTTCGGCCAAGGCCCGCGACGGCGGCATCATCGTCTGGGAGAACGCGGCCATCGCCGCGCCGAAGACCAAGGCGCTCAAGGAAAGCTTCGAGAAGATCGGCCTTCGCAACGCGCTGATCATCGACGGAGCGCAGTGCGACGAGAACCTGCAGCTCGCCGCGCGCAACATTCCGCACATCGACGTGCTGCCCGTGCAGGGCATCAACGTGTACGACATCATCCGCCGCGAGAAGCTTGTGCTGACCAAGGCGGCCATCGACGCGCTGGAGGCGCGATTCAAATGAGCCAGCCCCGCTTCGCGGACACGCGCCACTACGACGTGATCGTCTCTCCGGTCATCACCGAGAAGGCGACGATGGCGTCGGAACAGAACAAGGTGGTCTTCAAGGTCCGCAAGGACGCCACCAAGCCGCAGATCAAAGCCGCCGTGGAACGGCTGTTCGACGTCAAGGTCGACAGCGTCAACACGCTGATCCGCAAAGGCAAGACAAAGGTGTTCCGCGGAACGCTGGGATCGCAGTCGGACGTCAAGAAAGCGGTCGTGACCCTCGCCGAGGGCCACAAGATCGACGTGACGACCGGATTGTGATCGGGGAATCGGGAACAGGATCGCGACCATGGCGCTGAAATCATTCAAGCCGGTGACCCCGGGCCTTCGCCAGCTGGTGATCGTCGACCGCAGCGAGCTCTACAAGGGCAAGCCGCTCAAGGCGTTGACCGAAGGCAAGCACTCGCAGGGCGGCCGCAACAACACGGGCCGCATCACGGTGCGCTTCCGCGGCGGCGGCCACAAGCAGACCTACCGCATCGTCGACTTCAAGCGGCGCAAGGTGGACATGCCGGCGAAGGTCGAGCGGGTCGAATACGATCCGAACCGTACGGCGTTCATCGCGTTGATCAAATACGCGGACGGCGAGCAGGCCTACATCATCGCGCCGCAGCGCCTTTCGGTCGGCGACGAGGTTGTGTCGGGCGCGTCGGTCGATGTGAAGCCTGGCAACGCCATGCCGCTCGCGGCGATGCCTGTCGGCACGATCGTTCACAACATTGAAATGAAGATCGGCAAGGGCGGCGCGATGGCGCGCTCGGCCGGCGCCTACGCGCAGATCGTCGGCCGCGACCAGGGCTACGTGTCGGTGCGCTTGAATTCGGGCGAGCAGCGGCTGATCCACGGCCAGTGTTTCGCGACGGTGGGCGCGGTGTCGAACCCCGACCACATGAACACGTCGATGGGCAAGGCTGGCCGCCACCGCTGGCTTGGACAGCGTCCGCACAACCGCGGCGTCGTCATGAACCCCGTCGATCATCCGCACGGCGGCGGCGAAGGCCGCACCTCCGGCGGCCGCCACCCGGTCACCCCGTGGGGCAAGCCGACCAAGGGCAAGAAGACGCGCAGCAACAAGTCGACCGACAAGTTCATCGTGACCTCGCGTCACAAGAGCAAGAAGAAGGGCTGATCCAATGACACGTTCGATCTGGAAAGGCCCGTTCGTAGACGGATACATGCTCAAGAAGGCGGACGCGTCGCGCGCGTCGGGCCGCAACGAAGTCATCAAGATCTGGAGCCGGCGTTCGACCGTCCTGCCGCAGTTCGTCGGCCTGACCTTCGGCGTCTACAACGGCCACAAGCACATACCCGTCAATGTGACGGAGGACATGATCGGTCACAAGTTCGGCGAGTTCTCGCCGACGCGCACCTTCCATGGCCACGCCGCCGACAAGAAAGCCAAGAGGGGCTAAAATGGGCAAGCCATCCACTCCCCGCGCGCTGGGCGACCACGAGGCCAAGGCGGTTCTCCGCATGGTCCGCGTCTCGCCGCAGAAGCTGAACCTCGTCGCGCAGATGATCCGCGGCAAGAAGGTCGACCGCGCGCTCGCCGAACTCCGGTTCTCGCGCAAGCGGATCGCCGTCGATGTTCGCAAGACGCTTGAGAGCGCGATCGCCAACGCGGAAAACAACCACTCGCTCGATGTCGACGACCTTGTCGTCGCCGAGGCGCATGTTGGCCGCGCCATGGTGATGAAGCGGTTTCACGCCCGCGCCCGCGGCCGGGCGGGCGCCATCGAGAAGCCTTTCGCCCATCTGACGATCGTGGTGCGGGAAGTCGCGGCGGAAGCCGCGCCGGCGGCGCAGGCCTGAGGAGAGACACATGGGACAGAAAGTCAATCCAATCGGCCTTCGCCTCGGCATCAACCGCACCTGGGATTCCCGCTGGTTCGCGACCCGCGGCGAGTATTCCAAGCTGTTGCACGAGGACATGGCCATCCGCGAAATGCTGATGAAGACGCTGAAGCAGGCGGCCGTGTCGAAGATCATCATCGAGCGCCCGCACAAGAAGTGCCGCGTCACCATTTACTCGGCCCGTCCGGGCGTCGTCATTGGCAAAAAAGGCGCCGATATCGACAAGATCCGCAAGTCGGTCGCCGATTTGACGGCTTCGGAGGTCGTGATCAACATCGTCGAGGTGCGCAAGCCCGAGGTGGACGCGACGCTGGTCGCCGACTCGATCGGCCAGCAGCTCGAGCGCCGCGTGGCTTTCCGCCGCGCCATGAAGCGCGCCGTTCAATCGGCGATGCGCCTCGGCGCCGAGGGAATTCGCATCAACTGCTCGGGACGCCTGGGCGGCGCCGAGATCGCGCGCCTGGAATGGTACCGCGAGGGCCGGGTGCCGCTGCACACGCTGCGCGCCGACATCGATTACGGCGTGGCGACGGCGCACACGGCGTATGGCACGTGCGGCATCAAGGTTTGGATTTTCAAGGGTGAAATCCTTGAGCACGATCCGATGGCGCAAGACAAGAAGATGGCCGAGCAGGACCATGGCGGCGGTGGCGGCGGCGATCGTCGTCCCCGGCGCGACCGTCCCGCGGCCTGACCACATTCGCACGAACGAGCTGAATCATGCTGTCACCTAAACGCACCAAGTTCCGCAAGGCCTTCAAGGGCCGCATTCACGGCGTCGCCAAGGGCGGCTTCGAACTGAACTTCGGGCAGTTCGGGCTCAAGGCCCTCGAGCCGGAGCGCGTGACCGCGCGCCAGATCGAGGCGGCCCGCCGCGCGTTGACGCGCCACATGAAGCGCGCCGGCCGCGTCTGGATCCGCGTGTTTCCGGACGTGCCGGTGTCGAAAAAGCCCGTCGAAGTGCGCATGGGCAAGGGCAAGGGGGCGCCGGAATACTGGGCTTGCCGCGTCCACCCCGGCCGCATCATGTTCGAATGCGACGGCGTTCCGGCGCAGCTCGCGAAGGAAGCCATGGCGCTCGCCGCGGCCAAGCTGCCGATCAAGACGCGCTTCATCCAGCGCATCGCCGAGTGAGGATCCTAGCGTCATGAAATCCAAGCAGCGTTTCGGCGACCTCAAGGTCCTGTCCGACGACCAGCTTTCCGACGAGCTTTTGAAGCTCAAGAAGGAACAGTTCAACCTGCGCTTTCAGCGCGCCACGGGCCAGCTCGAGAACACCTCGCGCGTTCGGATCGTGCGCCGCGACATCGCGCGCATCAAGACGCTGGCGTCGCGCAAGCGCGTCGCAACCGCGAAATAAGGGGTCGACATGCCGAAGCGAATTCTCCAGGGCGTCGTCGTCAGCGACAAGCAGGCGAAAACAGTTGTGGTGAAGGTGGAGCGCCGCTTCACCCACCCGCTGCTGAAGAAGACCGTGCGCCGGTCGAAGAACTACCACGCGCACGACGAGAACAAGGTTTTCAAGATCGGCGACACCGTGCAGATCGAGGAAAGCAAGCCGATTTCGAAGCTGAAGCGGTGGGTGGTCGTTCCGCCCGCGGGCGCGGAAGCGGCGAAGGGTTGAACGTTTAAACCGGGGTTCTTCGGACCCCCATCGGGCGAAGTCCCGGGGACCGCGGGGGTCCTTGGGAAACCAGCCCGCAGGAAAGGCACGACGCCATGATACAGATGCAAACCGCCCTCGATGTGGCCGACAATTCCGGCGCGCGCCGCGTGATGTGCATCAAGGTGATCGGCGGCTCCAAGCGCAAGTACGCCGGGGTCGGCGATATCATCGTCGTCTCCATCAAGGAGGCGATTCCGCGCGGCAAGGTGAAGAAGGGCGACGTCATGAAAGCCGTCGTCGTCCGCACCGCCAAGGACATCCGGCGCGAGGACGGCTCCGTCATCCGCTTCGATTCCAACGCCGCCGTCCTCATCAACAACCAGAAAGAGCCCGTCGGCACCCGCATCTTCGGGCCGGTGCCGCGCGAACTCCGCGCCAAGAACCACATGAAGATCATCTCGCTCGCGCCGGAGGTGCTGTAATGGCCGCGAAGATTAAAAAGGGCGACAAGGTCATTGTCCTCGCCGGCCGCGACAAGGGTCGCACGGGCGAAGTGACGATGGTCATTCCGAAGGAGACGCGCGCCGTCGTGCGCGGCGTCAACATGATCAAGCGCCACACGCGCGCCACCGGCCAGGAAGAGGGCGGCATCATTTCGAAAGAAGCGCCGATCCACCTGTCGAACCTCGCCGTCGCCGATCCCAAGACCGGCAAGGCGACGCGCGTCGGCTTCAAGACACTCGACGACGGCCGCAAGGTCCGTTTCGCCAAAAGCTCCGGAGATCTGATCGATGGCTGAGCCGCAAACCGAAAAGCCCGCCAAGGCGAAAGCCGCGCCGGCTGAAAAGGCCGGCCGCGGCAAGCGGGAGCCGAAGGAAGAGGTCCGTCTGGCCTCCGCCGCCGACCTCGCTGTGCCCAAGGACTACACGCCGCGGATGCGCAAGCACTACGACGAGGTCGTCCGCGCCGCGCTGATCGAGCAGTTCGGCTACAAGAACGCCATGGAAGTGCCCGGCATCGAGAAGATCGTGCTGAACATGGGCGTCGGCGAAGCCGTCAACGACACCAAGAAAGTGACGGCGGCTGCTTCGGATCTCGCGCTGATCGCCGGGCAGAAGCCGGTCGTCACGCGCGCCCGCAAGGCGATCTCGACCTTCAAGGTGCGCGAGAACATGCCGATCGGCGCCAAGGTCACCTTGCGCAAGACCCGCATGTACGAGTTCCTCGACCGCCTGGTCACGATAGCGCTGCCGCGCATTCGCGACTTCCGCGGCCTCAACCCGAAGTCGTTCGACGGGCGCGGCAACTACGCGCTCGGCATCAAGGAACACATTGTGTTTCCCGAAATCGACTACGACAAGACCGAGTCGGTCGTTGGCATGGACATCATCGTGTGCACCACCGCCAAATCCGACGCGGAAGCCCGCGCGCTGCTCAGCGCTTTCAATTTCCCGTTCCGGCAGTGAGGCCATCCGGCCCTCAAACGCGGACACTCAGGCGAGAAGCCCATGGCTAAGAAGAGCTCTGTGGAAAAGAACAAGAGGCGCGAGAAGCTCGTGAAGCAATACGCTCCGCGACGCGCCCGGTTGAAGGCTGTCGCCGACAACGAGAAGCTGACGATGGAGGAGCGCTTCGAGGCGCGCCTCAAGCTCGCGGCTTTGCCGCGCAACGGCGCGGCCGTTCGCGTCCACAACCGCTGCGAAGTGACGGGGCGTCCGCGCTCGGTCTACCGCAAGATGAAGATTTCGCGCATCGCGTTGCGGGAACTCGGCTCGAAGGGCCTCGTTCCCGGCCTCGTGAAGTCAAGCTGGTAAGGGAGGGCGATCCATGTCGATGAACGATCCCCTGGGCGATATGCTCACCCGAATCCGCAACGCGCAGATGCGCAAGAAATCCAAGGTCTCGACCCCCGGCTCGCGCCTGCGCGGCCATGTGCTCGACGTGCTGAAGGACGAAGGCTACATCCGCGGCTACGCCGAGACCGATTTCGGCAACGGGCGCACCGAGTTCGAAATCGAATTGAAATACTTCGACGGCGAGCCGGTGATCCGCCAAATCGAGCGCGTGTCAAAGCCGGGACGCCGGGTCTATTCGGCGGTCGAGGCGATGCCCCGCGTCGCCAACGGCCTCGGCATCATCATCATCTCAACCCCCAAGGGCGTCATGGCCGACCACGTTGCGCGCGAGCAGAACGTCGGCGGCGAAGTGCTCTGCAAGGTATTCTGACGGGAGCGCGGAAAACATGTCTCGAGTCGGAAAAAAACCAGTTCCCGTTCCCGCCGGCGTCACCGCCACGGTCGATGGGCAGCTAGTGTCGGTCAAGGGCGCGAAGGGCGAACTCAAGTTCGCTGTTCCCGTCGATGTCGTCGTCAAGATGGACGCGGGGGCGATCAAGGTCGATCCCCGCGACGCGTCGAAGCGCGCCCGCGCCATGTGGGGCACCTCGCGCGCGATGATCAACAACCTCGTCGTCGGCGTGACGAAGGGCTACGAAAAGAAGCTGGAGATCACCGGCGTCGGCTACAGGGCCGCGATCGCGGGCAAGAACCTGCAGCTCGCGCTGGGCTTCAGCCACGACGTGCACTATCCGGTGCCCGCCGGCGTGACGATCACGACGCCCAAGCCCACGGAAATCGTGGTGGCGGGCGCGGACAAGCGCCAGGTTGGCCAGGTCGCGGCGGAAATCCGCGCCTATCGCGGCCCCGAGCCCTACAAGGGCAAGGGCGTCAAATACGAGGGCGAATTCATCTTCCGCAAGGAAGGCAAGAAGAAGTAAGGAGCCCTGCTATGAGCAAGGACGACAAGCAATCCCTCCGCCGCGTGGCGCGCGTCCGCCGCGCCATCCGCGCCCGCGCCAACGGCAAGCCCCGGCTTTCCGTTCACCGGTCGTCGAAGCAGATTTACGCGCAGATCATCGACGACGCGAACGGCGTGACTCTCGCGTCCGCCTCGACGCTGGAGAAAGACCAGCGCGGCGCGCTGAAGACCGGCGCGTCCGTCGACGCCGCGAAGGTCATCGGCAAGCTGATCGCCGAGCGCGCGGCCGCCAAGGGCATCAAGGACGTGGTGTTCGACCGCGGCGGCTACATCTACCACGGCCGCGTCAAGGCGGTCGCCGAGGGCGCGCGCGAGGGCGGCCTCAACTTCTGATTTCCATCCGCGCCCGTCGCATGGGCGCGGCACAATCCCAGCGAGCGGTTCGTTTCGGGCCGCGCAAGTGACGGAAGCAAAACATGGCCGATGAAGAACGCAAGAGCCGCGGGCCGCGCCGCGAGCCGCGCGAGGAGCGCGACAACGAATTCGTGGACCGCCTGGTCCACATCAACCGCGTCGCCAAGGTGGTGAAGGGCGGCAGGCGCTTCGGCTTCGCGGCGCTCGTCGTCGTCGGCGACCAGAAGGGCCGCGTCGGCTTCGGCCACGGCAAGGCGCGCGAAGTGCCGGAAGCCATTCGCAAGGCGACTGAAGCGGCCAAGCGCGGCCTCGTCCGCGTGCCGCTGCGCGAAGGCCGCACACTGCACCACGACGTCGTGGGCCGGCACGGAGCGGGCCGCGTGACTTTGCGTTCGGCGCCCGCGGGCACCGGCATCATCGCCGGCGGCCCGATGCGCGCCGTCTTCGAGACGCTCGGCATGCACGACGTGGTCGCGAAGTCGCAGGGGTCTTCGAACCCCTACAACATGGTTCGCGCCACGTTCGACGCCCTCAAGCACGAGGATTCGCCGCGCAGCGTCGCGGCCCGCCGCAGCATCAAGGTTTCGACCTTGCAGTCCCGTCGCGTTGGCGTCGACGCCGACGCCGTTGACGCCTGAGCGGGAGGGTCTCATGTCTGAAGCAGCCAAGAAGACCGTCACGGTCGAACAGGTCCGCAGCCCCATCGCGCGGTCGAAGGACCAGCGCGCGACGCTGGTCGGATTGAACCTCAATAAAATCGGCCGCCGTTCCTCGCTTGAGGACACGCCGGCGGTGCGCGGGATGATCGCCAAGGTCGCTCATCTCGTCCGCGTCGTCGACGGAAAGTGAGGAGAGGGCCATGAAACTCAACGACATCACAGACAACCCCGGCTCCTCCCATTACCGCACCCGGGTTGGGCGCGGCATCGGCTCGGGCAAGGGCAAACAGAGCGGCCGCGGCGGCAAGGGCCAGACGGCGCGTTCGGGCGTCCGCATCAAGGGCTTCGAGGGCGGCCAGATGCCGCTGCATCGCCGCCTGCCAAAGCGCGGATTCACCAACATCTTCAAGAACGACTTCAACGAGGTCAACCTTGGGCGCGTGCAGACCGCGATTGACGCGGGCAAGCTCGACGCGGGCAAGCCCATCACCAACGAGGCGCTGATCGCCGCCGGCGTTTGCGCCAAGGCGCGCGACGGCGTCAAGATTCTCGGCGTGGGCGAACTCAAGGCGAAGGTTGTGTTCGAAGTCGCGCGGGCGTCGAAAACAGCGGTCGAGGCGATCGAAAAGGCGGGTGGCAGCGTCAAGCTGCTCGGCGCGGAGCCGGCCAAAGAGGGCTGATTTTTCCGCGCCGAGCGCCTATATGGGTTCGGCCCTCGGAGAATTGAAAACGGGGCGGAGGCGAAATCCTTGCGCCCCGTTTTCCGTCCGGGTACATCGGCGCGGCCCGCGCCGCGCGGCTTGAATGAACACCGGCGCGCTGGCGCTTTGATCGGAGCACTCAATGGCATCGGCGGCCGAACAACTCGCGGCGTCCATCAACTTCTCCGCCATCGGCAAGGCCGAGGAGCTGAAGAAGCGCATTTGGTTCACGCTGGGCGCGCTGATCATCTATCGGTTTGGCACCTATATCCCGCTGCCCGGCATCGATCCGGCGGCGTTCGAGGCGAATTTCACGCGGCAAAGCCAGGGCGTGCTCGAACTCTTCAACATGTTCGCGGGCGGCGCGGTGCAGCGCATGGCGATCTTCGCGCTCAACATCATGCCGTACATTTCGGCTTCCATCATCATTCAGCTTTTGACGTCCGTGTTTCCGACGCTCGAAGCGCTGAAGAAGGAAGGCGAGCAGGGCCGCAAGGTTCTCAACCAATACACGCGCTACCTCACCGTTTTCCTCGCGATTTTCCAGGCCTACGGCATTTCCATCGGCCTTGAAGGGCAGGCGGGCACGGTCGCCGAACCCGGTCTGTTTTTCCGGATTTCCACCGTCATCACACTCACCGGCGGCACCATGTTCCTGATGTGGCTTGGCGAGCAGATCACCTCGCGCGGCATCGGCAACGGATCGTCGCTGATCATCTTTTCGGGCATTGTCGCGGCTTTTCCGTCCGCCATCGTGAACACCCTTGAACTTGGCCGGCAGGGCGCGATTTCCGGCGGGCTGATCTTCACCGTGGTGGTGATGTCGCTTTTGGTGATAGCCTTCATTGTTTTCATGGAGCGCGCCCAACGCCGCCTCCTCATCACCTACCCAAAGCGGCAGGTGGGCAACAAGGTTTACGAGGGGCAGAGCTCGTTCCTGCCGCTGAAGCTCAACACCTCCGGCGTCATACCGCCGATTTTCGCCTCGTCGCTGCTGTTGCTGCCGACGACGGTCGCCAATTTCGCGCAGGCGGGCGGCGCCGGCGGGGTGCTTGGCCTTGTCACCACCTATCTCGCCCACGGGCGGCCGCTCTACATGCTGATGTATGTGGGCTTGATTGTCTTCTTCGCGTTTTTCTACACGGCGATTGTCTTCAATCCCGTTGAAACGGCCGACAATTTGCGCAAGCACGGCGGCTTCCTGCCGGGCATCCGGCCCGGCGAACGCACCGCGCAATACATCGACGCGGTGCTGACCCGCATAACCGTCATCGGCGCCGGCTATTTGTCGATCATCTGCCTATTGCCCGAAATGCTAATTTCCTACGCGGCTTTGCCGTTCTATTTTGGCGGCACATCGCTCCTGATCGTGGTGAGCGTGACGATGGACACCGTCGCGCAGATCCACGGCCACTTGCAGGCCCAGCAATACGAGGGTTTGGTGAAGAGGGCGAAGCTGCGGGGGCGGAAAAAATGAGGCTGATTCTGCTGGGGCCGCCGGGGGCGGGCAAAGGCACACAGGCGGAAAGACTAGTCAAAAAATTCGGCATCCCGCAACTCTCGACGGGCGACATGCTGCGCGCCGCGGTCAAGGCGGGCACGCCCACCGGCGCGAAAGCCAAGTCTGTGATGGATGCGGGCGGGCTGGTGTCCGATGAGATCGTTGTTGGCATCATCGCCGACCGCGTGCGGGAGGCCGACGCGAAGCGCGGCTTCATCCTCGACGGTTTCCCCCGCACGGTGGCTCAGGCGGAGGCGCTTGACGCCCTGCTCGCGCGAACCGACATGGGGCTCGACGCCATCGTCGAGTTGAAGGTCGATGAAAAAGCGCTTTTGGGCCGCATCGAGAAGCGCGCCCGCGACATGGTCGCCGCTGGCGGGACCGTGCGCGCCGACGACAATCCCGAGGCCTTCAAGGTGCGCCTCGACGCGTATCGCGAGCAAACCGCGCCGGTGTCGGCCTATTACGCGCGCAAGGGCACGTTGAAAACCGTCGATGGCATGATGCCGATCGACGACGTGACGAAGTCGATCGACCGGCTGCTGGGCGCGTAGGCGGGTTTTCCCGCGAATACTCGTCTTTTTCTGTTGACGAGCGAACGGCGCGCGTTTAGAAGCGCGTCCAACAAGGTCGAACGCCCGCCCTTTCCAGGGTCGGGAGTTTGGCCTTTTTATCGTCCGCAAGGGCCGGCCTCCACCGGACGCGGACTTCCGCCGCTCACCGCGGCTATTCGTGGCTTTCGGGCCGCAACATGGAGACTGAAGATGGCTCGTATCGCGGGCGTGAACATACCGACCAACAAGCGCGTGATCATCGCGCTGCAATACATTCACGGCATCGGCAAGAAAAACGCCGCCGAGATCTGCGCCAAGGTCAACATTCCCGCCGAGCGCCGGGTGTCTCAGCTGACGGACGCCGAAGTGCTGCAAATCCGCGAAGCGATTGACCGCGACTACATGGTGGAGGGCGACCTTCGCCGCGAGGTGGCGATCAACATCAAGCGGTTGATGGATCTTGGCTGCTACCGTGGCTTGCGGCATCGCCGCCAGTTGCCCGTCCGCGGCCAGCGCACGCATACCAACGCGCGCACCCGCAAGGGCAAGCCGAAGGCCATCGCCGGCAAGAAGAAATAGTTTTTCAGCGCCGCGAGGCGCGCGAAAATACGCCGGCTGTCCGCCGCGCGGAAAAACAGAGCCCCAGCGCCTGGCATGACGGGCGCGCCAGAAGGACGATTTTACGATGGCAAAAGAAGCAGGCCGCGTTCGCCGCCGCGAACGCAAGAACATCGCGTCGGGTGTCGCCCACGTGAGTTCCACGTTCAACAACACAATGATCACGATTTCGGACGCGCAGGGCAACACCATCGCCTGGTCGTCGGCCGGCACGATGGGCTTCAAGGGGTCGCGCAAATCGACGCCCTACGCGGCGCAGATGGCCGCCGAGGACGCCGCGCGCAAGGCCACCGAACATGGCATGCGGACCATCGAAGTCGAGGTTTCCGGGCCTGGCTCGGGCCGCGAGTCCGCGCTGCGCGCCTTGCAGGCGTCTGGCTTCACGGTGACCTCGATTCGAGACGTGACGCCGATTCCGCACAACGGCTGTCGTCCGCGAAAGCGTCGGCGCGTCTGAGTTTCCGCATTTGATTTTCGGCCGCGCCGACGGGCGGGGCCGGTTTCCCGCCACGTTTCCGCGTGGCGATTTCACGCGAAAGCGCGAGGTCAGGGTCGACGGACCGATATGCCCGCGCCGAAGGTGACAAAATGATCCAGAAGAATTGGCAAGAACTTATCCGCCCCGACAAGCTGCAGGTCTCGCACGGCGACGACAAGCGCACGGCGACGTTGGTCGCCGAGCCGCTTGAGCGCGGCTTTGGCCTGACGCTCGGCAACGCGCTGCGGCGCGTGCTGCTGTCGTCGCTGCAGGGCGCGGCGATCACCTCCGTGCATATCGACGGGGTGTTGCACGAGTTTTCCTCGATCCCCGGCGTCCGCGAAGATGTCACCGACATCATCCTCAACATCAAGGACATCGCGGTCAGGATGCAGGCCGAGGGGCCGAAGCGGGTCATCTTGAAGAAGACCGGTCCGGGCTTGGTGACCGCGGGCGACATCGCGACGACGGGCGACATTCAGGTGCTCAACCCCGACCTGATGATCTGCCACCTCGACGAAGGCGCCGAAATTCGGATGGAGTTCACCATCAACAACGGCAAGGGCTATGTCGCCGCCGAGCACAACCGCAGCGAGGATTCGCCGATCGGCCTCGTGCCCGTGGACAGCCTCTATTCGCCCGTCAAGAAAGTCAGCTACCGCGTCGAAAACACGCGCGAGGGCCAGAAGCTCGACTACGACAAGCTGACGCTGACCGTCGAGACCAATGGCGCGTTGACGCCGGAGGACGCGGTCGCCTACAGCGCGCGCATCATTCAGGACCAGCTCAACATTTTCGTCAATTTCGAAGAGCCCCGCCGCGAGGAATCGAGCCCGTCGATCCCCGAGCTTTCCTTCAACCCGGCGCTGCTCAAGAAGGTCGACGAGCTCGAGCTTTCCGTGCGCTCGGCGAACTGTCTCAAGAACGACAACCTCGTCTACATCGGCGATCTCATCCAGAAGTCCGAGGGCGAGATGCTGCGCACGCCAAACTTCGGCCGCAAGTCGCTCAACGAAATCAAGGAAGTGCTGGCGCAGATGGGCCTGCATCTGGGCATGGAAGTCACCGGCTGGCCGCCGGAGAACATCGAAGAACTGGCGAAGCGTTTCGAGGAGCACTACTAGAAACAGGCCTTTCAGGCCGCCTTCTCCGCGTGAAACGGGGAGAAGGATTCAACCAAGACGGCCGTACCTTGGCACGGCGGCCGGAAAAACAGCAGGAGAGCCAACATGTACCATGGACGCGCTAAACGCCGCTTCAACCGCACATCCGAGCACCGCAAGGCGATGTTCGCCAACATGTGCCAGGCGCTGATCAAGCACGAGCAAATCACCACCACGCTGCCGAAGGCGAAGGATCTGCGCCCCGTCGTCGAGAAGCTCGTCACCCTGGGCAAGCGCGGCGACTTGCACGCCCGCCGGCAGGCGATCTCGCAGATCAAGGATGTCGTGCTCGTCAAGAAACTCTTCGACACGCTTGGGCCGCGCTACAAGGAACGCCACGGCGGCTACACCCGCGTGTTGAAGGCGGGTTTCCGCTACGGCGACAACGCGCCGCTGGCCGTGATCGAGTTCGTCGACCGCGATGTCGAGGCCAAGGGCAAGGACTCGGGTCCGGCGCAGGACGAGAAGGCCGCTTGATCGGCGCTTCGCGACAGGGTTGATATCGGCGGGCGCTCCTGGAGCGCCCGTTTTGATTCTGGCCTCCCAAGCGGATCGCTCCTATGCGCGTCATGGTCATCGCCGATTTCGCTGTCGCCACCGGCGGCGCGCAACGCGTCGCGGTCGAGTCGGCCCGGGCGCTGGCGGAAGCTGGCGCGCAAGTGACGTTCATTCACGCGGTCGCGGGAACCGACCTGGCGCTTGATCATCCTTCGATCGACAAGGTCTGTCTCGATCTGCCCGATATTTGGTCGCGCGGCGCGCTCTCGGCCGCGGTCAATGGCGTGTGGAACCGCGAAGCCGCCAAACGCATGGCCGCCGCGTTGGCCCCTTATGCGGGGGTCCGCGACACGGTGGCGCATCTGCATCAATGGACGCGCGCGTTTTCGCCCTCGATCCTCGCCCCTCTGCGCGCTTCTGGGTTGCCCCTCGCCGTCACCGCGCACGATTATTTCCTCGCCTGCCCCAACGGCGTCCTGTACCGTTTCGACAAGAGCGAGCCCTGCGCGTTGAAACCCATGGGCGCGGCCTGCCTCGTCGCCAATTGCGATACGCGTTCCTACCCCCACAAGCTGGTGCGCGTCGCGCGGCAATACGCTGCCATGAGCCAGCGGCGTGGCGGGCGCGTCGATGTGATCCACATCGCCGACGGCGCGCGGGACCGGCTGGCGCCCATGCTGCCCGCCGCGTGGCGCCATCATCGCGTCGATAACCCCATCGCGGTCGCGCGGGGCCCGGCGGCGGTCATCGCCAACGATTCGGTTTTCGCGATGGTGGGCCGATTGACCGACGACAAGGGCGCCCTGGTCGCGGCGGACGCCGCGGCGAGGGCCGGCGCGAAAATGCTGTTCATCGGCGAGGGCCCCGCGCGGGAGGAGATACTTCGCCTGCATCCGTCAGCGGAAATCACAGGCTGGGTCGCCCCGGGCGAAGTCGAAACGCTGTTGCGAACGCGCGTCCGCGCCGTTCTCGCGCCGTCGCTGTGGCCGGAGACAGGGCCGCTGACGGTGCTGGAGGCGGCCGCCATGGGCATTCCCGCCATCGCTTCGTCGCGTTGTGGCGCTTCGGAACACCTCGGCGCGGGTTCCGGCCGCGTTGTCAACCCCGACCCCGCGTCATTCGCGCTGGCGATGCGCGACCTGTCGGACAACGAAACAGCGCGAACCATGGGCAAGGCGGCCTACGAGCGGTTTTGGGCGAAGCCGCGCGATCCCGCCGCGCACGCGGCCGGGCTTCTGGACGTCTATCGAGGCATGTTGAGTTGACCGGCGTCGGTGCCGCACGCCTTTTCGCCGGTCGCGCCGGCGCCTATATTGGGCGCTTGGAATCGAGGAGATTTACGATGCCCCGCGTCGTCACCGCGTTCATTTTCCTGTTGGCCGCCGCTATGGCGCCGGCGCTTGCGCAAACAACCCGCGCGGTGCCGCAGTCGCGTGGCGACGTCATGTTGTCCTACGCGCCGATCGTGAAGCGCGTCGCGCCAGCCGTCGTCAACGTCTACGCGTCGCGGGTCGAGCAGCGCCAACGCAATCCCCTGTTCGACGATCCGCTGTTCCGCCAGTTCTTCGGCGGCGGCGGCGAGCCGCAGGGCCGCGTGGCGCAATCGCTGGGCTCGGGGGTCATTGTCGACGCGAGCGGCCTTGTCGTCACCAATCACCACGTCATCGAGGGCATGACGGACGTCAAGGTTTCCCTCGCCGACAAGCGCGAGTTCGAGGCCGAGATCGTGCTGAGCGACCAGCGCACCGACCTCGCGGTGCTGAGGATCAAGGGCGGCTCCAAATTTCCGGTGCTGGAATTGGGCGATTCCGACGCGTTGGAAGTCGGCGACTTCGCGCTCGCCGTCGGCAATCCGTTCGGCGTCGGGCAGACGGTGACGCAAGGCATCGTCTCGGCGCTCGCCCGCACGCAGATCGGCATCAGCGACTTCGGTTTTTTCATTCAGACCGACGCCGCCATCAACCCCGGCAACTCAGGCGGCGCGCTCGTCGATCTCAACGGCCGCCTGGTTGGCATCAATTCGGCGATTTACTCGAAGTCCGGCGGCTCGATGGGCATCGGTTTCGCCATTCCGGTCAACATGGTGAAGGTTGTCGTCGCCACCGCGAAGGGCGGCGGCAAGCTGGTGAAGCGCCCGTGGCTGGGCGCGACGCTGCAATCCGTGACACACGAAATCGCCGAGTCGCTCGGGCTCGAGCGGTCGACGGGCGCGCTGGTGACCGAAGTGCTGCCCAAGAGCCCCGCGCAGGAAGCGGGACTGAAAAGCGGAGACATCGTGGAATCCATCGATGGCGTGGCGGTCGACGACCCCGAAGCGCTTGGCTATCGGTTGGCGACGCGTCCGCTGGGCGGCGTCGCGTCGCTCGGCGTCCTGCGGGGAGGCAAATCGCTGATCACTCCGTTGACGCTGATGTCGGCGCCGGAGACGCCGTCCCGCGACGAACTGAAACTGTCTGGAAACTCGCCGTTTTCCGGCGCGACGGCGGTGAATATTTCGCCCGCCGTCACCGAGGAAATGGGCGGCGTCGCGGCTGACAAGGGCGTCGTGATCACGGACGTCGCCGCCGGCTCCATCGCCGCCAACGTCGGCGTTCAGAAGGGCGACGTCATCCTCGCGGTCAACGACGCGAAAATCGCCAACACCGCGGAACTCAAACAGGCCGCCGGAGGAACGAAGTCGCTGTGGAAGTTGACGATCAACCGCGGCGGACAGGTGATAACGAGCGTGTTGCGGGGGTAATCCGCGCGGAACGCTCTCAGCCAGCGGACTTTGGCGGCGGCGCCGATACCGCGGCGGCGCGGTTCGCCACCAGCATCGATTGCAGAAACTGATCGGAGATGTCCTTCACCGCTCCGGGCGAATGCGACAGGAACAGCGTGTTGGTGCGGTCGCTTTCGCCGATGGATTTCAGCGTGTCGAAATACTGGGTGATCAGCACGAGCTGCATGACTTCCGACACCGACGTGTCGCCGACGACGCGTTGGAAATTTTCGATGGAGGCTTGCAGGCCCTCGATGATCGCCTTGCGCTGGTTGGCGATGCCCTGGCCTTGAAGCGCCTTGCTTTCCGCTTCCGCCTCGGCCTTTTTGACGACGAGGATCTTGTCGGATTCGCCGCGCGCGGTCGCGGCCACCTGCTCGCGCTGGGCCGCGTTGATGTCGTTCATCGCCGACTTCACCTTGGCGTCGGGCACGATGTCGGTGACAAGCACGTTGACGATTTCATAGCCGAAGCCCGCCATGTCGGCGTCGAGTTCCTGCTTCACCGCGGCCGCGATTCCCGACTGGCTCGCGAACACTTCGTCCAGCGTCATGCCGGGCACGTGGCCGAGGATGACCTGCTCGACATAGGACTGGATCTGCTGCTCGGGATCGCTGAGCTTGTAATAGGCGTCGAAGACGTTCTCGGCCTTCACGCGGTTTTGCACCGAAATCGGAATTGTGACGAAGACATTGTCCTTGGTCTTCGTCTCCATGGTCAGCGAAATCTGGTTGACGCGCAGGCTGACGCGGCCGGCGACCTTGTCGATGAAGGGGAATTTCCAGCTCAAGCCGGGTTGGGCGATGCGCAAAAACCTGCCGAAGCGGGTGATGATGGCGACCTGGGCCGTCTGCACCGTGAAGAAGCTGCCGAAGAACGCGGACAGCACCAAAAACGCCAAAAAGGCGACAAAAACGCCGCCCGCGATCTGCAAGTTGGAATCCATTTTGGCGCTCCCCTTTTGCCGCGGGAAGAGCGCGCTCTTCCGGGGCCATTGTCAAGGATCGCCCTTCGCCCCGATGTCGCGCGTCGCGCCCCGGATCTATCTGAACTTGTCGAGCACCGCGTGTCGAACAGCTTCTTTTTCCGCGCCCGAAATGCTGGTCAGGGCCTTCGCTGTCATGTCGCGCGCGGTGGCCGCGTCGCGGTAGTCGATGAAGCGTTCCGTCCGTTCGCCTTCCGCGATCAAATCGGGGTCGGTCAGCGTCTTGTGAATGGCCTCGCGCAAAACGGCCAGCCGATCGGCCGGAACGCCCGGCGTCGTCACCAGAATGCGGCCGAGATCGTCGAGCGCCGAGCGGAAGTCGATCATCGCGGCGGCGCGCGCGTCGACTTCCCCGGCCTCGAAAATGGTCGGCGTGTCGGGCAACAGCTTCGAGCGGTGGCGAGCGAGGGCGACTATGGCGTTGACGCGCTTGTCCTGCGTGTAATGCAGCGAGGAGCCGTCCGACACGTAGATGGAATCGAGCTCGCCGCGTTCGATGGCGAGAACCACGTCGCTCGACGACGTATAGCCGAGGATCACCTTGCAATCGAGCCGCAACGCCTCGCACGTGATCGACGCGCCGTCCGACAAGCCGCCGGTTGGCCCGGTGCCGCCCCACAACACCTTGCGGCCGGGGACCATGGCGTCTTGCGGCTTCGTGATCTTCGACTTTGGCCCCGCGAGCCACATCCACGGCGAGGAGTTGACGATGCCGAGATGCTCCATCTTCGTCAGGTCGTAGCGGGCGTTGTCCTGGCCGATCAACTGGCCGAGCGCCGCCGGCGTGCCGTTCAGGAACAGGATCGTCAGCCCGTCGGGCACGGCGGCGTAAACCCGGTTCAACGCCACGAGCTGGCCCGCGCCGGGCATGGCTTCGACGACGACGTTGGCGTCGAGTTCGCGCGCCACATGGGGCGCGATCATGTGCGCGTAGTTGTCGAAGCCGCCGCCGACACCCACGCCCAAAATGAGGTGAACGGTTTTGCCGCGGTAGAAATCGCGCGCCGCGTCCGCCCTGGCGGGTTGCGCCGCGCAGGATATCGCGGCCAGCGCCGCGGCCAGAAGGCGCGCGCGCGTGATCGTTGACATGGGATCGGGCCTCCCGTGGGCGCATTGGCGCCGCGCAATCAGCCCGGCTCGCGGCGGTTTGTCAATTCGTGGAAGGGCGGCGGGGCGTCAAGCCCGCGGAACGTGTTCGCCGGCCCGGCGTTAGTCCACCGCCGCGTTTCAGACGGAACGCGTTGGCGCGACGACAGGAGCAGGCGATGAGCACCAAGACGGAAACGAAAACAAAAGCGCAATTGGACGCGCAGGTGACCGAGAGCTCCAAGCAGTCCTTCCCGGCGAGCGATCCGCCGCCCGCAGCCAAGACCACCAAGAAGGATGGCTCGGACATGGACGCTGTGCGGGAGGATCGGTCGCCGCCACCGTTCGAAAAGCCCGCAAAAAATCTGACCGCCCACCGAGACGGCTAGCTTTTGTCGTTTGGACGAGCGGGATTGCCGGCCGAGATCGCGTGACGCGCCGGGCAACCCGGGCTATACCGCCGGCATGAACGCCTTCATCATCGTTTTCGCCGGCGCCGGCATTGGGGCGTTGACATGAGCGCCGCCACGCCTGCGGCCGCGCAGACCCTTGCCGTCGTCGAGGACGAAGATGGCATGCGGCTCGACCGCTGGTTCAAGCGGCGATTTCCCGACGTGTCGCAAATCCACATCAACAAGCTCGCCCGCACGGGGCAGGTGCGTGTCGACGGCAAGCGCGTCGAGGCGTCGACCCGCGTCGTCACCGCGCAGATGGTGCGTGTGCCGCCGCTGGCGCAAAAGGCGGTCGCGGCGCCCGCGGTTGTGCGCGCGGCGCCCTCGCAAGCCGACGCGCGGGCCTTGCGCGACATGATCCTCTTCGAGGACAAATGGCTGATGGCGCTGAACAAGCCCTGGGGTCTCGCCGTGCAGGGCGGCTCGGGCACCAAGCGCCACGTCGACGGAATGCTCGAGTCGATGGCCAACGCGCAGGGCGAGCGCCCGCGCCTCGTGCATCGCCTCGACCGCGACACGTCGGGCGTGTTGCTGATCGCCAAGACCCGCAAGATGGCCGCCGACCTCGGCGAGATTTTCCGGACGCGGCAGACGAAGAAGATTTACTGGTCCGTGGTGGAAGGCGTGCCGCATCCCACGCAAGGCCGCGTGTCGCTGTTCCTCGCCAAGGGGCCGGGCATGGGCGACGAGCGCGGAGAGAAAACGCCCGCGGCGCGCGTCGATCCCGAAAAAATGCGGGTCGCCAAGCACGGCGAAGTCGACGCGCGGCATTCCGTCACGTTCTACGCCGTCGTCGAGAAGCTGGCGCCGCGCCTGGCGTGGCTGTCGATGAAGCCGATCACCGGGCGCACACATCAATTGCGCGCTCACGCGGAGGCCATCGGCCACCCAATCATAGGCGATCCCAAATACGCGGGCGCCATCGCCGCCAACGACCCGCGCCGCACCGACCCGCTGCGCTCGGTGCCCTCCGAAATCGAGCGCAAGCTGCATCTCGTCGCGCGTCGGCTGGTGTTGCCGCATCCGAAGGGCGGCGTGGTCGATGTCACCGCGCCGCTTCCGCCGCACATGCAAAAGACGTTCGATTTGTTGGGGTTTGACGCGAAGCAATACGACCCCATAGAGGACGCGCCGGAATAATCGGGAGCAATCATGCCGGAAACCCCGCCCCGCCTGCCGCCCATCGCCGAAGACGCCTATACGCCGGCGCAAAAGGAGGCGCTCGCCGATTTTCGCGCGACGCGCAAGGTCGGCTTTTCCGGCCCTTGGCATGTGTTCGTCCGCAGCCCCGAGTTGCTGACGCACGCGCAGCGCATGGGCGAATATCTGCGCTACCGCTGCTCCCTCTCGGGGCGGTTGAGCGAGCTCGTGATCCTGCTGATCGCCCGCGAATGGACACAGGATTTCGAGTTCGGCGCGCATCGGCCCAACGCCCTGAAGGCCGGCGTGAGCGAAGACACGATCTCTGCGATCCGCGAGGGGCGCAGGCCTGAACATCTCAACGCGGAGGAACAGCTCGTGTTCGACTTCGCGACCGAATTGCTGCGCGGGAAGCGCGTGAGCGACGCGACCTTCGCGCGCGCCAAGGAGAAGTTCGGCGAGCAGGGCTGCGTCGATCTCGCCGGCATCTGCGGTTATTATTCGTTGCTGGCGATGACGATGAACGTGGCGCGCGTGCCGCCGCCGGCGGGAGAAGAGCGGTTGCCGCGGTTCCCGGAGTAGGGCGCGGCGAGCGGCGCGGACTATTTTTTGTAGGGGCCCAGTTCCTTCACCGCGGCGTCGAGAAAACGCGTGTCCACCACCTTGGCGAGATCGACGTCGCCTTCGATCAGCCCTTGCGCCTTGAACGCGGCGAGGTCGGTGGCGATCGACTCGACATTGATCGTCCCATCGGGGTTGCACGCCGCGAGGGGAAAGTTCCGGTAGAATTGCGGGTCTTTGATGGGGGTGTATTCGTTGAGGATATTGATGATCGCCTCGCCCTTCTCGCCGACGAGTTTTCCATCTGGGCCCAGCGCGTCGTCGTGGTCGCGGACGCCGCGCAAAAAGGCCTTGAGAAACCGCTTGGCCACGTCGGGTTTCTCGCCCACGAATTTGCCGGTGAAATAAATCACCGCGATTTCGTGGTTGGGGTAGGCGACGTCGTCGCCGAGAAGTTTCGTCGCGAAGCCGCGCTCGACGGCTTGCGTGGTGGCGGGCTCCGCCGGCAGCGCCGCGTCCACCGCCTTGTTGGCGAGCGCCACCACCATCTGCGGAAACGCGAGCGAGACAAGTTCGATGTCGGAGAGCTTGAGCCCGCCGGTCGCGAGCATCCGCTCCAGCGTCACGCTCGCGCCAGTGCCGGGCGCGCCGTTGGCGAACTTCATGCCCTTGAGGTCGGCGATCGATTTGACGCGGCCGGAATCGACGAGGTCCTTGCGGACGATGAGCGTTTGGCTCGGGCGCCCGGGCGGCGTCGACACCTTGTCGGCGACGATTCTGATGTCGATGCCGCGCGCCACGGCGTTGAAGAACGAGGCGCTCGGCGCGCCCGCGACCACCTGCAAATCGCCGCTGGCGATGGGCGCGATCATGCGCGCGGCCGAATCAAGCAACACGAGGTTGAAGTCGATGTTCTCGTCCTTGAAGTAGCCGCGCTTGTCGGCGACGTAGAGGCCGATGTCGGTCGCGGTTTGCGTGTAGCCGACGGCGACCTTGTCCATTTCCGCCGCGTCGGCGCCGAACGCGCCGAGCGAAAAGACCAGTCCCGCGACCGCGCCGGTCAAACGCATGTCAATCGATCTCCAGCATGGCGCGGTCGCGCATGGCGCGATCGAACTCGTTGGCCTGCGCCGCGAGCCGGGCGGGCGTGTTCGCGGCTCCGAATAGGTCGTAGCCGCGGCGCTCCAAAATCTCGAAGAAGAACCGCTGTTCGAACATCTTCGTATAGATGTGGAAGAACTCGCCGTCCTTGTGGCGGTCGTAGAGCACGCCGAGCCGCCGCATGCGCTCGATCAGTTCGGGCGCGAGGTCGTAGCGCGCCGAAAGATCCTCGTAGTAGTTGTCGGGAATGTCGAGGAAGGCGACGCCGCCGGCGCGGGCGTTTTCGACGAACGAGAACAAATCCCCGGTCGACAGCGCGATTTGCTGCACGCCGCCGCCGCCGAAGGTCTCGATGAAACGCGTCACGGCGGTCGCGCCGCCGTCGGCGATGTTGATTGGAATGCGCACTTCGCCGCCTTCGGAGCGGATGACGCGGCTGAAAAACGCGCCATAGGGGTCGGCGAGCTCGACCTGCGGGTCGTCGGTGAAGCCGAGCACGGTCTTGTAAAACGTCAGCCACGACAGGAATTCGGAGCGCCGCACGACGTTCGAGAGATGGTCGACGCGCTCCAGCGGGCCTTTGGCGTCAGGGGCGTCGACGAAGTTGAAGTCCTGCGCCCAAGCGTCGTGAGCGCCCGCCTTGACGAGGTAGATCAGGCTGTTCTCGACGCCGGCGACGGCGGGTATCAACGCCTCGCCCGGGCCGATGCGGCCCCGGTAGGTGGGCGCGTCGAGCGCGTTGGCGCGCTCAAGCGCCCGCTGGGGATCGTCGTAGCGCAACGCGATGGCGCAAACCGACGCGCCGTGCACGAGATAGAACGAATGCGCGAATCCGTCCTGCTCGCGGTTGACGACGATGTTGATGTCGTTCTGTCGGAAGAGTTCGACGTCCTTCGACTTGTGGCGGGCGACGCGTTGGAAGCCAAGCCCGGCGAGCTCCGATTCCAGCCGCGGCGACTGTTGCGGGTTCGTCGTGAACTCGAGGAATTCGACGCCGAGAATCTTCGCGGGCGCGGGCAGGGGCCGGCCAATGTTGAGCGGCGGCTGGTCGCGCGCCACGCGCCCCTTGTCGAGCGCCTCGCCCGCGGCCTGGACGGAGCGCATGCCGTCGCGCGCGATCGCCGCGGCCGGCGCGCCGCGGAACTGGTCGTTGAAGATTTCCAGCGAAATCGCGCCGTTGTAGCCGGAGGCGACGCAGGCTTCGAGATAGTCGTTGATCGGCCAGTCGCCCTGTCCTGGAAAACAGCGGTGGTGGCGCGACAGCGACATGGGATCCATCAACAGGCCCGGCGCGTCCGCCAGTTGCACGAGCGCGATGCGGTCGGGTGGGAGTTTGGCGATGGGCGCGATATCGTTCTTGCGGGCGAAGATGTGAAAGCTGTCGAGCACGACGCCGAGGTTCGGCTTGTCGCCGCGGCGCACGATTTCCCACGCCTTCGCCCAGTCCTTGACGTGGCGGCCCCACGCGAGAGCCTCGTATCCGATGCGGTAGCCGCGGCGGGCGGCGCGGTCGGCGAGTTCGGCGAAATCGGCCGCGCATTGATCGACGTCGCCGGACGAATCCTCCGCGACGCTGGAGCAAACGCACAGCAGATTCGCGCCGAGCTCCTCCATCAGGTCGAACTTGCGCTCGGCGCGGTCGAAGTTTTTCACGCGCGTGGCGGGCGGGGCTCCCTCGAAGTCGCGCAGGGGCTGCAGCGCGACGATCTCGAGGCCGAGGTCGGCGGCCATCGCCTTGACCTGCCGCGGCTTGCCGCTGAAGAAGGTCAGGTCGTTTTCAAAAATCTCGATGGCGCGAAAGCCGGCGCGCGCGGCGGCGGCGAGCTTCGTCTCCAGCGTCCCGCCCATGCAAACCGTCGCGATAGACCATCTGAGCATTGGGGAATCTCCGCGTGCGGGCGCTCGAAGACATAGACAATCGCGGCCGCGCCAGCAAGGCGCGTCCGGGGCTTTCGGAGCGCGCGGCGATTGCGATAGGGTGGCCTGTCCGCGCGGGACGCGGGGGAGGACAGACATTGACCGACACGAACGACCGCTTGCGCGTGGCTGTCTGCGACGACTATCAGCGCGTCGCGCTCAAGATGGCGGATTGGTCGCGGCTGGGCCCCGATGTCGATATCGAGGTGTTCGACCGTCCGCTCGGCGACGGCGCTGCGGACGCGCTTCGGGACTTCGACGTGGTGTGTCTGATGCGCGAACGCATGGCCGTGCCGCGGTCCTTGATAGAGCGGCTGCCGCGGTTGAGGTTCGTCGCGGTCACCGGATCGCACGCGGACGTTGTCGACAAGGCGGCGTGCGACGAACGCGGCATTGGCGTCAGGCTGACCTCGCCAGCCGCGTCCGCCTCCGCGGCCGAGCACGCCTGGGCGCTTGTGCTGGCGCTGGCGCGGCATGTGGTCGTCGAAGACCGCAACATGCGCGAGGGCCGCTGGCAGACGACGGTCGGCCTGCGCTTGCAAGGGCTGACGCTCGGCCTTCTCGGCCTCGGCGCGCTGGGCGCCAAGGTCGCGCGCTACGGCCAAGCCTTCGACATGAACGTGCTCGCGTGGAGCGCCAACCTGACCGCCGAAGCGGCCGCCGCGTCCGGCGCGAAACTCGTTCCGAAGGAGGAATTGCTGCGCTGTTCCGATGTCGTCAGCGTGCAGCTCAAACTGTCGGATCGCACCCGCGGCCTGATAGGCGCGGCGGAACTGGCGTCGATGAAGCCGGGCGCGCTACTGATCAACACGTCGCGCGGACCGATTGTCAACGAGGCCGCGCTGATCGAGGCCCTGCGCGACGGGCGCATAGGCGGCGCCGGCCTCGACGTGTTCGACCGCGAGCCGCTGCCGGTGGACCATCCGCTGCGCGCGTGTCCCAACACCGTGTTGACGCCGCACATCGGCTTTGTGACGGAGCAGGGATATCGCGCCTTCTTCGAGGGAATCGTCGAACTCATCCTCGACTGGCGGCGGTCGGTCGCGAACGCTCGGGGCGCGATTGCGCCGCGGGACGGGACGCTGTAGTGAAGGGCGTGGGTGGGGCCCGGGGAGGCGTGACATGGCGGCGTTGACAGAAGCCGATCTGAAGTTGATTCTCGGCGATCAGTACAAGCAGGCGAACCTTGACGCGGACAGTCCCGCCAACATCAAGGCGAACGCCGAGAAGAATTACAAAGCGCGAATCGTAAAGCTCGACAACACGAAGTTTTCGGCGGTGGCGCTGATCTTGCTCGGCATCGTCCTGTTCACGACCAATTATCTGGCGATATCCGGCCCATCGCTGCTGCCGGTCGCCATTCTGGGCTTGGTCATGCTCGCGATCGGCGTGGTGTGGTACGTCTATACGCGCAAGGCGATGAGCAAGGCGTTGGCCGAGGGCCCCGCGGTTTCCTAGGCGCCAGCGGCGGACTGGAATGACCGAAGCAACCGAAGGCGGCCTCGCCGCCCGCGTCGACACGATCGAAGGCGCTTACGAGTTCATGCTCGCCTACGCGGCGCAGGGCCGCGCGGACGAAGGCGACCCCGCGCTCTCGCAGGTCCGCGCGCTGCTGACAGCGGCCGCCGGCGCGCTGGATGGAATCGACGCGGCGGCGCGCGAGGCCTTCGCCGCGCATCCCGCGCGCGAAAAATGCGCGGCGTTTCTGGATGTGCTGGCCGAAGACGCGCGCAAGGCGCTGGCGGCGACCCGGTTGACGCTTTCCGCGCGTTCGATTTCCTCGCAGCTTGTCGACAACCTCAATGGCAGCATTCATTTGCGCGCCTTGTTGACGGATGTGTTCATCGTCGATGAATTCTTGAAGAACGGCTGAGCAGCCCCCGGGGGGGACCTAACCTTCACCGCCGAACGGCCGTTTCGGCCGGGCCTCGTGCTCCGCGAGCTTCGCGCCAGTGACCGAATCGACTTCGCGAAGTTCGACGTCGTAGCCCCAGAGGTCGGCGATGTGCTGAAGCGACTTGCGCGTGTCGCCCTTCGCGAGCAGCCGTTTTTCGAGAACCTTGTGCTCGACGCAAAGGCGGCGGTCGCCCAGCATATCGACGGCGACGACTTCCATCAACGCGTCGCCTTCGGAGGGATCGTAGCGCCGCGCCAGCGCGCGCCGGAGGCGGCGGAAGCCCCGCTCGTCGTGAATGGCGCCGACGACCAGCTCGGACTCCTCTGGGTCGTCCTCGATGGCGAAGAACTTCATTTCGCGCATCAATCTCGGCGACAGGTATTGCGCGATGAAGCTGTCGTCGCGGTAGTTGGCCCACACCTCCTTCAGCACGCCCATCACATCGCCGCGTCCGGAGATGTCAGGCGCCCAGACGCGGTCCTCGTCCGTCGGATTTGTCACGATGCGCTCGATGTCGCGCATCATCGAGAAGCCCAGCGCGTAGGGGTTGACGCCGGAGTAGCCCGGGTGGTCGAAACCGGGCTGCATGACGACATTCGTGTGCGACGCCAGGAACTCGAAGAAGGCGCCGTCGCCAATCCGCCCGGTCTCGTGCAGGCGGTTCATGACGCGGTAGTGGACGTAGGTCGCCGTGCCCTCGTTCATCGTCTTGGTCAGGCGCTGCGGGTAGAGATAATGCCCCACTAGCCTCGTGATGCGGAGGATCTCCCGCTGCCACGGCGCCAGCTTGGGGGCGTTGCGCTCCAGGAAGAACAGGATGTTTTCTTCCGGCAGGCCCAAGCGTTCGGCCGAAAGGGCCCGGTGATCGCCGCCGCGTTCGCGACCCGCGGACGGCAGCGTCCGCCACAACTCGTTGTGAGTGGCGGCTTCATGCGCGCGGCGCTCGCGCTGGCGCGTCTGTTCCGCGCGAAGATCGAGTTTGCGGCGCCGGCCCGAGCGGTGGACGCCTTGCGACTGCAACGCGTGCGCGGCGTCGAGCAGGCGTTCGACGGCGGCCTCGCCGTGGTTCTCCTCGCATTGCGAGATGTAGGCCTTGGCGAACTTGAGATAGTCGAGAATGCCAGCGGGATCGGTGAATTCGCGGAACGTCTCGTTGTTTTTGAAGAAGTGGTTGTGGCCGAACGCCGCGTGCGCGATGACCAGCGTCTGCATCGTCGCCGTGTTGCCCTCCATCACATAGGAGATGCACGGATTGGAGTTGATGACGATCTCGTAGGCGAGGCCCATCATCCCCTTGCGGTACATCTGCTCGTGCTGTGTGAAGTGTTTTCCAAACGACCAGTGCTGATAGAAGATCGGCATGCCCGTCGACGCGTAGGCGTCGAGCATCTGCTCGGCGGTGATGATTTCGATCTGGTTCGGGTAGATGTCGAGGCCGAGTTCGCCGACCGCGATTTCCGACACCGCGTCGTGGATGCGCTGGATCGTGTCGTAGGACCAGCCTTCGCCGTCGAACAGCAAGCCGCTCATTCGCCGCCTCCGCGTTCCGCCGAATCCCGGTTGAACAACTCGCGGAACACCGGGTAGATCTCCTCGCGCGACGTAACCGAGCGCTGCGCGACGCGGGGCTCGCCAAGCTCCTTGTAGGCGCGCCACAGCGAGGACGCGCCAACGCGCTGGCCCGGCTCGCCGACTTCGAGATAGGCGTAGTACTGCGTCATCGGAAGAATGTCGTTGAGCAGCAGCGCGGTCGAAACGGCGTTGTCGCGCGGGTCGTTGTCGCCGTCCGAGGCCTGCGCGACATAGAGATTCCAGGCGTCGGGCGAATAGCGCGCGCGCGCGACGCGCAGCATTTCAGCTTGCGCCGACGACACCCGCGTGCCGCCGCTTTCAACGCCGTGGAAGAACGTGTCCTCGTCGACCTCGGCCGCCTCGTCGGTGTGGCGGATGAAGACTATCTCGACCTTCTTGTAGCGCTTCTTGAGAAAGACGTAGAGCAGCATGAAAAAGCGCTTGGCGAGATCCTTCATGTGCTCGCTCATCGACGCCGAAACGTCCATCAGGCAGAACATGACGGCCTGCGTCGTCGGCCGCGGCACCGGTTCGAAGCGCCGGTAGCGGATGTCGATCGGGTCGATCCAGGCGATGGTGCGCGTCCGCCGCCGCAGCGTTTCGACGCGCTCGCGCAATTCGGCGAGCGCGCCCGCGTCGGCTCCGCGCGCCTCGGCGTCGGCCAGTTCGCGCTCCGCTTCGTCGATGTCTTCCGGCCGCGGGCGCTTGAGGGCGATGCGGCGCGACAGGGAATTGCGCATCGTGCGTGTCACCGAGACGTTCGCGGGCGAGCCGGAAACCGCGTAGCCGGCGCGGCGAAGCCCGTCGCTCTCGGTCGTCGAGAGCTTGCGCCGTTCGAGATCGGGGAGCTCGAGGTCCTCGAGGAAGAATTCGAGGAACTCCTCGGCGGAAAGCGCGATCTGATACTCGTCCTCGCTCTTTCCCTCGCCCGCGCCGTCCGCCGGTTTTTCCATCACGCCGTTCTCCTCTCCGCCCGCGCCGAGGCACTGACATGCGCAAGCTCATCGCCGTTTTCGGATTGTTTTCCCTGGCCGCCTGCGGCTCGGGGTTCGATCTCCCGCTCGACAATTCCCGAATGGCCACGGGTTCGATTCCAGCCTCCGGTTCGCAGTCCATCGTGCCGGTTTCGAGGGACGGCGCGGCCGCCGGCAATCAGGACATATCGGCGGCGTTGTTTTATCTGCCCATCGAGGCGGGCGTGGTCACCGCGGTTCGCGAGCGAAACTTCGTCGATGGAACGCGCCAGGAGATCGCGCTCGCTCCCGACAGGTTGACGAAAGGCGAAAACGTCATCGAAGTCAGCTTGCGTGCGAGTTCCTCCTCGGTTGGCGGCCCCGGCCAGATGCAAATGGGCAAGCCGTCGGAGCGCGGCGTCCGAAGCGAAATCCTGTCGCGCTTTCCCGAGGTGAGAATGGGGATCGTCACGCGCGCGATGAGCAACGCCTACGGCCCCGTCGGCCTCGCGATTGGCAAACACGCCAACGGCGCGCGCTGCGTCTTCGCGTGGCAATGGATCGACGACATCCGGCAAGCCGGCGGCGCGGGTTCTTCCGGCTTCGCGCGTCTCGGCGCGCTTGTGTCGGGCGGCGCGGCGCCCGCGTCGATCCGCGTGCGGATTTGCCGGGGTGACCAGACGGTCGATCAACTCGCCGCGATGGTGGAGGGATTGCGTCTGGGGGAATCCTCGACCCTCGCCCGGATCATGTCGATGGACCGACGCAACATTTTGCCCGACTCCGTCGCGACGGTCTCAGGCTCAACCGCCGCCGTCACGGCGTTGCCCGACAGTCTCGAAGCGACGCTGATCGGTTCTCCGGCGCCGGAAACAAAGGCCAAGCCGGCCGCGCCGCCGCGGCGCGCCGCCCGTCCAGCGCCGCGCTTCAAGCGCGTGGCGCGGCGGCCAGCGCCCAGGAGCGATGACGACGGCACGCCCGCGGCGGCCTTCAATGCCGCGCAGGCCTATCAAAGCCCCGTCGCGCCCGGTGGCCCGCGGTACATGGCGCCGGTGGCGGGCGCTGAGGCCGGGACTACCCCGCCGCCCGCCGCCTATCCCGCGCAAGCTCAGGCGCAGTTCGGCGCGGGATTGCCGCCGCAGGCCTTCCGCGGACCAACCGGGAGGTAGGCGCGCCGTTATGGCGACACCTCCTCCATCACGCGCTCCGTGGTTTCCACCGCGAAGAAGATCGCGACAAGCGCGCCCACCAGCGCGACCACCGCCAGCAGCAAATAGACCGAGGCGAGCCCGGTGAAACCGAGCAGCGCCCCGACGATGGGCGGGCCGATGGACGAGGCCAAACGGTTGAACGCGGTGCCAGCGCTGGTGCCGCGCGCGCGCAGGCGCGTCGGGTAGATTTCGGCGGTGTAAAGGAACAGCATGCTCGAATTCGAGCCGATGCAGAGGAACGCCAGCGTCAGCATCACCGCGACGAATTCGGGGTTGGTGGGGCCGACCCACCACACCGTCGCCAGCGCCGCCGAGCCGCACAGGAACGCGCCGGCGAACCACTTCACCCGGCCGGTGCGATCGACGAGGAAGGCGACCGCGAAGCCGCCGACGATGCTGGCGAAATTGGCGCCGAGCGCGTAGAGCAGCGCCGTGTGCAGATCGAGCTTGAAAACGGTCGTGTAGATCGTCGCGGCCCAGCCGGTGATGCCCCAGCTGCAGAAGTAGTCGCAGAACCACAACGCCCAAACGCTGAAGGTGCGCGCCCGGTAGAACGGGCTGAACATCTCCGCCCACGAGGCCGTGACATTCGTTGTCGCCGCGACGAGCGGCACGGGCGGCGGCAGCGGCTGGCCCGCGTCGCGCGCGATTTGTTCGATGCCGGAGACGATCTTGTCCGCTTCCGCCGCGCGGCCGCGGTCGGCCAGCCAACGCGCCGATTCCGGCAGGCTGCGCATGGCGTAAAAAGCGACGAAGGCGGGCAGGGCGCCAACGACGAACATCGATTGCCAGCCGAAATGCGGCACGAGGTAGAGGCCAAGCAGGTTCGCCATCAGCAGGCCGATGGTGAAGATGCTCTCGTAAAGCAGGAAGAAGACGCCGCGGCCCTTGGCCCTGGCCATCTCGCCGATATACGCGGCCGCGACGGGCACCTCGCCGCCAAGGCCCAAGCCCTCGATGAAGCGCAGGACGATCATCGAATTGTAGTCCCACGCCAGCGTGCAGGCGAGCGATGTCAGCGCGTAGAGCGTGATGGTGACGCCAAGCGTGCGCAGCCGGCCGATGCGGTCCGCGACCCAGCCGAAGAAAAGCGCGCCGAACAATTGGCCGAAATTCGCGGCTCCGATCAGATAACCGATCGAGCCTTGGGGAATATGCCACAGCGGAATCAACACAGGCAGCACGGTGGCGATGGCGTAGGAATCGTAGGCGTCGAAGATCGTCGCGGTGCCGATAACGACGCGCGCTTTGACGTGGAAGCGCGTGATCGGCAGCCGCTCGACCCGCGCGACGATGTCGGCGGGCGAGCCCGGCGAGAGGCCCAATGTCGGCGCGTGCTGGTCTTGCGGCATGTTTTCCCTCGTGGCCGGGCTGTGCGAGCGCCCGTTGGCGCGATCATGGACCATGGCGCGCCGCGACGCCAGCGCTTGCGCGAGATTGCCGGGCCGATGAATCCGGGGCAAGCTGTCGCCAACGACACGGGGAGGACCAATGAATATCGCGGGCGTCGAATTCTCGACGGACCGGCCGGGCGGCCTGACCACGCCCATCGACAAGCGGCCGCTGCTGTTCCGCCCTATCGCCTTGCGCGGCGTGACGGCGCGCAACCGGATCATGCTCGGGCCCATGTCGCAGTATCTTTCCATCGACGGCGAGATCACGGACTGGCATCTCGTTCACCTCGGCCAGTTCGCCATTGGCGGCGCCGGCATCGTTTGCGCCGAGGAAACGGCGGTGGAGGCGCGCGGCCGCCGCACGCATCATTGCCCGGGACTCCACACCGACGCGCAAGCGCGGAAATGGCGGCGCGTCACCGATTTTCTCAAGAGCCTGCGCGCGGTTCCCGCCATCCAGCTTGGTCACGCGGGCCGTCGCGCGGCGGTGCGTTCGCCGTGGGAGGGCCGCAGGCCGCTCGGGCCCGACGACGTCGCCGCCGGCCTCGCGCCCTGGCCGACGATTTCGTCGAGCGCGGTCGCGCACGCGCCGAACCGGCCCGCGCCGGCCGCGCTGGATGTTCAGCAAATCCGCGACGAGATCCAGGCCTGGGCGGACGCGGCGGGGCGCGCGGCGGACGCGGGGTTCGACATTGTCGAAATCCACGGCGCGCATGGCTATCTGATCAACCAGTTCCTGTCGCCGGTCGCCAACAAGCGGACCGATTCCTACGGCGGCGGCCTCGAGGGCCGCATGCGTTTCGCGCTGGAACTGGTCGAGGGCGCGCGCAAAAAATGGCCGGCGGACAAGCCGCTGTTTTTCCGCATGTCGGTCGTCGATGGAAAGGGCGGGCACTGGGACATCGACGACAGCGTGGTTCTCGCGCGGGCGTTGAAGCAACGCGGCGTCGATGTCGTGGATTGTTCCTGCGGCGGGCTCGAAGGCGCTTCCAGCCTGCCCGCGGTGCCAAAGGACGCGCCCGGCTACAACGTCGTCTACAGCCGCCATATCCGCCGCGAGGCGGATGTCATGACCGCGGTCGTCGGCCTCGTCACCGAGCCGGAGCAAGCCGAGGAGATATTGGCGACGGGCGGGGCCGACATCGTCGCCATCGCGCGCGAGATGCTGATCGACCCTTATTGGCCGGCGCGCGCGGCCCGCGCGCTCGGACTCGACGACTGGCTCGATGTTCTGCCGGACAACTACGCGTTCCGGCTTTGGCCGAGGGAGCTGGAGCAACGCAAACGGAAGGCCAATCCGCCGCGCGATGTCGAGATTCCATTCAGGCGAAAAGAATGAGGGCGCGCATGTCTTTCCGTTTCCCGCCCGCGCTGGCCATCATGGCGGTCTTCGCCGTCCTCCCGGCCCGCGCGCAAAGCCCCGCCGACGTGTTCCGCGGCCAGACCCTCCGCGTCGTCATTCCCTCGGCGCCGGGCGGCGGGCGCGTGTTCTACACGCTGCCGGTCATCGAGTTCCTCGGGCGCCATCTTCCGGGCAAGCCCACCGTGCAGCCGGTGTTCATGCCCGGCGCCGGGGGATCGCTGGCGATCAACTACGCCTACAACGCCGCCCCGCGCGACGGATTGACCATTGTCACGCCGTTGGTCGCCGCGGCCACCTCGCAGGCGGTGGCGGAGGAATCCGTCAAATACGATTTGAACAAGATGAGCTGGATCGGCCGCACGGCGGACGCGACGCGCGTGCTGTTCGTCTGGCACACGGTCGCCGCCAAAACGATCGACGACCTCCGGGGAAGGGAATTGATCGCGGGTTCGGCCGGGCGCGCGTCGGACACCTTCACCAATCCCGCGTTGATGAACAGGTTTCTCGGCACGAAGTTCAAGATCGTCGTCGGCTACAAATCCGCGGTCGATGTCAATCAGGCGGTGGAGAACCGCGAGACCGACGCGGCGACGACAACGTGGAGCGACCTGATCAATTTGCGCGCGGACTGGGTGCGCGACAAGAAGATCCGGGTGCTCGCGCAGATCGGCCTGACGAAACTGGCCGACCTTCCCGACATTCCGCTTCTCGACGACCTGGTGGCCAGCGAAGATGACCGGCGAACGCTGGAGTTCATGTCGTCCTCGTCGGAGATAGGCGAGGGATTTGTCGCGCCGCCCGACACGCCCAGGCCGGTCGTCGAGACGCTGCGGCGCGGCTTCGACGAGACCATGCGCGATCCCGAATTCCTCGCCGCGGCGCGCAAGCTCGACTTGTTGATCAATCCGCGCACGGGCGAGCAAATGTCGGAAATTTCGGGCCGCATCGTCAACGCGCCAAAGGCCGTCGTCGAACGCTACCTCGCTGCGTTGAAGATCGATTAGGCCGCGCGGCCCCGTCGGCGAAGCTATGGGGCGCCTGGCGGCGGAGCGGCGCGTTCGCGCAGCAGCTTGGCGAGATCGTCGCGCGTCAGCGGCGGCGAATAGAGGTATCCCTGCATGTAGTGCGCGCCGGCGGAACTCAGAAAACGCGCCTGTTCGGCCGTTTCGACGCCTTCCGCGGTGATTTTCAAGCCCATGGCGCGGGCCATGGCGCAAACCCCTTGGATGATCGCGGCGGAGTCCACGCTGTGAAAGTCCGAAACGAAGCTCTTGTCGATCTTGATTTTGCTGATCTTCAGCCGGCGCAGATAGGTGAGCGAGGCGTAGCCTGTGCCGAAGTCGTCGAGCGCCACGCCCACGCCCATGTCGCGCAGCCGGGCGACTTCGACTTCGGCTGCGTCGATATCGTCGAAATAGGCTCCTTCCGTGATTTCGAGTTCGAGCCGTTCGGGCGACAGCCCGGTGTCGCGGAGGGTTGTTTCGACGAAGGAAACGAAATCGGGATCGTGAAACTGCATCGGCGAGGCGTTGACGCCGACCGCTATCCGCTCCCAGCCCGCCGCGTCGCGGCAAGCCTGGCGCAGCGCCCATTTGCCGAGCGCCACGATCTGGCCCGACATCTCCGCGATGGGCACGAAGCGGTCGGGCGAAATCAACGCGCCGTCGCCGCCGCGCAATCGGATCAACGCCTCGACCGAGGCGATCGCGCCGTCGGCCGGCGTCACCTGCGGCTGATACAGCAGGACAAGCCGCTCCTCGGCGATGGCCCGATCAAGCTCGGCGATGGACAGATTGGGTTTGTCGGTCATTGGGCCCGCGGCAATTTCATAAAATATGGCGTCGCATTCGATATCAGATCCATGAACATTCGGATATTCGGAATGGCCCCGGGCGTTTCCCGTCCTTAACCCTTGGTCCTGCCTCGCCGAACCGGCGGCGAACGCGATTTCCGCGTGAAATCAGAGGGTGAAGCCGACGGCCGCCTTGCCCGAGGCGCGCGTTCGGGGCAAGGGTGGGAAGCGTGGGCGTTGAACGGCCGGGGGGCCCGCGTTTGTCCAAAGCCATTGCCGTTGGAGTGAATTGCCATGTCCGAATCGCCCACCGAACATTTTGAACACATGGAGCACGCCGAGCACGTCGCGCACGAGGGCGACAGCTTCATGTCCACCGTGGCGATGACCATAGCTGTTCTGGCCGTGATCGCGGCCACGGTCGGCAGCCTTGAGACAGTCGAGACTTCCGCGACCATCGTCAGCAAGAACGAATCCGTCCTGTTCCAAAACAAGGCCAGCGACCAGTGGGCGTTTTTTCAGGCCAAAAGCATAAAGAAAAACATGTACGAAATCGCCGCGATCACCAACCCGGACAAGGCGGACAAGCTGAACGAGGGCGCCAAGCACAACGACGACGACTCGAAGGAAGTCCAGAAAAAGGCGACGGAACTCGAGGAAGAGGTCGAGGCGAAGGGCGTGGAGTCCGAGCGCCACGAACAGCGCCACCACGTGCTGACGCTCGCGGTGACGATGCTGCATGTGTCGATCGCCATCGCGACGGTGTCGATCATCATGAAGGGCGTGCGCTGGCCCTGGTATGGCGCGATAATTCTCGGAATCGCCGGCGTGTTGACGACCGTGAAGGCCTATATCTAGGCCCCGCGTCCTTCGCGCGTCGTTTGAAGCGATACCCGCGACCGCGGCCAGAACGCGCGATTTGCGCTATGAAGAAGCTGCGGCCCCCGCGGTTTCAACGAAAAAAGGCGCGGGTTCCGCGCCTTCCTTTCGCTTGGCCCGCGCCGGTGGCCGCGTCAGGCGTCGCCCCAAATTTCTTTCGCGGTCTCGACGACCAGGGCCAGCTTTTCCATCTCGCGTTCGACCGTCATCGTCTCGCCGCCGATGCCGCTGGAAAAGCCGCATTGCGGGCTCAGCGCGAGACGGTCGAGCGGGGCGAACTTCGTCGCCTCCTCGACGCGGCGCTTGATCGCGTCCTTCGTTTCCATGTTGGAGCTTTTCGTTGTCAGCAGCCCGAGCACGGCCGTCTTGCCTTTCGGCAGGAACCGCAGCGGCTCGAAGCCGCCGGCCCGCGCGCTGTCGTATTCGAGGAAATAACCCGTCACGTTGATCTCGTTGAACAACAGTTCCGCGACGGGTTCGTAGCCGCCCTCGGCGACCCATGAGCCCGCGAAATTGCCGCGGCAAAGATGCATGCACACCGTCATGTCGGCGGGAAGGCCGGCGACGGAGTCGTTGAGCAGCTTCGCGTAGGTCTTGGGCAGCGACTCCGGATCTTCCCCGAGGTTTTTCACGTCGCTGCGCAGCGCCGGGTCGCAAAGATAGGCGAAATTCACCTCGTCGATCTGCACGTAGCGCAGGCCGTTGGCGGCGAGCTCGCCGAGCTCGGCGCGATAGACGCCGGAGAGGTCGTGGTAGAACTCCGCCATGTCGGGATAGGCCTTAGCGTCGATGGCCTCGCGGCCGCCGCGGAAATGCAGGATCGTGGGCGAGGGCAGGGTGACCTTCGGCGTCGCCTTCGCGACGGTCTTCAGAAACTTGAAGTCGTCGACGAAGATCGGCTCCTGCCGCGAGACCTTGCCGACAACGGCCATCGACGGGGGCGTGTGCTCGCGCGTGCCGACGGCCGAGTGGAATTTCACCGTCAGTTTCGGCGGCGTGACGGCGACGTTCTTGATCTTGAGCAAAAAGTCGCTCTGCCAGGACTTGCGGTTGTATTCGCCGTCGGTGACGACTCGAAGGCCGATGTCCTCCTGCGTTTTCACGACGTCGCGGATCGCGGCGCGCTGAATGGTCAACAGCTCGTCCTTCGCGATCTTGCCGTTGGCGGCGTCCTCGCGCGCGGCGATCAGATTGTCGGGGCGGATGAGGCTTCCGACATGGTCGGCGCGGAACGGCGGCTTGGTGCGAACGCTCATGGATGTCTCCTCGAATTACTCGGGGCGGTGATAGCGGATTTCGGGCGATAAAAAAAGGCGTGGGCGACGTTAACAGAAGGCGTGGGCGGCGCGAACGAAAGGCGTGGGCAACCCGCGGCCTAAGGTTGGTCGGGCACGCCGGCGGCGCGCAAATACCGCGTGTCCATGAACGCCTCCGGGGCCGGCTTCGCGCCTTTGAACGCGCCCGCTTTGTCCATGAAGTCGATCACTTGCGCCATGCCCTTGACGCTGATTTCGCCCGCCATGGGCAGCACGTTTTTCTCGGGCTCGAAATACAGCGACAAGGTTTCGCGGGCCGATGAATCCGACGAGCCCCAGGCGTCCCGAATCGTCCCCGCGACGGAGTCGCGGTTGGCGGGATCGCGGATGAAATGAAAGGCGTCGCCGAGCGCGCGCGCGTAGCGGACGACGGCCTCGCTGTTCCTTTCCGCCCACGAGCGCCGCGCGATGGTGACGGTGTAAAGAAAATTGGGCGTCGCTTCGCTCGACAGGCCCAGAATGTTGAAGCCCTGCCGCGTGGCGAAAAAATCCTGCGGCTGGCCCAGCGGCGCGGCGTCGCAGTCCTCCCTAATCAGGCAGGCGAAGCGCGACGGCGTGCCTTCCACGACCTTGATCGTCACATCGCCTCGCGCGAGTCCGTGTTTCGCCATCAAGGCGAGCGTCGCGAGCGACACCGTGCCCGTCATGTCGGCCATGCCGACCCGCTTGCCCTTGAGGTCGTCGAAGCTTTTGATCCAGGGTTTCGCCACGAGGGACTAAATCGGATTGTTGAACTCGGCCGCGACGGCGACGGCGTCGGACCCCTTCAGCGCCGTGGAGATCAGGAAATTCGTCGCGACGTGGGATATGTCGGCGCGTCCTTCCGCCAACACATCGACCGTGGCTTCGCCGCCGCCCTGCACCGGCACGATGGAGAAATGCAGGCCGCGCCGCGCGAAGAATTTTTCGCGCTCCGCGACCAGGATCGGCAGCGCGAAGACGCTTTGCAGCGGCGACGCGGTTTCGCCATAGCGGATGTCGAGGAAATCGGCGGGCGTCTGCGCGCGCGCCTGAAGGCCGAAGAACCCCAGGTTTGCGGCGACCGCGAACACGCCAAACGGTTTTTTCATGCGGCTGTTTTAACCGATTTGAATTTCCGGACAACGCTGGCCGGGCGCCATTGCCTTTCCTATGGGTTGCGCTAGCATCCTCTCAACGCCGGACGCGCCGCGACTTCCGCCGCGCGGAAAACGCCGTGAAAAACGGTTCCGGAACACGGGAGGAAGCCATGGCGAGCAAGCGCAGCGACACGGCCGCCGTCGGGCGGCGCGGGTTTTTGAAGGGCGCGGCGTTGTCGGGCGCCGCCGCGATAACCGCGGGCGAGGCGAAGGCCGTTCCCGTCGAGGCGCCGAAGAAAGCCAGCGCCGCCTATCCCGGCCCGCTTCAACTCGCCGCCGACACCGAGCGGCCGAACGCCGATCCCGCCACGCAAACCTCGTCGGGCGGCGACTTCATGACCGACGTGCTGCAATCCGCCGGCATCGACTATCTCTTCATGATGTGCGCCTCGAGCTTCCGCGGCCTGCACGAAGCCGTCCTCAACCATGGCGGCAACAAGCCGGAAATCATCGTCTGCGTGCACGAGGAAATCGCCGCGGCGATGGCCCACGGCTATTACAAGATCGACGGCAAGCCGCAGGCGATGATCTGCCACGCCACCGTCGGCCTGCAGCACGCGGCGATGGCGATCTACAACGCCTGGTGCGACCGCGTGCCGATGCTCGCCATGGTCGGCAACATCTTGGAAGAGGACAAGCGCCTGCCCGGCGCCGAATGGAATCATTCGGCGGTCGATCCCGGCGCGTTGATCCGCGACTTCACCAAGTGGGACGACCAGCCCGCCAACCTCCAGCACTTCGCGGAATCCACGGTGCGCGCGGTGCGCATCGCGCAGACGCCGCCGATGGCGCCGGTGTTTATCTCCGTCGACGCGGAGTTGCAGGAAAACCCGATCGAAGACCGCGAGAAGCTGAAAATTCCGAAGCTCTCCCTGCCGCTGCCGGCGATGGGCGAAATGGGGGCTTTGCGCGAGGTCGCCAAGATGCTGACGAACGCGGAGAACCCGGTCGTTGTCGTCGATCGCCTGGCGCGCACGCCCGCCGCCATGCCCCTGCTCGTGGAGCTCGCCGAGGCGCTGCAATGCGCCATTATCGACGTCGGCGGCCGGATGAACTTTCCGAGCCAGCATCCGCTCAACCACTCCGGGCGCGCCCGCGCCGCGATCGCGCAGGCCGATGTGATCGTCGGCATCGAAGCGACAGACCTGTGGGGTCTGATCAACGCCCACAGCGACCGCATCGTGCGCTCCAACCGGCCCATCTACAAGCCGACGGCGAAGCTCGCGACCATTGGCAACCGCGAAATGCTGATCAAGGCCAACGATCAGGATTTCGGACGCTATCAACCGGTCGATCTGGCGATATCCGGCGACGGCGAGGCGAGCCTGCCGTATCTGACCGAGCAGGTGAAGAAGCTCATCGACGACGGCCGCAAGTCGGCGCTGGCCGAACGCGGCAAGAAACTCGCCGCGGCGCACGCCTCGATGATCGACGCCGCGCTGTCGAACGCGACGATCGGCTGGGACGCGAGCCCGATCACCTCCGCGCGCATGTGCGCCGAGGTCTACGCGCAGATCAAGGACGACGACTGGTCGCTTGTCGGCACAAGCGTCGGCCTCGCCTGGCCGCGCCTTTTGTGGGACATGAAGAAGCCCCACAACTGGAACGGCGGCTCCGGCGGCGGCGGCGTTGGCTACAACGCGCCCGCCTCGCTTGGCGCGGCGCTGGCCAACAAGAAGCACGGCCGGTTGACGGTGTCGTTCCAGGGCGACGGCGATTTCATGATGTGCCCCGGCACGCTGTGGACGGCGGCTCACCACAAGATTCCATTGCTTTATGTGATGAACAACAACCGGGCGTGGCATCAGGAGTTCATGTATCTCCAGGCCATGGCCGGCCGCCATCAGCGCGGCGCGCGCAACACGCGCATCGGCACCACCATCACCGATCCGAACATCGACTACGCCAATCTGGCCCGCAGCTTCGGCGTTTACGGCGAAGGGCCGATCAGCGATCCGAAGGAACTTGGGCCGGCGCTCAAGCGCGCCCTCGCCGTGGTCCGCAACGGCGAGCCCGCGCTCATCGATGTCGTCACCGATCCGCGCTGAGGAGCTAGCCGAACATGTCGCATATCAAAACATCGATGCTGGCCGCCGCGCTTATCGCCGCGGCGTTTTCCGGCGCTCCGGCGCGCGCCGATGGAGATCCGGTCAAGGGAAAAGCCACCTTCCTCGCGGTGGGTTGCTTCGAGTGCCATGGCCGGTCTGGACAGGGCGGGCGGATGAACTATCCAGCGCCACCTCTGGCGCAACTGCAACTGCCGCCCGAGTCGCTCGCCGCCTTCCTGCGCGAGGGCAGGAACGACATGCCGCCCTATGTCGCGAGCCAGGTGTCGGACGCCGATGTCGCCGACATCCACGCGTTCCTGCAGACGCTGCCGGGGCCCACGGACCCCAAGAAGATACCGTTGCTGGCGCGGTAGGGTTTTCGCGTGGCGCGCGCTTTCCCCGCTCGCGGGGAGGGCGCCGCCTACGCCCAAAGCCGCTTGCTGGCGATCCGGGCGCCCTCGGCCAGCGCCTCGAACTTCGCCCACACGATGGAGGGATGCACGCGGCGCAGCAGCGGTCCCTGCGCGAAGCCGCAGTCGGTTCCCGCGATCACATTCTCGCGCCCGACAAGGCCCGCGTAGCGCGCGATGCGCTCGGCGACCAATTCCGGGTGCTCGACGATGTTGGTGGCGTGGCTGACGACGCCGGGGATCAACACCTTGCCCGCCGGCAGCTTCACGTCCTTCCACACGCTCCATTCGTGCTCGTGGCGCGGATTCGCGCCTTCAATGACGAACGCCCCCGCTTTGATCTTCAGCACCAGCGCGGCGATGTCCTTGAACGCGACGTCCGTTGTGTGTGGACCGGGCCACGAGCCCCAGCACACATGGTAGCGCACGCGGTCCTCGGGCACGCCTTCCAGCGAATGGTTGATGATCTCGACCTGCCGCGTCAGCCATTTCAAATAATCGGCGAAGCTGGAGTTAGGCGACATGCGGTCCCACGTCACCGCGGCGCGGGCGTCGTCGAGTTGCACCAGCAGGCCGGCGTCGACGATCTGCCTGTATTCGTCGCGCATGGCCTCGGCGATGGCTATGTCCGAGGCCTCGCGGCTCTTGTAGTGGAGGTCGCGGCGGTCGGGGATGACGCTCGACACGGCGGCGACCGGCAGGAAAGCCTCTTCGACGGGGTTGTCCTTCAACGCGGCCTTGAAGTTGTCGATGTCCATCTGGAGCTCGGCGTGGCCGGTGTATTTGATCGGCCCGACGCAGACGGATTCCATGTTGGTGTTGGGCGGATCCTGCGCGTCCATTTCGGCGTAGAATTCGGCGAAGCGCGCGCGGTCCGCGCCGGTGGTGAACAGGTTCTGTCCAACGATGGGCCGGCGCTCGAAGCCGCTCAGCCGCGTCAACGCGTATTGCGACCAACTGATCGCCTTGCCGAATTCGCCGTCGCTGGGAATGTCGATGCCGGCTTCGCGCTGGCGCCTCACCACCGCCGCGACGCTCGACTTCAGACAGGCGGCGTAGGCCGCTTTGTCGTAGTCCTTGCCGCTCTGGCGCGCCTTGATGAACTCGCGCAAATCCGGCGGCCTGATCAGGCTGCCGACATGGGTCGTGAGAATGCGCTTGTCGCTTCGCTTCATGGCCGTTTCCCGTTTCGCGGATCGCTCGTCGCCTAGCATGGCGGGCGGGGACGGGCAAACCACGCAATGGCCGCGATTGGGGGCTTTCCTCGCGTCGCGCCGGGGTTTATCCCAGGATCAAGTTGGAGGGACGAGATGCCAAGGCGCGCGGGTTGGACGGCGGCGACGCTGGCCGCGCTGGCGGCGACCTCCTGTTGGGCGCAGGAGACCGTTGTCCACGTCGGGGTC
Source organism: uncultured Hyphomicrobiales bacterium (assembly GCA_903825465.1). Lineage (GTDB taxonomy): Bacteria > Pseudomonadota > Alphaproteobacteria > Rhizobiales > Beijerinckiaceae > Terripilifer. Next base: position 33,761 of record CAIKAR010000008.1, on the reverse strand, counting down.
ACCAAGAGCCTGGCCTCGGCGACCACGATGATCGCGGTCGAAAAGGGCTATTTTCAAGACGCGGGCATCAAGGTCCAATTGACCCAGCTCGACTCGGCCGCCAACGTGATCACGCTGCTCGCGCAGAACCGGTTGCAGATTGTCGAAGGTGGCGTCACCGCGGGGTTCTTCAGCGCCCGCGAGCGCGGCATGCCGATTTCCATCGTCGCCGACCGCGCGTCTTCGCCGCTCAACCACAAGCTGCTGGTCCGTTCGGACCTCTCCGACACGATAAAATCGATCGCCGACCTTAAAGGCGGCTCGATCGCCTCGAACGGCGCGGGCACGGTGACGACCTACGAAATCGGCAAGATCCTCGCCAGCGCCGGACTCAACGTCAAAGACGTCGACATCAAGATCATGTCTTTCCCGCAAATGGGCGTCGCTCTGACCAGCAAGGCCATCGCCGCCGCGCTGGCGATACAGCCGTGGGCCTCGGAATATGTCGATCAGGGCATGGCCAGAGTCGTCGCCGACCCCGACGACTACGCGGACCCCAGGCCGCTCACCATCGCGGTCAACATGATCAACACCGACTGGGCGAAGTCCAATCCGCAATTGGCGCGCGACTATTACACGGCCTACGAGCGCGCGGCCTACGACTATTGCCAGGCCTATCACCACGGTCCCAACCGCGCGGAAGTGGTGGACATCATCGTCAAGACGGGCATCGAGGACAGGCCCGAGACGCTCGACCGCTATCCATGGCCGGCGCGCAACCCCAATGGGCACGTCAACAAGCCGGGCCTGCTCGACATGCGGGAGTATTTCAGGAAGCAGGGGCTTGCGACAAGGGAGACGCCGATCGACGATTTCGTCGATTATCAATATGTCGATTACGCCACGAGCATGCTGGGCCCGTTCGATTTGCAAAACAAGCAAAGCCCGTTGGCGGGGTGCCGATAAAAGCCGGGCGCGCGGCGGCGCCTCGGCTCAGATCAACTCCCGGGTCAGCGCGCGCATGAAATCGATGCCCGCCTCGATCTGCGAGACCTCGATATATTCGTCGGGCTGGTGCGCCTGTCCGATGCTGCCGGGGCCGCAGACAACAGTGGGAACGCCCGCCGCCTGAAAACGCCCGGCTTCGGTCGCGTAGGACACCGCGATCGCGTGGTTGGCGCGCGCCAGCTTGAAGGCGAGCGTTTCGGCCGCCGACCCGGGCTCGGGCGAGAGGCCTGGAATTTCGACCTCCGTCGTTGTTTCGACCTCGACCCTGTGTGGACGCGCCGCGAATTTCGGCGCGACATGGGTCGCGACAAAATCGTCGAGATGTCGCCGCGCGCGGTCGGCGGGCGCGCCGGGAAGGCCGCGGTATTCCCACAGAAACGAGCAATCGCGCGCCAGTATGTTGCGCGCCGTCCCGCCGTTGATGACGCCGACGGCGACCGTCGCGCCAGCGGGATCGAAGCGCCCGAAAGCGCCGCCCTCGGCGGCGAGGGTTTCGGCGAAACGGTATATCTCGCCGACAAGTTCGCACGCGGTTTCGATGGCGTTGGCGCCCGAGGCTGGCATCGAGGAATGCGCCTCGACGCCGCGCACGCGCGTGGCGTGGGTCGTGACCGACTTGTGCGCGTCGGCGACGCGCATCATCGTGGGCTCGCCGACGATCACGGCGCCGGGGCGGGGCAAGTCCTTGCCGAAACGCGCGATCGTGTCGACCGGGCCGAGGCAGGTCGTCTCCTCGTCGTAGCTGAACAGGATGTGGATGGGCCGCCTCAACGGCGCGCGCTGGAATTCCTCGATCATCGCCAGCGCGACGGCGTCGAAGCCCTTCATGTCGCAGGCGCCGCGGCCATAAACGCGGCCGTCGGCGCGTCGCGCGCGAAAGGGGTCGCTGGACCAGGGCTGTCCGGCCACCGGCACCACATCGGTGTGGCCAGACAGGACCACGCCGCCGTCGATCATCGGCCCGATGGTGGCGAACAAGGCGGCCTTGTCGCCCGCGGCGTTCGGAATTTTCACGTAGTCCACGCCCCGCTCGCGCAGCAGCAACTCGACCTCGGCGACGAGCGCGAGATTCGATTTCGAGCTTTCGGTGTCGAAGGAGATGAGCCGTTCGAGGATTGTCAGCGCCGCTTCGAGACGATCCGGAGCCATGGCGCGACCTAGTTCAGCGAACGCCTGTTGTCGGGCGTGTCGAGCGAAAAAGCCGGAATTTCCACATTGAAGGAATTGCCGGAATCATCGACCATTTGATAGTCGCCGGCCATGAAGCCCGACGGCGTCGTCAGCGGGCAGCCCGACGTGTATTTGAAGCTTTCGCCGTGTTTCAGCACTGGCTGCTCGCCGACGACGCCCGCGCCGCGCACTTCCTCAAGCCGTCCGTGGGAGTCGGTGATCCGCCAATGGCGCGACACGAGCGTGACCGTGCGCGGGCTGTGATTGTCGATCCGCACCGTATAGGCCCAGAAATAGCGGCCCGCCCCGGGATCGGAACGGTCGGCCATGAAGCGCGGTTCCACCGTCACCTCGATATCGTCGGTCCTGGCTTTGTACATGTCCCCATTTTATCCGGGCGCGGCGGCGGCGTCCACACAAACAAGGCCCGCCTTGCGAACGTCCTCGCGGCCTGTCAACTTCGGGTTGAACAAAGGGAGGAACGACATGGTGGCCTTTCCGCGCTCCAACGCCGACATCGCGGCCTCGAAAACCACGCGGGGCCTGCCGCGCGAGGTGGACTATGGCAAGGCGACCACGACCGAACACATACAGGCGCTGGACAATTTCCACCGCGTCTTCGCCGTGCGTCCCGGCGAACACGTCGTCATGTTGACCGACCCCCTGCTCGATCCGCGCGTCGTTCAGGCGGTTCAGGGCGTCTGCAAGGCGCGCGGCGCGACATTCATCTCCTACATGGGGGAATCGACGCGCTACGTCGCGGTGCCCGACGAGGCGAAAACATTGCTGGAGCGGGCGGACTTCGTCGTCTCCACCTGGTTCGCCTCGGTGTTCGACCCCTTTTGCCAGCGGCTGAGGCGCGAAAAGGGCCAACGCTGGGTCAAGATCACCTTCTTCCGCAACATCGACCTGTGGAACACGCCGCAGGCGCGCTTCCCTCTCGACATCGTCGGCGAATTGATCCGCGCGACCTCGCGGCTCTACCCGGAGGCCGGTCCGTTCGAACTGAAGATCACCGACCAGCGCGGCACCGATTTGCGCGTTCCGTTCAGCGCCGACATGCGCGAACGCATGAAGAGGGACAATCGCTGGCGTGGGCGCAACACCGCCGACGAGGCTGGTTGCTACGTGCATTACATGCCCACGCACGGGCCCAACATTTACGACCCCATGATGTTCGGCAACGATCCCGACCACAAGGTCGGCATCAACGGAATCATCCGCGCCCAATGGGGCGTCGGTTTTGAGAAGCCGTTCGAGGACCCGCCCGCGGTCGAATTCCGCGACGACAGGGTGGTTGCTGTCCACGGCGAGAGCTGGGAAGCCGGCGTCCTGCGTGAGTTCCTCATCGGCGGCACGCTCGAGGAACTTGGGTGCGGCCACAATCCCAAGGCGCCGCGTTTCGACATCTATCCCGCCGGCCCGAATTCGCCGGGCGCGCTGCATTTTGGCGTCAATGGGCCGAAAACATCCGAATATCTGCGCCGCGTCATGCCAAACTGGGAGGAGCCCCACGTCCACATGGACCTTGTGGCGTTTGATTCAACAGTGACCGCCGGCAACAAGACGCTCATCGACGAGGGACTGCTGCTGTCGCTGCGGGATCCCGCCGTGATCGAATGCGCGAGGCGCTACGGCGACCCGGCCGAGCTGCTGGAGGCGTTTCCGGTTTAACGTGTTTTCGGTGGCCAGCTAGCGGCTCAACCCCAGCAGCTTCGCCGCGTTCTCCTTGAGGATCAACGGCTTCACCTCCGGCCGGATGTCGAGCGTGTCGAAATCCGCCAGCCAGCGGTCCGGAAGGATCGCCGGCCAATCCGAGCCAAACATCACTTTGTGCCGCAAAATGGAATTCGCGTATTGCACCAGGATCTTCGGGAAGTAGCGCGGCGACCAGCCCGAGAGGTCGATGTAGACGTTGGGCTTGTGCGTCGCGACCGACAGCGCTTCCTCCTGCCAGGGAAACGAGGGATGCGCGAGAATGATCTTCATGTCGGGGAAATCCGCCGCGACATCGTCGAGATGCAGCGGGTTTGAATATTTCAGGCGCATGTTCATGCCGCCGGGCATGCCCGCGCCGACGCCGGTCTGGCCGGTGTGGAACAGCGCCGGCACGCCGCATTCGTTGATCGCCTCGTAAAGTGGATAGGCGGAGCGGTCGTTGGGGTAGAAGCCCTGCATCGTCGGGTGGAATTTGAATCCCTTGATTCCGAAATCCTTCACCAGCCGGCGCGCCTCGCGCGCGCCCGCGCGGCCCTTCGCCGGATCGATGCTGCCGAAGGGGATCAGAATGTCGCTTTCCTTCGCCGCGAGCTCGGCCATCTCCTCGTTGTTATAGCGGCGAAACCCGGTCTCGCGCTCGGCGTCGACCGGAAATATCACCGCGGCGATTTTGCGCTCGCGGAAATGCGCGGCTGTCTCCGGCACCGTTGGGCGGTGGTTGTGTTTGGGCTTGAAGTAGGCCTTCATCGCGTCCTGAAAATCGTCGTAGCCGTCGTCGGCGTGCGTGCCGCAGGGCTCCTCGGCGTGGGTGTGGACGTCGATGGCGACGATGTCGTTCAGGTTTATCATGCGTGGCTTCCACGGGTTCGACGACGCCCTGTATAGCCAAAAGCGCCGGCGCCGTGGCGGAAAATTTCGACGGTCGGGACTTGCGACGAGGTCGGACGCGCTTTTCAACTTGTTTTCATTGCCTTAGTTTCCCCGGAAATCCCGGAGGAAACGCATGCTGTCGAAACTTAAAATGAACGGCGAGGCCGTGGTGGTGACGGGCGGTGGCGCCGGCATCGGCAAGGCCGCGGCGGCGGCGTTGTGCGAAATGGGCGCGACATCGGTGATCGTCGGACGCACCGAGGCGACGCTCAGGGCCGCGCAAGCGGAGTTCGTCGAAAAAGGGTGGCGCTGCGAGGTTTTCGCCGCCGATGTTTCCAAGGAGGCCGACGTTGGGCGCCTATCGGCGTGGACCGGCGAAAAATTCGGCGCGGTCAAGGCGATCGTCAACAACGCCGGCAACAATTTTTCGGCCCTTTTGCACGAGCTTCCCACGGAAAAATGGCGCGAGCTGATGGCGACGAACATCGACAGCGTCTATTTCATGTGCCGCGATTTCATTCCGCTTTTGCTGAAGTCGAACGGCCCGTCCATCGTCAACGTCGCCTCGACGTTCGGCGTCATCGGCAATGCGAAAATGCCGGTTTACTGCGCCAGCAAGGGCGCCGTCGTGAACCTGACGCGCCAGCTCGCCATCGACTACGGCGCGAAAGGCCTGCGCGTGAATTCCGTGTGCCCGGGCTCGACATTGTCGCCGCGCTACAAAGGCTACCTCGACAAGGGCCTGATGGACATAAGCGCCGTGCGCGCCCGCATCATGCTGGGCCGCCCCGCGGAATGCGAGGAAATCGGCGATGTGGTCGCCTTTCTCGTGTCGGACGCCGCGTCTTTCGTCACCGGCGCGACGATGATGGTCGACGGCGGGCAAACGATTCACTGAAGCTCTTCACGCTTCCGCGGACGGCTCGGCGACGCGCTCGAAGGCCCAGGCGACGGCGGGCGCTTCTCCCGTGTTCGCCGCCACCACGATCTGCTCGCAGCCGCGGGGCCGGTCCACCATGGCGAAATAGATGCTTTCCTCGATCGACGCGGGGGCGCTTGATCTAAACAGCCACCGGGCGCCGTTCCGGGCGACGAGGTGAATCGCGCCGTTCGCGCCGCTTTCGAGGCCGACCGTTGGATGCATGTGAAACCGGATCGCGAAAGGGACGGACGGCATCGCGCGTCCATCGGCGGGCGACAGCCGGTCTTCGCCCCGCAGCAGGCCGCCGTCGCGCGAGAGCGAAAGGCTCCTGTCGTGGACAAGGCCGAATTCGCGCGCGTATCCGTCGTGAGAGGCCCATAGGCCTTCATGGTCGGCGTCCCAGCTTCGCGTAGTCGACACGCGGCGGGGACCCGCGACGATCCAGCCGGCCACCGACTTCGTTCGCGCCGTCAAGGGCGCCAACCGGCACGACGACGTGTCGTCAACGACGAGCGTCGAGTGCGCCGCGGACGATCGCGCGGCGTCCCGCAAGTCCGCGAAGGCTTCGGGCGGAGAGCCGCAATTCACCACCAGCCGGCAGCCCTCCGACGCGAACTCGAACGATAGGCAGCCGGCGTGCGCCTGCGCCGAATAGGCTGGCGGCGGCGGCCGGCCCGCGTCCATCACGAGGCACGATTCGCCCGCTTCGAGCCGCTGATAGCCCGAATAGGGGGCGTCCAGCATCGCCGCGGCGCGCGCTTCGTCGTGCGCCAGGACCGCCGCGAGTTGGTGCGGCTGGGTCGCGCCCATGCCATTGAACAGGGCGAGCGATCCGTCCCCAAGCCGAAACAAGCGCAGCAGCGGCAGCATGCGGTCGATGGCGTTGAGCAACTGCGGCGGCGCCGCCTGCCCGCGCGACACATAAGCCTGCCGCAGAGGCAGGAAATCAAGCAACAGGTCCAGCGCCGTCTGGGGGTCGCGGCCGATGTGTCCGCCATCGGCGAGGATTTGCCGGCCCAGTTCCGCGGAGAGATCGCGCGTCGCCCGCCGCAGTTGCTTGGCTTGTCCTTCCGCGCACAACGCGAATTCCACGAGTCCCACGAGCGCCACCAGGCGGTCCGCGCCCTTGAGTTCGCCAGCGAGCGCGTCGCGCAGGAACGCGGCGTGCCGACCGAGCGCCTTCATGAAACGCCGGTAGTCGGCGATATCGACGTCTTCAAGCAGAAGAGGCGATTGGCTAAGCCAGGACACCAGCCGCCGGGCCACCACCCCCGGTTCCCAGTCCACGCCGCCGCGGCGGCGCGCGGCGATCCAGTCGCCGACAAGGGCGCGCGCGTTGGCGCGCGCCAGCGGTGTTCCAGAGGCTCGCAAATGACGCAGCCATCCGAAGCCGGCGAGCGCGGCGGCCCAGGCCCGCGACGGCGCGGGGGCGTCGAACACGACGCTTCCATGCGCGTTGACGACCTTGCCGGCGAAGGCGAAATATCCCGCGTAAATGTCGTCGGCGAGCGTCGGGTCGGCGGTGCGGATGTCCGACGGCGCGATCAGCAGGCGGGGTGGCGCCCGCCCGAACAGCGACCTCGTCGTCCGCGCCGGACGCGAGATCGCGCCCGCCAGCCGCGCGACTGTTTCGCGGGCCGCAAGTCCGGACACATAAACCTGATCGGCGAGCCTGGACCGGTTCAAGATTTGGCTCTTCCCCCTCTCGGCCGAAACACGGCCAACCAAAGCATAAATTACTTCACGCCTAAATTTCTCGGACATTCCTTTGACGGGGAAAGTGAACGCCTCCGGAAAAAATTACGGGCGAACCCGCCGCCTCAGGCGCGCCGCGAAAAAACCGTCGAGACCCGCGTGGCGCGGATTATCCGACGGCAAATGCGAGGGAAGTGTCCGCAAATCGCCGTCGGCCGTGACGCATTCCGTCAGGCCGCCGATTTCCGCGGCCGCGACAGGCTCGCGCTCGATGTCGGGGTTTCGCCGCAACAAGGCCGCGACCCTTCCCTCGCCCTCCTCGGGCTCCATCGAACAAACGCAGTAAACCAGTGTTCCGCCCGGCTTCAACATGGCGATGGCGCGGTCGATCATCTTGCTTTGCAGGGTCGACAACGTCGCGATGTCGCCGGCGAACTTGTTCCACGCGACATCGGGATGGCGGCGGATGGTGCCCGTCGCCGAGCAGGGCGCGTCCAGCAGGATGGCGTCGAACACGCCGATGTCGGCGCTCAGGGCGTCGCCGACGCGAATATCGGCGGACAGGCCGAGGCGTGAAAGATTCGCGGCGAGGCGTTTCTGGCGGCCAGCCGAACGGTCGAGCGCCGTCACCTGCGCGCCGGTGGCGGCGAGTTGCGCGGTTTTGCCGCCGGGCGCCGAACACAAGTCGGCGACGCGCATGCCGGGCTCGGCCCGCAACAGCCGCGCGGGCAGGCTCGCGGCGGCGTCCTGCACCCACCATTGCCCCTCGTCGTAACCCGGCAGTTCGGCGATAGGGGCGTGCGTGTCGAGGCGGAGCGAGCCCGTTGGCAGCACGATTCCGCCAAGCCGCTCCGCCCAGCCGGCGGGGTCGCTCCGCACGGTGAGGTCGAGGGTTGGCTCCGTTTGATGGGCGCGGGCGATCGCGGCCGCGGTCTCCTCGCCGTAATTGGCGCGCCAGCGCGCCGAGAGCCAGTTCGGCGCGTCGACGAAGGGATCCGCCGGGGCGCGCAATTCGTCCGCGTTGCGCGCCACGTTGCGCAACACCGCGTTGGCGAGCGCGGCGAAAGCCGCGGTGCGCGGATCGCTTTTCACCGAATGAACGGCGAGATCGACCGCCGCGTGGTCGGGCACGTCGAGAAACAATATCTGCGCGGCGGCGCCCACCAGCGTCCACTCAAGAGAATGCGCCTTGCGCGGCGGCCCCTTTTCCATGAACTTCGCCAACGCCGCGCGGATCGTGCCGAGCCTGCGGAAGGACGTCACCACGATCGAGCGGGCGAGCGCGCGGTCGCGCGGCTCAAGTTCGGCGACGCGCGCGTTCGGCGCTTCCGGATCGAAGCACTCGTCGAGCGTCAGGCCTTGCCCCGCGATATCGGCGAGAATGGCCGCTGCGACGGTTCGAACCGCGAGTCCGGGAGGAGAAGGCGGTGCCTCGGACTGTTTGCCGCGGGGCCGAAACTGCCAGGGTGATTTGGTCAATATGCTACCGTGACAGATCAAGACGGAAGCGCGGCGCGCGCGCGTAACAACGATTCGCCATTGAAGGCGCGCCATCTAACCATAACCGGACGCGGAATGCGAGACTCGCGCGGCCTGTTGCGCAAGGGCATCTTTCTTTCACGCGCGTTCGGAGCCTTAGCTTCCCATCAGCCGACGCATGTGCGCGGCGACCGACATCGACAGACCCTTCAAGTCGTAGCCGCCTTCGAGCAGCGACACGAGCCGGCCTTTCGCGTGTTTGTCGGCGACTTCCATCAGTTTCGCCGTCGCCCAGCCGAAATCCTCCTCGACCAGTTGAAGGTTCGCGAGGGGGTCGAGGCGATGCGCGTCGAAGCCCGCCGACACGATCACGAGGTCGGGGGCGAAGGTGTCGAGGCGCGGCAAAATACGCTCGCTCATCGCCGCCTTGAACTGTTCGCCGCCGTCGCCCGGCCGCAGCGGCGCGTTCACGATCGTGTCGAACTGACCGCGCTCGCCGACGGCGCCGGTGCCCGGATAAAGCGGCATCTGATGCGTCGAGCAGTACATGACCGACCTGTCGGACCAGAAAACGTCCTGGGTTCCGTTGCCATGATGCACGTCGAAATCGACGATGGCGACCCGCTCCGCGTCGTGAACCGCCTGCGCGTGCCGGGCGGCGATCGCGGCGCTGTTGAAAAAACAAAAGCCCATCGCCGTCGTCCGTTCGGCGTGGTGGCCGGGCGGCCGCATGGCCACGAACACGTTGTCGGCGCGGCCCGTCATCGCTTCATCGACCGCGAAGCACGCGCCGCCCGCCGCGCGCATCGCCGCTTCGAGCGTTCCGGGACACATCGTCGTGTCGCCGTCGAGCTCGGCGTACCCGGCGGTCGGCGCGGCCGCCTCGATATCGGCCACATATGCCTCGGGATGAACGCGCAGAAGCTGCCCGCGCGCCGCCATCGGCGCCTGGACGCGAACCAGGCCTTGGAACGCTTCGTCCGCCAGCGCCGCCTCAATCGCCCGCAGACGGTCGGGTCGCTCCGGGTGGCCGGGCCCCATATCGTGCAAAAGCGCGGCCGGATGCGAAACAAAAACCGTTTTCACACGTTCTTCCTTTGCTCCGGTCGTGCTTGTCCCTCGTCTGGAGCGCGACCGTGTCATTTGAGCCACAAGTCAACAAGTTGTGCGGCAATTGATCTCTTTTAGTCCACTTTATGGTAAGAAATACTCTAATAAGGTCGCAATCTCAAACGGACGAATCAGGGCTGGGCGATGACTTTCAAAGCTATTTCAATTGGTTGCTTCCTGGCGATGGGCTTGGCGGGCTGCAATTCCACCGGCTCCTTCAACGCGCGTCTTCCCGACCCGTCGGTTTCCGGTATGGACGCCAAGATGCTGGCGATGGTGCCGACCGTCCAGCTTCCCTCGGAATTCCAGCGTCAGCAGATTGATTTCGCTTCCAACGAAGCCCCGGGGTCGGTGATGATCGATTCCAAGGCGCACTTCCTTTATTACATTCTGCCGGGCAAGAAGGCTATCCGCTACGGCGTCGCCACGGGCGCGGAAGCGCAGGGTTGGACGGGCGTAGCCCAGGTCGCCCGCAAGGCTGAATGGCCGCACTGGCTGCCGCCGTCGGACATGTTGCAGCGCTGGCCCCACCTCAAGCCCACCGTCGACGCCGGCGGTCTCCCAGGCGGCCCCGATAATCCGCTCGGCGCGCGCGCGATGTATCTCTTTCAGAACAATCGCGACACGCTTTATCGCATTCACGGCACCAACGAGCCGGAAACAATTGGCCACGACGTGTCGTCGGGCTGCATCCGCATGACAAATCTCGACGCCATCGACCTCTTCAACCGGGTCAAAGTCGGCGCGAAGGTTGTGGTTCGCTAGTTTTCGCGACCACGATTTTTGAAAAGGAACGTGATTTTTGGAAAGGCCGGGCTCGTCCCGGCTTTTTTCGTTGAGACCGCTTCAATCAGGCCGCGAGCGGCGGCGACCCCAGAGTCACCAACACGACCTCTGGCGGCCGACCGAACCGAATGGGCAGCGACGACGTGCCCAATCCGGCGGAAATAATCATGTGCCTGCCGTTTTCGATCGTGTGGCCGTAAACGTGGTTGGCGCCAAAACGTCGGCGCGCCACGGGCGAACCGATAAACGGTAGATCAACCTGTCCGCCATGCGTGTGCCCGCACAGCGTCAGCGACACCCGCTCGGTCACGCGGTTGAAAACATAGGGTTCGTGGGCCAGCAGGACGACCGGGGCGTCGTCCTTCACGAGCGACAACGCGAGGTCGAGGTTGTCCGCGCCGCGATAGTGCCCACGCTTGATGACATAGGCGAGCTGGTCGGCGAGGCCGACAAGCCAAAACGACTGACCCGCGTGGTCGAGCCGCACGGCGTCGTTTTCCATCAACACGACGCCGGCGTCCTTCAGCGCTTTTGCGATCTCCGGGACGTTGAGCGTCTTAACGCTGGGCAAAGCGCCGTGCCACCAGTCGTGGTTGCCGAGTATCGCGTAAACGCCCAGCGGCGCCTTGAGGCCGCTGATCGCTTCGCCCCACTGCTCCGGCAGGACCGGCCCCGTCACGAAATTGTGGCCTGCGTTGAAGTCGCCGAGGATCACCGTGACATCCGGTCGCAAGGCGTTGGCGACGTCGCAAATGCGCTTGATCCGCGCCGCCGACATATAGGGCTCGCAGGCGTGAATGTCGGCGATAACAGCGATTTTCAAAGGCAAATTCGCGGGCCATCCAGGCGGCGTGAACGCGTACTTCGTGACATCGAGCATCATGCCTGGTTCGATCGCCAGGGCGTAGGAGCCAAGCGGACAAGCGACGCCGGCGAGGGCGGCGGCTCCCTTCAGCAACACGCGGCGGGTAACGAACATGAATAGCCCGATGTCGAAAGGGTGGCCCGGCGCGGATTAGGCGGCGGCGCTTTCGTCGGCTCGCTTTTCCAAGAGTTTTGCGGCGGAAATACGCTGTTGTCGCGGCGCCGGCCGACCAATCGACAAGGCGGCCGCGACGGCGGAAATGCCGATTTCCCGATAGAGACGGGCAAGCAAATCGCGCTGGGTTTCGGATCCAACCGGCGCGTTGGCGTTTCGCTGATCGTTTGACATGACGCTGGGCTCCGCAACTCGTACACTGCGCTACGCGCCCGTACAAATTGAAGGAACCCGGTTAAGAAACGATTTACCGGGCCCCCAAATCGCGGGTCCGCGACGCGGCGGAAGGCGCGCTTGATTTGCGTCGACGAATAAACCCGCGACGTGGACCGAACGGAAAATCGTTGAAGCTTCCGCTCCACGCGGAAACGTCAACGCGACGCGTCGAATCGAGTTTTGATTTTTCAGTCCGGAAAATGCTCCAGGTGGGTTTCGGCGGTGCGGCCAATGTAAAGCGCTCGTCGGCCAGAGAAAGACACGATGTACCCCGCGCAACCGGCCGACGCGGCTTTCTCGCAAAAGCCCAGATAGGTGTAGCCAGGCGCCAGTTGTTGCGCTTCCTTGATGGCGGCTTGAATGCGCCCCGCGTCAAAGGACGGGGCGACGGGAGCGGCGATCTTGTGCGTCGGCACTTCGACGCAGTCGCCATCTGGCATGTAATAAGTCGCGAGCGCTCGGCGGAAGTTGATGGTGTAGCTTTCGAAGCCTTCCCGCATCAATGTTCCGACAATCTGTGGAAAGGTCATCGAGTTGCCTTCCGCGCCGTCGAGACAGCTCTTCACCACAGCTTTTTTATGATCGTCCAAGCCTTGTCCTCCCGGGCGTGGGGCGCGTTGAGCTCATTCGACGGGCGTGGCCGGCGACCGGCCGCCCCATTGGGGAGTGGCCACTTCACAAACGAGAGGGCGCTTGTTTCCCTCTTCGAGCGATCCGCTAAACCTGCGGCTGCGGCTCCAAACCGCCCGCCCCGTCAGGCTTCGGCCGCGGCTTGCCAGCCGAGGGCACGATCGGCGTGGGACGCGCGGCCGGCGGGGGTTCGTCGTTTTCGCGCACCGGCTGTTTGCCCTCGCGGATCAGCGCGATCATTTCGTCGCCCGACAGGGTTTCAAATTCGATGAGCGCCTTGGCGAGGGTGACGAACTCGGCGCTTTTTTCCTCGAGAATCTTCCGCGCGGTTACCTCGCCGTCCTCGATCAGGCTGCGCACTTCCGCGTCGATCAACCGCGCCGTCTCTTCCGAGATGTTTGTCGATTGAGACACGGAATGACCGAGGAAAATCTCCTCCTGGTTGCTCTGGTAGCGCACGCGTCCAAGCTTGTCCGACATGCCCCACTGCATCACCATCGCGCGGGCCAGTTGCGTCGCCATCTGGATGTCGCCGGTGGGGCCGTTGGTCACCTTCTCCGGGCCGAAGGTGCGGATTTCCGCCTCGCGCCCGCCAAACAGGATCGCCAGCCGCGTCACGCAGTATTGCCGGGTGTAGGAGTGGCGGTCGCCCTCCGGCAATTGTTGAACCATGCCCAGCGCGCGGCCACGCGGAATGATCGTCGCCTTGTGGATGGGATCGGCGCCGGGGATCGACAGCGCGACGATCGCGTGGCCGGCCTCGTGATAAGCGGTGTTCTTCTTCTCCTCTTCGGACATGACCATCGACCGGCGCTCGGCGCCCATCATGACCTTGTCCCGGGCGGACTCGAACTCGTCGCGGGTGACGACGCGCTTGCCGCGGCGGGCCGCGAGAAGCGCGGCCTCGTTGACGAGGTTCATCAGGTCGGCGCCAGAGAATCCCGGCGTGCCGCGCGCGACGATCTTGAGATCGACATCGGGCGCCAGCGGCACCTTGCGCACGTGGACCTTGAGGATTTTCTCGCGGCCAAGCACGTCGGGATTCGGAATCACGACCTGCCGGTCGAAACGGCCCGGGCGCAGCAGCGCGGGATCGAGCACGTCGGGGCGGTTGGTCGCCGCGATGATGATGATGCCCTCGTTCTGCTCGAAGCCGTCCATTTCAACGAGCAACTGATTGAGCGTCTGCTCGCGCTCGTCGTTGCCGCCGCCGAGGCCAGCGCCGCGGTGCCGGCCAACGGCGTCGATTTCGTCGATGAATCTGATGCAGGGGGAGTTCTTCTTCGCCTGCTCGAACATATCGCGCACGCGGCTTGCGCCGACGCCAACGAACATCTCGACGAAGTCCGAGCCCGAGATGGTGAAGAAAGGCACGTTCGCTTCGCCCGCGACGGCGCGCGCCGTCAGCGTCTTGCCGGTGCCTGGAGGCCCCACGAGCAGAACGCCGCGCGGAATCCGCCCGCCCAGCCGCTGGAATTTTTGCGGGTCCTTGAGGAACTCGACAATCTCCTCCAAGTCCTCCTTGGCCTCGTCGACGCCGGCGACGTCTTCGAACGTCACGCGCCCATGCGCCTCCGTCAGAAGCTTCGCCTTCGATTTGCCGAAGCCCATGGCCTTGCCGCCCGCGCCCTGCATTTGCCTCGACAGGAATATCCACACGCCAAGAAAGGCGATGAGCGGCAGCCCGTTGACCAGCAACGTCAGCAGCCAGGAATTGCCGTCCGACGGCGGCCGCGCGTTGGTGGTGACGTTTTTCTTGATGAGCGTCTGCACCAGCGACGGGTCGTTGGGCGTGTAGGTCGCGAAGGCGCGGTTATTGTCGTTGAAGTGGCCGGAAATGTCGTTGCCGGCAATGGTGACGTCCCGCACATGGCCCTGATCGACCTCGTTCAGGAACTGGCTGTAGCCGATGTCCTGCGCCTGCGTCCGCTGGCTTGGATTCTGGAATAGCATCACCAGCGCGACGACGAGCAGGAAGATGATGACCCAGAGCGCGAAGTTCCTGTAATTCGGGTTCATTGAAAACCTTGTCCGGGGGCCCGAGCCGGGAACGGCATCGCCTCCGATTGGAACCTATTTATGCTTCGCAAGGGCCATTGCCAAGGGAACGGGCGTCGAAAAACGCGACGTGGGCGCGGCTATACGACCTTAAGATGAACACTGTGAACGCGACAGGTTTCTTTTTCCTTGTCTTTTTCCTTGCGCGGCTTCGCCTGGCCGCGAGGGGATTCCAGCGACGCGACGAGAACGCCCTTCGCCGACAAAACCAGCCGCGCGCCACCCAGCGTCGCGGCGAGCCTTTCGCGCGCGGCCAGCGCCGCGCCCAGGCGTTCAGCGAACGCCTCCAGCCGGTCGTAGCGGGGCCGGGCGCCTGTCAAAGCCGACAACTCGCGGTCCAAAAAGCGGATCAGGATTTCCAGCGGGGCGCCGCGCAACAAATCGACCTCGACTTGAACGCCGCGCTCGCTCCGTCGCGCGGAAATTTGGTTTTCGATGAAATCCACCGCGGTCGCCAGCGCGGCGTCCACGCGTCGCGCCCGCCGCGCGAGTCGCAACAACGCGTCGTGGTCCAGGCCTTCGGCGGCCAGCGTTGTCGCCAAGCGGCGCAGCCGGACCCGCGCGAACCTGGGATTTTCATTCGACGGATCGTGGAAAAAACCCTGTCCCAAGGCCTCGCAAAGCTCCACAAGCTCCGATTTATCCAGTTTCAACAGTGGCCGGGCGAGGAAAACCCCGCCACGCGTGGTTTCCGCGGCCATTCCCGCGAGTCCGCCCACGCCACTGCCGCGGGTCAATCGAAGCAGCACGGTTTCAGCCTGGTCGCTGGCATGGTGGGCCAACAGCACTGTGTCCGCGCCGACTTTTCCGGCGTGCGCGGTCAACAAGCGATAGCGCTCTTCGCGAGCCCGTTCCTGCAACCGCGTCAAGGGCTTGGCGCTCTCCCAAGCCAAAACCTCATGGGGAACGCCAAGCGCGGCCGACCAACCGCCGACGGCTTCCGCCTCTCCGGCTGAGTCGTCTCGCAGTCGATGGTCGACAGTCGCCGCGAATACCGGGGGCCGGCCATCCCTCTCGCGCCACCGCGCGACGAGCCGCAACAGCGCCATCGAATCCGGGCCGCCGGAAACCGCGACCAAAAGACCGGCTCTTTCTGTGAAGCCGCGCAAAAGACTTTCAACATCGAAACGGGCGAATGGATCGCCCTTCAGCATTGTCCGCGCTTCGATTCCTTGTCGGCGCTCGCGCGGATGGAAGCCGACGCTGTGGGATACTTGCGCGGAATTTCGCCATAGGCGGCGCAAGCCTGTTCGCGCGCGCCCAGCTTTTCCAATGACAAGCCCAGTTTCAACAACGCCTCCGGCGCGTGGCTCGATTTCTCGAAATCCGTCGAAACCTTCAAGTATTGCTCGGCCGCCTCTCTCGCGCGCTGCCGGCGATAGTAGCTTTCGCCAAGGTAAAAAGTGGCGTCCGCCGCGAGGCGATCCTTCGGATGCTTGTCGAGAAAAGCCCGCAAAGAAGTTTCAGCGTCTTCGAAGCGGCTCGCGCGGAGGCTAGCCATGGCCGTATTGAATTCATCGCGTGGTGTCGCCGGCGCGACGGACGCCGGATCGAGAGCCGCTGGCGCGGGATCGACAGGTATCGCCGGTCCGGCCAAGCGTGTCGGCGCTCCGTCGCCGCCGCGCATCAAGTCCATCGGGGCGCCGGTGGGATCGTCGTCCACATTGTCGCTGAGCGGGCCAGAAGGCCCGGACGCCGCGGCGACGCGAGGATTGGCGACGCGTTGTGGCGCGGAGGGAAAAGGTGTTTGCCCCATCGGCAGCGGGGCGCCCGGAGCCGAAGGGGCCGAATCCGGATCGAAAGCGTCGCCGCGACGGCCAGACTTCGTGTTGTTCGCGACCCGTGGAGGCGCCCCGGCGTCCGGTGAAATTGGATCCACCTCGCCGACAATAGGATAGCCGTTTTCGTTGACATCGCCGCGCTTGCCGGGCGCGGACGGCGGCGGGCTGGGCGAACGCGCCGGCGGCTTGCCACTTGCGTCCTGAAATCGGAAATCGACATCCTGTTGGAATTTGCGCAACTGGTCTTCAAGCCGCTTGACCTGAAATTGCAATTCTTCGACTTGACCGTTTTGTTGTCGCAATTGCCCTTCCAACCGGTCGATCCTCACCGTTAATCCGGCGGGGTCCGTGGCCTGCGCGGGCCGGATGTCGTCAGAATAGCCGCCGCCGGGAATCGACGCGGGGGGACGAAAGCCCTGCGCGAACGTGGCGCCAGTGGCGAGAGCGCAGCCTGTCAGGAGCGTCGCGAGGAAGCGGCCCGGATAATTCATCAACGTTGTCCGTTCGGTGGATTCGACTGACTTATACCATACAGCAGCGCCCCCGGCCAAAATGGGGCGGCCGCGCGGCTGGGCGATGGCAAAGCGGCGCCTGCGACACCAACGAAAAAGGCCGGCGTCCATCGGGGAACGCCGGCCCTTTCAACGGAGCGTGGAAAAATCTCAGCTGTTGCCGCCGCCGTTCAGCACCGTGACGGCTCGGCGGTTCTGCGACCAGCAGGATATGTCGTCGCACACCGCGACCGGGCGTTCCTTGCCGTAGCTGATGACCCGCATGCGACCGGCGGGGATACCCTTGGCGACCAGGTAGTTCTTCGCCACTTCCGCGCGGCGCTGTCCGAGCGCGATATTGTATTCGCGCGTGCCGCGTTCGTCGGCGTGGCCCTCGACGGTGAAGCTGTAGCGCGCGTATTGCTGCAGCCAGCGCGCCTGCTTGTCGAGCGTGTCTTGCGCCTTGGAAGTCAGATCGGACGAATCAGTCTCGAAAAACACGCGGTCGCCCACGTTGACGACGAAATCCTGCTGGCTGCCCGGCGCGGCGACGCCCGATCCGCTGAGCCCCGCGCCCACGCCGCCATTGTTGGCGTCGTCAGCCGGGTTCTTCGCGCATGCCGCCATGGACAAGCCAGCGACGAGCGCGAGCGCGGCCTTGAGGCCTCCGGCGCGTGTGAAACCGATCATTCCCATACTCCTTTTACGAACTCGAACGTGAGGCATGTCCTAGTCCGTGGTGGTTAAGCGAAGGTTCCATCAACCCTAACAAGGGGTATTTTCGACGCGTTGCTTTTGTGTCGATGCGCGCGTGGTTAAGGGGTGGTTAATGGCGGCAATGGGGCGAGCGCGGGGCGGCGAAGCGGCGCATCGGGACTGTTGCTGGCGAGCAACATCGCCGTTGGCGTCCATCTTGGCGAATATTTTTCGACGATGGCGTTTGGCGGAGACCGCTTGCGCCTTTTCCCGCGCGGGATAATAAAGGCGTTTGAACGTCAACGCGCGAACGTCCGCCGCTCTGCAAGGAAAGCCTTTGACCGCTGTATTTCCAGGAGCTCCGCTTCCCGACCCTTATATGGACTGGGCGCGGGCGCAGAATATTCCCATTATCGAGGATTTCGGCATCGATATCCGCAAAGTCCCGGTCGCCAAATGGGATCGCTACGGGACGCTTGGCGCCTTCTGCCATGTGAAGGGTCGCGACGATTTCATTTCGATCTTCGCGTTTGAATTGCCGCCGGGCGGCAAGTCCGCGCCTGTTCGTCATGTTTACGAAGAGGTGATTTACGTTGTTTCCGGCCATGGTTCGACGGTGGTGACGTCGGCCGAGGGTCGCAAACACACCTTTGAATGGGGGCCGAAAAGCCTGTTCGCCATTCCGCTCAACGCGAAGCATCAACACTTCAACGGCTCGGGCCGCGAACCCGCGCGCTTCGCCAGCGCCAACAACATGATCTTTGTCATGAACCGTTTCCGCTCGGAAAGACTTATCTTCGACTGCCCGGTCGATTTTCCCGAGAGAATGGGCGCGGAAAACTTCTTCGCCGGCGAAGGCGAATTCATTGGCGTGCGCCCCGGGCGGCATCAATGGGAAACGAATTTCGTGCCCGATCTCTCCGCTTTCGAATTGAAGGCGTGGTCGGCGCGCGGGGCCGGCGGCTCGATGCTGCGCTTCATGCTGAGCGATTCGACCATCGGCGCCCACTCCTCGGAAATGCCCGTTGGCACCTATAAAAAGGGCCATCGCCATTTCGACGGCGTTTGCGTTTTCGCGGTCACGGGCAAGGGATATTCGCTGCTTTGGAAGGACGCCGGCGACGATTACACCCGCGTCGATTGGGAGCATGGCTGCGTCTATTGTCCGCCTGATTCAATGTTTCACCAGCATTTCAACGTCGCCAACCATCCCTCCCGCTATCTCGCGCTGCAAATCGGCACGGTGCGGCATCCGCTGATGCGAATGAAGCGCGAGATTTGGGATGTCGGCGTCGACCGCAGCGTTAAACAGGGCGGCGCGCAAGTGGAATACGAAGATCAGGACCCCAGGGTGCACGCGCTTTGGCTGAAGGAAATCGCTTCCCAAGGAGTGAAATCCGGCATGGGCAAGTTCATCGACGAGTCGAAGTTCGGCGGGAGCGGCGTGGCATGACTTCGCAAGTAGATCAGATCTTTCAAACGCCCGCCGGCAAGTATCTCGTCGATACTTACGAAGACTGGGCGCGCGGTGAAGGCGTCCCTGTCCACACAGGCGTCGCAATCGATATGTTCGCTGTTGAAACAAGACCTTGGGCGCGTTTTGGCGTCGATGGCGCGATGTGCCATCTCGATGGCCGCGATGATTTTCTCACAGTATTCGTGTTCGATCTCGCGGCGGGAGAGTCGAGCGCGCCGATAAAGCACCTCTATGAAGAGGTTTACTACGTGTTGTCGGGGACGGGCACAGCGGACATCGAGCTTCCCGGCGGCGCGAAAAAGACCATTGAATTCAGCCCTAAAGCGCTGTTCGCCGCGCCGATGAACGCGTCGATCCGGCTGCGAAACACATCTGGCGGACAGGCGCGGATCGCGGCGGTCAACGACTTCCGTTATTTGATCCAGCTCTATCGCAACGAGGCATTCCTGTTCGACAATCCGCTTGAGTTTCCAGATCGTTGCGATGGAAACTTCATGCACAATTGCCTTGAGGCTCATTCCACCGCGATGAGCCGCCCCAACGAGCTCATTACTCCGCTATCCTTGGCGGGCGGCTCGATCGGCTGCGATCTCGTTGAAATCGCTGGCGGAAAATACGCCCGGGCGCGGCGGCAAATGTTCGGCTCGCTGCTGCTGGGCGTCGCTGGCGAGGGCATGACGCTGACGTGGGAAGACGACGCGGGAGAAGCGCGAAAAACCCTTTGGAGACATGGCGTTGCCTTCGCTCCACCAGGCATGGCTTTCAACCAGCATTGCAATGTTGGCGGTGGAGCCGCGCGGTATCTGGCGATCGAGCTTGGTTCAATAAACGGGCCTATGTTCCGGCCCCGCCGCAAGAATTACGGCGACGCGGCTGTTTACGCGGCGGGGGACGCGGTGGTGGAATTCGACGCGCAGAATCCCGCGGTGGATTTCGCGTTCCGCGCGGCGACCATGCGGTGACGACGTTTGCGGGCGCCACGCGCGCCCGGTAAATCAAAAAAAAACTGCGGAGGACGTCTTGCGGTCGATACCCAAACTCTTCGCCATCGCCGTCGCGGTGGTCCTCGGCGGCTCGCCCGCCCGGGCGCTCGACAAGGTCCACATCGGCACGTCGGGCAATTCCATTATCTGGACCATCGTTGAGATGGGAACCGCCGCCGGTGTCTGGGCGCCGCTCGGCCTTGAGGTTGACCGCGTCGAACTCGCCGGCGACGCGCCGATGCAGCAGGCGCTGGCCTCCGGCTCGATCGACTTCGGCTGCGGGTCGGGGCCGGCGATGGGCTATCGCGCCAAGGGCGTGCCGGCGCTCGCCGTGGCCGCGCTGGCCGGGCCGCCCTATTCGATGACCATCGCCGCGCCGATGAATTCGACGATCAAGAGTTTCGACGACCTCAAGGGCAAGAAGATCGGCATCACATCGGCGGGCTCGCTGACCGACTGGCTGGTGCGCGAGGTGTCCCGGCAGCGGGGCTGGGGGCCGGATGGCATCGAGATCCTGCCGCTGGGTTCCGAGCGAACGCGGTTGGCGGCGCTGAAGACGGGCGAACTCGACGGCAGCGTCGCCGCCGATCAGAACGCCTATTCCTACGAGGAAAACAACGCCGGCAAGATGGTGCTGTCGTTTGGCGACGTGGTGACGGACTTTCACACGCATGTGATGTTCGCCAGCGACGATGTGCGCGCGAAAAACCCCGACCTCGTGCGGCGCGTGCTCAAGGGCTGGTTCAAAACGGTCGTGTGGATGCGCGGCCATCGCGAAGAGGGGATCAAGGTCGCGGCCAAGGGCGTCAATGTCAGCGAGGCCGCCGTCGCCAAGGCGTGGGACAACGAGTTGCGCATGATTTCGAACGACGGCGCCTTCAACCCGGCGGCGATTGAAGTCATCCGCCGCTCGCTGCCGGAACTCGGCATGCTGGACCACGCGCCGGACGCGGCGAGCCTTTACACGCCGGATTTCACGCCCGTGAAGCTGGATTGAACGCCTGACCGAGCCCGCGGATCGGGCGGTCGGCTGAAACTTTCGCAAACGCCTCCCGTATCCCTCACAGCCTGGAACATTTCCGGGCCGTTGGGAGAATTCACATGAACAGGAAACACTTTGCCGTGGCCATCGCCGCGGCTGCGCTCGGCTTCGCCATGTCGGCCGCGCCATCCTTCGCGCAGAGCGCGGAGAAAACCGTGACCGTCGGCGGCGCGCCGATGTATCCATCCAAGAACATCGTTGAAAACGCGGTGAACTCCAAGGATCACACGACGCTCGTCGCGGCGGTCAAGGCCGCGGGCCTCGTCGACACCCTGTCGGGGCCGGGCCCGTTCACCGTGTTTGCGCCGACGAACGAAGCGTTCGACAAGCTGCCGAAGGGCACGGTTGACACGCTCGTCAAGCCGGAGAACAAGGCGACGCTGACCAAGATTCTCACTTATCATGTCGTCTCGGGCAAGATGACCGCGGCCGATATCGACAAGGCAATCAAGGCCGGCGG
The DNA here is from genome assembly GCA_903825465.1 of uncultured Hyphomicrobiales bacterium. Classification (GTDB taxonomy): domain Bacteria; phylum Pseudomonadota; class Alphaproteobacteria; order Rhizobiales; family Beijerinckiaceae; genus Terripilifer. The sequence goes on along the minus strand of CAIKAR010000008.1, from coordinate 12,150 downwards.
CGGCAAGGCCGAGTTGAAGACCGTCGAGGGCGAGAACCTGACGGCCGAGATGAGCGGCGGCAAGCTCGTGCTGGTCGACGCCAAAGGTGGCAAATCGACGGTCACCATCGGCGACGTCATGCAATCGAACGGCGTGATTCACGTCGTCAACACGGTGTTGATGCCGAAGTAATCCATTCGGCGTTTCGCCTGGAGAGGGGTCGCTCGCCCGAGCGGCTCCTTTTCGTTTGGCGACATCCGCGACCGCCTTGGACGCGCCGCGGCTCAGGGTTGGTCGAAGCTCAGATTTTTTTCCACGGCTTTACATCGCCGACGGCCCATTCGCCCGACTTGTCGCGGCAGGCGACGCCTTGCAGGTTCTGGCCGGGCGCGGCGCCGCCGATGTCGGCGAGGAAGGCGCGGCAAATCTTGTCGTCGGAAGGCCGGGCCTGCCCAACCGGCGTGAACGAGCCTTTCGCGCCGGATTTGGGATTGTCCCACACAACAGCGGCGCCATTGCCTTGCGGATCGAGCGCGACGCCGAGCGCCGCGCGCGCCCGGCGCCAGTCCTCGGCGTCGAGCGAGGACGACAGCGGCGAGGGCGAGGCGCCGATCGAGCTCGTGACATCGTCGCCGGAGATCAACGACGGCAGGGGAATCACCGCCGAACAGGCGGCGGAGAAGCCGGCGACGCCGACAGCGAGGCATCGGCTGGCGAAAGCCGCCGCCGGCCTGTAACATCGGGTTGAATTCGTTCTGCCAAAACGCACGCGGCGCATCCGTCGCAAAAAAGTCGCTTGCCCCATGGAAACACTGGAAGAGTTAACGCCCGGTTCAAGCGCGCCCGAAACCGAGCCTTTCGAGCGTTTCGGCGGCCTGTTCGAGCAGGCGCGGAAAAGCGAGCCCAACGATCCCAGCGCCATGTCGCTGGCGACCGTGGACGCGGCGGGCCTGCCCGATCTGCGCATGGTTCTCATGAAGGACTGGGACGTCAGGGGATTCGTTTTCTACACCAACCGCCAAAGCGCCAAGGGCGCCGAACTCGACGCGAGCTGGAAGGCGGCGGCGAATTTCCACTGGAAGTCGATGCGCCGCCAGGTGCGCCTGCGCGGCCCGGTCGAGGAGGTGACGACAGCCGAATCCGACGCGTATTTCTCCAGCCGGCCGCGCGACAGCCGCATCGGCGCCTGGGCGAGCCGGCAGAGCGAGCCGATGACGGAGCGCTTCGCGCTCGAAAAAGCGGTGGCGCGGACGGCGCTGAAATACCCGATCGGCGAAGTGCCGCGGCCGCCCCACTGGATCGGCTACCGCCTCATGCCGACCTATTTCGAATTCTGGACCGACAAGCCGTTCCGCCTGCACGAGCGCGTGGTGTTCCGCCGCGCCGCGCCGAAAGGGGATTGGTCGGTGGCGAGGTTGTTTCCGTAGAGCTAATCCGCCAGCGCGCGCGCCAGTTTCGTCGTCAGGTCGATCAGCGTCGCGCGCTCGTCGGCGGTCAGCGGCGACAACACCTCGGAGTCGAGCGCCTCCATGGCCGCCCGCGCCTTGCCGGCGGCGCGCCGGCCGCGCGGCGAGAGGGCGAATGTCGCGTGGCGGCGGTCCGCCGGAGCTTCCTCGCGCCGCAACAGTTCCTCGCCGATCATCTGGTTGAGCAGCTTGGTCATGTTGGGCGGCTGAATCGCCAGCGCGCGGGCGAGTTCGCCGTGCCGCGCGCCGGGGTTGGCTTCGATCAACAGCAGCGCCGCCGCCGACGCCGGCGTCAGGCCAAGACGCGCGAAAAGGGCGTTGGCGCGCTTCATCATGCGGACGTCGAGAAGCCGCGTGGCGAGGCCGAAGATGGGCGCCGCGGTCAGCGGTTCGAGGCGTCCGGGCCGGACGGCGGCGCCGCTCTTGATCGAGGCCAACCCCGGCGCGCGCGTCACGAGTCGCGCGGCTTGTCGAGCCTGTCCGCGCGCTTTTCGAGAAAGGCGCGCAGCCGCTCCACGGCCTCCGGGCTTGTTTGCGTCATCGCGGCCATCAGCGATTCCGTGAACAGGCCCCCGTCGTGCGACATCTCCTGAATGCGGGGCAGGGCCTGCACAACGGCGAAATTCGACATCGGCGCGTTGCGCGCGATCCGCGCGGCCAGCGTCTTCGCCTCGGCGAGCGCCCGCCCGGGCGCGACGACGTATTGCACGAGGTTGACGCTCTCGGCCTTCGCCGCCGACAGCGTGCGGCCGGTCAGCATCATGTCCGCCATGCGCGCCGCCGACATCAGCCGCGCGACGCGCACCGAGCCGCCGCCGCCCACGAAGATGCCGCGCTGGCCCTCCGGCAGGCCGAAGAACGCGGTCTCGTCGGCGACGCGGATCTGCGCGGAGGCGGCGAGTTCCAGTCCGCCGCCGACGACGGCGCCGTGAAGCGCCACGACATAGGGGATCGCCCCGCGTTCGATCTCGTCGAAAATCCGGTGCCATTTGCGCGAGTGCAGCACGCCTTCGAACGGCGTGCGCTCGGCGTGCTCGGCGAGGTCGAGGCCGGCGCAGAAATGATCGCCGCGCCCGTGGATCACGCCGACGCGCGCCTCGCGTCCGGCGCGGGCGACGGCGGATTCGATGCCCGCGATGAGATCCTCGTTGATGGCGTTGCGCTTGGCCGGCCGGTTCAGGGCGATGACCGCGACATCCCCCTCGAGCGCGTAGTCGACTGTGCCGGAATGATTCAACTGGCGCTCCCATCCGCGTCGCGGCCGGACAACTTGCGCCGCGCGGGGTCCTTGATAAGATAGTTGTAAATTATCACGAACGCTCGCGCGCGCAAGCCGCGTTCGTTCGACGGGGAATTTCGATGGAAACGCGGGGATGACAGGCAACGCGCCCATTCGCGCCGCCCGCATGGGCGACTGCCGCGCGACGCTCGAACACCGCGGCGACGGCGCGATGATCGTGCGCAACATCAACCCGCTCGGCCCCTATCCGCGCAGCGTCGCCGACCGGCTCGACCATTGGGCCGCCGCCGCCCCCGACCGGGTCTGGCTGGCCGAGCGCGACGCCGCCGGCGGCTGGCGGCGCGTGACTTACGCGCAAGCGCGCGTAAAAGCGCGAAACATCGCCGCGGGGCTGCTGCGGCGCGGCCTGTCGGCGGAACGTCCGCTGGTCATCCTGTCGGGCAACGACATCGACCACGCGCTGTTGGGCATGGCGGCGCTCTACGCCGGCGTCGCCTACGCGCCGGTGTCGCCCGCCTATTCGTTGATCTCGAGCGACCATGGCAAGCTGAAACATATTTTCGACCTGTTGACGCCGGGGCTCGTGTACGTTTCGGACGCCGCGCCCTACGCGCGCGCGCTCGCCAACGCGGTTCCCGCCGGCGTCGAAATCGTCGTCGGCGCGAATCCGCCCCCGGGCCGGGAGACGACGCCGTTCTCCGCGCTGCTGGCGGAGCGCGACGACGCGGCGGTCGACGCCGCCCACGCCGCGACGACCCACGACACCATCGCCAAATTCCTGTTCACCTCGGGCTCGACCGGGGCGCCGAAGGCGGTTGTCAACACGCAGCGCATGCTGTGTTCGAACATGGCCATGACGACCGCGCATTTCGCGTGGCTGATGGACGAGCCGCCGGTGACGCTCGACTGGTCGCCATGGAACCACACGGCGGGCGGCAACCACGACTTCAACCTGATCCTGAACAATGGCGGCACGCTCCACATCGACGACGGCAAGCCGACGCCGGGGGCGATCGAGCGCACGGTGCGCAATCTGCGCGAGGTGTCGCCGACCTGGTATTTCAATGTGCCAAAGGGCTACGACGCGCTTGTGCCGTTTCTCCGCGCCGACAAAGCCTTGCGCGAAAGCTTTTTCAGGAACCTGAAGCTCATGTGGTACGCCGGCGCCGGCATGGCGCAACACGTGTGGGACGCGCTCGACGAGCTGGCGGTGATGACGACGGGCGAGCGCGTGCTGGTGCTGACCGGCCTAGGCTCGACGGAGACCGCGCCCTTCGCGCTCGCCGCCGATCAAACGATGATCGGCGCCGGCGTCGTTGGCGCGCCCGCGCGCGACGTCGTCATGAAGCTCGTGCCGGCCGAGGGCAAGCACGAGGTTCGCCTGCGCGGGCCGTTGATCACGCCCGGCTACTGGCGGCAACCCGATCTCACGGCCGCCGCCTTCGACGAGGAGGGCTTCTACAGAATGGGCGACGCCCTGCGCTTCGTCGACGCGGGCGACGTGAACAAGGGCTTCCGCTTCGACGGGCGCATCGCCGAGGATTTCAAGCTCGCGACCGGCACCTGGGTCGCGGTGGGCCCAATGCGCGCTTCGCTGATCGACGCGCTGGCGCCCTGGCGCAGGACGTGGCGCTGGCGGGGCTCGACCGCGATTTCGTCGGCGCGCTGATTTTTCCCGACGCCGGCGAATGCGCGAAACTGCCCGGCGGCGCCGCGTCGGCGGGGGCCGAAATCGCCCGCCGCCTCGCCGCGCACGCGCGCCAAAGCACAGGCAGCTCAACGAAAGTCGCGCGGGCGATCCTGCTCGACGAAGGCCCCTCCATCGACAAGGGCGAGATGACCGACAAGGGGTCGATCAACCAGCGCGCGGTGCTGGCCAACCGCGCGGCGCTGGTGGAGCGGCTTTACGCCGAGCCGCCGGACGCGGGCGTGCTGCGCGCGTGATTGTCTTGGCGATTTACAAACCGCCCGCCGCGCCCCTATGAGTTTCCCGCGTTTCCGACGCGCGCGACCAACACAGGACGACACATGCCCGCGACCATCATCGACTCCGCGATCTTCCGCGACATGTTCGGCGCCGCCGACATGCGCGAGGTGTTCTCCGACGAGCGCCGCACGCAATGCTACCTCGACATCGAGGCGGCGCTGGCGCGCGCGCAGGCGCGGCTGAAGATCATTCCGCGAGAGGCCTGCGAGGAGATCGTCAAGCACTGCCACATCGACCAGATCGACATGGCGAAACTGAAGGCGACGACGGAGCGCATCGGCTATCCCATTCTCGGCGTCGTGCAGCAGATCGTGTCGCTTTGCGACAAGGGCCTTGGCGAGTGGTGCCACTGGGGCGCGACGACGCAGGACATCACCGACACCGCCACGGTGATGCAAATCCGCCTCGCGCTCGGCCTCGTGGAGCGGGACATTCTCGCCATCGCCGATTCGCTCGCGGACCTGGCGAAGAGGCACCGCGACACGCCGATGGCGGCGCGCAGCAACCTGCAACAGGCGGTGCCGATCACCTTCGGCTTCAAATGCGCCGTGTTGCTGGCGGCGTTTCACCGCCACATCGAGCGCCTGCGGCAGTTGAAGCCGCGCGCGCTCGTCGGCGAGTTCGGCGGCGCGGCGGGCAACCTCTCCTCGCTCGGCGGCGCGGGGTTGAAGGTGCAGGAAGAGCTGATGAAGGAGCTCGGCCTCGGCCAGCCCGAAATCGCCTGGCACACCACGCATGACCAGATCGCCGAAGTCGGCTGTTTTCTGGGGCTGGTGTGCGGCACGCTCGGCAAAATCTCCATGGATGTGAAGCTGATGATGCAGACCGAGGTGGAGGAGGCGTTCGAGCCCTTCCACGAGGGCAGGGGGTCTTCGTCGACCATGCCGCAGAAGCGCAACCCCATCGCGTCCGCTTATATTCACGCCAATATTTCCGTCGTGCGCCAGCACGTCGCGGCTCTGCTGGATTCGCTTGTCGCCGACCACGAGCGGTCGACCGGCCCGTGGGAAATCGAGTGGATTTCGCTGCCGGAAATCTTCTGTCTGAGCGCGGGCGCGCTCAAGCAGACGCGCAACCTCGTCGCCGGCCTCGAAGTCAACGCGAAGGCGATGCGGAAAAACCTCGACATCACCGGCGGCATGGTGGTTTCGGAGGCGGTGATGATGGGCCTCGGCCCGACGCTGGGCCGCCAACGCGCGCACGACATCGTTTACGACATCTGCCGCGAGGTGATCGCGACCGGCAAGCCCTTCCTCGACCTTCTCGCGGCCAACAAGGAAATCGCGGCGCATATGACGCGCGAGCAACTCGCGCCGCTCGTCGATCCCGCGAACTACCTCGGCCAGTGCGGCGAGATGGTCGACCGCGTGCTGGCGACGCACGCGCGCGTCGTCAAGTGAGCGGGGCGGCGATGGCGGACATCGACATCGACCATCTCAAGACGTGGATCGGCAAAGAGGAAACCGCCGAGGACGTTGTCACCCACACGCCGGTGAAGGCGCTCGCCGCGACGCTTGACCGCGACGATCCCGAGCCGCGCGACGGCGACGCGCTGCCGCCGCTGTGGCATTGGCTTTATTTTCTGCCGATTTACCGGATTTCCGCGGGCGGACCCGATGGCCACGCGACGCGCGGCGGGTTTCTGCCGCCGGTGCCGCTGCCGCGGCGCATGTGGGCGGGCAGCCGTATCGCGTTCCACAAGCCGCTGCGGGTTGGGGAGGCCATCAAGCGCGTGTCGCGCGTCGACGACGTGACAATGAAGACGGGCCGGGCGGGGCCGCTGGTGTTCGTCACCGCGCGCCATGAAATCACAAGCGCCGGCGGCGGCGCGATCACGGAGTTTCACGACATCGCCTATCGCGCCGCGGCGAGGCCTGGCGAGGCCGCGCCGGCCGGTCTGGCGGCGCCCGAAACATCCGCGTGGCGCCGCGACATCGCGCCCGACGACGTGCTGCTGTTCCGCTATTCCGCGCTGACGTTCAACTCGCACCGCATCCACTACGACCGGCGCTACGTCACCGAGGTCGAGGGCTATCCGGGCCTTGTCGTGCATGGACCGCTGATCGCGACGCTGTTGATCGACCTGGTTCGCCGCAACACCGGCGCGCCGGTCGTCTCGTTTGATTTCCGCGCCACGAAGCCGCTGTTCGACATCGCGCCTTTCTCCGCGCGTGGCCAGCCCGGCGCCGACGGCAAGATCGAGGTATGGGCGCAGGACGCGCGCGGCGACCTGTGCATGCGCGCCGAAGTCGGGCTCGGGTGACGCGATGACGCGAGCGCAACGCCCCGGCCCGCTCGCGGGCACGCTCGTCGTGTCGATGGAACACGCCATCGCCGCGCCCTTTTGCACGCGCCAGCTCGCCGACCTTGGCGCGCGCGTCGTTAAAATCGAGCGGCCCGGCGCCGGCGACTTCGCCCGCGCCTACGACGCGCGGGTCAGGGGCCTCGCGTCGCATTTCGTCTGGTGCAACCGCTCGAAAGAAAGCCTGACGCTCGACGTGAAGCATCCCGAGGCGAGAAAAATTCTGGACGCGCTCGCGGCGAAGGCCGACATCGTCGTGCAGAACCTCGCGCCCGGCGCCGCCGCGCGGCTGGGCCTCGGCGCGGCGGAGTTGCGCGCCAAAGACAAGCGCAAGATCGTCTGCGAAATTTCCGGCTACGGCGCCGACGGACCCTATAGCGACAAGAAGGCCTACGACCTTTTGATCCAGAGCGAGGCGGGTTTCGTCTCGACCACCGGGTCGCCCGACGAGCCCGCCAAGGCGGGCGTTTCGATCGCCGACATCGCCGCCGGCATGTACGCCTATTCCAACATCCTCGCGGCGCTGTTGCAGCGGGGCATCTCGGGCGAAGGCGCGCATGTCGAAGTCTCGATGCTGGAGGCGCTCGCGGAGTGGATGAACTATCCGCTTTACTACGCCTTCGACGGCGCGCCGCCGCCGCCGCGCGCCGGCGCGGCGCACGCGACGATCTATCCCTACGGGCCGTTTTCCGCCGGCGACGGCGGCGTGGTGATGTTCGGCTTGCAGAACGAGCGGGAGTGGGCGGCGTTCTGCGAAGGCGCGCTCGGCGACGCCGGCCTCGCGCTCGACCCGCGGTTTTCGTCGAACGTCCAGCGCGTCGCCAACCGCGCGGCGTTGAAGGCGATGATCGACGCGCGCTTCGCCGCGCTGACGACGAGCGAAGCCGTCGCGCTGCTCGACGCCGCGGGCATCGCCAACGCGCGCGTCAACGAAATGAAGGACGTGTGGGCGCATCCGCAATTGTCGGCGCGCGGCCGCTGGCGCGAAATCGCGTCGCCCGCGGGCGCGTTGCCGGCGCTGCTGCCGCCCGCCACGCCCGACAGTTTCGACGCGCGGATGGACGGCGTGCCGGCGCTTGGGCAACACACCGACGCCATTCTCGGCGAACTCGGCTACGCCGCCGCCGACATCGCCGCGCTGCGGGCGGCGCGCGCGATTTGAGCGCGCGTTGAAAGATAGGCCGACAAAGCGTTATATCGACCAACCCCAACCAAAGGCGCCGCCATGATCATCGATATCTTCACCCACATCGCGCCGAAGAGCTTTCTCGACAAGATGGTCGATCTCGGCCCGAAGATGGGCAACATCGTCAACCGCCTGCTGGCGGTGAAGCCGCTGTCGGACCTCGATTTGCGCTTCAAGGCGATGGACGCCGTGCCCGACTACCGGCAGTTGATCTGCCTGCCCAATCCCTCGCTCGAGGAGCTTGGGCCGGCGAGCGCGGGCGCCCCGCTCGCGAAAATCGCCAACGACGAACTCGCCGAACTCTGCCGGCGGCATCCCGACCGCTTCGTCGGCTTCGCCGCGGCGGGGCATCTCGACGACGTCGACGGCGCCATCCGCGAGGCCGACCGCGCCATCCACCAGCTCGGCGCCAAGGGCGTGCAGACCTACAACCACATCGCCGGCCACCCGCTCGACGAGCCGCGCTTCCGCCCCTTCTTCGACGCGATGGCGAAGTGGGACCGGCCGATCTGGCTGCATCCGACGCGCACGGCCGCGGTGAAGGACTACGCGAGCGAGGAGAAGTCGCGCTTCGAGATGTGGTGGTGCTTTGGCTGGCCCTACGACACCTCGGTGGCGATGGCGCGCCTTGTCTTCGACGGGCTGTTCGACCGGCATCCCGACATCAACATCATCACCCACCACATGGGCGGCATGATTCCGTTTTTCGACGGGCGCGTCGGCCCCGGCCTCGATGTCCTGGGCTCGCGCACGAGCGACGAGGATTATTCGGGAATTCTGCCGTCGCTGAAGCGTCCGCACCTCGAATATTTCAAGAAATTCCATGGCGACACCGCCATGTTCGGCGCGACCACGGGCGTCAAGTGCGGCCTCGATTTCTTCGGCGCGAGCCAGGTGCTGTTCGCCACCGACGCGCCGCTCGGGCCGATCAAGAAAACCTTCGACGGCATCGACGGCATGGAGTTGTCGCCCGCCGACAAGCAAGCGGTCTTTTACGGCAACGCGGCGCGCCTTTTGAAGCTGTGAGTCACGTCTTGCGCTCGCTCAACAGCGGGCGCTCCTCCATCAGCGCCAGCGCCAGGAACGACACGAACAGCGCTCCGGCGGCGGCCACGAAGATCAGGCTGAACTTGTCGGCGGCGGCCATGGCGTCGCCGTAGATCGCGGCGCCGGCGGCGCCCGATCCCGCGCCGCCCAGCACAAGCGCGCCGAAGGCCGCGACCAGGCCCGTCGTCACCAGCGAGCGGATGAAGCTCGTGACGCCGCTGGCGACGCCAAGCTCGCTGAGCTTGATGGCGTTCTGCAACGCCACCGTCGACACCGGCGCGGAGGGGCCAAAGCCCATGCCGATGACGAACAACGCGGCCTGGAACTCGACCGGGCCAACGACGCGGGCGCGCCACGCGAGCCACAGGCAGGCGCCGCACGCCATCAGCAGCGTGGCCATGGGCGGCGCCTTGTAATGCGTCATGCGCCCGGCGATCTGCGCGCCGATCAACGCGCCGCCGTTCACCGTGGCCATCAACATCATCATCGCCGCGCCGGATTCCGACGGCGAATAGCCGCCGACGGCTTGCAGAAAAAGCGGCATGTAGATGTTGAGCGCGACCACCGCCGCCCAGCCGACGCCGTTTGAAATCACCGCGCAGGCGACGATCCTGTTGCGCAGCACGCCGAGCGGGATCAACGGCTCGGGCGCGGTGAGCAGCCGCGCGACAAAGGCGATCCAGCACACGGCGGAAAGGAACGACGTCGAAACCGTGATCGGCGAATCCCAGGCGAAGTCGTGGCCGCCCGTGTTCAGCACGAAAATGCAGCTTGAGCTCGCGCCCGTCAGCAACAGCGCGCCGGGCACATCGAGCTTGTGCGGCCTGTCGTGGCGCGGCAGGCGCTTCAGCAGCGTCGCGACCATGAACAGCGCCAGGAATCCCATCGGAATGTTGGCCCAGAAAATCGCGGAATAGCCGAGATGCTGCGCGGCGAAGCCGCCCCACAGCGGCCCAATGGCGCCGGAGGTGATGTAGACGATGGAAAAATACGTGTAATAGCGCGCGCGCTCCTTCGGCGGCGCGATGTCGCCGAGCACCGTCATCGCGACGGTGGTGAGGCCGCCGCTGCCCATGCCCTGCGCCGCGCGGCCGATGATGAGCGTTGTCAGGCTCGGCGCCATGGCCGATATCAGCGAGCCCAGCATGAAGATGGTGATGCTGCAAAAAAGCGTCGAGCGGCGGCCGATGATGTCGCTGATCTTGCCGTAAAGCGGCGTCATCGCCGTCACGGTCAGAAGATTCGCCGTCGGGACCCACGACAGGTGGTTGACCTGCCCGAGCGCGCGGCCAATCGTCGGCAAAACGCTTGAGGTGACGGTCTGGTCCATCGAGCCCATGAAGACGGGCAGCAGCGCGCCGGCGACGATCCACATCCGCTCGCGATGCGTCAGCGCGCCGTGCGCCATCGCCCTTGGATTCTCCGGCGCGTTCATTTTTCCGGGCGTCCCCTCTTGTTGGCCGCAACGTAGCAGCCGCGCGGCCCGTGGCAAGCCGCGGCTTCCGGACGGCGTTGTCCAAACGCCATTCACGTTGACGCGCGGCGCGGCTTGAAGCAATGTCCGCGCCGCAAACGAGGAGCACACCATGCCGCGCGTCGCCATTCTCGACGATTATCAAAACGTCGCCAAATCCTACGGCGACTGGTCGAAGCTCGATCCCTCGGCGCAGGTGACCATGTTTCACAACAACCTCGCGACGGTCGACGAGGCGGCCGCGGCGCTGGCTCCGTTCGATGTCGTGGTGTTGATGCGCGAGCGCATGGCGATGCCGGCGAAACTGATCGACCGCCTGCCGAACCTCAAGCTGATCATCACCACGGGGGGCTCCAACCGCTCGCTCGACAAGGACCACGCGAAGGCGAAGGGAATCGTCTGCTGTTTTACCCGCGGCGGCGACTCCACGGCCACCACGGTCGAAACCGCGTTCGCGCTTTTGCTCGGCCACGGCCGCGGCCTTGTCCACGAAGACCGCATGATGCGCGAGGGCAAGTGGCAGACCACGATTCCCCACACCATCGCCGGCAAGACGCTCGGCGTCGTCGGCCTGGGGCGCCTGGGCGCGCGCATGGCGCGCGTCGCCAAGGCGTTCGAGATGAACGTGATCGCCTGGAGCGCGAATCTCACGCCGGAGAAGGCCGCCGCGGCCGGCGCCGAATACGCGACGAAGGAGGAGCTGTTCCGCCGCTCCGACTATGTCAGCGTGCACCTCGTGCTGAGCGACCGCTCGCGCGGGCTGATTGGCGCGCCGGAATTCGCGCTGATGAAGAAGACCGCGGTGATCGTCAACACGTCGCGCGGGCCGATCATCGACGAAAAGGCGATGCTCGCCGCGCTGTCCGAGAAGCGCATCGGCGGCGCCGGCCTCGATGTCTACGACGTCGAGCCGCTTCCCGCGGACCATCCCCTGCGCAAGCTCGACAACGCGACGCTGAGCCCGCATCTCGGCTATGTCAGCGACGCGACCTACCACGAGTATTTCGAAGACGTGATCGACAATGTCTCGAACTGGATGAAGGGCGCGCCAAGCCGCGTCCTGGCGTAGGTTTTCGCCGCCGCGCTTCCGCCGACGGTTGAAATAGTGCAGTATCGGGCGATGGGGCGCATGGCCCCGGCCTTGAAAAAAGGGAGGGAACCGCATGGCCAGGTTCGAACTCATGGTCGACGGCAAGCAGCACGCCGTGGACGCGGACGCGGACATGCCGCTTCTGTACGCTCTGCGCGACGATCTCGGCTTGAAGAACCCGCGCTTTGGCTGCGGGCTGGCGCAATGCGGCGCCTGCACCGTGCTGATCGACGGCGAACCCTCGCGCTCGTGCTCGATTCCGCTCGACGCGCTGAAGGGCAAGAAGATCACGACGCTTCAGGGCATCGAGAAGGACGGCAAGCCGCACAAGGTGCAGGCGGCGTTCATCGAGGAGCAGGTGCCGCAATGCGGTTATTG
>CAIKAR010000007.1 GCA_903825465.1 uncultured Hyphomicrobiales bacterium | reverse complement strand
AGCTCAATGCCCGGATAACGCGCCTTGAAGAGCTTGCCCACATATTCGTTGACCGCCACGTCGCGCGACGACCACACGACGAGCTTGCCCTCTTTTTTCGCGGCCTCGTAGATCGAGGCAGCGGTTTCCTGCGCGCGAGCCCCGGCGCCCACCGCGCAAACCGCCAGCGCGGCCAACGCGAACGAGCGAAGCGAAACGCGGCGGCGCGGCGACGCGATGGCCATTGACACCCTCCCCCGGCGCACCCTACCGCGCCGCCGGCCGCGCCCGGACAATATGCCCGATGAGCGCGTTGACCGCCGCCGGCGTCGAGCCCTCGATGCGCGAGGCCTGCCCGATGTTGGCGGGACTGGCCACGCGCAGCCGTTCCTTGAATTCGTTGGACAGGCCTGGCACCGCGGCGAACTCTATTTCGCGTGGGATCGCCAGGCTTTCGTGGCTTTTCAGCGCCCTTATCTCGGCGTCCTGCCGGTCCAGATAGACGCGATAGGTCGCGTCGTTTTCGAGCTGCGACAAAACCCCGGGGTCGAGGGCACCGATTTCCGGCCAGATCACGCGTAATTCCTCCGAAGACAGATGCGCGTAGGCCAACAGGTCGAAGGCTGATTTGCGCACGCCGTCCTGATTGACCTGAACACCGCGCGCCTTGAGGGCGGAAGGCGTCGCGGTCAGCGATTTAAGCGTTGCGAGGCCTTCGTCCAGGCGCCGCTTCTTGTCGGCGAAGGCGGCGCGGCGGGGGCCCGCCACGCAGCCGATCTCGACGCCCCTGGGAGTAAGGCGCTGGTCGGCGTTGTCCGCCCGCAAGCTCAGGCGGAACTCGGCGCGCGACGTGAACATGCGGTAGGGCTCGGTGACGCCGCGCAACGTGAGATCGTCGATCATGACGCCGATGTAGGAGTCGAACCGGTCGAACACGACGCCGTCCGACCCGCCGGCGCGCCGCGCCGCGTTGACGCCCGCCACGACGCCCTGCGCCGCCGCCTCCTCGTAGCCGGTGGTGCCGTTGATTTGCCCGGCCAGAAACAAGCCCCGGACGCGGCGCGTTTCAAGCGTCGGACGGATTTCGAGGGGATCGATGAAATCGTATTCGATCGCGTAGCCGGGCTTCAGAATCGCGACGTTTTCAAGCCCGGCGATCTTCCTGAACGCCTCGTATTGCAGCTCCACGGGAATCGAGGTGGAAATCCCGTTGGGATAGACGACGTTGTTGTCGGCGCCCTCCGGCTCCAGAAAAATCTGGTGCGCCGGACGGTCGGCGAAACGCACGACCTTGTCTTCGATGGAGGGACAATAGCGCGGTCCGCGGCTGGCGATGTCGCCGGAATAAACGGGCGCGAGATTCAGATTGTCGCGGATGACCTTGTGGCAATCCTCGTTGGTGCGGGTGATGTGGCAACACACCTGCGGCCGGGAGATCGCGGCGGTCATGGTCGAGAAGGGCTCGGGCGTCTCGTCGCCGAACTGGCGCTCCGTCTTCGACCAGTCGATGGTCGATCCATCGAGACGGGGCGGCGTGCCGGTCTTCAGACGCTTCAGATCGAAGCCATGCGACAACAGGCTTTCGGCGAGCGACTGGCTGGCGGGGTCGCCGACACGGCCACCGGGAATTTTCCGCTGGCCAAAGTGCATCAAGCCGCGCAGGAACGTCCCCGTGGCGACCACAACCGCCCCGGTTGCGATCTTTCCCAGGTTTTCAACGCCAACGCCAACGACACGGCCATTTTCGACGGCGACGGATTCGATTCGCCCGAACACGACGCGCAGGTTTGGCTGCTCGGCCAGCAGGCTTTTTACCGCCACCCGGTAACGCGCCCGATCGATCTGCGCACGCGGCCCGCGCACCGCGGGGCCTTTCGAACGGTTCAGCACGCGAAACTGGATGCCCGCCCTGTCGGCGGCGCGCGCCATCAGTCCATCCAGCGCGTCGATTTCGCGCACGAGATGCCCCTTGCCGAGGCCACCAATCGCCGGATTACAGGACATCGCGCCGATATCGTCCGGGGATGGGGTCACCAGCACCGTGGACGCGCCCATGCGCGCCGCCGCAGCAGCCGCTTCGCAGCCGGCGTGGCCCGCCCCGATGACGACGACATCCGCAAACATGACCCGAGCCTCCGATGGTTCGCCCCGCAGCGAATCCATAGACGGCCCCGCCAGATTTCCAAAGTCGAATCGCCGCCGTAAATCGAGGGCCGATTCGCTGGCGACCAGCAAGGACGCGAGCGTGCCTGGACAACCCCGGTCCTCTCGACGATCATAAATTATTGATATGTTTCGATAAAATTGAGCGGCAGGCACCGCGAAAAAAATGTCGCAATCCGCTTGACTTTTGTGCGCCGCACAATCATATTGTTGCGGTGCAACGTTGTTGCACATGCCCTCCTTGGGCGTTTCCTCCCTTGACTTGGGGCCGCTTGTGCAAACGAGCGGCCTCCTTT
>CAIKAR010000006.1 GCA_903825465.1 uncultured Hyphomicrobiales bacterium | reverse complement strand
GGCACTCGGCGCAACCGCTCGCAACGCGCCGCGCGCTCGCGCAACGCGGGAACAAGGGCTTTGGCTCGACGAAGCAATTCTTCGCGGGAAACGGGCGCGGCGCGCGGGGCGGCGGTGTTCGCGGCCGCGATGTTCATGTGGCGGAAGGCTCCCTTGACGTTCGGCGTAAGCTACACCTGCGCCTCGCGGCGCGCCAGCGCGAGGCGCCGCGCTGGACGCGAGGTTGGCGATTTCGCGGACTTCTGTTATATTATAACGTAGCGGTATCATGGATGACACGATGACGGCGCATACCCACGTTGAAGGCGAAGTTCACGCTCACGGCCATTCCCGGGCGCCGTCGGCGCATTCCCGCGCGGCGCCGGGCCGCTCGCTGCTGCGCCTGTCGCTCGCGGGTCGCCTTGCGATCGCAGGGGCATTCGTCGCCACGATCTGGCTTTCCGTGTTTTGGGCGATCGCATGAGCGCGATCATTCGCCTGCGCGACCTGACGCTCGGCTACGACCGCCATCCCGCCGTTCATCACATCGACGGCGAAATCGAAGCTGGCGATCTGCTGGCGATTTGCGGGCCCAACGGCGCGGGCAAATCGACTTTGCTAAAGGGTCTCGCCGGCGCGCTCAAGCCGCTTGGCGGAGGCATAGACCGCGTCGCCTGCGCGCCGCGCGACATCGCCTATCTGCCGCAGGTGGCGGAAGTCGACCGCTCCTTTCCGATCGATGTGTTCGACATGGTGTCGATGGGCTTCTGGCGGACCGCCGGCCTCTTCGGCGGCATTGGCGTGGATCGCAAGCGCAAGGTCATGGAGGCCATCCACGCCGTTGGCCTCGACGGGCTTGAAGACCGAGCCATCGGCACGTTGTCGGGCGGGCAGGCGCAGCGCATGCTCTTCGCGCGCATCGTCGTGCAGGACGCGCCTGTCATCTTGCTCGACGAGCCGCTCACGGCCCTCGACACGCGCACCTCCGACGACCTGATCAAGCTCGTGGGCAAATGGCGGGCGCAGGGGCGCACGGTCGTCGCCGTGTTGCACGACATGGACCTTGTGCGCCGGGTATTTCCCAAGACGTTGCTGCTGGCGCGCGAGCAAGTGGCGTGGGGCGAAACGGCGGAGGCGCTGAGCGACGCCAACCTTCGGCGCGCGCGGCAGATGGTGGAGGCCTTCGACCGCGAGGCCGAGGAATGCGTTCGCGCGGCGTGAAGGCGGGACATTGAATGTTCGATTTGCTGGTGTCGCCGTTTTCGGAGTTCGAGTTCATGCGCCGGGCGCTGGTGGGCGGCGTGGCGCTGGCGCTTTCGGGCGCGCCGGTTGGCGTGTTCCTCATTTTGCGGCGCATGTCTCTGACCGGCGACGCGATGGCGCACGCGATTCTGCCGGGCGCGGCGCTCGGCTATCTCTTCGCCGGCCTGTCGCTTGGCGCGATGACCGCCGGCGGCCTTGTCGCGGGTCTGCTGGTGGCGGTCGCGTCGGGCGCCGTGGCGCGCGCGACGTCGCTGCGCGAGGACGCCTCGCTCGCGGCCTTTTATCTCGTGTCGCTGGCGCTCGGCGTCACCATCGTGTCGCTCAAGGGCAGCAGCATCGACCTTTTGCACGTGCTGTTCGGCAATGTGCTGGCGCTCGACGACGCGACGCTGGTTTTACTCGCCGCGATCGCCAGCCTGACCATGCTCGGCCTCGCCACGCTTTACAGGCCGTTGGTGATGGAAACGGTCGATCCAAATTTCCTCGCCAGCGTCAGCCGCGTCGCGGGCCCGACCCAGATTGCGTTTCTCGTGCTCGTGGTGATGAACCTGGTCGCCGGATTCCAGGCGTTGGGCACGCTGCTCGCCGTCGGGCTGATGATGCTGCCCGCGGCGTCGGCGCGGCTGTGGACGACCGACGTCGGCGGCATGATCGCGGTGGCCGCGGGCGTCGGCGTCGCCTCCGTTTACGCGGGCCTTGTCGCCTCGTTCGAATCCGGCGCGCCATCGGGGCCAATGATCATTCTCGTCGCCGGCGTGTTCTACCTGTTGTCCGTCGTGTTCGGCCGCGCCGGCGGATTGTCGCGCGGCGTGGGCGCGCGGCGGCATCTCGAAGCGTGATGGTTTCCAACGGCCGCGAGGGGCTTCCATTCGCCGCGGCAATGCAAATATAAGGGGGCCAATCAGCCCCGCGTTCACTGGAGCACCGCATGTCCGACAAGATTCCCGTCACCGTTCTCACAGGTTATCTCGGCGCCGGCAAGACGACGCTGCTCAACCGCATTCTGAGCGAGGACCACGGGCAGAAGTTCGCCGTCATCGTCAACGAGTTCGGCGAGGTCGGCATCGACAACGAACTGGTCGTCGGCGCGGACGAGGAAGTGTTCGAGATGAACAACGGCTGCATCTGCTGCACCGTGCGCGGCGACCTCATCCGCATCATCGAGGGGCTGATGAAGCGGCGCGGCAAGTTCGACGCCATCATCGTCGAGACCACGGGCCTGGCCGACCCCGCGCCGGTGGCGCAGACCTTCTTCGTCGATCAGGATGTGCAGGACCGCTCGCGCCTCGACGCGGTCGTCACGGTCGCCGACGCCAAATGGCTCGCCGACCGGCTGAAGGACGCGCCCGAGGCGAAAAACCAGATCGCCTTCGCCGACGTGATCATCCTCAACAAGATGGACCTTGTGAGCGAAGCGGAACTGCGCGAGGTCGAGGGGCGCATCCGCGCCATCAACCCCTACGCCAAGCTGCACAAGACGACGAAATGCCAGGTGCCGTTGAACGCCGTGCTTGGCCAGGGCGCGTTCGACCTCGACCGCATTCTTGAAATCGAGCCCTCGTTCCTCGAAGTGGGCGACGACCACGATCACGACCACCACGATCACCATGGCCACGACCACGGTCATCACCACGATCATTCCGCGCCCGGCCTCAAGCACTATCACGACGAGGAAATGCAGTCGGTCTCGGTGCGCGTCGACGGCGACATGGACCCGACGAAATTCATGCCCTGGATCAACGAGCTCGTGCAGAAGGAAGGCCCGAACATCCTGCGCTCGAAGGGCATTCTCGCGTTCAAGGACGATCCCAAGCGCTTCGTGTTCCAGGGCGTGCACATGATCCTGGACGGCGACAGTCAGCGCGACTGGAAGCCCGGCGAGAAGCGCGAGTCGAAGGTCGTGTTCATCGGCCGCAATTTAAAGCCCGACGAATTGCGCAAGGGCGTGCTCTCCTGCGTCGCGTGAGGCCGGCGTGGCGCTCGCGGTCGTCCTTGGCGTGTTGTTGAAGGTCGACACGGTCGGCTACGACGGTCCGGCGCCGAAGCTTCCCAACGAGCCCGCGCATGTCCAGCCGGGCCCCAACGGCGCGCGGCTTTTTGTTTACGATCTCACGCCCGACGATCCCTGCCTGGAGGTGGAGGACGCCTGCGCGCGGTTGGGCTCGCGGCTCGAACGCATGTTTCTCGGCTCGGCGCCGCCGCTGCCGGGGGGGCAGTTCGCGGCGCGGACAACGCTTGAATTCGGGCTGCTCGCCGACCGCGAGGACCAAAAGTTCGGGTATTCGTGGCCGCTCGATTTTCTGCGCGTCCTCGTCGACGCGGACATCCAGTTGAACGTTTCGCACTATTTGCCGAAGCCGGAACAAGACAATCCGGACACGGATGTTTGAAAGAACCTGTGACGCCATGGCCAAGCCCAACCAATCCCTGACCGATCGCGTGAAACCCATCGCCGCCGGCGACGGCGTGGTCGCCGTTGGCTTCGTCGGCGCGACGCCAGTTTTGGCGCTCGCCAACGGGGAAATACTGTTCGCGGGCGAGACCGAAAAGCGCGTGACGGCGCATCCGGGCGCGGGCGTTTTGATCGCGCGCTTCACGGGCGGCGGCGTTGTCACCGGCGGCGACGACGGCCGCGTCGTGGAGACGCGCGCGAACGGCGAATGCGTCGAGATCGCCAACGAAAAAGGCAAGTGGATCGACGCGCTGTGCGTTCGCGGCGATGGCGCCGTCGCGTGGAGCTCCGGCAAGCTTGTGCGCGCCCGCGACGCCAAGGGCGACGTCAAGGAGATGACCGCGCCATCCAGCGTGCGCGGACTTTGCTTCACGCCGAAGGGCTACCGGCTGGCCGTGGCGCATTACAACGGCGTGTCTTTGTGGTTTCCCAACACCGCCGCCGAGCCGGACCAGCTCGTGTGGCGCGGCTCGCATCTCGACGTGACGCTTTCCGCCGACGCGCGCTTCGCCGTCACATCGATGCAGGAGAATTCGCTGCACGGCTGGCGCGTCGCCGACAAGAAGGACATGCGCATGACGGGCTATCCCGCGAAGTCGCGCTCGCTGTCCTGGTCGCACGACGGAAAATGGCTCGCGACGTCGGGCGCGGAGGCCTGCATCGTATGGCCGTTCGACGGCAAGGACGGGCCGATGGGGCGCGGCCCGCGCGAATGTTGCGCGCGGCCGGCGCGGGTCTCGAGCGTGGCGTTTCATCCGGCTTCGCTTGTGATCGCGATCGGCTACGACGACGGTTGGGTGATGTTGTCGCGATTGAGCGACGCGGCCGAAATCCTCATTCGGGCGACGGAGGGCGAGGGCGCTCCGATTTCCTCGGTCGCGTGGAGCGGCGACGGAAAACGCCTTGTTTTCGGGGCCGAAGACGCTGTCGCGGGGATTCTCGACCTGCCCGCTTAGCCGCTCGTTCACGATGCGGGATATCCATTTCACGTTGGTGAAACTATATCTTCGGCGGCGCGCGTTCTCGCTTGTCATCCGGAATTGAAGCGTGCATGAAGGACGCGGAACTTCAATTGCGCGGGCTCCGGGGGGCTGGAATGGCTGTTTTTTTTGATCGCAACGACACCCGCGCCCCCAAATCGCGCGAGCTTCATTTATTTCGCACGCTCAAGACGATCATCGCCGTCGCTCGTCCGCGTTCGAGCGGATTGCGCAAGCTGATGCGGTCGGCGGACATTGAAGTCATCGACAGCCGCGAGGCGTTGTCCCGCATGCCGGTGTTGCGGCGCCGGGACATCGAGGCGATGCGGCTTGAAGAGCCGCCGTTCGGCGGCCTCCTCGCGCCGCGCGTCGGCGCGCTTCGCCGCGTGCACACCGGCGCGCCGCAAGGCCACGCGCGCGATTGGTGGAGCTGCGCGCGGGCGCTCGCCGCCGCCGGCGCGGTCAAGGGCGACATTGTGCTGAATTGTTTTTCATACCATCTCGCCGACGCCGGTTTCATGGTCGAGGACGGGGCGGCGGAGATCGGCTGTTGCGTCATCCCGGCCGGTGCCGCGCGCGCCGACGCCGTGCTACGCGAAGTCCACGCGTTCAAGCCTTCGATCTATTGTGGCGGGGCGGAGCACCTCCTGCGCCTGCTCGACCACGCGGCGACCTCCAACTTCGACGCGTCGTCGATCAGGAGCGCGCTGGTTTTCGACAACCACGTTCCGCGTCCGCTGCGCGCCGAGATCGAGGCGCGCGGCGTCAAATTGCGCCAAGCCTACGTCACGGCGGAACACGGCGTCATCGCCTACGAGGCCGACCCGCCGGACGGCGACCGGGGCGAGGGCCTTTTCGTCAACGAAGGCGTCGTTCTGGAAATTGTGCGTCCGGGGACTTCCGAACGCGTCGTGGACGGCGAGGTCGGCGAAGTCGTCGTCACGCGCGTCAACAACGATTATCCGCTCGTGCGCGTTTCGACGGGCGACCTGTCGCGCGTCGTTCCCGGGCGGTCGCCGTGTGGACGCACGGCGACGCGCATCGCTGGCTGGCTTGGCCGCGCCGCGGAGGTCACGCAGGTCGTCGACCGCACGCTGACGCCGTCGCACGCGCTCGAAGTCGCGGCGCGCCACGCCGGTGTTCGCCGCCTGCAAATAAGGGTCGAGCGACGCGACGGCCGCGACGCGGTCCTGTTGCGGGCCGAAGGCTCGAAGAGCGACCCGCAACTGCCCATCAATCTCAAGCGGGACTTGTTCGATGTGGCTGGAGTCGACGGCGAGATCGAAGTCGTCGGTCCCGGCGTTCTCGACGAGGCCCCGTTGATTCTGGACGCGCGGGGCAAGGCCATCTGACACCGAAAGTCTGGGCGTCGTGATCGCGAACCTTCTTTCCATCGCCGGTTCCGACCCCTCGGGCGGGGCGGGCGTTCAGGCCGATATCAAGACGTTCGCGGCGCTGGGCTGCCATGGCATGGCTGTTGTCTCCGCGCTCACG
This sequence comes from uncultured Hyphomicrobiales bacterium, assembly GCA_903825465.1. Classification (GTDB taxonomy): domain Bacteria; phylum Pseudomonadota; class Alphaproteobacteria; order Rhizobiales; family Beijerinckiaceae; genus Terripilifer. The sequence goes on along the minus strand of CAIKAR010000006.1, from coordinate 7,139 downwards.
GCGCAAAACAGCCGCGGCGTGTTCGCGATCCATGTTCCGCCCGCGGAATTTCTCGCCGCGCAAATCGACGCGGTTTTCGACGACATCCGCGTCGACGCCGTGAAGATCGGCATGCTGGCGAGCGCGGCGAACGCGCGCGTCGTCGCGCAGGCGATGGCCGCGCGCAAGCCCCGGTTCGCCGTCCTCGATCCCGTTCTGGCGGCGAGCGGCGGCGCGGAGCTTGGCGACGGCGGATTGACCGGCGTCATCGTTGGCGAGCTTCTCCCGCTCGTCGATCTTGTCACGCCCAACGCGCCGGAAGCGGCCCGGTTGACCGGATTCGAGCCAGCCTTCGACATCGACGGCCTTCGGCGCCAGGGCTTGGCGTTGCTGGGCATGGGCGCGCGCGCGGTGTTGATGAAGGGCGGCCACATCGCGGGCGGCGCCGCGGTGGATTTGCTTCTCGACGGGGTTGGTGAAACCATTTTCTCGACGCCGCGCGTGGCCACGTCGAACACCCACGGCACGGGCTGCGCGTTGTCGTCGGCGATCGCCGCGCATGTTGCGATGGGGAAAACCATCGCCGACGCCGTCGGCGCCGCGAAGGATTTTCTCGTCGGCGCGATGCGCGGCGGCGGCGGTTTCCAGGTCGGCGCGGGGCCGGGGCCGCTCAACCATTTCTGGCGGTTGTGGCCCGCGCGTTGAACCGGACGCGCGGATTGAAGTGTTGTTCGCCGCGCCCGTTGCTATAAGGCGCGTCAGATAGCGTGGATTTCGTTTCCCGGGGTATGTCAAAACAATGAGCGACGCCATCGTGGCCCAGCCGACTTCGGCCCAACGGCCCGCGGACCACCCCGCCGCCGCGTCAGGGCGCGTCGGCGTGCTTCTGATCAATCTCGGCACGCCGGACGCCACCGACTATTGGTCGGTGCGGCGCTACCTCAAGGAATTCCTGTCCGACAAGCGGGTCATCGAACTGCCGCGGTTCGTCTGGCTGCCGATCCTCAATCTCTTCGTGTTGACGGCGCGTCCCGGCCGCAAGGGCGAGGAATACGCGGCGATCTGGAACAAGGAGCGCGACGAGAGCCCGCTGCGCACGATCACGCGCGCGCAGGCGGAGGGGATCGCCAAGCGTCTCGGCGGCGACGATAAAATCGTTGTTGATTGGGCGATGCGGTACGGAACGCCGTCGATCGGCGAGCGCTTGACGGCCTTGCAGGCGCGGGGCTGCGACCGCGTTCTGATCGCGCCGCTGTATCCCCAGTATTCGGCGACAACGACGGCCACCGCGTGCGACAAGGCCTTCGAGGCGCTCGCGCGCATGCGCTGGCAGCCAAGCCTGCGGGTGGCGCCGCCGTGGCACGACGACCGCGCCTATATCAAGGCCCTGGCGAATTCCGTTCGCGATGGAATCGCGGGGTTGGATTTCGAGCCGGAGGTGTTGGTCGCCTCCTTCCACGGCGTGCCCAAGAGCTATCTGATCAAGGGCGATCCCTACTACTGCCACTGCGTGAAGACCGCGCGCCTGTTGCGGGACGAACTCGGCCTCGACGACGCGCGGTTCAAATTGACATTTCAGTCGCGCTTTGGCGCGGCGGAATGGCTGAAGCCCTACACCGACGAAACCGTCACGGCCCTCGCGGCGAGCGGCGTGCGGAAAATCGCCGTGGTCACGCCGGGATTCGTGGCCGACTGCCTCGAAACCATCGAGGAAATCGGCGTTGGAACCGCGAAATACTTCAAGGCGGCTGGCGGCGAGAAGTTCGCGCGGATCGACTGTTTGAACGATTCTCCCAACGGGATCGACGCGATCGAAGCGGTCGTTCGCCGGGAGTTGATGGGCTGGGTGTAGAACCGCGTTCGGGTTACGCGAGCGCCGCCGCCCTCGCCGCGGCCTGTCCGGCGAGAAACGCGCCGCCCGCCGTCATCGCGCCGCCAAAGCCTTCGCCACCCGTCGCTTCTCCCGCGAAAAACAGCCGTTCCGCCACAGGCGCCGCGAGTTTCGCGCGCGCGTCCGCGTGGCCCGGCAGCGCGTGCGAATAGCAGCCCATCGACAGCGGATCGACGCACCACCCATGCAAAACGCCGCGCACAAAACGCTTTCGCGCGGCGGGGCCGATGATCCGCGTCAATTCGTCGAGCGCCGTTTCAATCGCCGCGCGTTCGCCCTGGCCGACAAGGCCGCGCGCGTGATCGCCGCCCAAATAGGCGACGATAAGATCGCGGTCCCACGTCCAGCACTCGAAGTCGAAGGACGCGCGCGGGCCGAGTCGGTCCCACAGATCCGTCGCGGGTTCGATGCCGAAACGGGCGCCGTCGAATTTCAGGCCGATCTTCGTCAACGCGCCCATGTCGAGCCCGTTCAACCCGTCGCGCGTGGACGCGGGCAATCCGGGCGTGAAGCGAATCGCGCCGGATTTGAGGACGCCGACGGGGACTGTGACAATCGCGGCGCGGGCGCGAACGCGGCCCGCAGGCGTTTCGAGCGACACCCCGGCGCCGGAATAGTCGATCGCGTTCACCGGCGACGACAATCGCTTGTCGAGGCCGCGCGCGAAGGTTTGGGCGAGAGCGCCGTATCCCGATGGCACCAGCAGATCGGCGCCGGACCACAACCGCGCGTAGTCGAGCGCCGAAATATTCTCCGGCTCGTCTCCGAGCGCGAGGCGGGCGATGGCCTCGGCGCCGCGGCGGCCGGGTTCGCCGAGATCGGCGACCCGCTCGCTCATCGACACGTCCGGCACCGGCGCCGCGTCCGTGTCGAACAGATTGTCGATGGCGGCGGAGTTTTCGCGCTCGCCGCCCCGCTGGGCCGCGGGCGCGCCGTGGTCGTAAAAGCGCGAAAGCGTCGGCGTCGAATCGTTGTCGATCGTGGCGACGCTAAGCGCTTCCGCGACGCTTTTCCATGGATTGCGTTCGGCCCAGTGGATATAGACCGCGCCCGCGTCGAAGGGCGCGCCGAGGCTCGCGTCGGTGAACATGCGCCCGCCGACGCGGTCGCGGGCCTCCAGAACGACGAAGGTTTTGCCAAGGCGCAGCAATTCCTTGGCCGCGGATATGCCGGCGGCGCCGGCGCCGACGATCGCCACATCGCGATCGAACACCGCGCCCTGAGCGCGCAAGGCCGTGGGCAACGCCAGCGCGCCGGACAATCCAGCGGCGGCGGCGCGGCGGGAAATGGGTTTTGGCATGGGTTTGTTTCGTTCGACGCGGCGAATCGCGTCTCGGCGATCATCGCGCCAAAATCGTGAAAGCGCGATGGAAATCGCGTCGAGGCTCCTGTAGCCTGCCCGCGACACAATTTGGGAGGCGAAATGCCGGGCGTATTGACAAGGGATCAAATCCACCAACTCCGCGTCGATCAGGTCGGCGGCTTGTCCGCGCCGTCTTATCTGCGCGAGGCTCGGGCCGGTTTCGAGGCGGGATCCATCGACTTCGCCGCGTTGCGGGCCGCGCAGGACAAGGCGGTGGCGGAAGTGGTCGCCAAGCAGGATGAAATCGACTTTCCCGCGATCAGCGACGGCGAATTGCGCCGCCGGAACTTTCAGGAGAGCTTCGGCGCCGCGGTCAGCGGCTTCGACGCCGACGACGGGGCCTCGCAGCGCATCCACGACGCCATCACCAAGTCGCCGCTCGCCCGCGCGGAGCAGGATTTCGCCGCGCGGGGTCCGGCGATTCTCACGCGCCGGCCGGTGGTTTCGAGGTTGAAGCTCGAGCGCAATCCGCCGCTTGAGGAATTCCTGGCGGCGCAAAAGCTGACGGCCTCGCCGGTGAAGGTCACCCTGCTGAGTCCGGACCGGATCGCGCAGCGCTTCGACCACGAGAATTCCAAGCGCGTTTACAGCGGCCTCGACGAGTTCGTCGACGACGTCGTGCGCATCGAGCGCGAAATGATCGCCGCGCTTGTGAAGGCCGGATGCCGATACATCCAGATCGACGCGCCGGGCTACACCGCCTATGTCGACAAGGTCTCGCTCGAACGCATGCGCTCGCGCGGCGAAGATCCGGCCAAAAACCTCGCGCGCTCGATCGCCGCGGACAACGCCGTGATCGCGGGCTTCGACGATGTCGTGTTCGGCTTGCATGTTTGCCGCGGCAATCCCCGCGTCGTCGATCCCAAGACGGGCCGCATCGCGGCGCAATGGCACCGCGAGGGCTTCTATGACGGCGTCGCGGAGCAATTGTTTGGCGGCCTGAACCACCAGCGCCTGCTGCTCGAATACGACAGCGAGCGCGCCGGCGGATTCGCGCCGCTGCGCTTTGTGAAAAACGGGTCGGTCGCGGTGCTTGGCCTTCTCACCAGCAAGAGCGACGAAGTGGAAAAGCCCGACGACCTCGCGCGACGCGTCGGCGAGGCGGCGAAACACCTGCCCCTCGACCAGCTCGCGCTGTCGCCGCAGTGCGGCTTTGGCGGCATGGGCGCGCCGTTTCCGGCGGACGCGCAGTGGGGTAAATTCAAGGCGATGCTGGCGACGGCGAAAAAGGTGTGGGGATAGAACTCACGGCGCCGACAGCCGCCGCGCCCGCTCCACGATATCGGCCGGCAGCGCGTAGTTCGACGCCAGAAGCGCGTCGATTTCCGCGCCCTTGTAGAGCGTGACGACGCGCCTTCCCTTCGCCGCCGCGGCCAGCAGTTCCGGATCCGCCGCGCTCGCGTCGAAGGCGGCGCGCAAGGCGGCGACACGCTCCGCCGGAACGCCGGGCGGGGTCACGAAAGGGCGCGACATGACGAGCGCGCCGAGGATCAGGCGCCAGACCTGCCGGTCGTCCTCGTTCGTCGCGAGGTCCATGGCGTTTGGAACGCCGGCCATTTCCGGCTCCGGCGCGAGGCCGAACTGCACCAGCGGCGTCACCAGCTTCTTTGCGATATAGTCTGGCTTATCGGCCTTCATGCAGGTCCAGCACCAGCCGAAGATGCCGTCCACCTCGCCGCGCTCCATGGCGAGATTGTCCTCTTGAGAGCTGACATAGCCGCGAATGCCGCGGATTTTCGTTCCCAGCGTCTCGTTCAAAATCTTGGAATAAACCTCGCCGCCGCTCGCCGCGCCCGCGGAAGCGAAGCGGAACTCGCGTCGCTTGAGGTCGTCGAGGGTCTTGAACCCGGTGTCATGCCAGGCGATGCCGATGGCGTTGAAGTTTTCGAGGCTGCCGAGCCAATTCATCTTGCGCGCGTCGTATTTTCCGAGCGCCCTCTGCTCGTCCGAGCCGAGCAGCGGCGCCACGGGCACGCCACTCGCGACGATGCCGAATGTCGTGCCGTCGCGCGGTCCGATGTTGTAAAGCCAATTCATCAGCACGACGGAATCCGCGCCGGGCATGTATTTGACGACAACTGTGGGCTTGCCGGGAATATGCGCGCCCATGAAGCGGCTCAGCAATTGCGCGAAAGCGTCGTAGCCGCCGCCCGGCCCGTAGCCGACATAGATCGTCACCGTTTTGCCGGCGTAGAAATCAGCGGCCGTTTCGGCTCGGACGGCGCCGGAAAAGGCAACGGCGGCCATCGTCAAGACGGCGCGCGCCCAAAGCGCCATGCTCATGGCATTTCCTCGGTTGAATTGATCCACCAGAAGTTAGCGCGCCGCAGCCGTTCTGGCGAGGGGTCTGGCCGTCACGCCCCGGCGAAACGCCGCGAGGCCGCCCGCGACGGCGCCCCATTGGTCGCGGCGTGGTGGACGACGAGCGCGAAAACCATCAGCAGGCTCGCCAAGCCGATCGGCAGAGCGGTGACCATCGCCAGCGGGCGCGCGAGCAGCGGCGCGGCGAAGGCGGCGGCGAGGATGGTTTTTTCCCAAGGAACAAAGCCGCGCGCCAACCCATACGAGATCAGCGCGGCGAGCGCCGGGCCCTCGATAACCATGTCGTAATCGAAGCAATAGGGCGTCGCCAGCAGCGCGCCGACCAGCAGCGCCGCGGCCTTAAGGCGGAAGTCGACCTCGCCCCGCCACACGCCGACAACGCAGGCCACGACCGCGGCGAGCAGAGTCGCGTGCAGCGCGTAGGCGAGCGGCACCGGGCCGCCAAGCATGCGGACGGCGGCGAACAGGCTCTGCATCTTGTAAAAGCCCGTGTTCGAATATTCGAGTCCGTGCAGCCGCGCTTCCGGCAGGCCGCCGAGGAAGGGGCTCCAGACGCCCGGCCCCCATGCGAGCAGCGTCGCGCCAACCATGACCGCGAGGGTCGCTGTGGCGGCCGCCATGGTTTTCCATCGCCCGCCGGCGGCGAGCGCGAAGGGGATCAACAAGCCGAATTGCGGCTTGAAGGCGAGGAGAGCGAGCAACACGCCGGCGAAAACAGGCCGCCGGTCGAGCAACGCCAATCCGCCGGCGAACAGTCCCGCCGCGAGAAAGCCCGTCTGGCCATGGCCGAGATTTGAGAACACAGCCGGAAACGCCAGCGCGCCTAGCCACGCTTCGCGGACGTTCAAAAAGCCGCGCGCGGCGGCGAGATAGACCGGCAGGGTCGCGAGCATCCACGCGAGCAGAGCGGCGAGATAGGGCAGGCCCGCCAACAGTCCGGCGACGGCCAGAAAGAAGGGCGGATAGTTCCATGTGTAAATCGCCGTCTTCGGTCCGAAAATCTCGCGCTGACGCTCGAAATGCGCGGCGCTGTCGTAGGGCCGCGCCGGCTCGCCGCGATCGACCAGAGTTCCGGCGGCGTAGACTTCGGCGAAATCGGAGCCGAGCGCGCGTCCTTGGCCATCGACGCCGTCGCGCGACGCGACAGCCAGGCTGGCGAAGCCCAGCGCGTAGGCGATGACGAGCATGAGGCAATAGGCGCGCAGACGCTCGATCGTGATCCAGCCGCCGTCTCTTAGACTCGCCAACATGAACGCAAAACCCCGACGCGGAAGGCACCGAGGGCAGTATCGCCCCGAACCTCTAAGGGGCGATTAACCCCCGGTTTTCGCGCCTTCGGACGGAACGGAAAACCTCCGCCAGCGTGGCTCAACCGGCCCGGTAAAGCCCGCTTGCTCCATCCCAGATCAGCTTCAGCCCGACGGCGAACGTCAACGCGCGCACGATGGGATAAAACTTCGCGCCCGACATGCGCTTCACCATCCAGACGCCGAGAAACGTCGAGGCGATCGCGATGGGCATGAGAGCCGCTGATGTCGAGAGGTTGGCGGTGGAAACCTGCCCGAGCCAGACGAAGGCGATGAG
>CAIKAR010000005.1 GCA_903825465.1 uncultured Hyphomicrobiales bacterium | reverse complement strand
TGATCGAGCTCCGGGATGGACCGCAGCTTCTTGTTGAACTCGTCGGTGGTCTGCTCCATGTAGTCGAGGTTCGCGTATTGCGGCGCCTTGAGAATGGCGATGATGAAGCCCTGATCCTCCTCGGGCGCGAGCTCCCGCGGGGTCGAGGCGTAGATCACCCCGGTCAGGCCGAGAACGCCGAGCAGCACCATCGCCGTCATAGCGCGGAAATTCAGCGTCTTGCCAAGGCGGCTTTGGTAGGAGAGGCGCAGCCGTTCGAACGCGCGGTCGAGAAAGCCCGCGAAGCCGCGCCTTTCCGTCCCCCCATGGGGCCGCAAAAGCTTCGAGCACATCATCGGCGACAGCGTCAGCGCGATGACGCCCGACACGAACACAGAGCCAGCGAGCGTGAAGGCGAATTCGCGGAACAGCGCGCCGGTGACGCCCGAGACGAAGCCGATCGGCGCGTAGACGGCGGCGAGCGTGATCGTCATCGAAATCACCGGCAGGGCGATTTCGCGCGCGCCCTTCAGCGCCGCGTCGAAGGGCGTCAGCCCCTCCTCGATGTGTCGGTAGATGTTTTCGACGACCACGATGGCGTCGTCGACGACAAGTCCGATGGCGAGCACGAGCGCCAGCAGCGTCAACAGGTTGATCGAATACCCCAACGCCATCAGCATGATCATCACGCCGACCAGCGACAGTGGAATCGTCACGACGGGGATGAACGTCGAGCGCGCGTCGCCGAGGAACAGGAAGATCACGACGATGACGATCAGGGCCGCCTCGCCGAGGGTCTTGGCGACCTCCCAGATCGAGGCGCGGATGACATCGGTGGCGTCGTAGGCGATAGCGGCTTGCATGCCCGGCGGAAGATTCGCCTCCAGGCGCGGATATTCCTTCCGCACATTGTCGATCATGTCGAGTGGATTGGCGGTCGGCGTCGCGTAAATGCCGATGAACACGGCCTTCAACCCGTCGAAAACCGCCGAGGTGTCGACGCTTTCAGGTCCGAGTTCGACCTTGGCGATGTCGCCGATCCGCACGACCGCGTCGCCGCGCGCCGAAACGGTCAACTGGGAAAACGCCTGGGCGCTGTCGAGCGACGTTTCGGCGTTGATGCTTGTCTGCGTCCAGTCGCCCTTGATTTGTCCGGCGGCCGAGGTGAAATTGTTGATGGTGAGCGCGTTGCGCACGTCGTTGGGCGTGACGTTGCGCGCCGCCATCCGCTCGGGGTCGAGCCACACGCGCATCGCGAAGGTCTGGCCGCCGAGGATTTGCGCGTCGCCAACGCCGTCGATTGTCTGCAAACCGGGCTGAATCACGCGCGACATGTAGTCGGTTATCTGCGCCGGCGTCATCGTCGCGGAGTTGAACGACAGGTACATCAGCGCGAAGCCCTGTCCGGTCTTCTTGACGACGACGGGGTCTTGCGCCTCCTTCGGCAGCACGCTCTTGACCTGGTTGATCTTCGACAGAACGTCGGTCATCGCCCGGTCGGGATTGGCGTTGAGACGCATGTTCAATGTCACGAGCGACTGGTTTTGCTGCGAGGCGGAGACGATGGTGTCAACGCCCTCGGCGCTCGCCACGGCCTGCTCGATGGGCGTCGTGATGAAGCCCTTGATCAGGTCGGCGTTGGCGCCGGGATAGTTTGTCGTGATCGTGATCGTCGTCTGTTCCAATTCCGGATATTGCCGGATTTGCAGGCGAAATCCGGCCGCGAGCCCGACGAGCAGGATCAGCAGGCTGACAACCGTCGCCAGAACGGGCCGACGGATGAACAGGTCGGTGAACGAACCCATGCCGCTCTCCTATTCTTTCGGACGCGGCGTGGGCGGCGGCGGCAGGGCGCTGCTGTTGTCGACGCGCGCCTTCATGCCAGCGGCCAGTTTCAACTGGCCCTGCGTCACGACCTCTTCGCCGACAGCCAGCCCGTCGAGAATCGCGACCCGGTCTTCGCGGGAGTCGCCGACGCGCACAACCCGGCGGTCGAGCGTCGCCATCCCTCCGTCCGCCGCGGGAGCCGCCTGCGCGCCACCGGCGGGCGCCTCGGGCTTGGCGACGAAAATGGTGTCTCCATAAAGCGAAAACGACACGCCGGTGCGCGGAATGGTCACAACATCCTGCGCCGCGCCGGCGGAAATTTCGACGTTGGCGAACATGCCGGGCAACAGGACCCTGTCGGGGTTCGGCGCCTCGCCGCGCACCAGCACGTTGCGGGTCGCGGCGTCGATGCGCGCGTCGATGGCCCGGATCGCGCCCTTGAAAACCTTGCCTGGAAAGGCGTCGGCGGTGAACGAAATCTCGGCCCCGATTTTCATCGCCGCGATTTGCTGCTCGGGGATCGAGAAGTCCACATAGATAGGATCGAGTTTCTGCAGGTTGGCGATGCTGGCGCCGGGCGTCACGTATTGCCCGATGTCGGCCTTGCGCAGGCCAATCCGCCCGGAATAGGGCGCGACAATGACCTTTTGCGCGATGATCGCCTTGCTGCGGTCGACCGCGGCGGAGGCCGTGTCGCGCGCCGCTTGCGCCTGGTCGAGCGTCGAGCGGGGGGTATTGCCCCCTGTGATCAACCCTTTTTGCCGGTCAAGCGTGACATCGGCGTTCTTGAGCGTTGCGACATTGGACTTGAGGTCGGCTTGTTCAACCGAATCGTCGAGCTGGGCCAGCACGGCGCCCTTCTGCACGTCTTGTCCGCGGTCGAAATTCAACGCCGTTATCACACCGCCGACCTGCGGCGCGATGTCGCCACCCGACACGGCGCGCAGCGTGCCGATCGCGGTCACGCGCGGCGTCCAGCTCTCGGACTTCGCCGTCGTGATCGACACCGTCTGCGTCGGCTGCGGCATCGAAGCGATGACGCCCTTGATCAACTGCGGCTTGAACAGGAACTGGAACCAGGAGAGCCCTCCAATCAGCACGGCGAACAAGGCGACCACGTAGATCAATCCCATGGCGCGCCGTCCGCCCCGTGGCAGATAGGTGGTCGCGGCGAGAACGCCCACGATCGCCGTCAAGCCGCCAAGCGCGATCGCTGGCGGTTGCGAGGCGTAGCCAAGCTTCCAAGCCGCGGCGGCGGCGATGGTCAAAACCAGCAGAAGAAGAAATATGCGTCTCATTGCCCACCAGGAGTTGCGGAACCGGAGTGTCCGGCCTCATGCCGCGATTCGACGCTGAACGTAACGCGACGCTTCTATCATGCGTCCAAGAGGCCGCGGGGACCAAAACGCGGAGATAGACCTGTCGATACCCGCCGAACATCGTAGAAGCCGCGCGAAGGCCGTCCCGCGCGGGAAGGTGATATCGACTCCTCCGAATGTTTGGATATGAACGATTATAGCTCGCGCGGCGAAAGGGTCAACCGCCGGACGAGCCTAATTCAGCGGCTGGCGGAATGGGCGCGAGCGCGACCTTCTGCAACCGGCTGGGCTCGCTCCTTTTCACGAACCGGCTCATCATCAGATAGATGACCGGGGTCGTGTAAAGCGTCAACAATTGGGACATCAGCAGGCCACCGACGATGGTGATGCCGAGCGGGCGGCGCAGTTCGGCCCCCGCGCCGGTCGCGACGATGAGCGGAAAAGCGCCGCACATGGCCGCCAGCGTCGTCATCAGAATGGGGCGGAAGCGTTCCCGGCAGGCCGACAATATCGCGTCGCGGGGCGAAAAAGACTGCCCGCGTTCGGCGGCGATGGCGAAATCGACCAGCATGATGCCGTTTTTCTTGACGATTCCGATGAGCATGATGACGCCGATGAACGCGACGAGCGTGAAGTCCATTTGCAGGGCCCACAGCGCGACGAAGGCGCCGAGACCCGCCGACGGCAGCGTCGAGATGATCGTCAGGGGATGGATCAGGCTTTCGTAGAGGATGCCAAGGATGAGATAGACGGCCAGCAGAGCGGCGCCCAGCAGCAAGAACTGGCTGTTGACGCTGTCCCGAATCGCCTTGGCGTCGCCGGAGAAATCGGCGTGCACCGTCTCGGGCATGTGCAACTCGCCAACGGCCCGCTGCACCGCGACGTTGGCGTCGTCGTCGGAGGTGCCCGGCGCGGCGCTGTAGGTCAGCGTGATCGAGGCGAACTGGCCGGTGTGGTTGATCGACAGCGGCGCGATGCCGCGCTCGACCTTGGCGACGGCCGAGAGCGGAACCTGGACGTTGTTGGCTCCGGGGACATAGAGGCCGGTGAGGTCGTTGGGGTCGCGCTGCCGCGAATTGGCGACGTCGAGCACCACCTTGTACTGGTTGCGGTCGCCGTAGATCGTCGAGATCTGCCGCTGGCTGAAGGCGTCGGAGATCACGTTGTCGATCGCCGCCACCGATACCCCGAACCGCGCGGCGGCGGCGCGGTCGATGACGACGTTCGCCTGCAAGCCCTCGCGCAGGCGGTCTGTCGCCGCGTCGACGAGTTCCGGTTGCAGCTTCATCGCGTCCAGGGTTTTGTGCGCCCAGTTGTCGAGCTCCGTCGTGTCCGAGCCCCACAGGGTGAATTGCAGGTTCGAACGGCCCTGGCGGCCGCCGACGCGGATGTCCTGGATGGGAATGAGGTAGACGTTGAAGCCGGGAAGCAGCGCCAGCTTCGCGCGCAGGCGCGCGATGACGGCGACTGATTTCGCGCCCGGCTTCAGGGCGATGAACAGGTTGCCGTTGTTGATCGAGGACCCCCCGCCGACGAAGGACGCGGTCGATTGCACGGCGGGATCCGCGTTGATGATGTCGGTCGCCTTTTTCTGCAACTCCACCATCGCCGGATAGGAAATATCCGAGGCGGCGTCGGTCCAGCCGTTCAACAGACCCGTGTCGTCCTGTGGAAAGAAGCCTTTCGGCGCCTCTATCCACATCCAGATGGTGGCGCTGGCGGTGAACACCACGATCAGCACCGACACCATTCGCGGCCACGAGAGAAAATCCTCGAGCGAGCGCAGATAGCCGTCGCGCAGGCGGCGCAGGAAGCCCTCGACGATCCGGTCGAAGCGGGTTTCGTCCTCCTTCGCCTCGGCCTTCATGAAGCGCCCGCAGATCATCGGCGTCACCGTCAGCGACACCGCCGCGGACATGACGATGGCGAAGACCATTGTCACGGAAAACGAGCGGAACATGCGCCCGGGCACGCCGGGCATGAATAGCAACGGGACGAAGGCCGCGATCAGCGACAGGCTGATCGACACCACCGTGAAGCCGATCTGGCGCGCGCCGGCGAGCGCCGCCTCGAACGGCGTCGCGCCCGCTTCCATGTTGCGGTGGGCGTTCTCGATCATCACGATGGCGTCGTCGACGACGAAGCCGACCGAAACGATGATCGCCATCAACGAGAGGTTGTCGATGGTGAAGCGCGCCGCCCACATGCAAATGAAGGCGCCGGCCAGCGACAAGGGCACGGTGACGCCGGCCGCCATGGTCGCCGCGGCGCGGCGCAGGAAGACGAACACCACCATCATCACAAGCGCGATGGAGATCGCCAGCGACCGCTGGAGGTCGCCGACCGAGGCGCGAATGGTGACGGTGCGGTCGGACATCACGTTGAAGTCGATGCCGGCGGGAGTCAGCCGCTGGATTTGCGGCAGGATCGCGCGCACGCCGTCGACGGTCTCGATGACGTTGGCGTCGGGGCTTTTGGTCACCTGCACCAGCACCGCCGGCTTGCCGGCGTACCAGCCCGCGGCGCGGTCGTTGCGGACGCCGCGCGACACCTCGGCGACGTCGCCGACCCGGATCACCGCGCCGCCCTTCGCCGCGACGATGACGTTGCGATAGTCGTCCAGCGTGCTCAATTGGCCGCTGGTCTCGATGGTTTCCGCGAGCTTGTCGCCGTCGAAGCCGCCGAGCTGCGAATAAGTGTTGGCGTTGATGACGGCGTTGCGCACGTCGTCGAGGCCGACGCCCATGGCGGCGAGGCGGGCGGGGTCGAGCGTGACGCGCACCGCCGGCTGCTCGGCTCCGTTGATGGTCACCTGCGCGACGCCGTTGACCTGCGAAATGCGCTGCGCGATCAGCGTGTCGGCGGCGTCGTAAACCTGGTCGGGGGGCAGCGTGTCGGAGGTGAGCGCGAGAATGAGCACCGGCTGCGCGGCGGGATTGGCTTTCTTGAAGGCCGGCAACGTCGGCAGGTCGGCGGGCAAATCCGTGACCGCCGCGTTGAGCGCCGCCTGCACGTCCCGCGCGGCGGAATCGATCTTTCGGCTGAGGTCGAAGATGAGGATGATGCGCGCGCTGCCCAGCGAGCTTGTGGAGGTTATTTCCGTCACGCCGGAGATGGCCCCGAGCGCGCGCTCCAGCGGCGCGGCGACGCTCGCCGCCATTGTCGCGGGGTCGGCGCCCGGGCGGCTCGCGCTGACAACGACGGCGGGAAACTCGACGTTGGGCACGCTCGCCACGGGCAGGGCGAAATAGGCGACGGCGCCGACGATGAACAGGCCGATCGACAGAAGCGACGTGCCGATGGGGCGGCGGATGAACGGCTCGGAGATGCTGCTCATTGCGCCGCCTCCGGCATGTCTTCGTCGGCCCCCTCGCCGTGGATCGGTCCGCCGGCGCCTTTGTCGCCGGTCAGCCGCCGGCGCAGGCGCTCGACGGCGAGGTAGATCACGGGCGTCGTGTAAAGCGTCAGCGCCTGGCTGAGCAAAAGGCCGCCGACAATGGAGACGCCGAGCGGCACGCGCAATTCGCTGCCCGCGCCCCGGGCCAGCGCCAGCGGCAGCGCGCCGAGCAGCGCGGCGAGAGTCGTCATCATGATCGGGCGAAAGCGCAGGCGACACGCCTTGACGATGGAGTCTTCCGGCGAAAGTCCCTCGCCGCGCTCCGCCTCGAGCGCGAAGTCGATCATCATGATCGCGTTCTTTTTCACGATGCCCATGAGCAGGACGATGCCGATGAGCGCGACAACGGAAAGATCCTGGCCGGTCGCCCGCAGCGCCAGCAGCGCGCCGACGCCGGCCGAAGGCAATGTTGTCAAAATCGTGAACGGGTGCGCGTAGCTTTCGTAAAGCACGCCGAGCACGAGGTAGATGGTGACAATGGCGGCGAGAATGAGCCAGGGCTGCGTTGCGAGCGACTTCTGGAATTCGGCGGCGTCGGCGCTGAAGGCTCCGATAATCGAGGACGGCATGCCGATCTCGTTCTCGCCCCTTGTCACGGCGTCGACAGCGTCGCCTAGAGAAGCGTCAGGCGCGAGGTCGAAGCTGATGACGGCCGAGGGAAACTGGTCCTGGTGCGCGATGGCGATGGCGGCGGTGTCGCGCCGTATCTGGGCGAAGGAGCTCAGCGGCACCTGCGCCGCGCCGTTGTTCACGGCGGTCGTCGTCGTGACCTGCGCGCCGGTCAGGCTGCCGGTTGTCGCGGCCGCGGCCGAGGTGTTGCCGGCGCCGTTGACATAGAGCGAGCCGAGCGCCGAGGCGTCGTTCTGGAACTGGGGCGCGGCCTCGAGAATGACGCGGTACTGGTTCGACTGCGCGTAGATCGTCGATATCTGCCGCTGGCCGAAGGCGTCGTTGAGCGTGTCGTCGATGGTCTGCATGGCGATGCCAAGCCGTCCGGCCTTTTCGCGGTCGACGTCGATATAGGCGCGCAGGCCGCCGTCGTTGGTTTCCGCCGAGACATTGCGCACCAAGCCGTCGTCGCGCATGCGCTGCGCCAGCTTCTTGGCCCAGTCGTTGACGACCTGCGTGTCGACGCCGGTCAGCGAATATTGGTACTGAGAGCGGCTGGCGCGCGTGGTGATCTGGATGTCCTGCACGGGCTCGGCGTAAACCTTGACGCCGGGCTGGCGCATGGCGGTGGCGCGCAGGCGCTCGGAGATGACGAGGGCGTTGTCGGCGCGCTGGTCGCGTGGCTTCAGCACCACGGTCATGCGGCCGGTGTTGCCGGTCGAATTCAGCGGCCCGATGCCGACGGTGGAAATGACGCCGGAAACGGCGGCGTCCGCGGCCATGGCGCCGGCGACGTCGCCCTGCAGCCGGGTCATCTGGTTGAACGACACGTCGGGCGCGGCTTCGAGCGTGACCGTCACAAGGCCCGTGTCCTGGGACGGCAGGAAGCCCTTGGGGATTTCGATGTACATCGCGACCGTGAGGATCGCCGTCAAAACAGTGAGCGCCAGCATCGTCCGCTGCCGGCGCAACGCCCATCCGAGCGTGGCGTCGTAGCCGCGCGCGAGCTGCGTCAACGGCCATTCCACGGCGCGCAGAAACGCGTTGGGCTTCTCTTCGCCGGCCTCGCGCAGCAGTATCGAGCACATCATCGGCGTCAGGGTCAGCGAAATGACCGCGGACACCACCACCGCCATCGTCAGCGTGATCGCGAACTCGCGGAACATGCGCCCGACGACGCCGGTCATGAACAGCAGCGGGATGAACACCGCGATCAGCGACACCGTCAGCGAAATGACGGTGAAGCCGATCTCGCTCGCGCCGTCGAGCGCGGCGCGCAGCGGCGATTTCCCGGCCTCGAGATTGCGCACGATGTTCTCGATCATGACGATGGCGTCGTCGACGACGAAGCCGGTGCCGATCGTCAGCGCCATGAGCGACAGGTTGTCGATGCTGAAATTGGCGAACCACATGACGCCGAACGTCGCGACGATCGAGATCGGCAGCGACACGCCGGCGATGATGGTGGCGCGGACGGTCCGCAGGAACAACAGCACCACCAGCACCACGAGCGCCACCGCCAGAGCGAGCGTGAATTGCACCTCGCGGATCGACTCGCTGATCGTGTCGGTGCGGTCGTTGACGATTTCGAGCTGCGCGCCGGCCGGCATCGAATGGCCGATGCGGGGCAATTCCTTGCGCAGGCTCGCGACGGTGGTGACGATGTTGGCGCCGGGCTGCTTCTGCACGTCGAGAATGACGGCGGTCTTGCCCTTGTACCAGCCGCCCACGCGGGAATTTTCCAACCCGTCGATCACCTGCGCCACGTCGCGCAGCAGCACGGGCGCGCCGTTGCGGTAGGCGACCACGATGTTTTGAAACGCGTCCGTCGCCAGAATCTGGTCGTTGGCGGCGATGACGTAGGATTGCGCCGAGCCGTCGAGCGAGCCCTTGGCGCCGGCGACGCTGGAGTTGGCGATGGCGTTGCGCACGTCCTCGAGGCCGATCTTGTAGTCGGCGAGGCGGGCGAGGTCCGCCTGGATGCGCACCGCGGGCCGCACGCCGCCCTGCACCGACACGCGGCCGACGCCCGTGATCTCCGACAGGCGCGGCGCGATCAGGCTGTCGGAAAAATCGCTGAGCGAACGCAGCGGCAACGTGTCCGAGGTGAGCGCGATGGTGACGATGGGCGTGTCCGCCGGATTCACTTTGGAATAGACGGGCGGGTAGGGCAGGTTGCGCGGCAGCGTCGAGGCGGCGGCGTTGATCGCCGACTGCACATCTTGCGCCGCGCCGTCGATCTCGCGGTCCAGGTCGAACTGCAGCGTGATCTGGCTGAGGCCGAATGACGACTGCGACGACATCGACGTCAGCGCCGCGATCTGGCCGAACTGGCGCTCAAGGGGCGACGTGACAATCGACGAAATCGTGTCGGGATTGGCGCCAGGCAACTGCGTTGTCACCTGAATAGTCGGAAAATCCACCTGCGGCAGCGCCGCGACGGGCAAGTTCACATAGCCAAGGACGCCCGCCAACAGCGCCGCCACGCCCAGCAGGGACGTGGCGACGGGTCGTTGGATGAAGGGCGTCGAGACGCTCATTGTTGCGCGGCCGCCGCGCCAGCCTGGGGACCGGCCGGCGCCGCGGGCGCGCCGGGCGGAGCAGGGGGCGGACCGCCGCCATTGCCATTGCCGTTACGCCGACGACCGCCGCCGCCAGAAGCGCCCTCGCCGCGTCGCCCCCGCGTCGCGCCATCCGGCGGGGGCGCCGGAGCGGCGGCTAGGGTTGACTGATTCTCGGCGGCGGCCGGCGCTACCAGGGCGCCGTCGGTCAGCGAAGAGAAGCCCGTTGTGACAACGCGCGCCGGCGGCTCGACGCCGGTAGCGAGGACCGCCTGGTTTTCATCCTGACGGCCAACCTGAACGGGCGTCACTTTGACCTTGTTGTCGTCGCCCACGACATAGACAAACGCGCCATTGGGGCCGCGTTGGACAGAGGCCGTCGGAACGACGACGACATCCTTGAGCGTATCCACGAACAGCCGCATGTTGGCGAACTGCCCTGGCCACAGAAGCTTGCCGGGGTTGGCAAAAGAGACCTTGATCCGCACCGTGCCGGTGGTTGAATCCACAAGGTTGTCGACGACATCGACCTTGCCGGTGTCGATCACGGTTTTGTTGTCGTCGGCGAGGGCTTGAACCACCAGCGGCGCTTTCGCCTGCCCGGTGTTGACGGCGCGCAACTGCTGTTGCGGCAAGTTGAATATCGCCGAAATTGGCTGCACTTGCGTGATGGTCACGATTCCAGTCGAGTCCGTGGCGTGAACAATGTTGCCGGCGTCGACCGCCCGGATGCCCGTGCGCCCGGAAATCGGCGCGACGACCGTTGTGTAATCGAGCGTCGCCTTGGCGTTGTCGACCAGGGCCTGATCGACGCGGATCCCCGCTTCAAGCTGAGCGACAAGGGCTTTTTGCGTGTCGGACTGCTGCTGCGAGCCGAAATTCGAAACGGCGAGCTTCTGATAGCGGACGAGATCGACGCGGGCGTTGGCGAGCGTCGCCTCGTCCTGCGCCTTTTTCGCCACCGATTGATCATACAGCGCTTGATAGGTTGTGGGATCGATCAGCGCGAGGGTGTCGCCTTTTTTAACGTCCTGACCATCGGTGAACTTCAATTCCAGCAGCCGGCCATCGACCTGCGCGCGCACCAGCACCGTATTAAGCGCTTGCACAGTGCCAACCGCGTCGAGCGTCACCGGCACGTCGGCCCGCTTCGAGGCGGCGGTCAGCACCGGCGGAATGTCGGCCTTTTGCTGCGAGCCGGGTCGCCCGCCAAAAACGCGTTGCGCGGTCTTCGCCGCCTGGCCGCCGAGAGGCAAATGAATCCACCCCCGATATTGGGCATAAGCCAAGCCAGCGGCGACCAGCAGAATGATCAGAAAAAACTTCTTCATAAGGCGCCTTGTTCGTTCCTTTCAGCCGGACGACGCGGTCGGTCCGACGCAATTGTCTATTCCGCCCGCCCGCTCACACCCGAAAACGCGAAACCCGGCCCCGTTTCAAGGCCGGGAAACCCGGAATGCATAACGATATATGCCAGTTATGTCGCAAACGCGGCGGCGCGCCCACCCTTTGACCCGCCCTTCGCTCGCTGGTGTCCGCCCCCGCGCACACCGCCACCCTCTTGGCACCTTAGCCATTTTCGCGGCGATCCCCTAGTTAAATCAATGTAACCAAGGGTCACGCGCCGCGGATCAGGTCGATTATCGCGAGGGGATCCGTCGGCTCGCTGTCGCCGCGCCAGGCGACGTGGCCGTCCGGGCGGATGAGGACCAATGGCTTGGAGTAGATTTCCAGCGCTTCGGCGTCGACGACATGCGCCGAGTGAATAGGCAGCCCCCGCGCGCGGGCGGCCTTGAGCAAGCCTTCGCCGGAGGGCGCGTTCGCCCCGAGACGCAACAAGGTGAAGCCTTCGTCGAAAAGGTCGAAGATCGCCTTGCCGTCGGCGAGCCAGACGTGCGGCGCGCGCGATCCCGGCCTGCTCGACGGCGCGAAAATCTTCGGTTCCGGGTCTGGCGCGGGCGTTCCGTCAAGCGCGCAGATGGGCGAGTTTTCGTAGGTGTATTGCATCTTGACGTGGTCGGGGATGGTGTAGCGGTCAAGATGGCCGCGCCATTCCTCGAGTGTCGCGTCGCCGTCAACATCGCCGCCGTGCCGCCAGCCCGGAATCGAGGCGATGTTCTTATAGGCGCGGGTGGAGAGATCGACCGTCCGCTGCGCGATCTTGTGGCGCTCGGCGGTGTAGGAATCGAGCAGCCGAGGCCCCGCCCATCCCTTCAGCGCCGCGTCCAGCTTCCAGGCGAGATTGACCGCCTCCTCAATGCCGGTCGCCATGCCGATGCCGCCGGTGGGCGAACATTGGTGCGCGGCGTCGCCGGCGATGAACACGCGGCCCTTGCGGAAGGTTTCGGCGACGAAATCCTTGCGCTCCCAAGCCGAGATGTTGATCATCTCGAAGGTGAATCCGTCGCCGAGCATCCGGCGCAGGTATTTGTCCGGGTCCACCGCCGCCTGCGGTTCGTCGAACACCGTCAGGCGCCATGTCTCCTTGCCGTCGATGGGGATCAACTCGGACCAGCACCCTGTTTCGTCGATGAGCCGGTAGATGCGCGCCCAGCCCTTGTCGTGGAGATCGATGAGCTGGGGCGCGCGGAAAAACAGGTTGACGCTGTCGGCGATGGCGCCGAGACCTTCGAGCTTGACGCCCAGCGCGTCGCGCACATAGCCCGTCGCGCCGTCGCAGCCAACAAGGTAGCGGGCGCGGATTTTCCGTGTTTGGCCTTCGGTGGCGACCACCGCCGTCACACCTTCCACGTCCTGCTCAAAGCCGTCGAGCGTCGAGTTGTACATGAAGGTCAGGCTCTTCTCGCGCCTGGCGCGGCGGCCCAGAATAGGATCGAAGAAAATCTGCGGGCAGTGCGCCGAGGGCTCGGGTGTCGGGCGGTCGGGGTCGCGGTCCCTGTAGGAGGGAATCCCGAGCCGCGCGAGCTCGCGGCCTTTCAGGTTTTCGACATAGACGAAATCGAGCCTGCGCGAGCGGTCCCACACGGCCGAGCGAACTTCGTCGGCGATGCCCCAGCGGCGGCAGAACTCCATGCTGCGGGTCGAAACCACGCTCATCTTGGGCACATGCAGAGCGCCGTCCCGCTTCTCGACCACGACGCAGGGAATTTGGCGGAGCCCAAGCTCAAGCGCCAGCGCGAGGCCGACGGGCCCCGCTCCCGCGATCATCACGTCGCAGTCGTATGTTCCGCTCATTTCCATCCCCTGTCCGCGCGACACGCGGCTGGCCCCGATAATACAGGCATTCGCGCGCGATTGGAGTCGGCGTCGCGGCGGCGAGAGCGCCTTCGATCTTGAACGCGGCCGCCGCGCCGGCGGAACCTTTGCGGCGGCCGAATGTTTTATCCAACACCCATGGAGGGCGACATGAGCTTAATCCTACTCATCTTAATTCTCGTGCTGCTGTTTGGCGGCGGCGGCGCGTACTACGGCCGCAGCGCCGGATGGGGCGCGGGGCATTACGGCGGCGGCGGCATCGGGTTGATTGTGATCATCTTGATCATCTACCTGCTTTTCCGCTAGCGATTGGCGGCGCTGGACGAGTCTGGCGCCGTCGCTTCCTTTACGCGGTGCTCGCGGCTTTTTTTCCGAGCGCCGCCTGCGCCGCCGCTAATCGCGCGATAGGCACGCGGAAGGGCGAGCACGAAACATAATCGAGACCCGTCTTTTCGCAGAAGGCGATGGAGGCGGGATCGCCGCCGTGCTCGCCGCAGATGCCGAGCTTGATGTCTTTGCGCGTGGCGCGGCCGCGTTCCGCGGCGATCTTCACGAGCTCCCCGACGCCGTCTTGATCGATCGTGACGAAGGGGTCCCCGGGAAGCAGGTTCTTCTGGGTGTAAAGCCCGAGAAAGGACGAGGCGTCGTCGCGTGAAATGCCGAGGCAGGTCTGTGTGAGGTCGTTTGTGCCGAACGAGAAGAATTCGGCGGTTTCCGCGATCTCGGCGGCGCGCAACGCGGCGCGCGGCAGCTCGATCATGGTGCCGACCTGATAGAGCGTCCTGACACCGGTTTCCTTCTCGACCGCGTCGGCCATGGCGACGATGTGCTTTTTGATGAAGTCGAATTCCGGCCGGCCGACGATGAGCGGAATCATGACTTCCGCCGTCACGGGCTTGCCGGTTTTTCCACTCGCCTCGACCGCGCCTTCGAAGATCGCGCGCGCCTGCATTTCGGCGATTTCGGGATAGGCGATGGCGATCCGGCAGCCGCGGAACCCGAGCATCGGGTTAAATTCGTGCAATTCGGCGGCGCGGCGCTTGAGCTTGTCGGCGCTGACGCCCATCGCCGTCGCGACCTCCGCGATCTCCGCCTCCGTGTGCGGCAAAAACTCGTGCAACGGCGGATCGAGCAGGCGTATTGTCACCGGCAGGCCCGACATGATTTCGAACAAGGCGGCGAAATCGGCGCGCTGGATCGGCAGCAGCTTGGCAAGCGCGAGGCGCCGGCCCTTCTCGTCGTCGGCGAGGATCATTTCGCGCACTGCGACGATGCGGTCGTCGTCGAAGAACATGTGCTCGGTGCGGCAAAGGCCGATGCCGTCGGCGCCGAACTCGCGGGCCACGCGCGCGTCGTTGGGCGTGTCGGCGTTGGCGCGCACCTTCATGCGGCGGAATTGGTCGGCCCAACCCATCAGCGTGCTGAAATCGCCGGAGAGCTCGGGCTGCTGCATGGCGACCGCGCCTTCCAACACCTGGCCGGTCGACCCGTCGATGGTGATCGTGTCGCCTTTGCGCAGCGTCTTGCCGGACGCGGTCAGCGTCTGGGCGTTGTAATCGACGCGGATCGCGCCCGCGCCCGAGACACACGGCTTGCCCATGCCGCGCGCGACCACCGCCGCGTGCGACGTCATGCCGCCGCGCGTTGTCAGGATGCCCTGGGAGGCGTGCATGCCGTGGATGTCCTCGGGCGAGGTTTCGACCCGCACGAGAATGACCTTGCGGCCGGCGTTGTTGAGCTGTTCCGCCTCGTCGGAATTGAAGACGATCTCGCCGACCGCGGCGCCGGGCGAGGCCGGCAATCCGGTCGCGACGATCTTGCGCTCCGCCTTCGAATCGATGGTTGGGTGCAACAATTGATCGAGCGAGGCGGGATCGACGCGGACCACCGCGTCCTCGCGCGACAACAATCCCTCGTTGACCATGTCCACCGCGATTTTCAGCGAGGCTTTCGCGGTGCGCTTGCCGTTGCGGGTCTGCAGCATCCACAGCTTGCCGCGCTCGATGGTGAACTCCATGTCCTGCATGTCGCGGTAGTGCTTTTCGAGCAGGTGCGTGACGCGCACGAACTCGTTGAACGCCTCCGGCATGACCGTCTCGAGCGACGGCTTGTCCGAATGCGCGCCGACGCGGGCCTTCTCGGTGATGTTTTGCGGCGTGCGGATCCCCGCCACGACGTCCTCGCCCTGCGCGTTGACGAGGAACTCGCCGTAGAGCTCGTGTTCGCCGGTCGAGGGATTGCGCGTGAAGGCGACCCCCGTCGCCGAGGTCTCGCCCATGTTGCCGAACACCATCGCCTGTACATTGACGGCGGTGCCCCAGCTCTCGGGAATCGAATTCAGCCGGCGGTAGGTGATCGCGCGCTGGTTCATCCACGAGCCGAACACCGCGCCAATCGCGCCCCATAGCTGTTCGCGCGGGTCTTGCGGGAAGGGCTTGCCGAGCGTCTCGGCGACGCGCGCCTTGTAGGACTTGATGATCTCGTTCCAGTCGGCGGAATCGAGATCTGTGTCGAGCATGTAGCCCTTGTGGTCCTTGTACTCCTCGAGGATCTCCTCGAAGTTGTGATGCTCGATGTCGAGGACGACGTTGGAATACATCTGGATGAAGCGGCGATAGGAATCCCTTGCGAAGCGGTCGTCCCCGGCCGACTTCGCGAGCGCCTCGACAGTGTGGTCGTTGAGGCCCAGATTCAGCACCGTGTCCATCATGCCGGGCATGGAGGCGCGCGCGCCCGAGCGCACCGAAACAAGCAGCGGATCCGTCGTGTCGCCGAATTTGCGCCCGGCGATCGCCTCGATATGAGCGAGCGCCGCGTCGACCTGGGCGGCGAGTTCGGCGGGGTATTTGCGCCCGTTGGCGTAGAACGCCGTGCAAACCTCCGTGGTGACGGTGAAGCCGGGCGGCACGGGCAGGCCCAAATTGGCCATTTCGGCGAGGTTCGCGCCTTTGCCGCCGAGCAGATCGCGCATCTCCGACTTGCCTTCGGCCTTGCCGTCGCCGAACGTGTAAACCCACTGGGTCATGGCGCAATCCCGCGTTGAAGGTCTGAAACGCGGGCGTCGGCCGGCCTGGCGCGACGAAACCGCATCCCCCGGATTTTCATGCGCGGAAGTCCTGACCGATTCCTCAACAATGGGCAATGCGGAATTGGTCTTAACCTTGAGGGTATCGCGATCTTGGCCATGCCAGCGGACCGCGCCCCGGCGTTTGGTTTGCGCGGGCGCGCAAAAACGGCCACCATTGGTTCCAACCCGCTTTTCCCCGAGGATATCATGGGCATCCTGATCAACGGCGTCTGGACCGACGAAACGCTCGCCGAGGAAACCGGTTCATCCGGCGCGTTTCAGCGGAAGGAATCGGCGTTTCGCGACCGGATCACAGCCGACGGCGCCTCCGGTTTCAAGGCCGAGGCCGGACGCTACCATCTCTATGTCGCGCATGGCTGCCCGTGGGCGCACCGCACGCTGATCTACCGGGTGGTGAAAGGCCTGGAGGAAGCGATCACTGTTTCGTACGCCCAGCCGCACATCCGCGCGCAGGGCTGGACCTACGAGGCCAACGCGCGCTTTCCCGAATGCGGGCCGGACACGGTCAATGGCTTTCACTATTTGCACGAGGCCTATTCGGCCGCCGATCCCGCCTACACCGGCAAGGTCACCGTGCCGACGCTTTGGGACAAAAAGACCCGGAAAATCGTCAACAACGAGTCCTCCGAAATCATCCGCATGTTGAACAGCGCGTTCGTCGGCGTCGCCGGCAACGCGCGCGATTTCTATCCGATGGAACTGCGGCCCGAAATCGACGCGCTGAACGAGCGAATCTACGCGACCGTCAACAACGGCGCCTACCGTTGTGGCTTCGCCAAATCGCAGGCGGCCTACGAGGAGGCTTATGACGCGTTGTTCGCGACGTTGGATTTTCTGGAGGACCGCCTCGACCGCCAGCGCTATCTGACCGGCGAGCGCGTCACGGAAGCGGACTGGCGGCTGCTGCCGACGCTGGCGCGCTTCGACGTCGCCTATTTCTCGCTCTTCAAATGCAACAAGAAGCGAATCGCCGACTATCCCAATCTCTCCAACTACACGCGCGACCTCGTCGCGACGCCGGGTGTCGCCGACACCGTGAAACCGGCGCAATATGTGGCGAACTACTATTCGATCCTGCGCTGCAACCCGACAGGGATCATTCCCAAGGGCGTGCCGGTCGATCTTTTCGCGCCGCATGATCGCGACAGATTCCGCAAGGCGGCGTGAGGATCACACTGGCTTGACGATGACGAGAATGAGGATCGCGGTGACGATCAGCACCGAGACCTCGTTGAAAAACCGAAATAAAACAGGCGCTTGGGCGAGCGTTCCGCGGATCATCCGGCGCAGCATGGCGCCGCAGACGAGGTGGTAGGCGACCAACGCCACGACGAACACCAGCTTCCAGTGGAGCCATCTGCCGTCGATGCCATAGACGATCCAGAGCGCCATGCCGAAACCCAGCGCGAACACGGCTAGAATCGACGAAAAGCGATACAGTCGCCGCGCCATGCCAACGAGTCGCGCTGTGGATTCGCCGGCATTTCGCGCTTCGGCGTAATTGACGAATAGCCTGGGCAGATAAAACACGCCGGCTAGCCATGCCATCACACTCAGAACATGGAAGGTTTTGACCCAGAGCATGGGATTTTCCTTGGCGGTGGATTTCACCGGGAGGCCTAACCCACTTCCGCCGCGCCAAAAAGCCCCCGGCATCGGGCAACAAGCTTTGCAATGACAAAAATATTTTGTAATGCTCTGATATTAAAATGTTTTTTTTTCGAACACGACGATCGCGGCCGCTCAAATTCACTGTTGCGGTGAAAAAGTCTTTGCCGAGCGAAGCGGAGGGGCTAATGTCCCAGAGTGCCCGCGTTGACGGGTCGCCGGAACCAACCCGGCTCGACACAACATTTCACCATTGGTCCCGACGGCGGCCCGAGACACCGGTCGCGCGACGGGGCTTTCGAGAAGCCGTGCGAGGTCCCCTCTGAAAGACCGTGCATGGCAGGCCGGAGCCGCAACAGGCGGCGGCTCCGGCCACTTTTCCCCACGGGGTTTCGGTCCCAACCACGAAGTTGCGCGCGACCCCGCGATGGCTAGTATGGCGGTTGTTGGCGGAAGAGGTGTTTTATGAGCCGGGTTCGCGCGGGCCTTACCGCCCTGGTTGTCTTGATCGCGGCCGTTGGCGTCGCCCGCGCCGACTACGTCGTCGAATCCAGCCCGGCGGAGTGGATTGCGCACGTGGCGGCCAGGCATGGCGGCGTCCTGTCGAACGGGCCGAATTGCGGCGTGGTGTCCCATGGCGGCGACGCGGACCGAATCTTCCTTGGCCATTTTACAGGCGGCAATAGCCCGGTGGCGTGGCAAGATGTTTACGCGTGCTTCGCCGCCCGGGTTGAATGCAACGCCTGGCTCCGTGACATGAAATGGGGCAATCGCCGGCTTGACGGCTATAAATCCTGCGAAGTCATCCGCTGACATCTGTGTCGATCCGGCGCGGATGAGATGGACGAAGCTTAACTTGCCGTTCGGATTTCAGGCGCCTAGTTTCTCGCCGGGTTCGGGAACGGGAGCAACCCTCATGAAAGTCCAGTTCACCTCCGCCATCGCGATGGCGGCGTTCGCTTCGTCGATGGCGTTTTCGCCAGCGCGGGCCGCCGACGACCCCGCGGGCGCGCCGCCGGCCGCGCTAAGCCAGCAAAGCCAGCAACGTCCGGCGCGCCCGCAAATGTCCGCCGACGACCGCGCGGCGTTCTTCGACGCGCGCGTCGCGGCGGTTCACGCGGGCCTCAAGCTCACTCCGCAACAGGAGGCCATGTGGCCGCCGGTCGAGCAGGCGTGGCGCGATGGCGCCGCCAAAATGGGCACTTTGCGCGCGCAGGGCGGCGGCGGGCAACAGCCGACCGACGCGATGGACCGGCTGCGCCACATGGCCGACGCGGCCACCGCGCGTGGCGAAACCTTGCGTAAAATCATCGACGCCGCCCAGCCGCTTTACGCGAGCCTCAGCGACGATCAGAAGCGGCGCGTTGGTCTTCTCCTGCGTGGTCCGGGAATGGGCAAGATGGGCGCGATGCGGATGGCGCCCGGCCAAGGGCCGGCCATGCGAAACAATGAAGGCCGAAACAATGAACGGGCCGACGCTCAGCCGGATTTCCGGCCGCGGGATCGGGGCCCCTCAGACGACGACCGTTTCAACAATCGTTTCAATGAGCGCGGCTACGGCGGGCGCGGTCCGCGGGGCGACGGCGCCCGTGGTCGAGACGACCGGGCCGACCCGCGCTCCCGCGACCGCGATGAACGAGGCCCTTACGCTGACCGCGACCGGCGCGGCAATCGCGACAATGACAACAACCGCGACCGATACGACGGCGGCGACCGGCGCGGCCGCGGCGACAGGCGCGATGATGGCGCGGGCCAGCGCGACCCACAGGACGACGACGAACGCCTGTAGGCCTAAATCGCCGCCGCGCGGATTTCCGCGAGGAACGACAACGCCGCGGCGCGCGGGTCGGGCGCCTGCGTGATCGGGCGTCCGACGACGAGATGGTCCGCTCCGCCACGAATAGCGCGCGTGGGCGTCATGACCCGCTTCTGGTCGCCGACATCGCCGCCGGCTTGGCGGATGCCAGGCGTCACCAACCGTGTGTTGGGGCCGACGAGCGCGCGAATGTCGGGCGCTTCCTCCGCGGAAAGCACAATGCCGTGGACGCCGGCGTCGCGGGCTTGCGTCGCCCGGCGGGCGACAAGCTCCTTCACGCCAAGGCCGTAGCCCGCCTCGCGAAGGTCGTTGTCGTCGTATGACGTCATGACCGTCACCGCGAGCAGTTGAAGCGACGAGCCGCCCAACGCCCCGCGCGCCGCGCGCATGGTTTGCGGATAGGCGTGGATCGTCAAAAAAGCCGCGCCCATGTCGGCGACCTGCGCCGTCGCCCGCGCCACGGTGTTGGGAATGTCGTGCAGCTTGAGGTCGAGGAACACTTTCTTGCCTTCGCCCACCAGCCGCCGGGCGAGTTCGAGCCCGCCGCCATAGGTTAGCTCCAGCCCGATCTTGTAGAAATTCGCGGCGTCGCCGACGCGCGCCACCATGTCGGTCGCGGCGCCGACATCAGGCAGATCGAGCGCGATGATCAAACGGTCCATGGGATCGATGGAATTGACGGGATCGGTCGAATTGACAGACATGGCGGCCTCGGCGCGGGGAGCAGCCGCGCTTCTAAACCAACATTGCCGCCACGTCTAAAACACGGCATGGTCTAAAACCCGGCATGTTCGCGCGGCCTCGCGGCGGGACGCCGGGCTTGATGAGGGACCGTCGAAAATGCCCGCGTCGCGCCGCATCGCGCTCGCCATCGGCGACCCCAACGGAATCGGTCCGGAAATCGCCGTCAAGGCGGCGATCGCTCCAGGTGTCGCGCCGCCGCTTCTCGTGGGGGATTGGCACGTCGTCGCGCGCTACGCGGAAAAACTCGCGCCCGGCCACCGCCTGCGCGAGGCCGACGGCGCCGCGCCGGCGGTCGAGGGGGTGATCGATGTGTTCAATGTCGAGGCTCTTCGTGAATCCGACTTCGCGCCGGGCCGCGTCGCGCCGGAAGCGGGCGTTGCGACGGTGGCCTATGTGAAGGCGGCGATCGGCCTCGCCACCGCGGGACACGTCGCCGCGGTTGTCGCCTGTCCCCACAACGAGACAGCGGTGAACGCGGCTGGCATACGCTTCACGGGCTATCCCGAACTCGTCGCGGAAATTCTCGGCCTGCCCGAGGGCAGGGTGTTCATGATGTTCGTCGGCGGCGGCTTGCGCGTCGTTCACGCGACGCTGCACGAGCAGTTGAGCGGCGCGTTGGCGCGGCTGACGCCGGAACTTGTGGAAGCCGCCGCTGTCGCCGCGGTGGAGGCCCTGCGTCGGCTCGGCGTGGAAAAACCGCGCGTCGGCCTGTTCGGAATCAATCCGCACGCCGGCGAAGGCGGGTTGTTCGGCGACGACGATTTCCGCGTCACCGTTCCCGCCGCCGCGTTGTTGCGCGCGAAGGGGATCGATGTCGCTGGTCCCGTCGGCGCCGATTTGCTGATCGGCGAAAAAGACTTCGACGCTTTTGTCGCCATGTACCACGACCAGGGCCATATTCCCGTCAAACTGCTCGCCGGGCGCGCGGCGTCGGCGCTTTCGATTGGCGCGGGCGTGCTGTTTTCCACCGTCGGCCATGGCAGCGCGCACGACATCGCGGGGCGCATGACCGCCGATCCGGAAGCCGTGCTCAGAACGCTGGCGCTGCTGGCCGGCGCGCGGCAATCCGTCTAATTGAAGCAACCGCCGGATCGCGGAATAGTCCGCGCCACCGGCTTCGCGCCGCGCCGAAAGGAAACCATGCCGACCGACAAGCCACAGACCCGCGACTTCGGCGCCAACAGGTTCAAGCTCGGCCTGTTCGGCATGAATTGCTCGGGCGGACTCAGCCTGACCAAGGCGCCCGAGCGCTGGGACGCCTCGTGGGAAAACAACGTCAAGGCGGCCGAACTCGCCGACGAGGCGGGCCTCGAATTCCTGCTGCCCATCGGCCGCTGGCACGGCTACCGCGGAGAGACGGACACGCAGGGCACGACGTTCGAAACCATCACCTGGGCGTCGGGCCTTTTGGCGCGGACCAAGAGCATACGCGCGTTCGGCACGGTGCATGTCGCCTTCATCAATCCGGTCTTCGCCGCCAAGCAGATGATCACCGCCGACCACATAGGGCAGGGCCGTTTCGGCCTGAACATCGTCTCGGGTTGGAACCCGACCGAGTTCGGCATGTTCGGCGTGACGCTGCAGGACCACGACGACCGCTATGGCTACGCGGAAGAGTGGATCCAGATCGTCAAGCGCATCTGGAGCGAGACCGAGCCCTTCGACCACAAGGGCAAATACTACGACCTCAAGGGCGTGCTCGGGAAACCCAAGCCCTGGGGCGGCGGCAGGCCCATCCTCGTCAGCGCCGGCAATTCGGCGAAGGGCCGCGAATTCGCCGCGGGCAACGTCGATTGCCTGTTCACGGCGATTCCGCAACTCGATGGAATTTCCGACAAGGTCGCGGCCTTCCGCGCTTTCACGCCCGAGGGGCAGACGCGCGAGGCCTTCGCCAGCGCGCATCTGATGGCGCGCGCCACCACAAAGGAGGCGAAGGACTACCACCACTACATCGTCTATGAACAAGGGGATTGGGAGGCCGCCGAATACGCCGCCAATTACCGCGGCAAGCGCCCGGGCTCGTGGATGCGCGACGAGCAGGACATCAAGGCGCGGCTGATCAGCGGCGCGGGCTATCCCATCGTCGGCTCGTACGACGACGCGGTGGAGACGTTCAAGAAGCTCGATTCGATCGGCATCAACGGGCTGGCCTGCGGCATGATCAACTATGTGCGCGACATGCCCGGCGTCAGGGACGAGCTCATTCCGCGCATGGAGCGCGCGGGTCTGCGGGAGAAGCGCAAGCGGTGAGCGCGGCGGCGCCTCACGCCGGCGTCTTCGCCAAAAAGTCCCAGATCGCGCCTGGCGCGTCGTCGAGGCACCAGAAACCATAGCCGGCGAAGCCGTTCGCCTTGGCGAGGCCGATGAACTGGCCGGCCGCGGCGAGGCATTCCTTCGCGTCGCCGACCCTGACATCGCCCCGCGTGGAGATGTTGCCCGTGGGCTTGTAGCGGTCGGCGAAATCGCGTCCGGTTTCCAGCGGCGCGAAGCCGGCGATGGAGCGGGCCAGACGCGTCTCGACATCGTGGCCGCGGTGATAGACCTGCGGGCAGACATCGAAGACCCAGCGCGAAAACTCGTCGAAAGGCAGGTCGGAATGCAGCGGCGGCTGGTCGTGGCTCGACAACGCCAGGCCTTTGCCGGCGCTCGCCAACGCGGCCGACAGCGGCTGCATGTAGGCGCGCGCCTGCGCCGCGCCGCCCTGAAAGCGCGGGTTCTCGGGCGTCGCCTCGGCGTCGACGACGATTCCGTCGAGGCCAAACTCGAAAGCCCAGTTCCAGACGTTGTCGGATTCGGTCCGCGCCGCCGCCGCGCGCGCGCAAAACGGCACGTGCCAGCCCCACAGTTCCACGCCCGCCGCGCGGAACGCCTTCGCGATGTCGGCGGCTCCGGGGATCGAGAAATTCCTGTCGAGCGCGGCGCCGCGGCCTACGCGGACCCAGACCGAGTTGAACCGCGCGCGCGCGCATTTCGCCGCGAAGGCGTCGAGGCTGTCGTCGCCCATCGTCGCCCGCAAATCGACGACGAAAACGTGGCGGCCGATGGCGCGCTTCACGCCTCGACGATCCGCTTTTTCACGGTCATGTGGAAGACGACGCTGACCGTCGTCATGATCGCGATCCACACCACCCCCATGGCGGCGAGCTCGGTCGCCTGTCCGTTCTGCCAGAGTTCGAACAGGGTGACGGCCATGACCTCGGAGCCGGGGCCCGACAGCATCAGCGGCAGCGACACCGTCTGAACGGACAGAAGGAACACCAGCAGCCACGAGCCGATGAGCGACGCGGACAACAAGGGCAGCAACACGCGGACAAACACGCGCGCGCGCCCCGCGCCGGCGAGACCCGCGGCGTCTTCGAGATCGGGATGGATTTGCAGCGCGCCGGCGTAGGCGTAGCGCATGCCGTAGGGCAGAAAGCGCACCGACGAGGCGATGACGATCGACAGCAGCGTGCCGTACAGCGGCAGCGGCGAATTCACGAAAACGTCGAGAAACGCGACGCTGAGGATGAGCGCGGGAAACACCAGCGGCGCGCTGGCGAGCTGGTCGAGCATCCACGCGCCGCGCGCGCGCCGCGCCGCGAGCCAGGCGCAAAGCGCGGTGAAGGGCACGACGAACGTCGCGGTCGAAACGCCGAGGATCATCGTGTTGAGGATGGAGTCGCGGAACGAGCCGGGTTCGAGCAGCACCGCGTAGTTGTCGAGGGTGAGCCGCGAAAAACTGTCGAGCGTGACGCCTTCGTAGAAGGGCTGCAGAGACGCGAACACAAGCATCGCCACCGGCAATATCGTCACCAGCAGGAACAGCGCGAACAACACGGCGGCGGCGAAATTCCGCCACGGGCCGAGATCGACGACGCGCGGGCGAAACCCCTTGCCGGTGACGCTTTGATAGCGGTGCGCGTCGCGCGCCAGCCGCGATTGCGGCGCCAGCAGCCCCATGGCGATCAACACAAGGCACACCGAGTAGGCGCCGGCCTCGCCGTAGTTGGGCGTGCCGGTCGCGTGGGCGGATTGCCATATCGTCGTGGTCAGCACATCGACGTTGCCGGCGAGGCCCACGAGCGCCGGCACTTCGAAGCTTTCGAACGCCTTGATCAAAACCAGCAGCAGCAGCGCGAGGAACGCCGGCATGCCCATGCGCAAGGTGACGCGGGAAAACGTGCGCAACGGCCCCGCGCCCGACATGAGCGAGGATTCCTCGAACGAGGGATCCGTCGCGCCGAGCGCCGCCGACATCATCAGAAACGTCAATGGCGCGAAGCCGACGCCCTCGATCAGGATCATGCCCCACATCGAATAAACATCGACGCCGCCGCCGCCGAGCGCGGCGATGAAGTCGTTGAAGGGGCCGGACCGCCCGAGCAACAACAGCCACGCGACGACGTAAAGCACATGCGGCACGCCGAGCGACATGATCGCGCCATAAAAGGCGAAGCGCCGCCCCGGCGCGTTGGTGCGTTCGACGATCAGCGCCTGGACCGTGCCGATGGCGATGCCGACCGCGCCCGAGCCCAGCGCGTAAATCAGCGTGTTAAGCAGGCTCTCGCCGAACCGCCGCTCCGAGAGGATTTGCGAATAAAAGCGCGTGGTGAAGGCGCCAAGGCCGCCGTCGGCCGCGGTCTCGTGCAAACTGACGTTGACCAGGAACACAACCGGCGGAACGACGAGGAGGAGCAGGATCAGCAGCAAAACCAGGACAACGGGCGAGGGAAAAGCCGCGCGGCCCAACACGCGCGCGCCGCCGCCGTCGTTCGCGAGAGATGAAACGCTCACGCCTTGGCGCCTATTGGGCGAACGCCCGAGCCAGCGCCGGCGGGCAATTCGAGAAAGCCATTCTTGACTTCGAGGCCCTCGAACGGGTCGTCCATCAATCGCGCGAACTCGCCGAGCTCGCAGGCGTAGTCCACGCGCGGCAGGGCGCAGGCCATGTGCAGCCCGTGCGCGGCGAGCAAGCGGCTGCCGACCGCGGCGCCCATGCGGTATTTGATTTCACCCGCCTCGCAGACGCGCGCCGCCGCGAGCGTGTTGCGCAGGCCGCCGAGCTTGGGAATTTTAAGGCTCACCGCGTCGACCGCGCGCTCCGTCACGAGGCGGTAAATTTCGTGAATGGAACCCGCGGCCTCGTCGGCCTCGATCACGATGGGCACGTTGCGCGTCACCAGCGCGAGGCCGGCGAAATCCTCCACCGGCACCGGCTGTTCGGCGAGGTCGATGACGTGTTTCGCCATCGCGTTCAACGCCGTGATCGCGTCCTTCGGCGTGTAAGACTGGTTGGCGTCGATGGTGAGGTGGACGCCCTCTCCGACTTCGGCGCGGATGGCGGCGACGCGCGCGACGTCCTCCGCCACGTCGCCATGCACCTTGATTTTCAAATAGGCGTAGCCGGCGTCGACGAGCTTGCGCGCCTGCGCCGCCATTTCAGCGGGCGTCTTGATGGCGAGGATGCGCAGGATCGGCACGCGGTCGCGCACCTTGCCGCCGAACAGTCCGCACAACGGAATCCCCAGCCGCTTCGCCTTGAGCTCGTGCAGCGCGCAATCGATGGCGGCCTTGGCCTGCGGGGCGCCGCGCATGGCGCGGTCGAGGCCGGTCAGGATGGATTCGATTTCGTCGGCGTCGCGGCCAAGCACGGAGCTTTTCAGGTGCTCGAGCTCGGCGTCCAGAGCGCCCGTGAGGGAGCCCATGTGCGCCGTCGTCGAAGCGTAGCCGAAGCCTTCGAGCCCGTCGTCCGTCGCGATCCGCAGAATGTGCCCCTCGATGATGGGGCTCGCGCCGAGCGCGAACTTCCACGTGGGATCGTCCTTGCGCATGACGCTGACCTGGGTGTCGAACGCGACGATCTTCACGAAATCCTCCGGTGTGGCTGGCGCGGGCGCGAGCCTTTGTTCCCGCTGCGCGCGCGGGGGTCAAGGGGGTGTCGCGCCCGCTTGTCGCCCTCCCGCGAACCATGCGAACATCGCCTTGAGCGCCGCCCGGCGCGCGGGAGGACGCCTTGCGCATCGACTGCGACATTCATCCGACGGTCGCCGACAGCCGTTCGCTGCTTCCCTATCTCGCGCCGCATTGGCGCGACGAGATCGTGGACCGCGAGGTGCTTTACCTCGACACCGTCGGCTATCCTCCCGGCGCGCCGCTCACCGCGCGGCCCGATTGGCGCAAGGCCGGCGGGCGGGCGGCGCTGAGCGCGGCCGACATGGCGGGCGAAGCGCTCGACCGCTGGAACATCGACATCGCGATTCTCAATCCGCTGTTCGGCGTTCAGTTGATCCACAACGAGGACATGGCGGTCGCGATGACCTCCGCGCTCAACGAATTCGTGGCGCGCGAATGGCTCGACAAGGACGCGCGGCTGCGCGGCTCCATCGTGTTGCCGCTGCAAAACATCGAGCGCGCCGTGGATGAGATCGAAGCCCGCGCCGGCGACCGCCGTTTCGTGCAGGCCGTGGTTCCCTGCATGGGCGACGC
Source organism: uncultured Hyphomicrobiales bacterium (assembly GCA_903825465.1). Classification (GTDB taxonomy): domain Bacteria; phylum Pseudomonadota; class Alphaproteobacteria; order Rhizobiales; family Beijerinckiaceae; genus Terripilifer. Next base: position 55,458 of record CAIKAR010000005.1, on the reverse strand, counting down.
GCCGCTCGGGCGCCGCCAGTTCTGGCCGATCTACGCGGCGCTGGAGCGCCACGGATTGCCGCTTGGCGTCCACGCGGGCTCCTCCTACCGCCACCCCGTCACGTCGCTCGGCTGGCCGTCGTGGCTTGTCGAGGACTACGCCGCGCAGTCGCAGGGCTTTCAGTCGCAACTGGCCAGTCTCGTGCTGGAGGGCGTGTTTCAGAAGTTCCCCGGCCTCAAGGTGGTGATGATGGAATCCGGCGTCACCTGGCTGCCGGGCTTCGTCTGGCGCGTCGACAAGTTCTGGCGCGCGATGCGCCGCGAGGCGCCCTGGGTCGACCGCCCGCCGTTCGAGATCGTGCGCGAGCACGTGCGGCTGACGATCCAGCCCTTTGACGCGCCGCCGGACGCGGGCGGCGTCGCGAAAATCGTCGAACATTTCGAGAGCGACGACATGTTCCTGTTCGCCAGCGACTATCCGCATTGGCAATTCGACGGCGACGCGGTCTATCCCGCCGGGCTTCCCGAACATCTGCGGGAAAAGATCGAAAGCGGCAACGCGCTCGCGACCTACGCGCGGTTGCGCTAAACGCGGACGAAGGTCAGATACGCGCTGCTTCGGCCCTCGCGCCGCGCGCGCTCTTCGAAACGCGTCGGTTTCCAGCCCGCCCAGGGAACCATCCAGTCGGCGGCGCTTTCCGCGCGCCATTCGAAGAAGGGCGAGGCTTGCGCGCGCGACAGCGTCCACGCGGCGTAATCGTCGATGTCGGTGGCGAAGCGCAGTTCGCCGCCGGGGCGCAACACGCCGGCCATTTCGGCCAGCGCCTGCATCGAGACGAAGCGGCGTTTGCGATGCCGCGCTTTCGGCCAGGGGTCCGGATACAGAAGGTCGATCCGATCGACGCATCCGCGCGGCAGCCGCGGCAAAATGTCGAGCGCGTTGCGGTCGTGAACGCGGACGTTGCGCAGTTCTTCCTCCTCCACGCGGGCCAGCAGCTTGGCGACGCCGTTGACGAAGGGCTCGCAGCCGATGAAGCCGGTGTCGGCGCGCGCGTTCGCCTCGTCGGCGAGGTGTTCGCCGCCGCCAAAGCCGATTTCGACGACAAGCGCGCGGATGGGAAAATCGAACAGCGCGGCGGGATCAAGCGGCTCGTGGCCGCCCGGCAGCGCCAGGCGCGGCAACAGCGTTTCGACAAGGCCGGCGTGATAGGCGCGCAGCTTCTTGCCATGCGCCCGCCCGTGCAACTGGCGGTGCGCCGGCCTCGCGCTCTCGGGGTTGCTTCGACGCGGCACATTCGCCTCAATGAAAAACGCACCGGCGAATGGGCCGATGCGTTTTCCCGTTCAAGTGGATTTCGAAGCGGATCAGAAAGCCGCCTTCAGCTTGTCGGCGAGGTCGGTCTTCTCCCAGGTGAAGCCGCCGGTCGCGTCGGGCTCGCGGCCGAAATGGCCGAACGCCGACGTGCGCGCGTAGATCGGGTGGTTGAGGTTGAGATGCTCTCGGATGCCGCGCGGCGACAGGCTCATCAACTCGCCCAGCACCTTTTCGAGCTTTTCTCCGTCGACTTTGCCGGTGTCGTAGAGGTCGGCGTAGATCGACAGCGGCTGCGCCACGCCGATCGCGTAGGCGAGCTGGATGCAGCAGCGGTCGGCCAGGCCGGCCGCGACGACGTTTTTGGCGAGGTAGCGCGCGGCGTAGGCGGCCGAGCGATCGACCTTCGTCGGGTCTTTGCCGGAGAAGGCGCCGCCGCCGTGCGGGGCCGCGCCGCCGTAGGTGTCCACGATGATCTTGCGGCCGGTGAGGCCGGTGTCGCCGTCGGGGCCGCCGATGTAGAACTTGCCCGTCGGGTTGATGTGCCAGACGGTGTCCGTCGTGATCCACTCGGCGGGAAGCGCCTTGCGAACGTAGGGCTCGACCGCGTCGCGGATTTGCGCCGAGGTCATGTCCTCGATCAGATGCTGATGCGACACGACGATTTGCGTGGCGCCGACCGGCTTGCCGTTTTCGTAGCGAATGGTCACCTGGCTCTTGGCGTCCGGGCCGAGGGCTTTTTCCTTGCCGGCGTGGCGGGCTTCGGAAATCAGGCGCAGGATCTTGTGCGAATAGGCCAGCGGCGCCGGCATGAGCTCGGGCGTCTCGCGGCAGGCGTAGCCGAACATGATGCCCTGGTCGCCGGCGCCTTCGTCCTTGTTGCTGGAGGAGTCGACGCCCTGGGCGATGTCGGCGGACTGGGCGTGCAGCAGCACTTCGATCTTGGCGTTGGCGTGGTGGAAGCCGTCCTGCTCGTAGCCGATGTCCTTGATCGCCTGCCGCGCCGTCGCGATGATCTGCTCTTCGGAGATCTTCGGGCCGCGCACTTCGCCGGCGATGACGACGCGGTTGGTGGTGCAGAGAGTCTCGCAGGCGACGCGGATTTGGTAGGGGTCGATGCCAGCCTTCGCGCCTTCGCGGAAGAAAAGATCGACGACTTCGTCCGAAACGCGGTCGCTAACCTTGTCGGGATGGCCTTCGGAGACCGATTCGCTCGTGAAAAAATAAGACTTGCGCGCCACGCGTGCGTCTCCAGCCGGGCTTCGTGAATGACGGCGAGGCGGCGGGCCCTGACGCTTCCCTCGCTTGCGGCTCTTTCGCCGCTTTGCGCGCTATTGCAGACCGCGTTCGTTAGGTCAAGCGTTTCCGCCGATTTCGTTCGATAAATCGAACAGGCGCGCCGAGCTATTCGTTGTTTCCTTCAGCCGTTTCAACTTGCGAATCCGCGATGGCGGCGACGAGATCGACAATGCGTTTTCGAACTTTTGCATCCTTGACGCCGGCGAAGGCGCGATTGAGTTGAAGCCCCTCGACGGAGGAAATGGAATCGACGATGTACTGGCTCGATGGGGCCTCGGCGAATCCCTCGTGGGCGATGGTTTCGCCTTGTGGCGATCCATCGAAAAAGAACGCCGGCGTCGCCTGCAGAATTTTCGCGATTTGTTGCAGGCGGCTCGCGCCAATTCTATTCGTGCCCTTCTCGTATTTCTGCACTTGTTGAAAGGTCAAACCCAGGGCCTCACCCAACTTCTCCTGGCTATAGCCAAGCAAGATTCGCTTCATGCGAACACGACTACCCACATGTTTGTCGATAGGATTGGGTATCTTCTTGATCACTTGCGCCAAGCTCCAGGGGTGATTTCAGGGCAGATTGGGGCAACCAAGGTCCGCGCGTCTAGAGCGGCCAATTGCTGCACACGCGTTACGCGATAATCCAGGGACGCGCAACTTAGTCTTTGCCGAACGACGCCGCGCGGGTCCGCCCGGCGAGCGCCCCGGCGAGGGCGAGAATGAACAGGCCAAGCGGGGCCGCCAGAGGCCATCTGGCGAAGGGAGTCGCGGCGATCGACTTTGGCAAGCCGCCGTCCAGAACGCCTTCGACGCCGAGCGGCAGGGACGAGACCACGCGTCCATAGGGATCGACGAAGGCGGTTATGCCCGTCGTCGCCGCGCGCACAAGCGGCAAGCCCTCCTCGATCGCGCGAAGCCTCGCCTGCGAGAAATGTTGATAGGGTCCGGCGGTGTCGCCGTACCAGCCGTCGTCGGACACGTTCAACAACGCGCCGGGCCGCTCCCCGCCGGGTGGCACGACCTCGCCGGAGAACGCGGCTTCGTAGCAGACCAGCGCCGCGATCGGCGGCAGGCCGGGGATCGTCATGAGCCGGCCGGTCGGGCCCGGCGAGAAACCGCCGGGAATGTGGACGAGATTGCGCAGGCCCAGCCGGCGCAGAATGCCGTCGAAAGGCAGGTATTCGCCAAACGGGACGAGATGAACTTTGTCGTAATCGGCGAATATTCCCCGCGCCTGATCCATCGCCTCGATGGAATTATAGAAAACCGGAGGCTCGCCGCGGGTGGCGGGTATCATGCGCGCCGCCCCCGTCATCAGGATCGCCTTGGGTCCGAGAAACTTGGATATCCGCGCCAAGGCTTCCGCGTCGCGCGCGAGAATGAAGGGAAACGCCGATTCCGGCCAAACGAGATGGGTGACATCGGCGATCCCCGTTGTTTGCGGCGACGTCGCGCGGTCCGACAGCGAGAGGTAACGGTCCAGTATCTTGTCTTTGTTCTCGGGGCTGAAGAATTTGTCTTGCCGCAAATTGGGCTGCATGAGCCGCAGCTTCACGCCGGGGACGTCTTCAACGGGGCCGCCCGACAGGCGGACGGCGCCGAACGCGCCAAGCACGACGAAGGCGGCGAGGCAGAGTTTGACCGCGAAAGCGCCGCCGCGGAAGCGCTGTCGCGAGGGGGGATCGCGTAGAAGGGCCGGCGCGGCGAACAAAACCACCGCGATGAAGTTCAGTCCGTAGAGGCCGACCATCGAAGCGGATTGCGCGAGGACCAGATTGCCGCCCAGAGCCATGCCGAATTCGTTCCACGGAAAGCCCGTCGCGACGTGGCCGCGCAACCACTCGAAGCCGCCGATGCCCGTCGCGAGCGCCAGCAGCCGAACCGGCCCGGGGCTCCACAACAGCCGGGCCGCCGCGAAGCCGCCCGCGGTGAAACAGGCCAACACCGCCGGCAGGCCCAGACAGGCGAGGGGAATAGCCCACGCGAATTGATCGGCGTCCACCAGCATCGCCGCGCCGAGCCACCACAAGCCGGCGGTGAAATAACCAAAGCCGAGCCACCAGCCCGCGCACGCGGCCTCGCGAGCCTCGGTCAGCGGGAAGGCTCGTCCGGACGCGGAACCCGCCGCGATGCCGTCGATCAGCCAGACCGCGACCATCATTGGGACGAGCATGGCGGGAAAAAAATCGACCGGCGCCATCGCCAGCGCGCCGACGGCGCCCGCCAGAAACGCGATGCCGCGCCGCCGCCAACCCGACGACAATATGACCAGATCGGCGGCCTTCCCGAAGGCGTTGAAGGTCAAATCGCGATCCCGGTCCCGGCTGATTCGAAGAACGTCACCTTACAAGGGAACGAAGGCGGAGGGAGGGCGTGGCCCATCCAATCCGCCTCCGGAAATCAACCGCTGTTGTCGTCGGAAGGCTCCTCGGCGATCCTGCGCAACCTCACCCGCTTCAGTTTGCGCGGGTCGGCGTCGACGATTTCCGCTTCGAGCGTCGGCGAAAGCCGGATGATTTCGCCGCGCGCGGGCAGGCGGCCGGCCGCGGAGGCGACGAGGCCGCCGATGGTGTCGATATCCTCGCGCGCCTCCGCGCTCGCGAGCGGCGCCCCGAGTTTTTCGGCGACGGCGTCCAGCGGCGCGCGGGCGCTCATCGTCAGCGCGCCGTCGGGCGCCGTCTCGATGACGTGCGCGCCGCTCTCGTCGTGCTCGTCCTCGATGTCGCCGACAATCGTCTCCATGATGTCCTCGATGGAAACAAGGCCGTCCGTGCCGCCGTATTCGTCGATGACGAGAGCCATGTGCGTGCGGCTCGCCTGCATCTTTATCAACAGGTCGAGCGCCGGCATCGAACGTGGCGCGTAGAGCACCGGCCGCAGGATGTTGGCCTGCGACAGAGGCAGCGAGAGATCCAGGCCGCCCCGCGCGGCGGCTGTGGCCGCCGATTCCGCGCCTTCGGCCGACCTCGGGCGGCGCTGCTCCGCCGAGCGCGCGAGAAAATCCACAAAGTCGAGGATGTGGACCATGCCCCTGGGGTCGTCGAGCGTTTCGGAATAGACGGGAAGCCGCGAGTGGCTCGCGGCGCGAAACACCGACAATATCTCGCCGAGCGTTTGACCAAGCTCCACCGCCACGATGTCGGCGCGCGGCACGAGCACGTCGGCCACGCGCAATTCGTGCAGCGACAGCACGTTCTTGAGGATGGCGGTTTCCTTCTCGCTGAATCCGCCGTCGCGCGTCGCCTCGGCGATCGCCTCCTCGACATCCTCGCGCGGCGTGGCGCCTTCGAAGCCGAACAGCGAGCGCAGCCGTTCGAACAGGCCGCCCCGCGGCTGGGCGCCGGCGTTGTCGGACGCGCTCATGGAGCGTGCTCCGCGACATCGTCGCCATAGGGATCGGCGATCCCCAGGCCCTTCAGCGCCGCGCGTTCAAGCGCCTCCATCTCCTCGGCCTCGCCGTCCATTTCGTGGTCGTGGCCCAACAGGTGCAACACGCCGTGGACGACCATGTGGGCGAAATGGTCGGCGACGGTTTTGCCCTCCGCCAGGGCTTCGCGCGAAACGGTTTCCCAGGCGACCGCGATGTCGCCGAGCGCGCTCTGGCCCGGCATGTCGGGCGCCGGAAAAGACAGCACGTTGGTGGGCTTGTCGAGGCCCCGGAAATTCCGGTTCAATTCGCGGATGCGCGCGTCGTCGCACAACAGGATGTCGAGCGCCTCGCCGTCCTCGATCTCGGCGTCGTCGATGTCGACGGCCGCCGCCGCCGCGCGGCGGGCGAGCGCGTCGATGTCGGCAACGGCGTTCCAGCCTTCGGCCTCGACGATGATGTCAACTTCCAGCGGCATTTCGCTCGGGCGGATTTCCCGCTCCCTCGTAGGCCGCGACGATGCGCCGCACGAGGTCGTGGCGCACGACATCCGCGCCCGAAAACCGCACATGGCCGATGCCCTCGACGCCGCTCAGCAGGCGAACCGCCTCCACGAGGCCGGATTTCTGGCCCGGCGGCAGATCGATTTGCGAGGGATCGCCGGTGACGATCATGCGCGAGCCCTCGCCAAGCCGGGTCAGGAACATCTTCATTTGCATCGACGTGGTGTTTTGCGCCTCGTCGAGCAGCACAATGGCGCGGGTCAGCGTGCGCCCGCGCATGAAGGCGAGCGGCGCCACTTCGATCATGCCGGTCTGCATGCCGCGTTCAACCGCGCGCCCATCCATGAAATCGTAGAGCGCGTCGTAGACCGGCCGCAGATAGGGATCGACCTTTTCGCGCATGTCGCCGGGCAGAAAGCCGAGCCGTTCGCCCGCTTCGACGGCGGGGCGCGACAGGATGAGGCGGTCCACGACGCCCTGTTCAAGCAGGCTCACCGCTTGTCCCACCGCGAGCCATGTTTTGCCGGTGCCCGCCGGTCCTTCGGCGAAGACGAGTTCGTGCCGCTTGAGCAACTTCAGATAAGTGTCCTGCGCCAAATTCCGCGCGCGCACGCCGCCGCGCTTGCGCGTGGCGATCTGGTCGAAATGAACGCGCGCGCCCTCCGGCTCCCCCGCTGGAAACAACGTGCCCTGCAAGCCGATTTCCGCGATGGTTCCATCGACGTCGCCAAGCGTGATCGCCTGGCCCTGGCGCACCCGCTCGTAAAGGCTTTCGAAAACGCGGCGCGCCCGGCCGCAAGCCTCCGCCGGCCCCTTGATGACGACGTGATTGCCGCTGGCGCTGGCGATGACGCCCAGCCGATGCTCGATTTTGGCGATATTCTGGTCGTACTGGCCGAAGACTTCCGACGCGAGCTTGTTGTCATCGAAGGCGAGCCTGAGTTCGGCGGGCGGCGACAAGACATGGCGCGCTTGCGGCGCCGGGGTGGTCCGCGTGTCGGCTCGGCTCAATGCGTGGCCTCCGGTCCGGATGGTGAGGTTCGAGAATCAAACCATATCACACCAATTCCCCCGCGAGGGAATTCGGTTTCGTCGACGTTATTTTGACAGACGCGACGCGGCCGATCAAATCCTCGGGCCCATCCGCGTGAACCGCTTGCAACCAGGGCGACTTGCCTCCGATTTGACCGGCGTGCCGGCCCTTTTTCTCGAACAGCACATCGACGACGCGACCGACCGTCGCCGCGTTGAATGCCTGTCTTTGCTGAATTTCCTGCGCCTGAAGCCGCGCCAGCCGCTCCGCTTTGACCGCTTCGGGGACCTGCTCCGCCAATTCCGCCGCCTTTGTGCCCGGCCGAGGCGAATATTTGAACGAAAACGCGCTCGCCATGCCCGTTTGGCGCATCAGCTCAAGCGTCGCTTCGAAGTCGGCTTCGGTTTCGCCGGGAAATCCAACGATGAAATCGGACGACAACGCGATGCCGGCGCGCGCGGCGCGCAGTTCATCGACGATCCCCATGAATTTCGCGACATCGTGCTTGCGGTTCATCGCCTTCAACACGCGGTCGGAACCAGACTGGACCGGCAAGTGGACGAAGGGCATGAGCTTGTCGATGTCGCGGTGCGCCGCGATCAGGTCGCCGCTGAAATCGTTGGGATGGCTCGTCGTGTAGCGAATGCGCTTGAGCGCGTCGATCCCGGCGAGGCGTTCGATCAGCGACCGCAACCCGCGCGTCGCGCCGCCCTCGTCGAGGCCATGGTACGCGTTGACGTTCTGGCCGAGCAGCGTTACCTCCGCGACGCCGGCGTCCGCGAGCCGCTTGACATCCTCGACGACGCGCGCGAGCGGCCGCGACGCCTCCGCGCCGCGCGTGAAAGGCACGACACAGAACGAGCAGAACTTGTCGCAACCCTCCTGGATGGTGACGAAGGCCGCCACGCCGCGGCCCCTGATCGCGGTCGGGCTCGGCGCGGCGAGGTGGTCGAACTTGTCCTCGGGCGGAAACTCCGTTTCGACGACGCGCGCGCCTGATTCAGCGCGGCGCAAGAGGTCGGGGAGGCGGTGATAGCTTTGCGGTCCAACGACCAGATCGACGGCGGCTTGCCGGCGGAGAATTTCGCCGCCTTCGGCCTGCGCGACGCAGCCGGCGACCGCGATCATGGTTTTTTCGCCGCGCGCCGCGCGGGCGTCATGGACCTCGCGGACCTTGCCGAGTTCGGAAAACACTTTCTCGGTCGCGCGCTCGCGGATGTGGCAGGTGTTGAGGATGACGAGGTCGGCGTCCTCGATAACGGACGCTTCCGAATAGCCCTCGCCCGCCAGCGCGTCCTTCATGCGCTCGGCGTCGTAGACGTTCATCTGGCAGCCGTAGGACTTGACGAAGACCTTGCGGCTGGCGGCGGGGGCGGGCGTGGTCATGGCTGGCTTTCGGCCTGTGAACGGGACGCTTTCGGGACGCGTTGTTTAGCGGAACGCGGGCGGCGAGGGAAACCGCTCACGCGAGCGCCCGCTTCAGGATCAACGCCGTCGCCGGGGGGGCGTTTTTGGCGGTGTAATACGCTTTGCGCTCGCCGACCCGCGTGAACCCGGCGCGGGCATAAAGCGCCAGCGCCGCCTTGTTGCCGCCATCGACTTCGAGAAACAGCTGTTTGGCGCCCAGCCGGACCAATGTGGCGAGATGGTCGTCGAGCAGCGCGCGTCCGACGCCCGCGCCGCGAAATTTCTTCGCAACGGCGATGGTCAGGATTTCGGCTTCGTCCGCCGCCCTGCGCGACAGGACAAAACCAGCCAACGCGCCGGAGCGCGTCGCCGCGGCCGCCGCGACCGAGGGCTCGGCGAGCAAAGCGGCGATTTCGTCGGCGCCCCAGCCGCGATGAAAGGCGGCCGCGTGGATGATCGCGCAAGCCTCGATGTCGGCCCGGCGAAGCGGACCGATATCGATCCGTGTCCCGCCCGCGAGAAAACGCCACAGCGCCATCATTGGGGCGTCACGGTGCTATCGACCTGGCCATCGACGTCGCCATCGGCGTCGCGTCCACGGCCTTCAAATAAACGGGCCTTGGCCGGCCGTCTCCGACCTCCACCAACAAGCCCAGCATCGCGACGAAGGCGATATCGGGAGCGACGGCGTCGCTCGCGATTTCGAGCTGCGCGCCTATGTCGAGAGCGGCTTTCGCGATGGCGGGCGCGGCGTCCCCCGCGAGGCGGCAACCCGCGCCTTTCGCGAGAGCGGCGGCCTCCGCCACGGGCATCACGCGGGGAGCGGTGTCCAACGCGCCGCCGCCATAAAACAATTGCGCGTAAACCTGGCCGTGCCGCGCGTCGATGCAAGCGAGCACGGGCGTCCCCCCGCGCGCCAGCATCAGCGGCGTCGCGATGGCACGCAGCGTCGAGACGCCGACCACCGGCTTGCCGAGCGCCAAACCGATGGATCGCGCCGCCGCGAGCCCAACGCGGATGCCGGTGAACGAGCCCGGCCCCGTCGTCGCCACGATCCGGTCGATGGTCGAGAATCCATCCTCGACCGCGCCGACGACGCGTTCGATCATCGGCATGACCGCTTCGGCGTGGCCGCGCGTCATCGGCGCGCTTTCGACGGCGAGCGGAATCTTGTCGCTGTCGTCGAGAACGCAAACGGAGACGGCGGGCAGAGCTGTGTCGATGGCGAGAAGCCTCAAATCTGCTCCACCGCGACAACCTCGGGCAGGAAATGCCGCATCAGGTTCTGCACGCCATTCTTGAGCGTCGCGGTGGACGAGGGACAGCCCGAGCACGAGCCCTTCATCTCAAGATAGACAATGCCATCCCTGAATCCGCGAAAGGTGATGTCGCCGCCATCGCCCGCCACCGCCGGGCGCACGCGCGATTCCAGCAGTTCCTTGATGGTTTCCACGATCTCGGCGTCCTTGGGATCGAAGAATTCCGCGTCCGCGGCGGGGGCCTGCGCGCCCTCGCGCAAAATAGGCTGGCCCGATGTGTAGTGTTCGAGAATGGCGCCGAGCACCATCGGCTTCAGCGTCTGCCATTCGCCGTCGGATTTGGTGACGGAAATGAAGTCTGGACCGAGAAACACCCCGGAGACGCCCTTGATCGAAAACAGCGCGCTGGCCAGCGGCGAGCGCTCGGCGGCCTCGGTGTCGCGCAAATCGAGCGCGCCTTCGGGCAGCACCGGCTGGCCGGGCAGGAATTTCAACGTGGCGGGATTGGGGGTCGCTTCGGACTGGATGAACATGGCTCTCTCCTCGATCGCCGGTTCAAGGCCGGCGGCGATTGAAACCTACTATATATCGCGCGCCAGCGTCGCCGCAAACCAGACGTTGCCAGCGGGTCGCGGCTTATCCCAGCTTCGCCTTTTGCGCGTCGATTGCCGCCGCCGCTTCGCCGCGCGCGCCCCCGGCGATCGTCTTGTCGACGTTTTCCGCCAAGCCTTTCAGCGCCGTCTTCGCCGCGCCGAGGTCGCCCGCCTCCATGTGGCGGAAGGCTGCGGTATATTCGCCCACCAGCGCCTTTCGGCCCGCCGAGGCTTCGCCGGGCGCGGCGAAATCGGCGTCTTTCGCATTGGCGAGCGCCGACTTCAGCTTTCCCCAGCCCAGATCGATGGTCAGCGGCTTGACCCGCATGAGATCGCCCGCGATCTGCGACAATCCCTCGACCTGCCGCATGAAATAATGTTGGTCGAAGCCATGCGCGCCGGCCTCGGTGTCGATCTGCGCGAAGGTTTGGGTCCAGCCGCCGGGCCAGTCGCCGGCGAGGCCGAGGCCGGGGATATCGAAGTCGCGGCCCTTGTTCATCGGACTTTTCACCTTGCCCTGAAAGCCGCCGTTGACCCCGGGCGCGACGGGGCCGGCCTTGACATCGACGCGGGGCCATTTGTTGTCGGTCGCGGCGCGCGCGATCGCCTCCACCAGCCAGGTGTTGTTGTTGTTGACGTCGATGAGGCTGGTGATGACGCCGCCGTTTTCCGGCGTTTCCGTGGAATAACGATAGTCGTTCCCGCCGGGGCCGGTCTCGACGGTCTGACGCCCGCCCATGTGCTCCATGCCGAGCGTGGCGACGATGGTTTTCAGTTTTTCCGGATGGATCGAATAATAATCGAATTGCGGCCATGAGCCCTCGCCGCCGGGCATGAAGTGGCGGCAGTCGAAATAGAACACGAGCGTCCGGTCGCGCGCGGCCTTCGGGATTTTGTTGAAATAGCTCATGATGCCGAGCATGCCGAGCCCGCCGTTCTCCTCGATCAGCGACATGGCGTCGGTGTGCGTGGCGAGCAGCACCTGCTCGTCGGCGGGCGTGCCGTAGTTTTTGCCGGGCAAATGCGCGATGAAGGCGCGGCCAACCTCGCGCTGGAACCGCGCGGTCAACGTCAGCGTCGCCGACTTGCCCGCCTTCGCGTCGGCGATCGCCTTGGCGCCATTGACGCGGTCGAGCGCCAGCGTCGGACAATTGATGTATTTCGCGTCGAGGCCGGCCTTGCCGTTGGCGGTGTAGACGCTGCGCTGGATGAGGCCGAGCGCCGCGCCCGGCGAGAGGTCGTAAACAACGACGATGCCGGCCGCCTTGCCCTCGATGCCCTTCGCGGCGAAGCCGTTCAGTTGATTCCAGACCCAGCGGCAATGGTACGACGTGACGATGTTCGTTGGCGGCGGAACGAACAACTTCTCCCACTTGCCGGGCGAGCGCCATTCGTAGTCGGAGAGCGTGTAGTTGTCGAGAAACGCCGCCGAATAGGGCGGCGCGGGGTAGGGCGCGGTGGCGCAGACGAGGATTTTCCCGGCGATGTCGGCGGCCGCCGGAGGGCGCTCGGGATCGAAGAAAATCATCGGCGCGGTGACGCCTTCGGGCGGCGTGAAGCCCGATGTCATGCCGTAGGACGCCACGACCGGCACCGGCGAGCCGTCGGTGACGAGTTTTTCCACCGCCATGTCCGAGGCGTGCAGGTGCGTTCGCCTGTCCGGCCAGTCGTCGACGATATAATGGTCGTAGGGAATATCGACGTGGTCGAGATCGACGGCGCCGAATTCGCCCATCTTGTTCACGAGAAAATCCGTGTAGCGCTTCCATCCCGCGCTGCCCGCGTAGGTTGGGCCGCCCTGAGCCTTGAACATGTTCCAGTCCCAGGCGAGTTCGGGCGCGATCATCAATCGCGGGTCGATCCGGTGGAAGCCGCCCGCCAGGCCTTGCGCGCGAAGGGCTCCCGGCGCGAGGATCGCCCCCGCCGTCCCTCCGATGAACGCGCGGCGCGACGCGCCATAGCGGTTGCGTGATTGGGCCATGGCGTTCCATCCTCCCCGAGCGGCGCGGCGGGATTTAAGCACGGGATGGCGCGGCGGGAAAGGAAGCCGCGCGTCGCGCCGCCCGCGGCGCCGTCGGGGCGATTCGGAGAGCGGCGACAAGCGCTTGGAAAAATGCCAGGGTTCTCCGCGGTGCGACAGACACCTCGATATTGGAGACGCCCCCATGCGCCGCAGCGACACGCACATCCTTTCAACCCATGTCGGGGCGCTGCCCTTCGTCGAGGACGGCAAGGGACTCGCGGCCGGCGACCGCTCGATGTTGAAGGCCGACATCGCGGCCGTCGTGGCGCGCCAGCGCGAGCTTGGGATCGATATCGTCAACGAGGGCGAATACGCCAAGAACGGCGATTGGCTGCGCTACATGGAAACCCGTTTCGGCGGCTTCGCGGACGTCGAGACGTCAGGCGAAAAGCCGCTCATAGAAACGGGAAAAGACCGCGAGGAATTCGCCGGATTTTATAAATACGCGGGCGAGCGCGGCACATTGTTCTACATGCCTGGCACGCTCGGCGCGAAGCGCCGCCCGGTTCAGGCTTGCGTTGGGCCGGTTGTCTACACGGGCGTGGACGATTTGAACGAAGAGATCGCCGCCGCGCGAGCGGGCGCGGGAACGACGGACGCCTTCCTCACCTCGACCGCGCCGGCGAGCCTCGAAGTCTACCGCCTCAACAAGTTCTACAAAAGCGACGAGGAATATGTGTACGCGATCGCCGAGGCGATGCGGGTGGAATACGAGTCCATCGCCAATTCCGGCCTCATCTTGCAGGTCGACGACGCCTGGCTGCCGGCGCTGTGGGACCGCATCGGCATCGGCATGGGCATGCGACGCTTCCGCGCCCGCTGCGAGATGCGCGTCGAGGCGCTGAACCACGCGTTGCGCGACATTTCCGAAGACAGGATTCGCTATCACCTCTGTTGGGGCTCGTGGCATGGGCCGCACGCCTTCGACCTCGAGCTCGAACATATCGTCGACCTCATGTTGAAGGTGAAGGCGCAGGGCTATTTGATCGAGGGCGCCAACGCCCGCCACGAGCACGAGCATGAAGTGTGGTCGCGCGTGAAGCTGCCCGACGGGAAAATCCTGATTCCGGGCGTTGTGACGCATTCCACCGATATCGTCGAACATCCGGAACTGGTGTCGCAGCGCCTGCAACGCTACGCGCGCCACGTCGGCCGCGAGAATCTGATCGCGGGCACGGATTGCGGGCTGGGGTGGCGCTGCCATCCAGAGATCGCATGGGCGAAGCTGAAGGCGATGACGGATGGAGCGAGGCTGGCGAGCAAGGCGCTGGGGTTTTGACCGCGACGGCGGGTTGAAGCGACGCGCGGTTCAGTCGGGCGCGGACTTCGCGCGGCGTGGCTTCGCCACGCGCTTTTTGGGTCGCCGCGCCCACTCGGCGGCGCCGCGTCCCGCCAGGAATCCCGTCGCGAAACAGGCTTGCATCAGGTATCCGCCGGTTGGCGCTTCCCAGTCGAGCATTTCGCCGGCGACGAACACGCCTGGCAGCTTCTTCAGCGCCAGCGTGCCGTCGATTTCGTCCCATGCCACGCCGCCAGCCGTCGAAATCGCGCGCTCGATGGGGCGCGTGGCGACGAGTTCCATGGGCAGGGATTTGATTCGCGCCGCGAGTTCTTCGGCGCCGGCGGGCAAAGGGCCGGCCTCGCGCAACAGGGCGATGGCGACCGGCGGCAGGCCGGCCGCCTTGCGCAAAAAATTCGAGGTCGATTGTTTGCCGCGCGGCGCCGAAAGTCGGCGGGCGAGATCGGCGACCGACGTGTCGGGGCGCGTATCGACGATCAACGTCGCGGCGCCGTTCGCGGCGATCGCGTCGCGCAGCGAAGCGGACAGCGCGTAAACAGCGCCGCCTTCGATTCCGCGCGCCGTCACGACGGCCTCGCCGCGGACAACCCGCCCGGCAAACCGCAAGGCGATGGATTTCAGCGGCGCGCCGGCGAATTTTTCGCGGAAAATATCGGACCACGCGATATCGAAACCGCAATTGGCCGGGATCAGCGGCGCGACAGCCACGCTCTTGTCCGCCAAGGCCGCAACCCAGCCGCCGTCGCTTCCGAGCCGGGGCCACGACGCGCCGCCCAGCGCCAACACAACCGCGTCCGCATGGACATTCACCGCGCCTTCGGGCGTTTCGAAGCGCAAGCCGCCGCCGTCGCCAAACCCGACAAACCGATGCCGCAGCCGCGTCGCGACGCCGGCCGCGCCAAGCCTCCGCAGCCACGCCCGCAACAACGGCGAGGCCTTGAGGCTTTCCGGAAACACCCGGCCGCTGGTGCCCACAAAGGTTTTTTCGCCCAGTTCGAGCGCCCATTGCCGCAACGCGTCGGGCGGAAACAGAGAGATGACGGGCTCAAGCGGCCCCGCCGCGTCGCCGTAGCGGGCGAGAAATCCCTCCGCCTTCTCGCTATGCGTGAGATTGAGGCCGCCGCGCCCGGCGAGCAGGAACTTCCGGCCCAGCGAGGGCATGGCGTCGAAAACCGTCACGGCGCAACCGGCGAGCGCCGCTTGTTCCGCCGCCATCAAGCCGGCGGGGCCGCCGCCGACAATCGCGATTGACTTGGATGATTTCGCCATGCGGCGGCGTGTAGCACAGCGCGCGGAAAAATCCGCATTTCGTCGGTTTTCCATGCTACAGCGCGCCCATGAACCAGCACGCCAAGCGCCGCTATCAACACGAGGTCTTCGGCTCGAAGACCCGTCCCAAGCCCGTCGAGGCCGAGACGCCAGCCGCGCCGAAGCCCGTGGGACCGCCGCTCGCGCCAGGCCGACACGAGTTCGCGCTTGAAGAGGGCGCGCCCGCCGAGCGGCTCGACCGCTTTTTGGCGCGCGCTGCCGGCGGCCTGTCGCGCACGCGGATCCAGGGGCTCGTGGAAGCCGGCATGGTCGCCATCGAGCAGCGGATCGTCGATGATTCCGGCGTGAAGGTGCGCGCCGGCCAAACCATCGCCATCGATATGCCCGAGCCCGCCGCCGCGGAGCCCGAGGGCGAGGATATTCCGCTCAGAATCGTCTTCGAGGACGAGCACCTGATCGTCATCGACAAGCCGGCTGGGCTCGTTGTCCACCCCGCCGCTGGCCATGAATCAGGCACGCTCGTCAACGCGCTCATCGCCCATTGCGGCGAAAGCCTGTCGGGCATCGGCGGCGTCAAAAGGCCGGGCATCGTCCATCGGCTCGACAAGGACACGTCCGGCCTGCTCGTGGTGGCCAAGACGGACGCGGCGCATCAGGGCCTGTCGGCGCTGTTCGCCGACCATGGCCGCGAACTGAATCTGACGCGCGAATATGTCGCGTTGGTGTGGGGCGCGCCCGACCGCCCGGCCGGCAAGATCGACGCGCCCATCGGCCGCCATCCCTCCCACCGCGAAAAACAGGCCGTTGTCCGCGAGGAAAAGAACGGCCGCTTCGCGATCACCCATTTCGCGGTCGAGCGCGTGTTCAAAATCGACAAAAGGCCGGTGGCCTCGCTGGTGCGCTGCCATCTCGAAACCGGGCGAACCCATCAGATACGCGTTCACATGGCGCATATCGGCGCGCCGGTCATCGGCGACCCCCTTTACGCGCAGGGGTTTCGCACCAAGGTCGGGCTGCTGCCGGAGAGGGCGCAAGCCCTCGTCGCGGGCTTGCGGCGGCAGGCGTTGCACGCGGCGAGCCTCGGCTTCGATCACCCGGCGACCGGCGAGCCCCTCATGTTCGAAAGCGCCTTGCCGGCGGAATTGGCGGCGCTTGAGGCGGCTTTGGCCGAATAGGCGCTGGCGTTCCGGCGCCGGCTCTGAAATAACCGCCGCGCTTCACTCGTCAAACCGCGCCAGCGCGGGGGTATGGACATGTCCTGGCGCGATTACTGGAACCGCGAAACGAACACCATCTACGTCAACGCCCTGCACTCGAAGCTTCACGACGACCTCGTGGCGCGCGGCATCGCGGGGCTGTTGACGGCGCCCGCCGGCGACGTGCTCGACTACGGCTGCGGCGACGCCTCCGAGGCGGACCTGGTGGCGGGCAAATGCGCCAAGCTTTATCTCTACGACGCCGCGCCGAATGTGCGCGCGCGCCTCGCGCGGCGTTTCACGGGACGCGAAACAATCGCGCTCGTCGAAGACGAGGCCCTGTCGTCGATCCCCGGCGCGTCGCTCGACCTGATCGTCGTCAATTCCGTGTTGCAATATGTCGCGCCGCCGGATTTCGAGGCGCTGCTTGATCGATTCCATGGAAAGCTGAAACCGGCGGGGCGCCTCGTTCTCGCCGACATCGTTTCGCCGGACACGGGCGCTGTCGACGACACGAAGGCTCTGTTGTCATTCGCCTGGGAAGGCGGATTTTTTGTCGCGGCCGTCGTCGGCCTGGCGCGCACGTTCTTCTCCGACTACCGCTCGCTGCGCGCGCGATACGGGCTGACGCGCTACCGCGAGGCCGAGATGCTGGGGCTGTTGACGAAGCACGCGTTCAACGGCAAGCGCGTGAAACCGAACATCGGCCACAACCAGGCGCGAATGATGTTCGTGGCGACGCCCGCGTAAGCGGAGTCCACGCGTGGGGGAGAAGGATACGGGCCGGGGTGCGTTGCCCGCTGCGAAGCCGGCCTTGCTCGACACCGCTGGTTGATGCACTCTCGCTTTCGAAGCCCGAATACCGGGCGCGGACAAGCGGGAGGATGTCATGGGCGCTTTCGGGCGAACGGTTTCGATCGCGGCGATCACCATCTGCGCGGGCCTCGGCGCGCGGGCCGCCGACTACAAACCCGTCACCTCCGAGATGCTCGTCGACCCGCCGGCCGACGACTGGCTGATGATCAGCCGCACCTATGACGAGCAGCGATTCAGCCCGCTCAACCAGATCAACCAGTCCAACGTCGCGAATTTGCGCATGGCTTTCTCCCGCGGCCTGCCGCAGGGGTCGCAGGAATCGACGCCCATCGTCCACGACGGCGTCATGTACATGATCGAGCCGGGCGCGAACCTGCTCGCCATCGACGCGACGACGGGCGATGAAATTTGGGAGTACAAGCGCGACTATCCGAAAGACCTGGCGGAGAAGGTACGGTCGCCGCAACTGTCGCGCTCGAAGGCGATGGCGATCTACGAGGACATGGTCTATTTCACCGCGCCCGATGGCTATATCGTCGCTGTCGATGCCAAGACCGGCAAGCTGCGCTGGGAAACCAAGGCCTACGACCTCTCGACCAAGACCGAGCACACCGGCGGCCTGATCGTCGCCGACGGCAAGGTCATCAGCAACCGGGCCTGCTCGACGCGCGCGGGTTGTTTTCTCGCCGCGCACGACGCGAAGACCGGCAAGGAGTTGTGGAAGTTCTACAACACCGCCGGCAAGGGCGAGCCGGGCGACGCGACATGGGGAGACATGCCCGAGGAACAGCGCGTCGCTTCCTCGTGGGGTCTGCCGGGCTCCTACGATCCGAAGACGCGTCGGCTTTACTGGGCGATCTCGAATCCCATCCCCTACACGCGCCTGAAGCGCCACAATGGCAAGGCGGACGCCGTGCCCTACGACGCGCCGGCGGAGCTCTACAGCAACAGCACGGTCGCCATCGACGTCGATACGGGCAAGCTCGTTTGGTACTATCAGCATCTGCCCGGCGACGATTGGGATTCCGACCACATCCACGAGCGCACGCTGATTCACACGAAGGTCGCCGCCGACCCCAGGTTCATCAAGTGGATCAACCCGGCGATCCCAAAGGGCGACGAGCGCGACATCGTCGTCGAGGTGGCCGAGGCCGGCGATATCTTCGCCAACGACCGGAAGACCGGCGAGTTTCTCTGGGCCGCGCCGTTCCCCTACGATGTGCCCAACGTCAACATGACCTCGATCGACGTGAAGACGGGGATCACGCACATCAACGAAAATTCGGTGTTCAAAAAGGATGGCGACCGTTCCGTTGGCTGCTTCCAGAACACGCGGTCCTACTGGGCCACCAGCTACGACCCCAAGAACAACTCGCTCTACGTGCCCTTCCAGGACGCTTGCCTCGACATGACGGCGGACAGCTCCAAGCCCCTGGGGTTCGGGCCGCGCTTCGGCGTGCGGCGCGAAGGCGTCGACGCCGACAAGTTCATGGGAATGATGAAGGTCGACATGACCACCGGCGAGATGAAGCGCATCTTTTCGCAGGCCGCGCCCGGCAACGGCTCGGCGCTGATGACCGACGGGGGCCTGCTGTTCTGGGGCGACCTCAACCGCCGCTTCCGCGCCTTCGATCCCGAGACGGGCAAGGTGCTGTGGGAGCAGATCGTCGGCGGGCCCGTGATGACCTCGACCATCACCTATGCCGTCAACGGCAAGCAATATGTCGCGATCTTCACCGGCGAGGGCCAGTCCGGCTCGCGCGGCGTGCTCGACATGGCGCCGCAGATCAAGCCGGTGCGCGGGCATAACGCGGTTTATGTGTTCGCGCTGCCGTAGGGGCTGGCGGGCGCCTAAACCGGGAAATACCGCGACAGCCAGTCCGCCACCACGTGGTGGACGCGCGTGTTGCCCTCGGCGAACATGAAGTGGTCGGTGCCGGAAAACAGATGCAGCTCCGCAGGCTGGCCGGCGCGCGCGAACATGTCTATGGATTGCTGGGTCGGCGTCACCGAATCGACGCTTGAATGCAGCAGCAGGCAGGGTCGCGGCGCTATTTTTCCGATAACGTCCTCGGCGCGGAAGTCGAACATGCCCTGCGCGGTTTCCGCCGTCATGCGGGCCGCCGAACGCTCGACGACGTGGCCGCGCAAATGCTCGGGGATAGGCACGATGTCGTAGCGCGACACCATCAGGGACTCGCCCGTGCGCGCCTTGTGGGCGCGGCCCTCGTCGCGCATCGCGAGAAAGCGTTGGTATTCGCCGGGGCCGTGGTGCTGGCCCTTGAACTTGGTTTCGCCGTTGCCCCAGCCCGACGCCGAGACGCACGCCGCCACGCGCGCGTCGACGCCGGCGGTGTAAACCGAAACCGCGGCGCCGAAACTGCTGCCCATCACCCCGATCCGCGCGCCATCGACATGGGAATGCCCGGCGAGGAACGTCAGCGCGGCGCTTGTGTCGGCGACCTGTTCGAGACAGATCAGATGCCCCCGCGCGCCCTCGCTGTCGCCGCAGCCGCGCATGTCGAACCGCAGCGTGACGTAGCCGAGCTTTTCGAGCATCGCGCAGGGGCCGCGCACATTGCCGGCGTTGCGCGTCGAGCCGAAACCGTGCAGCACCATGAAGGCCGGCCGCTTCTCGCCGGGCTTCAGGCCTTCGGGGACGGCGACGGTTCCCGCGATTTTAAAACCGTCGGAAACGAAGGAAATCTCTTGTTCGGCCATTTTGAAAATTCCCCGGGATTCGCTAGGCCTGTAAGCGCGCTGGAATCGCGCCGCCGAACCGGAGCTTGTATTGAACGCGTCAGCCGCTAGCAAACCCGCCGAATCGCGGCCCGAGGGTTTCGTCCTCGCCGGCCTCCACGCCGCGCCCGACGTTTCGGGCGTTCTGTGGATCGCCGCGGAGCGCGCGCTCGTCGTCGCCGACCTGCATCTTGAGAAGGGCTCCGCCTTCGCCGAGCGGCGCGTCATGCTGCCGCCCTACGACACGGCGGCGACGCTGGCGCGCCTGACGGCCGCGATCGCGCGGTTCAATCCCCGCGTGGTGGTCGCGCTGGGGGATTCGTTCCATGACCGCCGCGCGGAAAGCCGCATGGCGGAAGGGGATCGCGGAGCCCTGCGCGCGCTGACCGCGGGGCGCGCGTGGGTGTGGGTCTCCGGAAATCACGATCCCGAACCGCCACGGGATATGGGCGGCGACGCCGTCGCGGAGTTGCGCGTGGGAGCGGTGGTGTTGCGACACGAGCCCGGAGGCGCGATCGCGGGTGGCGCGCGCGCTGAAATATCCGGCCACCTGCACCCGGTCGCGCGCGTCTGGTCGGAGTCCGGCTCGACCCGCCGCAAGTGCTTCGTCGCCGACGACACTCGCTGCGTCATGCCGTCGTTCGGCGCCTACACCGGCGGGTTGAACATCCGCGACGCCGCCTTTGACGCGTTGTTCGCGCGCGAGCCCTTCGCGCACGCGCTGGGCCGCGACAGGGTTTTTCGCGTGCCGCTGTCGCGCTGCGCCGGGGATTAGTCGGCGGCGCGTTGCGTCGCGGGCATTGGGTTACAAGACCTGGCGCAGCCAGCTATTTCGGCAAGTTGAAATGGCCCTCGACAAAACCGAGGTCGAGCGTCGCGGCGGGATCGACCTTCGCGTCCACGAGCTTTTCGCCCTTCATCCAGGCGATTTGCTTGTAGATGTCGGAAACATCGAGGCGGGCTTGCGCGTCCGCTGGAAACGCCGACGCCTTGACCAGCGCCGCGCCCTTGTCGGCGGGCTCGTTGGGATAGACGTATTTTGTGATGATCGCCGCGGCGGCGTCCGACGAGGCGTTGAACACGCGCGCGCCGGACGCGTCCTTTTTCATGAACGCCTCGGCGTAGTCCGCGCAGCCCTTCTGATAGGCGCGCACGAAGCGTTGCGCCAGGTCGCGGCGCGCCGTCGCGGTTTTCGTCGATGTGAAAAGCCCGCCGAACTGGTATTCGTCGAAGTCGGAATACCAGCCGAGCAAATGCGCGTCGCCGTTGGCGACAAGCGGCTTGGCCAGATTGGGCGCGATGATGATGGCGTCGACCTGGTTGCCCTTGAGCGCCGCCACCATGTTGGGCAACGATTGCAACGGCCGCAACGTCACGCTTTTCAGGTCGAAGTTTTTCACGCGGGCGAGTTGCCCAATCTGATAGTGGAACGACGAGCCCATCTGCGAAATGCCGAGGCTTTTGCCGGCGAAATCCCCGATGTCGCGGAAACCCTTCTCCCACGCGGCGTTGGACGCGAGGATGGCGTTGCCTTCATAGCCCTTGGCCTCTTTCGACTGCGCGGCGATGATCTTGAGTTGGCCGGCTCCGGCGAGGTTGAAGAATCCGCCCGTGAACGCGGTCGCGCCGAAATCGACGTCTCCCGACGCCACGGCGACGGCGATCGGCTGCGCCGCTTCGAAAAACTTCGGCTCGAGATCGATGTTCTGTTCCTTGAAATAACCCCGCTCGATGGCGAGGAAAACCGGCCCCGAAGAGACGAACCGCAGCACGCCGGCGCTCGCCTTGTCGGCGGCCCGCGCCGTGTGAAGGCCGGTCAGCGAGACGACGGCGACGACGACCGCCGCCAGCGCGTCGGCGCGAAAGAGGCGACGGACGAGTATGTTGATTGATCGCACGGTGAACTCCCAAGTGTCGCGCGCCGTTGTAGTCGTTTTCGACGGCCAGGGGGAGAGTGTCGCCACCGGCGGGTTTTGAGCGCGGCGGGCTCCGCCGCGGTCAGCCCGCCTTGCCGCCGACACGCGGGTTCGCTAGCGTCGCGCGAAACGGAGAACCCGCCATGTCGACGCAAATTTATCAATTCGCCTGCCTGCAGGACAATTTTGGCGTCCTTGTACACGATCCGAAGACGGGCGCGACAGCCTCGATCGACGTTCCGGAAGCCGCGCCCGTGCTCAAGGCTCTGGCGGAAAAGGGCTGGACGCTGACGGATATTCTCGTCACGCACCGCCACGCCGACCATGTGCAGGGCATTCCCGAGGTCAAGCAACATTTCCCCAAGGCGCGCGTCGTCGCGCCGAAGGGCGAGGCCGACCGCGTGCCGATGGTCGATCTGAAAGTGGCGGAGGGCGATGTCGTTCGCGTGGGAAATCTCGCCGCGAAGGTTATTGAAACGCCCGGCCACACCATCGGGCACATCGTCTACTGGTTCGAGGACGACGATCTCCTTTTCGCGGGCGACACGTTGTTTTCCCTCGGTTGCGGCCGCGTCATGGAAGCGCCCCTGTCGGTCATGTGGAACTCGCTGGAAAAGCTAGCCGCTTTGCCGGAGGAAACCCAAGTCTACTGCGGGCACGAATACACGCTCGCCAACGGCAAGTTCGCGTTGACCGTCGATCCCGGCAACGACATGCTCAAACATCACCTTGAAACCGCGGCGAAGCTGCGCGCCGAGGGGAAGTTCACCTTGCCCTCGACCATCGGCCTCGAACTCGCCATCAACCCGTTTTTGCGGGCCGAGGACGAGGATGTTCAAAACGCGGTCGGCATGTCCGGGCGCGATCCCGCCGATGTCTTCGCGGAAATCCGCGAGCGCAAGAACAAGTTCTGAGTTTCAGCTCTTTTTGCCCAGCGTGTCGAGGTTGCGCTGCAACTCGGCGACCTGCCTGCGCAATTGTTCGAGATCGGGCTCGCCCGGCTTGCCGGTTTCGGCCGACGCGTCTTTGGCGGCGCCCGGCGCGAACGGGTTGAACATGCCAAGCGCTTGATTGAACAACGCGAAGTTCTTGCGCGCGTGTTCTTCCATGGCGACGAACATCTCGCCGCCCGGCAGACCCTTGACGCCAAAGGCGGCGCTCATCTGCTCCCGCATTTTCTGTTGTTCGCCGACGAATTTGTCGAAGCTGAACTCCAGGTAGCTTGGCACGAGTTTCTGCATGCTGTCGCCGTAAAATCGAATCAACTGCCGCAAAAAAGCGATTGGCAGCATCGACTGCCCTTCCTTGCCCTCCTGCTCGAAAATGATCTGCGCCAGCACCGGACGGGTGATGTCCTCGCCGGTCTTGGCGTCCTGCACGACGAAGTCTTCGCCGCCTTTCACCATCTTCGCCAGATCCTCAAGCGTCACATAGACGCTCGCGCCAGTGTTGTAGAGGCGCCGGTTCGCGTATTTTTTGATGACAGTGGGCTGCTTGTCGTTCGCCATGCGTCCGCCTCGCGCTGCGGGACGCCGAACAGGCGCCCGTTTTCAGGGCGCCCTTCCATGGCCGACCCAGCGCCAGCATGACAGGATAATACGTTGTTGCAAAGCGGGAGAGAGCGTGGGCGGAGTAGACCAAATGTGAATTGCTGCGATGCGCAAACAGGCTTGACCCCATGGCGGGGGAGGCGTAGCCCGAAGGCAAGTTGCGATGAAAAGCCGCCTTCCGGCGCAATTTCGCGTGATGTCGGATTTTGGCGGAACACAGGCGGAATCAACAAAGGAGTTTGGGCATGTCGATGGATATTGTTGTGGCGGGAGCGGCGCGCACCGCGGTGGGCTCGTTCAACGGCGCGTTCGCCAACACGGCCGCCCACGATCTTGGCGCCGTGGCGATCAAAGCGGTGATGGAGCGCGCCAAGGTCGAGGCCGCCGAAGTCGATGAAGTCATCATGGGCCAGATTCTCAGCGCCGCGCAAGGGCAGAACCCGGCGCGTCAGGCCGCGATGAAGGCCGGCATTCCGCAGGAAAAGACGGCTTGGGGCCTCAATCAGCTCTGCGGGTCGGGTCTCCGCGCGGTCGCCATCGGCCTTCAGCAGATCGCCAACGGCGACGCGAAGATCATTGTCGCGGGCGGCCAGGAATCCATGTCGCTCGCCCCGCACGCGGCCTATCTTCGCGCCGGCACGAAAATGGGCGAGATGAAAATGCTCGACACCATGATCAAGGACGGCCTGACCGACGCCTTCGCCGGCTATCACATGGGCAACACCGCCGAGAATATCGCGGCGCGCTGGCAGATCAGCCGCGAGGAACAGGACAAGTTCGCGCTGGGCTCGCAGAACAAGGCGGAGGCCGCGCAAAAGGCCGGCAAGTTCAAGGACGAGATCGTCCCCGTCGTGGTGAAGGACCGCAAGGGCGACGTGATCGTCGACAAGGACGAGTATATCAAGCACGGCACGACGCTCGAAACCCTGACCAAACTGCGTCCCGCGTTCTCGAAGGAGGGTTCCGTCACCGCCGGCAACGCGTCGGGCATCAACGATGGCGCCGCCGCCGTCGTGCTGATGACCGCGGAAGAGGCCAAGAAGCGCGGCATTCAGCCGTTGGCGCGCATCGTCTCCTGGGCGACCGCCGGCGTCGATCCCGCGATCATGGGCTCGGGCCCGATTCCCGCCTCGCGCAAGGCGCTGGAGAAAGCGGGCTGGAAGGTCAAGGATCTCGAACTCATCGAAGCCAACGAGGCCTTCGCCGCGCAAGCGCTCGCCGTCAACAAGGACATGGGCTGGGATCCGTCGATTGTGAACGTCAACGGCGGCGCCATCGCCATCGGCCATCCCATCGGCGCGTCCGGCGCGCGCGTGTTCAACACGCTGTTGTTCGAGATGCAGCGCCGGGGCGCCAAGAAGGGCCTCGCGACGCTGTGCATCGGCGGCGGCATGGGCATCGCGATGTGCGTCGAACGCTGATATCGGATTGGCCAAAAGGCTGACGCCTTTTTGATCAATGACCCGACGGTCCAATCTGCTAGGTTGGGCCGTCGTCGATTCAGAAATCCGGAGGGGATAACGCCATGTCGAGAATAGCGCTTGTGACGGGGGGATCGCGCGGCATCGGCGCGGCCATTTCCGTCGCCCTGAAAGCCGCGGGCTACAAGGTGGCCGCGAATTACGCTGGCAACGACGAGGCGGCCGCGAAATTCCACGCGGAAACGGGCATCCCGGTCTTCAAATGGGATGTCTCGGATTTCGACGCCTGCGCCGCTGGAATCGCCAAGGTCGAGGCGGACATCGGCCCCGTCGAAGTCCTCGTCAACAACGCCGGCATCACCCGCGACGCGATGTTCCACCGCATGACTAGAGATCAATGGAACGCGGTCATCAACACCAATCTCAATTCGCTCTTCAACATGACCAGGCCGGTGTGGGAAGGCATGCGCGCCCGCAAGTTTGGCCGCGTCATTTGCATTTCCTCCATCAACGGCCAGAAGGGCCAGATGGGCCAAGCCAACTATTCCGCGGCCAAGGCCGGCGACGTGGGTTTCGTCAAGGCGCTGTCGCAGGAAGGCGCGAAGCTCGGCATCACGGTCAACGCGATCAATCCCGGCTATATCGGCACGGAAATGGTCCGCGCGATCGATCCCGCGATTATTGAAAAGGCGATCCTGCCGCACATCCCCGTTGGGCGTCTGGGCGAGCCCTCCGAAATCGCGCGCTGCGTGGTGTTCCTCGCCTCGGACGACGCCGGCTTTGTCACGGGATCGACGTTGTCCGCCAACGGCGGCCAATATTTGACTTGAGGCGGCGTCGCCAACTGGACCGGTGACGAGCTTGCCGTCGGCGTTCAAGACGGCAAGCGGCCCGCTCGACCATTGAAGAAGTGACGGCGGCCCGCGGCGGGACCGCGCGTGGCGTTTGACGGCTACCGCCTCGCGGTCCGAATTCCGAATAGGGATCTATCGGGGCAAGGCGAGTCACGCCACGATACGTCATTGTCGGGCGTCTCGAAAAACGGTCATCGCCGGGGGTGAAAGCCTTGAGCCGCGACGTCGCGTCCGAGATAGATAGACATGCCGTTGGGTTTTCTGTTCAAGGAGAAAAGCGATGTTCGGTTGGCGCGCGCGAATAGGGTATATTTCGCCTTCTGTCATCGAGGTTTTAGCCTATGAGTTTTATCGTTTCGCGCCCGACGGCGTTGGATTGGTCAGCAGCGCTTGCGCCATCGAGAATTGGACAAATGACGGTTTCGAGAAGGGATTGGCCCAAGTAAAGGAATCAGCCGCTTACCTAGGCTCCCGCAAGGTTGATTACATCATACACGGCGGTGGTCCGCTCGTCGTTATGCGTGGCAAGGGCTTCGAAGAGACGATAATAAAGGAAATCGAGACTGTGTCAGGGGTTGGCGCGACGACGGGCGTGCGATCGGCTGTCGAGGCGCTCCGACATATGAACGCCAATCGGATCGTCATGGCGTCTTGCTATCCGCCCGAACACAATGACGCCATGGCTGCTTATTTCAAGGCCTTCGGCTTCGATGTTGTCGGCCTTGAAGGGACGAATATGCCGTTTAAGGAAATTCAGAACCAAACGCCTCAAGAGATATATCGATTTGCGCGCCGCGTCGCCTCCCGCTCCCCTGACTGCGACACCATTTACCTTCCTTGCCCTCAGTGGCAGGGCGCTCAAGCGGTGAGAGCGCTTGAAGAAGACACCGGCAAAACAGTCATAGCGTACACGCACGCCAACTTTTTCTGCGCGTTCAAAGCTTTGAATATTGGCGCGCCCGTGCGGGGCCATGGCAAGCTGCTTGCCTCGCTCGCGAGGGACTAGCGTCATGAGCATCGTGAAATTGTTGGCGATAGGCATGGCGCTCATCGCGCCGGCGGCCGTCTCTCACGCGCAGGAAAGCCCGGGGTTTTATCAGGGAAAGACAATTCGGCTCGTGGTCGGCGCCGCCGCGGGCGGCGGATACGATATAATGGCGCGCGTGCTCGCGATCCACATGGCCCGCCACATTCCGGGGTCTCCGGCCATTGTCGTCGAGAACATGCCCGGCGCGACGGGGCTTATCATGGCGAATTACCTCTATCGATCCGCGCCGCGGGACGGCTTGGTCATTGGAATGCCAACCAACAACGTGCCCGTTGAATCCCGCCTGAAATTGATGTCCAGGGACGGCGGAAACGTCGCGTTCGACGCGGAAAAATTCGGTTGGATCGGCTCTCCCGTCGAGGACCCTCAGGTGTTTTTCACGCTGTCGACCGCCGCCAACAGCATCGCGATGCTCAAGCAAAACAAGGTCATCGTGGGCGCGACCGGACCCACCGCCGACAATTACTCGGCGCCCCAGCTTCTAAAACGCCTCATCGGGGCCAACATCGATATCGTCACCGGCTATCAGGGACAAAACGAAATATTCGAGGCCATTGAGCGTGGAGAAGCGCAGGGAAACAGCACGGGCTCGACAAATGTCTTCGTGACGAAGGCGGATTGGCTTCGCGAGGGGAAAATCACTCTTCTCGCGCAGTTTGGATCCGAACGAGCGCGCGGCATGCCGAATGTTCCCACCGCGATCGAGCTGGCCGACAACGTCAACTCGCGAGAGATGCTGCGCATGTTCGGCTTGAAATATAAACTCGCGCGTCCATTGATGGCGCCGCCCGGCGTCATCGCCCCGCGTCTCGCCCTATTGCGCCGAGCTTTCGACGATACGATGCGCGACCCGGAGTTTTTGGCCGAGGCGAAAGCCATCAATATCGACGTAAGCCCCGTTAGCGGCGCCGAGATCGTCCGTCTCCTCGACGGTTTGCGCGAAGCGCCCAATGACGTCGTTGACCAGCTGCGCGAAGTTCTCGCGGGCGGTTGACAAAGCGTGGCCCGTTGATTGCCACGCGGAACCGTTGCCCGGCGCGGGTGAATCTTGTTTCCACAAAGGGTTGAGTCATCTCCGACGACAGACAACTCATTCGGCCCCGCGCGGTTTATGTCGTTTGACCTCCTCCTCGATTTCCCGCCGCTCATAAGTTCGGTCCATCTATTGTTGATCCGTTCCCATTCTTTGGACCGCCGGAGATTTGAGTTCCGGGAAGCGGGTCATCCGGGGTCCACACCCGTGGCGAACGCGGAAAGGGCGGTTTTGCCGTCGGAGATCGCGGCATGCTTTCGCGACGCGGCCGGTGGAAGAGCCTGAGATGTCCACGACCGAGATCGCGATATCACGCGAACGGCCCGCAGGCCGCGCTTTTATCGCAAATCCAGGCGGTCAGGAAAAAAGAGGAACGGTTTGGTGGAGCTGATGAGATTCGAACTCACGACCTCTGCAGTGCGATTGCAGCGCTCTCCCATCTGAGCTACAGCCCCAAACCGCGCGTTGTCTAGGGCCGGCGGCGCGGACTGTCAACGCTCCGCGCGCAAATTGTTTCGGATCGGCGGCGGGGTTGGTTCACGGCTTGAACGACACAACCTCGCCTTTGGTCGGCCCGGCGCCGGAGACGCAGATGGGCGAGCGATACAAGGGCGACAGAAATTTCGTTTCCGGCATTTCGTCGCGGATTTTCTCGAACAGCGGTTCAAGGCCAAGGTCGACCCATGTGCCGAAACTCGCGTCGTGGTGGGCGGGGAGGAACAGCTTCGGCTTGAACAACTCGATGAAGGGCCACGTGTAGGCGATCTGGACCTCGGCCACCGGATGCACCTGGTAGGCGATGATGGCGACATCGACCGGCCCGAGCTTTTTCGCGAGCTCGCGCACACCCTCGGTGATGGGGCCGGCGCTGCCGATCAACACGGCTTTGAAGCCGGAGGGAAAAGTCAGGCCAAAGGCGAGGGTGCCCTTCTTGATGATGTCCGGATCGAACGAACCGAGCGTCTTCACGTAGGCGCCGAGCGTCTTTTCGGCGGGCGTGTAGGGCGCGGAATCGTTGGCGTACATCTGCCCGTAGAGCTCGGTGAGGCCGGGCTGAATGGTGGAATGCTCGGCGAGCGCCACCTCCACGGTCGCGTCGCCGAACTTCAGGCTCTCGCCGCCGGTGGCTACGACGATTTGCTTTTCCGGCACGCCCAATTCCTTGGCGACGCGCGCGGTGATCGGCGCGCCGACGACCGGCGCGCCGGTCTGCCGCGCCACCGGGCCGATGTCGGAGATATGGTCGAAATGCGCGTGCGAGACGAAGACCGCCTCGGCCTTCGTCACGTCGGCAGCCTTGAAGCCAACATTATGGCTGCGCGGCACGCGGTCGAAATAGGCGTCGAAGAGATAGACCTTGCCCTTGTAGGCGAACTCATAATTGGCGTTGGCGAGCCAGCGTATGACGACGGTGTCGGAATCGACCGGCGGCAGAGGTCCGCCGGTGACGGCGGCCTTGTAGCTGTCGCAAGCGGCGGGTTCGGCGGCGAGGGCGGGGGAGGCGGCGCAGAGCGCGGCGGCGCCCGCCAGCAAGATTGATTTGAACATCGACATGAAGCCCCCCGGCGCCGGATCGTTTGATCGGCCATCCCGCCGATCATGCGGCGCGGGCGGGCCGCGCGCAAGCGGCAAAACGGCTCACGCCGCCCAGGCCGCGGCGTCGTCGCGCTCGCCGATCAACGCGAGGCCGTTGGCGATGGACAGGAGTTCGTCGCCGGTTTCGATTTTTTCCGCGCCGAAGCGGCGTTTGAAGATGTCGCGCACGGCGGGCACAAACGAGGTGCCGCCGGTGAGAAACACCTTGTCGATGGACGCGTCCACGAGCGCGGCTTCCGTCATCGCCGCGTCGAGCGCGGTTTCGACGCGCGTCAGATCGCCGGCGATCCACTCGTCGAAATCGGCGCGCTTGATCGTCGCGTGGAAGCCGGGGCCGAGAGGCGGAAAATCGAAGGCGGTTTCCTCCGCCAGCGACAGGCGCGCCTTCGCCGCCGACACCGCCTTGTAGAGGGGATAGCCCATGTCCTCTTCGACAAGCTCGATGAAGCGCTGGATCTTTTCCGGCTCGACGCAATAGCGCAGGGTCTGCTTGAGGTCGCGAAACTCGTCGGAGGATTTCAACACCGACAGCAGGTTCCAGCGGCCGAAACTGGCGAAGGGCCCCTGCGGCAAGGGCAGAACCTTGCCCATGCCGCGGAAGCTCGTGCCCTTGCCGAGCCACGGCAGCACCACGTGGTCGATGATCCGGTAGTCAAACGTGTCACCGGCGATTCCGACACCCGAATGCGCCAATGGCCTGGCGTGGAACGCGCCGCCGGCGACGTTGAAGTCCATGATCGAGAAGTCCGTCGTGCCACCGCCGAAATCGGCGACGAGAACCCGCGCGCTGCCTCGCAGCTTGCGCGCGAAGGAGAAAGCGGCGGCCACGGGCTCGTAAACGAAGACAATCTCCTTGAAGCCGAATTCGGCGAGCGCGGCGCGATAGCGGGACATGGCGAGCAGAGGGTCCGGGCTCGCGCCGGCGAAAGTCACGGGGCGCCCCACAACGACGCGCTCGGGCAAGCTCGCCATCGCCTCGCCGGCGCGGGCGCGCAAGCGTTCGAGAAATGTCCGCAACAAATCCTCGAAGCGGTATTTTTTGGCGAAAAGATACGTCGCCTGAAAATGCGGGCTCGCCGAAAACGTTTTCAGCGATTGCAGGAAGCGGCAGTCTTGGGGGTCGTCGACATAGTGATCAATGGCCCAGGGGCCGGCCTCGACCTCGACGGACGCGGGCGATTGTCGAAAATCCTTCCAGAAGCACAGGGCCGAACGCAGCGCGTCGACGTGTCCGCCCTCGAAGGGAAAAAGCAGCGGCCGCGCGGCGCCGCCCTCCGGGCAGGTGGCGAGCACGGTGTTGGTCGTGCCGAAATCAAGTCCAATGGCGCGCGGCATGACGGTCCAAAAGCGAACGGCCCGGGGCAGGGCGCTTCGCGTCGGCTGGATGGGGAGCGGGCCGGCCTTATGCGTCAGGCGACTCGCCGCGTCAAACCGCGCGCGGCGTCAAATCTTCCCGACAAGATCGGCGAACTTCGCCGAGACGCGGTCGATCAACTCGCGTGGCGCGCTCGCCACTTCCGGAAAATCCTTCAACCGGTCGAACGGCCGGCAAGCGTCGATCAGCGCGCGCGAGGTCTGGTTGGACGCTGGCGCCATCGGGTCGAGCGGGCCGCTCCACATCTTGCGGACGAAGTCGATGTCTTCGATCGGATCGCAGCGCGTCGACATCGCCCAGATCACGTCGAACATGTCCGTTGGATCGACGTCGTCGTCGACGACGATCGTGAAACGGCCGACGTAGGCGCCGGACTGGCAGCCGGCCGCCACCAGCAGCGCCTGCTTGGCGTGCCCGGCGTACGCCTGCTTCAGCGAAATCACGTTGAAAAGCCGCGCGACGCCGGCCTCGTGGCACCACACGCCCTTGATGCCCGAAATGCCCGCCCGCTCCATCTCGTCCCAGATCATGCCGGCTTTCACGATGCACTTGCCGAACGACACGTCGGTTGGCGGGCGCATCGGGCAGGCGATTCCGAGGATTGGATTGTTCCTGTGATAGACGCGCTCGACGCGCATGACGGGCTGTTCGCTCGGCGCGCTCGCGTAATAGCCGGTGAATTCGCCGAACGGCCCTTCGAGCCTCGCGTCATTGGCGTGAAGCGCGCCTTCGAGCACGATTTCCGCGCTCGCGGGCATGGGCAGGCCGTAAACTTCGCTTGGCACGACCTCGAACGGCTCGCCGCGATGGCCGCCAGCGTAGTCGATTTCGGAAACGCCGTAGCGCACTTCGTGGTTGGCCGCGAGAAACAGCAGCGGGTCCTGCCCGCAGCAGATCAGCACGGGACACGGCTTGCCGGCCTTGAAATACTTGTCGCGGATTTGCCGGCCCTGTTTGCCCGGCGATATCCAGATGCCCACCGTTTTGGCGTCGTGGACCATGACGCGGTAGGTCGCCGCGTTGACCCAGCCGCCCTCCGGGTCGCGCATGATGACGAGATCGTCGGTGCCAATGTAGCGGCCCCCGTCCTTCTCGTGCAGGCGCGGAACCGGGAATTTGAACAGATCGACGTCGTCGCCGCGCTGGATGTTCTCCAACACCGGCCCCGTCGCGACGGTCGTCGGCGGAATGGGCTTGTGATGCTTCATGCGGTCGCGGTAGGCGGTGACCACGTCGAGCGCGTTGCGCGGCATGGGAAAACCGAGCGTCAGCGCGAGCCGCTTCGACGAGTTCGACAGGCCGGAGATCGCCGAATAGCCCGGATAATCCTTGATGTTCTCGAACAGGATCGCCTTGGGTTCCGCGTGCTTGTGGTTGACGATTTCCGCCAGCGCGCCCATTTCGAGATCCCAGTCGGCGCCCGACGCGCGCAGAATCTCGCCCTCGCGCTCGGCCCGCTCGATGAATTCGCGGAGGTCGCGGTGCGGCCGGTTGTATTTGCCGAGCCACGAGCGGGCGACGTCGTCTTGCATGTGTCCAATTCCGTTGTCGCGTGGAATGTTCGCGCCGCCGAAGCGCGGTTTATTCAACCAGCATGGGCCTGTTTTCAATCGCGGAGCGGCCGATGGCCTCGAGCGCGGCGACGCCGTGGACCGCGTCGCGGACCGGCACGGGGAAGATTCGCTCGCCGCGGATCGCCGCCGCGAACGCCTCGACTTCCGCGCGCTCGGCGTCGATGGCGTCGAACACGATGTCCTCGCGCGGCCCCTTCAGCGGCTGGAACGCGAAGCCGGTGTCGTCGCGGATTTCGATCCAGCCTTTCGCGCCGAAAACCTGGAAGCGGTAGTAGTCGGACGTGACGCCGATGGCCGTGAGCAACGCGGATTGGCGGCCTTTTGTCCGCAACAACACCGCCGTCGCGTCGGCGAGTTCGTTGTCGGAGTGGTGGCGGAAGGCGAGCGCGTGGACTTCGTCGATGGCGCCCAGCGTGTCGATGGCGAGATAGAGCATGTGGTCGGCGAGGCCGCCCGCCGGCGAGTTCTCGGGATTGGCCTTCCAGTGCGCGCCCTTCAGCGAACGGTAGCGGTCGACGCAGAAATCGCCCTCGGCGTGGACGAGGTCGCCCAGCGCTCCGGCGGCGAGGCGGCGGCGCATTTCCGCGACGTTGGGATAGAAGCAGCGGTTGTATCCGAGCGCCAGTAAAACGCCTTTCGCCTCGCTCACGGCGGCCATTTTCGCCGCGTCGGCCGCTGTCAGCGCCAGCGGCTTGATGGCGAGAACGGGTTTTCCCGCCTCCATCGCGGCGATGCCGTGAACGGCGTGCAGATGCGCCGGGCCGCTCGACACGACGCCCGCTATCGAGGGGTCGGCGAGAGTGGACGCGATGTCCGTCTCCAGCCGCAATCCATGCGCCTTCGCGAAGGCCTCGGACGAGTCCGTCCGCCGGACGATCGCCGCGGAAAAACCAACGTCGGTCGATTCGCCTTGTACGGATTCGACGAGCTTGCGCCCCCATCCACCGAGGCCGATGATCGCGAGGTTCGTCTTCGGGCGGCCGGTCAAAACGCGTACTTTCGCAGCTTGTCCTCGTCGATTTCGGCGCCGAATCCGGGCGCGTCGGACGGCGTCAAGGCCCCATCGGCGAATTTAAAATCGCCCATGAACACGTCGTCGTCAAGCTTGTCGTAAAAGTGCGTTTCGGCGGGCAGGTCGGCGAGATGCGGAATGGCGGCGTGCAGATGCGCCCGCGGCATGGCGGCGAGGCGGCTTTCGGAATCCGTGCCGATCAGCGCCGGCACGTTCGCCGCCTCGCACAGCGAAATGATCTTGAGCGATTGCGTCACGCCGGTTCGCCGCATCTTCACGCTGACGCCGCCGATGCTGCGCGCGCGCAGATGCGCGTTGACGTCGGCCAGCGTCTCGCAGCATTGGTCGCCGAGCATCGGGATCGGCAGCGCCGTCGCCATGTCCGCCTGCCGCGCGATGTCCTTGAAGTCGCATGGCTCCTCGATGAAGCGCACGTCGAAATCCACCGCGCGCGACAGGATGGCCCGCGCCTCCGACTCCGCGTAGGTTCCGTTGCAGTCGATGGTGAGGAAGACATCGTCGCCCACCGCCTTGCGCACGCCTTCGATCATGCGCAAATCCTCGCGCGAGCGCCGCCACGTTTTGAGTTTGAGGCCCCGGTATCCCCGGGTCTCGCGCATTTTCCGAGCTTCGGCGATCTGACCTTCCACGCTGTTGCCGTGGGCGATCCACGTCAGCGGCATGGGCTTCGCCTTTTCGCCGCCAAGCAGCCGCCAGACTGGTTGGCCGAGGACTTTGCCGCGCAAGTCCCACAGCGCGATGTCGATGAGGGACTTGGCCGCTGGACAGGCCTTGCAGGCGTTGATGTCGTGGAGAATCGACAGGTGGCCGAGGGGGTCGCGGCCGAGAAGGCGCGGGCCGAAAAACGCCTCGACCTGATAGGCGAGCGAAACCGCGTCCTCGCCCGACTGCTCCTGTCGGCAATTGGTTTCGGCGACGCCTTGCAATCCGTTGCCGAGGGTCAGGCGGACAAGCACGTATTCGCCGACCGCCTGTTTGACCGACTTGTAGGAGACGGCCGACTTGAACGGCAGGCGCAGCCGGACGGCCTCGATCTTCGCGATCTTGAGATCGCTTTCCCGCGCGTCGATGGAATTCGTCATGTCGTTTCCTCGAAGCGGCGGCTAGAGTTTCGCCGTGAAATCCTTCAGTTCCAACCGCGCGCGCGGATAAGTGATCGCGCTTTGCGTCCATTTGCGGCTGACGCACAATTCGGCGAACCGGATGCCGATGGCCTTGGTGTTCAGCACCTGAACGCCCGTCGCCTTCGCCAGGTCGTCGGGATCGACGATATAGGGGATCAACGCGCCGCCGAGCGGCAGGATGATTTCGGCGCCGTCCTCGTCGACAAGCCGCCGGATCAACTTCACCATGATGTCGAAGATCTCGTCCTTGCGCTCGCCGGCGTTCACATAGACGCCGATCGGCCGCATCCCCGCGATGAACTGCTCAAGCCCGTTGGCGCGCATGATGCGGCGCGTGTAGGGCACGTGGCTCGGCAGCGGCACGGTCACGCCAACCCTGTCGGCGAGCGTCAGCGCCGCGTGCATCGACGCGCGGTTGAGGCCGATGACGGGGATGTCCACCGCGAGGCGGCCGCCGTCGACGCCAGGGTCGAAAGTGTTGCTCGAAATCACGGCGTCGTAGCCGTTCTCCTTCGCCCAGAAGATCTTGCGCACGATGCCGGGCGTTTCCATCATGTGGTGCAGCCCGTTCAGCTTGCTTTGCGCGCCAATCGAATCCATCAGCCGCGCGCCCTCGTAGTTTTCCGGAAATCCTATTTCGATGGTTGTGCCCGGCGACGCGTAGGATTGCAGCAGCCGTGTTATCGCCGCGACGTCGTAGGGCGGGTTCTTTTCCGCCGACAGCGGGGCTTGGTCGATCACCAGAATGCGCATGGAGGTCTCCATTATTTTTTCTCGTTCAGCGTGTCGAGGATCGCCCGCATGCGCGCGACCACCGGCTCGGGCGTGGCGTTTATTTTCGCGATGGTCGCGTCGACTTCGTTCGATGTCATGGAATTGCGCGGCAGCGACAGGCGCGCCGCGGCTTCGATGTAGAGGGGATCGCGCATGGTCTCGTCGAACGCGTGTTTCAGCGCCGCGGCGCGGTCGCCAGGCACGCCCGGCGGCGCGATGAAGCCATAGGCGAGCTCGTATTTCAGCGCGAAGAAGCGCAGCATGTCCTTGTCGGCGGGGTTGTCGACGATTTCGTCGCCGGTGGGAACATCGGGCAGCTCCGGTTGGCGCGTCAGGCCGAATTGCGCGAGCACGCGAAGCTTTCCCTCGCGAATCCAGTCGGGCTTGGCGGAGACGATGTTGGCGAGGCCGGCGCTGTGCCCGTGCAACTCGCCGCGCTCCATCGCCAACAGGGTTTCGCCAATGCCCGCGTAGCCGGGAATGATCTTCATCTTCGCGGGCAGGACGGCGTTCATCACATAGGGCAGGGTGAAGCTGTCCGCGCCGACGCTGATCGCGCCCATCAGCGCGGGAAACGTCTTGAGGTCTTCGACCGTTTTGACCGGGGCGTCATGCCAGACGAACAAGACCTGTGGCTGCCGCGCGGCGTTGCCGATCCATATGAATTTGGAAAAGTCGAAATTCAGCGCGCCCCCCGCGCGCGTCAGGAGGTGAAGGCGCGACTCCAGCGGCAGCGCGTTGCTGGGCACGCCGATGGCTGTGCCGTCGCGCGGCGCGGAATTATAGAGGTAGTTGCTCATCACCAGGCTGCTGGCGGCGGGCATGTTCTCGACGGTCACGTTGGGGTTGCCCGGAATATGCGCGCCGAGCCGCTCCGCCACGGTGCGGCCGACAAGGTCGTAGCCGCCGCCCGCCGGCGCGCCGACGATCAAGCGGATGGTTTTGCCGCGGTAGAACGCTTCCACGGCGTCCGCGGCGCGCGCCGGCGCCGCGGCGAAGGCGGCGAGTATTCCGACGATGGCTGGAATGAGCGTCCGCAAAGCCTTCTCCCGCCTCAAAGCTTCTTGGCGAAGTCGTCGAGGGTCAGCTTGGCGCGCGGATAAGTGATCGCGCTTTGCGTCCATTTCCGGCTGACGCAGAGTTCGGCGAAGCGGATGCCGATGGCCTTGGTGTTGAGCACCTGCACGCCCGCCGCCGCCGCGATGTCGTCCGGATCGACCTGGTAGGGGATCAGCGCGCCGCCGAGCGGCAGAATGATTTCGGCGCCGCGTGAAACGAGGTCGCGGACAATCCTGACGGCGATGTCGAAAATTTCCGCTTTTCGCTTTTGCACGTCGACGTAGACGTCGATGGCTTCCATGCCGGCGACGAACTGTTCGAGCCCATACGAGCGCAGGATGCGCCTGGTGTAGGGAATGTGCGAAGGCAGCGGCACGGTGACGCCGACCCGGTCGGCGAGCGTCAGCGCGGCGTGCATCGAGGCGCGCAGCACGCCGATGACGGGTATCTCGACCGCCAGCCTGCCGCCATCGACGCCGGGATCGAACGTGTTGCTGCAAATGACGGCGTCGTAGCCGTTCTCTTGCGCCCAGAAAATCTTGCGCACGATCGCCGGCGTTTCCATCATGTGGTGCAGGCCGTTGAGCTTGCTCTGCGATCCTATGGCCTCCATCACGCCGGCGCCGTCGGAGTTGTCGGGAAAGCCGAGTTCGATGGTGGTGCCGGGCGACGCGTAGGACATCAATTGGCGTGTGACGCCGGCGATGTCGTAGGGAGGATTCTTGTTGGGCACCAGGGGCGCCTGGTTGAGAAAGAGAATCCTCACGTTGTTTCCTCTAGGCCGCGTGGCGTCGACCCGCGGCCTTTATGTTGGCGGTCGTCGCGGCGACTTAAACATATTTCGCGGGCCACCGGAATAGCGCGCGCCGCGTCGCCGCGGATTCGACTTTGCGCCGGGCCGGGGTAAAACCCCGAAACGGCGGCGGCGCCATGGAGGAAGCGTGAATGAGCGGGAACGAGGGCGGCAAGGCGGGCGTCAGGGAGGTCGCGCTGGCGACGGCGCGGTTCGACGGCAAGGATCCCTTGCTGAAAAACTCCAACGCGCGGTTGGAATGGGCTTCCGACGCGATGGCGGAAACGCTTCGCCGCCTCGACGTGCGCTTTATCGCGTTGACGCCGGGCGCGAGCTATCGCGGCCTGCACGACAGTCTCGTGAACTATCTCGGCAACCGCGATCCCCAGATGATGGTGTGCCTGCACGAGGAGCACGCGGTTGGCATCGCGCAGGGCTACGCCAAGATCACGGAAAAGCCGATGGCGGTCGCCGTGCATTCGAACGTCGGGCTCATGCACGCGACGATGGCGGTTTTCAACGCGTGGTGCGCCAGGGATCCCGTGCTGATACTCGGCGCGACGGGCCCCGGCGACGCGGAGGAGCGGCGGCCCTGGATCGACTGGATCCACACGTCGAAGGACCAGGGCGCGCTGATCCGCCACTACACGAAATGGGACGACGAGCCGCGCTCGGCCGGCGCCGCCGTCGAGTCGATCACCCGGGCCTGGCAGATCGCCGCGACGCATCCCTTCGGGCCGACCTACGTGTGCCTCGATGTCGGCTTGCAGGAATCGAAGCTCGAAAAGGAAATCCGTTTTCCCGACATGGCGCGTTTTCAACCCGGGTCGCCGCCGGCCCCTTCGGGAGAAGTGGTGGAACAGGCCGCGCGGATGCTCGTGGACGCGAAGAAGCCGGTCATCCTGATGGGGCGTGTGTCGCGTTCGATCAAGGACTGGGACCTTCGCGTGGAACTCGCCGAAGCGATTGGCGCCGCCGTGCTGACCGACATGAAGCTCGCGCCGGCGTTTCCGACGGAGCATCCGCTGCATCTGGTTGAACCGCGTTTCCGGCCGTCGCCCGCCTCCGCGAACATTGTGAAAGAGGCCGACGTCGTCCTGTCGCTCGATTGGATGGATTTGAAGGGCCACTTCGAACTCACGCTCGGCAAGGGCGTGGATGTCGCGTCAAAGGTCATCCACTGCACCGTCGACGATTATCTCCACAACGGCTGGAGCATGGATCATTTCGGCCTGCCGCCGGTGGATCTGAAGATTCTGAGTTCGCCCGACCAACTC
The DNA here is from genome assembly GCA_903825465.1 of uncultured Hyphomicrobiales bacterium. Lineage (GTDB taxonomy): Bacteria > Pseudomonadota > Alphaproteobacteria > Rhizobiales > Beijerinckiaceae > Terripilifer. The sequence continues at coordinate 16,945 of CAIKAR010000005.1, read as the reverse complement.
GTGCGGCCGTTGCTGGACGCCGTGCGGCGCCTGCGCGGGGAGAATGCGAAGGCCGCGCCGAAGTGGCCGCCGCGCGTCTCCGTGGCGCTGGGCAAGCCGCGTCCCGAGGGCGTCATGGGCCTGCGCGATCTCGCGCTCGTCGTGCGCGATTTCTGCGACAAGCGCGAGGTGACGATGGCGGGCTACGCGCTTGGCTGGCCTTCGGACACCGTGAGTTTCAAGCATCCGCTTGATTTCGCCGGCTTCGACGGCGGCGGCGGCGTCGGCTCGGGCCCTTCCAACGCCATTGGCACCGCGCTCGCGATCAAGGGCTCCGGGCGCCTGCCGATGACGGTCATCGGCGACGGCGATTTCACCATGGGCGGCAACGCTTTCTGGACGGCGGCGCACATGGGCATACCGCTGCTGGTGGTGATCGCCAACAACCAGGTTTACTACAACGACGTCGCGCATCAGGAGCGCATGGCGGTTCAGCGCGGCCGGCCTGTCGAGAACAAGTTCGTCGGTCAGGAGATGGTGCGGCCGACGATCGACCTTGTCGCCATGGCGAAGGCGCAAGGCCTCGACGGCGAGGGGCCCGTCATGAACGCGGTGGATTTCGCGGCGGCGCTGGAACGCGGCGAGAAGGTCGTGCGGGCTGGTGGTCAATATGTCATCGACGCGCGCGTGGATGTTGGCGCGCCGGGCGAGGGCGACCGCGGCCACACGTCGGGGCGCAAGGATTGAAACCGGTGGGCCGGCGCCCGCCGCGCGGCGCTGGCGTTGAGCGGCTGGTCGGAGTGGGAATCCGCTTGCCGCCGTCATCCGCAAGGTGCAGAATGCGGGCGAGAATCCGGAGCGCCGAACAGGCGCCGGGCTTTACGCCGGGAGGTCTATGAATGTCGGAACCAATCAACCTATACGCGCGACGGGCGGCTTTCGTCGCGGCGCTCATGTCGTCCACCATCGTCGGCGCGCGCGCGCAGGCGCCGGCCCCGGGTCCGAAGGACATTTCGGGCGTCGTCGCCAGCGCCAAGGGGCCTGAAGCCGGCGTATGGGTGGTCGCCGAAACCAACGATCTGGGAACGCGCTTCGTCAAAATCGTCGTCACCGACGACAAGGGCCGCTACGTTCTGCCCGATCTGCCCGAGGCGAACTATCAGGTGTGGTCGCGCGGCTACGGCCTCGTGGATTCGCCGAAAATGCACGGCGTGCCGCATCAAAGCATGAACATCACGGCGGTCGTCGCGCCGTCGGAGGCCGAAGCGGCGCACTACTACCCGGCGATCTATTGGTATTCGATGCTGGGCATCCCGGGCAAAGACCAGTTCGGCGGCAAGAGCGACATTCCCGAGAAGGTGACGCAAGAGGAATGGCTCACCAAAATGAAGAACCGGGACTGCGTGGGTTGCCACCAGCTCGGACAGGAGGCGACGCGCACGCTTCCAGCCGCCTTCTCGCACTTCAAGACGGGGGAGGAGGCGTGGGAGCGCCGCGTGCAGTCCGGCCAGTCGGCGCTGAACATGGTGACGCCGCTGGCGGGCGACCTCGCCGGCGTGCCGTTCAAGTATTTCGGCGCGTGGACCGACGGCGTCGCCAAGGGGAATTTGCCGAAGGAAAAACCGCCGCGGCCGCAGGGCGTCGAGCGCAACAGAGTGCTGACGATGTGGGGATTTGGCAGCGCCCACACCTATGTTCACGACGCCATCTCGACCGACAAGCGCAACCCGAGCGTCAACGCCTACGGCAAGGTTTGGGGCTCGACCGAATATTCCACCGATGACATCCCGTGGGTCGATCCGGTCGCGAACACCGCCGGCACATTCCACGTGCCGGTGCGCGACGCCGACATGCCGGAATCGCTGGGGCCTGGCCACGCGGCCGAACTCAAGCCGAACCAGCCCTCGGCCTATTGGGGCAACGAGAAATACTGGTCGAACCGGATCAACAACCACAACTCCATGTTCGACGAGCAGGGCAACCTGTGGCTGACCGCCGCCGGACGCGCGGTCGATAATCCGGCGTTCTGCAAAAAGGGCTCGGAAAATCCCTCCGCCAAATTGTTCCCGCTCGACAAAAGCCCGCGCCAGTTGGGCTTCATCGACATGAAAACGATGAAATACACGTTCGTGGACACGTGTTTCACCGACCATCATCTGCAATTCGGCTTCGACGCCAACGACACGCTTTGGACCAGCGGCGGCGGCCCGGTCGTGGGCTGGCTCGACACCAAGAAGTTCCGGGAAACCGGCGACGCCGAGAAATCGCAGGGCTGGACGCCGTTGATCCTCGACATCAAGGCGACGGGCAAGCCGGAGGCCTATGTCAGCCCGTCGGATCCCGTCGATCCCCAGCGCGACAAGCGCCTGAACGGCGGCTATTACGCCGTCATGCCAAGCCCGGTCGACAGCTCCGTCTGGGGCACGGTCGGCGTGTTTGGCGGACCGGGCGGCGTGGTGCGTATGATACCCGGCGACAATCCGCCGAACACCTCGCTGGCGGAAGCCTACAATCTGCCGAAGGACGGCGCGCATTTCGGTCCGCGCGGCGGCGATATCGACAGCAAGGGCGTCGTCTGGGTGTCGCTGGCGAGCGGCCACCTTGGCGCGTTCGACCGGCGCAAGTGCAAGGAGCCGGCGAACGGTCCGAAGGCGACTGGCGACCAATGCCCCGAAGGTTGGAGCTTCTACCAATATCCCGGCCCGGGCTTCGCTGGCATCGGCAAAAACAGCGCCGAGGCGAGCTACTACACCTGGGTCGATCAGCACAACACGCTGGGCCTGGGCAACGACGTTCCGATCTCGACCGGCAACGAGAACGACGCCTTGCTCGCGCTTGTCAACGGCAAGTGGGTCGTGTTGCGCGTCCCCTATCCGCTCAGCTTCTACGCCAAGGGGCTTGACGGCCGCATTGACGACGCCAACGCCGGCTGGAAAGGCCGCGGAGTCTGGGTCGCCAGCGGCGACCGCGTGCCGTGGCTGAAGGAAGGCGGCAAGGGCACGACGCCTCTCGCGGTTCACATGCAGGTTCGTCCCAATCCATTGGCGGACTAAAAACAAAAAAAAACCGTCGGCGCGCGGGCGCCGACGGAAACTCTGGAGCTCTCCGGCCCCGCCGGATGGGCGGCTTCAAGGGAGGCGGCACATGCACATCCAAACGCGCCACGCGGGCCTGACGGCGGCGGCCTTCGCCGCGCTGCTCTCCACGACGATTATTTCCGCGCGGGCGCAGAACGCCGCGCCGGCGGCCGTCTCAATCGGCCCATCCGATATCGGCGGCGTCGTCACCAGCTCCGCGGGGCCGGAAGCCGGCGTCTGGGTTGTCGCCGAGACCACCGATCTCCCAACGAAATACGCGAAGATCGTCGTCACCGACGATCAGGGGCGTTATGAAATGCCCGATCTGCCGAAGGCGAAATACAAAGTGTGGGTGCGCGGCTATGGGCTTGTCGACTCCGACAAGGTCGATGGCGAGCCCGGCAAGAACCTGAACCTCGCGGCGAAGATCGCGCCGACGCCGGCCGCGGCCGCGGCGTATTATCCCGGCATGTACTGGTACTCGATGCTGAAAATTCCGGCCGTGGACCAGTTCCCGGGCACGAAGACGGACAAGAATCCCGGCAACGGCATTCCGACGTTCATGAAAACCCAGGGCGACTGGGTCGACACCATCAAGAACTCGTGCCAGTCCTGCCACGCGCTCGGCTCGCGCAATGTTCGCTCGCCCAACGTGCAGGCGCTGGCCGAAACGGTCGGAGAAAAGGAATTCAAGACTTCCGCCGACATGTGGATGCGCCGCATCGCGTCCGGCCAGGCGATGGCGGGCATGAACACGGCCATCGCGCGCCTCGGGCCGGACCTCGGCCTGCAAAACTTCGGCGACTGGACGGACCGCGTCGCCAAGGGCGAGCTTCCCGCCGACAAGCCGTCGCGCCCCACCGGCGTCGAGCGCAACATGGTCGTGACGTTGTGGGACTGGGCCGAGCCCTTCACCTACCTGCATGACGCGGTTTCGACCGACAAGCGCAACCCCACGGTCAACGCGAACGGCCTGATCTACGGCTCGCCGGAGGAATCCACCGACGACGTGCCGGTGCTCGACCCGGTCGCCAACAAGGCGTCGAAGATCACGCATCCCTACGCCGATCCGAAAACCCCGACCACCCGGGAAGACCCGAAGGGACCGTCGGTCTTCTGGGGCGAGGATCCGATTTGGGACAGCCACACCTCGATCCACAACGTCATGATGGATCAGGACGCCAAGCTTTGGTTCACCGCCCGCATCAGGCCGCTGGCGAACCCTTCGGATTGCAAGGCCGGGCCCGACGCGCTCCCCGCCGCGAAGCTCGCGCCGATCGCCGCCGCCGGCCGCGAAATGTCCTACTACGATCCGGCGACGCGGAAATTCTCGCTGATCAACACGTGCTTCGGCACGCACCATCTCTATTTCGGCCACGACAAGGACAACACGTTGTGGACGAGCGCCGGCGGCCCGGCCGCCGTCGCCATCGGCTGGCTCAACACGAAAGTGTTCAAGGAGACCGGCGACGTGAACAAGGCGCAGGGCTGGGCGCCGGAAATCGTCGATGTGCCGGGCCTTGGCAAGCGCGGCGACTATGTCGACGAGAAGGCGCCGATCGATCCCAACAAGCAGAAGCGCGTGATAGCGGGCTTCTACGGCGTGCAGCCGAGCCCGGCCGACGATTCCATCTGGGGTCAGTCGATGGACATCGGCTTTTCCCGCTTGTCGCAGCCGGGCTACCTGATCCGCTTCATCCCCGGCGCGGACCCCGTCAACACCGGCATGACCGAGTTGTTCCAGCCGCCGAAGGGCACGTTTGGCCCGCGCGGCGTCGATGTCGACACCAAAGGCGTTGTCTGGACGGCGCTCGCCAGCGGCCAGATGGCGAGTTTCGACCGCTCGAAATGCAAGGAAACGCTGAAGGGCCCGAACACGGTCACCGGCGAGCAGTGCTACGAGGGCTGGACGCTGTACGAGTTCCCCGGGCCGAAAATGAACGGCGCGGACATGTCGTCCGAGCACGCCTATTACGTGTGGGTGGACCGCTACAACACGCTTGGTCTCGGCAACGACGTTCCGCTGGCGATGACCAACGGCGGCGAGGCCATCACGGCGCTCGTCAACGGCAAGATGGTGACGCTGCATGTGCCCTATCCGGCGGGCTTCTTCACGAAGAACGTCGATGGCCGCATCGACGATCCGAACGCGGGCTGGAAGGGTCGCGGCCTCTGGACCACGTCGGGCACGCGCGCCATGTTCCACAGCGAGACCGGCAAGGGCGAGCGCCCGCGGGTCTTCAAAATCCAGATGCGTCCGGACCCGCTGGCGCACTGAGGCGGCGGGCGTCGAACCCTGGGCGCATGCGAAAACGGCCTTCTCCTTTGACGAGGAGAAGGCCGCTTCGTTTGGTCGCTCGCTTGTCGATGACGCCGCCGGCGACCGCTCTATTTCGCCTTGGGGGCCGCGCCGCCAGCGTCTTGCGCTCTATTTCCCCTTGGCGGCTTCCGCCGCCAGCGTCTTGATCGCGGCGCGGATCGGCGTGAACGGTCCAAGCCTGTGCGCCGACTGTTCGAAAGCGTCGGGGTAGGGGCCATAGCCGGCGTCGACGGGCTTTTCCGTTCGCACTGGGAAATCCTTGTCCAGCGCGTCCTTGTGGGGCCGAGGCTGGCTCTGCACATAGGCCGCGACATCCCACGAATCCTCGTCCGACAGGAGGGGATTGTCGGCGCTCACGCCATTCGGCATGTTCGAGTGGATGAAGTTCGCCGCGGCGATCAGGCGGTTCATCCCGGCGCCGTCGTTGAAGCTGTCGGGGCCCCAGAGCGGCGGAAATTCGTAGCCCTTGCCGTCGCCAACCTGTCCACGCCGCTTGCCCTGCCCATCCGGGCCATGACACGCGACGCAGGTCTCCGCGTAAACAGCCTTGCCGCGCTCGGGATCGGCGGCCCGCGTCAATTCGGCGATCGCGCCGGCGCCGCGCCCCGTCGTCGGCGCGCCCACCGGCACGCCGGTGGACAGGAATTTGATGTAGGCCGTCATTGCCTTCATCTCCAGGCTGTCAAGCGGCAGCGGCTTGCCGTTCATGCTGCGCGTCATGCAGCCGTTGACGCGGTCCTCGATGGTGCCGACCTCGCCCTCGCGGGCGCGGTACTGCGGGAAATCGCCATAGACGCCGACATAGGGCAGGCCGAACTTCTTCGCGCCCGCTTCGAGGTGGCAATTCTGGCACGACAGGTTCGAGCCTGAAAAACGCATGGAGGCGTTGACGGCTTCCGGCCCGAGCAACGCCGGGGTGTTGGTGTTGAGGTCGCGGCCATAGCGCACCAGCTTGCCCCAGGCGTCGTCGGGCAGCTTCTTCAAATCGGGCGGTGCCCAAGCCGCCGGCGCGGGCGTTTGCGCGCGCGCCGGCGACAGCGCGGCGACAGCGGCCAACGCGGCGGCCGCGAGAAACGGACGAACGGATAACGACATGGCTTCCTCGATGGCTTCTCGATAGCGTTTGGGCTGGACGGCGTCGCGGGCTCAAGGCCGCATATAGGCGTAGCCCTGCTCTTCCAGCTCGACAAGCCGCACGACGCCCGCGGGCACGACGACGGCCTCGGAAATGATGGGAATGGTTTTTCCCTCCTTTTTTTCCATGCCCATCTTCGTGTTGTTGCAGGCGGAGAACACGACCTTCGGATCAAGCTTGCGCAGCGACTGGATTTCCGCCTTCACCGGCGAGGTGTCGTCGCGCAGCATGTGCAGGCCGCTTGAGTTGGCGACGATCTCGATGACGATCTCGTCGCCGCGTTCGGTGAAAACCTCGTGCGCGTTCTTGGCGTTGTTCAGCGCCGTCTTCATCGACTCCTCGCTGTTGGCGCCGACGTGCAGAACGAGCTTGTGGACCTTCTTGGCTTTAGCCATGTCTTGGGTCTTGTCCTGGGCGCGCGCCGCCTTCGCGACAAACGGCGTCAGCGCGGCGGCGGCGGCGAGCGCCCTGAAAATGCGTCGGCGTTCCATGGCTTTCCCCCTCGTTGACAACCGCGCGAACTTTCACCCCACCTCGATCAGCGCGTCAAGCGCCAGCGCGCCCTGTCCCTCCGGCAAAACCAGAACAGGGTTGATATCGATCTCGCGGACTTCCGGATGCGCCTGCGCGAAGCGCCCGACGCCGGCGGCGATTTCGGCGGCGGCCCGGATGTCGCGCGGGCCATCGCCGCGAAAACCTTTCAGCAACGCCGCGCCCTTCAGCGCCGAAATTTCCGCCGCGATGGCGTCGACGCCGAGGCCCGCCGGCATGATGCGGACATCCCCCAGCGCCTCCGCCGTCACGCCGCCCATGCCGACGAGCACGATCGCGCCCCAGTCGGGATCGTTGCGCGCGCCGACGATCAGTTCGACGCCGCGCGGCGACATCGCCTCCACCAGGACTCCGTCGAGTTCCAGCGCGGGGTTCGCCTTGGCGATATTGCCGTGCAGGCGCGTCCACGCGTCGCGCAGCGCCTCGGCGCTGGCGACGTTCAGGATCACGCCGCCAGCGTCGCTTTTGTGCGACAACGCGGCCGACTGCGCCTTCAACGCGACGGGATAGCCGACGCGCGCGGCGACTGCCACGGCGTCCACAAGCGCTTGCGCCAAGTCGCCTTTCGGCGTCGCCACGCCAAAGGGCCGCAACAATTTCTTGGCGCGGTGTTCGGGAACGGTTCCCGCCGGCAACGTCTCCGCCTCCGGGGCCTCGCCGCCTTCGGGCGGAAGCGGCCGCGACGCCCATTGGTCGAGCCGCGCCAGGGCGCGCATCAGCCGTTCGGGCGACCGGAAGAACGGCGTCTTCAATTCGCGGAATTGCGCGATCAGGTCCGCCGGCACTTCCGCCTCGTCGCCGAGCATCGCCAGAAACACCGGCTTTTCCGGCTTGAAGTCCCGCAGCGCGTCGACGATCGGCTTGTTCTTGCGGTGCGCCATGTGCGGGCTGGAGAAAATCACGCCAAACAGCACCGAGCCGAACGCGTCGTCGTCGAGCAACGGCCGCAGCGTCTTGCGGTAGAGGTCGGGATCGACCAGCGCCTGAGCCGTGAGGTCGAGCGGGTTGGTCGGCAGGATCAGCCCCGGCGCGATCGCGCCAATGATTTCCGACGAGGTCGGCGACAATTCGGGCATTCGCAAACCGAGCGATTCCGCCGTGTCGAGCGTGATCGCCTTGAACGCGCCGGAATCCGTGATCATCGCCACGCCGCCGCGCGGCAGACGCGGACTGCGCATGGCGATTTCGCAGACGTCGATTATTTCCTCGAGGCTTTCGACGACGCAGACGCCCGCGCTTTGCGCGCAGGCGCGCATGACCTCCCAATCGCCCGCCAGCGCGCCCGTGTGCGTCGCCGCCGATTGCCGCGCCGCCTGGCCGCGGCCTGGATGCAGCAGAAAAACCACCTTGCCGATTTTCCGCGCGCGGCGCGCCAGCGCCAGGAACGCGCGGGGCTTGCGGAACTGTTCCACGACCATCGCAACGCAGGCGTGCGCGGGATCGTCGAGCATCGTGTCGAGAAAATCCTCGACGCCGTCGATCGCCTCGTTGCCGGTGGAGACCGTGCAGCTCACGCCGATGTCGCGCGCGTGCAGCGCCGCGCGCAGCACGGTCGCCATCGCGCCGGATTGGGAGACGATCGCGACGCCCCGCCCGCCAGCCGGCGCGAATGGCGCGGCGACGCCGAAGGTCAGGCACACATTGTCGATGTAGTTGACGACGCCGAGGCAGTTCGGCCCTTCGATCGCCATGCCGGATTTTCGCGCGAGTTCGACGATCTCGCGCTGTCGGGCGGCGCCCTCGGGGCCCGCCTCCGCGAAGCCGGCGGAAAACACGATCGCGCCGCCGACGCCGCGCTCGGCGCAGCCGCGCAGCGCGTCCAGAACGCCCTTGCCGGGAATCGCCAACACCGCCGCGTCGACGCCCATCGGCAAGTCCCGCGTGGAGGCCACGCAGGGACGCCCGCCGATCTCCGAACGCGAGGGATTGACGAGATGGATGTCGCCCTTGAAGCCGAAGCGTTCAAGATTGCCGAGCACGCCGCCGCCGAGCGAGCCCGGCGTCGGCGACGCCCCGACAATGGCGACCGACTTCGGCGCGAGCAGCCTTTTTATCGCGCCGCGCCGCGCCGGATCCACATCATTCATCGCGCTTGTAGGCTCCGAGCCCCGGACGGAAGGATTTTTCGTCCAGGAACTGCTTCAGCCCCTTGGCGCGGCCGTTTTCCGTGTCGAGGAAGCGGCTCTGGTGGCTTTTCGCCATCAGATACTCGTCGGACAATTCCCACGACATGCCCTGCGTCGAGCGCACGGCCTGCTTGGCGGCGTTGAGCACCGCGGGGTTCTTGCCCAGCAATTCCACCGCCAGCTCCCGCGTCGTTTCGCGCAGCTTCGCCAGCGGCACCGCCTGGTTGACGAGGCCCATTTCAGCGGCCTTTTTGCCGTCGAAGGTCTTGCCGGTCATGATGTAGTACATGGCGTCGCGGTGGCGCATCGTCTGCACGACGGAGCGCGTCACGTTGCCGCCGGGGATGATGCCCCAGTTGATTTCCGAGAGACCGAAATGTGCCTCTTCGGCGGCGATGGCGAGGTCGCAGCCGACCAGCGGCGTGAAGCCGCCGCCAAAGCACCAGCCGTTGACCATGGCGATGGTGGGCTTTGAATAGCTCGCCAACATGCGCCATTGCCACACCCACGCGGAACGCCGGCCGTGAACCTGCTGTATGTAGGGCAGATGGTCGAGCGCGCGGAAATATTCGCGAAGGTCCATGCCGGCGGTGAAGCTTTCGCCCGCGCCGGTCAGGACCACGACGCCGACATCGGCGTCGACTTCGAGAGTGTTGAGCACATCGACCATGTCGTCGTTGAGCGCCGGGCTCATGGCGTTGCGCTTGGCCGGGCGGTTCAGCGTCACCCAGGCGATCTTGTCCTCGACGTCCACAAGCACGTTCTGCCAGTCGCCAACCTTGCGCGCTGTGCCCGACATTTCACACTCCCTAGAATTTACGGCGGATGGGTCCGCCCGCGCCAACCGAGTAGTCGTTCATGGCGATCTCCGCAACCAGCTTGCGCACGATGGCGTCGGCGAAGGCGTCCAGATCCTTGATGGCGATGACGAAGGAACCCTCGCCGCCGATCACGCTGTCGCGGTAGTAGTCGTCGAGGTCGGGCTCGATGGTGAGAATGGGCAATCCGTTGATGACGACGCCTTTCGCGAGGGCCTCGTCGCGCGCCTTTTCCGCCGGCCGGCCGCGGTTGTTCGAGCCGTCGCCCGACACGTCGATCACCCTGCGGTCGCCGGCGTAGGGACCGCGCGAAAACAGGTCCATGGAATGATCGATGGCCCCGCTGAGCGACGTGCCGCCGCCGAAGATCATGCGCGGAACCCGGGCCATGGCGTCGGCGACCGCGGCTCCCGTCGCCTCGTCCTTGATGATCATCCAGGGAATGACTTCGGCCTGCAGACGCGGCCCGGTCCACTGAAACAGGGTGACGGCGATCGAACCGTGGACGCCGGACTTGATCGCGCTCAGCACCTTGGGGTCGCGAAACGCCGCGACATAGCCTTGCTTCTGCAATTCGAAGCGCCGCGGCGTGACGCTGCCAGAGGCGTCGACCGCGAGCGCGAGCTGAAGATCGACGGGGGTTCTGGCGTCCTGCGCGCGCGCCGGCGCCAAGGAAAGCGCGAACGCCGCGAAGGCTGTCAAAGAGATCGCGCGCAACACCGAAAGCGTTCGCATGGGCCACCTCGGAATTTCGCCGGCGGTTTCGCCAACAATGTCGGACAGGATCGCGCGCGCGTCAAACCCCGCCGATGTATCGCCGGCGATACCGCCGCCCGAGCGAGGTCAGCACCTCGTAGCCGATGGTGCCCGCCCGCGCGCCGACATCGTCGACGCCGATGTTTTCGCTCAGCAGTTCGACGGGTGTTCCCAGCGCGAGCGCCGTGTCGCGCACATCGGTGACATCGATGACGATCAGGTCCATCGACACGCGTCCGGCGAAGCGGCAGCGCTGGCTCAACACCATGGCCTCGCCGCCGGCGCGGGACTCCGTCGCCATCAGATTCCGCGGAAATCCATCGGCGTAGCCGACGCCGATCGTCGCCAGGCGCGTCGGGCGCTTCGCCGTCCACTGGCCGTTGTAGCCAACTGTCGCGCCCGGGGCGATGTCGCGCAATTGAATGATCGGCGCCACGAGGCGAACCACCGGACGCATCGGATTTGGCTGGCCCGGCAGCGGGTTGCCGCCATAAAGCGCGTAGCCCGGCCGAACGAGATCGAAGAAGGGCTTTTGCGGCAGGAAAACTCCAGACGAATTCGCCAGGCTCGCCGCCACGCCGGGAAGTTTTTCAAGCGCTTTCCGGAAGGCGTCGATCTGGCGGTCGTTGAGCGGATCGGCCGGCTCCTCGGAGGAGACAAAGTGGCTCATCGCCAGCTCAAACCGAAACCCGCCCGTCGCCGCGAGCGCCAGCGCCCTGTCGATGTCCCCGCTTGAAATGCCCAGCCGGTTCATGCCGGTGTCGATATGCAGCGCCGCGGCAGACCCGCCGCCGCGCGCCCCCCACGCCTCGATTTCCGCCAGCGACCCCAGCACGGGCCGAAGGCCATGTTCCGCGTAGGCCGAAGGGGCCGCCGCATCCAGCGCGCCGCCGTTCAAGACGAAAATCCGAAACCCTTCGCCCGCGCCAAGCGCCGCCCGCGCCCGCGCGCCCTCGCTCGTGTGGGCGACGAAAAACGTCCGGCATCCCGCCCGCGCCAGCGCGCGAACCGCTGGCTCCGCGCCGACGCCATAAGCGTCGGCCTTCACCACGGCGGCGCATTCCGCGCCCACCGCCGTTTCCGCCAGTTTGCGCCAGTTGTCGGCGAGCGCGCCGAGGTCGATCGTCAGCTCGGCCCGCGCGCCATCGCCTGACATGGCGGGTTCGCCGCTCACAGGCGCTCCGGCGTCATGTCCTCGCGCGCGAGATTGGAGAAGCGCGTGAATTCGCCGTCGAAGGCGAGCTCAAGCGTGCCCGTCGGTCCGTGGCGCTGTTTGCCGATGATGACTTCGGCGCGGCCGTGGGCGCGTTCCATCGCGTTCTGCCATTCCGTGTATTCGGGCGTGCCGGGGCGCGGCTCCTTGTTCTTCAGATAGTACTCCTCGCGATAGACGAAGAGAACTACGTCCGCGTCTTGTTCGATGGAGCCCGACTCCCTGAGATCGGAGAGCTGCGGATGCTTGTCGTCGCGCGACTCGACCTGGCGCGAGAGCTGCGACAGCGCGATCACCGGCGCCTTCAGCTCCTTCGCCAGCGCTTTCAGGCCGGTGGTGATCTCGGTCAATTCCTGCACGCGGTTGCCCTCGCGCGATTTCGAGCCCGACAGCAGCTGCAAGTAGTCGATGACCAGCACATCGAGGCCCTTCTGCCGCTTCAGCCGCCGCGCCCGGGCGGTCAACTGCGCGATGGAAATGCCGCCGGTCTGGTCGATGTGGAAGGGGATGACGCTCATCTCGCTGGAGGCCGCGACCAGCTTCTGGAAATCGCCTTCGGTGATGTCGCCGCGGCGGATTTTATACGACGGCACGCCGGACTGCTCGGCGAGCACGCGGGTCGCCAGTTGCTCCGACGACATTTCGAGCGAGAAGAAGCCGACGACGCCGCCGTTGACCGCGTGATGCGTGCCGTCGGCGTGGGTTTCGGCCTTATAGGCGCGCGCGATGTTGAAGGCGATGTTCGTCGCCAGCGCGGTTTTGCCCATGCCGGGGCGGCCCGCGATGATGACGAGGTCGGACGCCTGAAGGCCGCCCATCTTGGCGTCGAGGTCGGCGAGCCCCGTCGCGATGCCCGACAATTTGCCGTCGCGCTCGTAGGCGTTGGCGGCGAGATCGACGGCGCTTTTCAACGCGCTTGAAAACGTCTGGAAGCCGCCTTCGTAGCGGCCCTGTTCGGCGACCTCGTAGAGCCGGCGCTCGGCTTCCTCGATCTGGGCGCGCGGCGGCGTGTCGATCGGCGAGTCATAGGCGGTGTTGACGATGTCCTCGCCGATGTTGATCAGCGTGCGGCGCGTCGCGAGGTCGTAGATCGCCCTGCCATAGTCGGCGGCGTTGATGACGGTCGTCGCCTCCGCCGCGAGGCGCGCCAGATATTGCGGAACCGTGACGCCGCTGTCGCCGAGCGCGTGCTCGCCCAGAAACGTCCGCATCGTCGCCGGGCTCGCGTGCTTGCCGGCTCGGATGAGGTGCGAGGCGACCTCGTAAACGCGACGGTGCAACTCCTCGGAAAAATGCTCGGCGATCAGAAAGTCGGACACCCGGTCGAAAGCGTCGTTGTTGACCAGTATCGCGCCCAAAAGCGCCTGCTCCGCCTCCACATTGTGCGGAGCGATCCGGTAGGCCGGGTTTTCGGCGCTTTGCGCGGGCGGAAAGGCGCCGCGCGGGGCGAGGGATTCGAGAAAGGCCATGAATGTGATTCGATTCGCGGTATGTGGAAACCTACGCGACGCCGACGGGGCGGGAAAGCGCTTCAGGAAATCCAATCGCATACGCAAGCCAGCGCCGCGACGCCCGGTTCCCAGCTCATACCGTTTTCAACAGGTTCAGAAAACATTTTCATTCTTGTGCCGGGGCTGTTGACGTTGGCGAACGCAAGCGCCGCGCTATTTCGTGAAGCGCGGCCGTTGCGGGTGGCCCTTTCCATGGGGAACATGCGAGCGAATGGACTTCGGCGCGGCGCCAGCCGGTCGCGTCCCCGGCGCCATCGGCTATGATGTCCCGATTCGCGCGAGGCCCTGCTTTGGACTTTCCCTACAAATCCGCCCATTTCATCGGCGTCGCCGGCGTCGGCATGAGCGCGACGGCGATTTTGCTGCGCGACAGCGGCGTGGCGGTCACGGGCTCGGACGAGGCGATCTATCCGCCGATTTCGCATGTTCTCGCGCGTGAAGGCGTCGATTGCCGCGTTCCCTACGCGCCGAACAACATACCCGCCGGGACGGAAATGATCGTCATCGGCAAGAACGCGCGCCTGACGCCGGAAACAAACGCCGAAGTCGCCGAGGCTTTTTCCCGCGCGGCGAAGCCCGGCGGGCCGAAAATCCTGTCCTTCGCCGAAGTGCTCGGCCTGCTCTCAAGCGGCAAGGACGCCTGCGTCATGGCGGGCTCGTTCGGCAAGACCACCAGCGTCTCGATGATGGCGCATTGCCTGGGGTCGGCCGGGCTCGACCCCTCGTGGATGATCGGCGCCTTGCCATTGTCGCCGCCGCGCGCGTCGCATGTGGGCGCGGGGCCGCAGTTCCTGCTCGAAGGCGACGAGTATCCCTCGTCGAACACCGACGACCGCTCGAAATTCCTGCATTATCATCCGTCGCATGTCTTGCTGACGCCGCTGGCGCACGACCACGTCAACGTGTTTCCAACCATCGAATCCTATCTCGCGCCGTTCCACCAATTGCTCGACATGGTTCCCGCCGACGGCCACGTGGTCGCCGCGGTGTCGGGCGAGTTGAGCAAGCGGTTTCTCGCCGGCGTGAAGCGCAAGGTGACGACGTTTGGCGTCGGCGAAGGCGACTGGCGCGCGGAAAACATCGCGTTTGGCGAGCGCTCGCGCTTCGCGCTGACCAACGCGGGCAAGGAAATCGCGCGCGTGGAAACGGGCCAGCTCGGCGTCCACAACGTCGAGAACATGGTTGGCATCGGCGCGTTCGTTTTGGGCCGCGGACTTGTGAGCGTGAAACAATATGTCGAGGCGATGGGATCGTTTCGCGGCATCGTGCGGCGGCTCGATCGCAAATCGGAAAAGACGGCGCTGCCGATCTTCGAGGGCTTCGGCTCGTCCTACGACAAGGCGCGCAGCGCGATCGCGGCGATGAAGCTGCATTTCTCCGGCCGCAGGCTCGTCGTCGTGTTCGAGCCGCACACGTTTTCGTGGCGCAACCGCAAGACGCTGCACTGGTACGACGACGTCTTCGAAGGCTGCGGAAAAGTCTTCGTCTATGAGCCGGCCTCGCAGGGCGCGGCGACGCACGAGCAGGTCTCGCTCGACGACATCATGGCGCGGCTGCGCGCGGCGGGTTGCGACGCGACGCCGGTCGCGACGCGCGAGCAGGGCGTCGCGGCGATTTCGGCGGAGTGGCGCGGCGACGACGCCGTGCTGTTCCTCAGCTCCGGCGATCTTGGCGGACTGATAGAGGCGCTGCCGCCGTTGGCGGAAAAGCGCTGGCCCGCCTGACGCCGTTGGCAGGCGGGTTGCAGCTTGCCCTCCGCCGGCCCGCCTCGTTTGGAAATTGTGTCAAAACGGGGCGCGCGCGGCGCGAAAACCCCGTTCGCGCGTTGCGGGGCGAGACGCGGTGAGCCATGTCCCCCTTCGAAACGACCGAAGCCTCGTTGCGGCGATCGCCGGAAAGCGGCGCGTTGCGCCTCGTTGGCGCCAAGGGACAGCCGCGCGGCGCAGGGCTGGGCCTTGTCGTCAAAATCGTCCTCGCCGGATTGTTGTTCGCCCCCATTGCCTTCGGAGCCTTCGCGCTCGCCGACGGCGCGGCGGTGGCGATGGGCGGCGCGCGCTTCGACCGCTCGTCGGTCGTGCGCGATTTCATCGACAATGTGCGCGCGCGGGAATTCAAGTAAATCCACAGCGGAACGGGCGGCCTCCACGCGCGCTGGAGAATCATGAGGTAATATAATACCTCATTCAATTAAGGTTGAGAAATCCGTCGTTTTGGCTGCTCTGTGGCGTTGACATGGTGGCATGTTCGCTTCATAAGCGCGCCAACTTCGGCGCGCGCGGATTCCGCGTCGCCGATTTTTTCGCCAGGCCAAGGTTTTTCGCCAGACCAAGGTTCTTTCGCAAGGACAACATTCAATGTTCGGCCATACCACGCAAACCAAGACCGCCGAGGTCGAGAAGAAATGGGTGGTGATCGACGCCGCCGGGCTCGTTGTCGGCAGGCTTGCGACGATTGTCGCGATGCGCCTGCGCGGCAAGCACAAGGCGTCCTTCACCCCGCATGTCGACGACGGCGACAACGTCATCATCGTCAACGCCGAGAAGGTGGTGTTGACGGGCCGCAAGGTCGAACAGAAGATGTACTACCACCACACGGGCTTCGTTGGCGGCATCAAGGAACGTTCGGCCAAGTTCATCCTCGAGGGCCGCTTCCCCGAGCGCATCGTCGAGAAGGCCGTGCAGCGCATGCTGCCGCGCGGGCCTCTCGGTCGCCAGCAGTTCGGCAACCTGCGCGTCTACAAGGGCGCGGAGCATCCCCACGCGGCTCAGAGCCCGGTGTCGCTCGACATCGCCGCCCTGAATTCCAAGAACACGCGGAGCGCCTGAACATGGCCGAGACCACGCTTTCCTCGTTGCAGGACCTCAAGGCCGCGACCGCCGGCACGCCAGCGGGCGAGGGCGTCCAGCCCGTGCATCCCGTTTATGTGCAGAAGCTCGACAAATACGGCCGCGCTTACGCCACCGGCAAGCGCAAGGACGCCGTCGCCCGCGTCTGGATCAAGCCGGGCACCGGCAAGATCACCGTCAACGACCGCCCGGTCGAGGTTTATTTCGCCCGTCCGGTGCTGCGCATGGTGCTGCGCCAGCCGCTCGTCATCGCCAACCGTGTCACCCAGTACGATCTCGTTGTCACGGTTGCCGGCGGCGGCTTGTCGGGGCAGGCGGGCGCGGTGCGCCACGGGCTTGCCAAGGCGCTGACCGCCTACGAACCCGATCTTCGCCCGGCGCTCAAGAAAGAGGGCTTCCTGACCCGCGACGCCCGCGTCGTCGAGCGCAAGAAGTACGGCAAGAAGAAAGCCCGCCGCAGCTTCCAGTTCTCGAAGCGCTAAGGCGTCTTCCGGGTCAAAACAAAGGGCCGTCCCTCGGGGCGGCCCTTTTTTTCGCGCGGCGCTTAAAAACGTTATTCAACAACGCGGGCATTCGACGACGACGCCTCGCCCGGGGCGGAGTTTCGGCAGC
>CAIKAR010000004.1 GCA_903825465.1 uncultured Hyphomicrobiales bacterium | reverse complement strand
GCCCGGACGGGCACGCGGCTCGCCGCCGACATCGGCGGCACGTTCACGGATGTCGCCGCCTTTCGCGAGGGCACCGGCGAGTTGCTGTACGGCAAGGCGCTGTCGACGCCGGCCCGCCTCGTCGAGGGCATCTCGCAGGGCGTGGACAAGGCCGGCGCCGCCTTCGCCGAAGCCGACATCTTCCTCCATGGCTCGACGATCGCCATCAACACCATGCTGGAGCGCTCCGGCGCGCGGACCGCGCTGGTGGTGACGAAGGGATTCCGCGACATCTACGAGATCGGCCGCATCAACCGGCCCGACGCCTACAACCTTTATTTCAAGAAGCACCGCCCGCTCGTGCGGCGCTCGCTGCGCTTCGAGGTCGTCGAACGGCTCACCGCCGACGGCGACGTCGACACCGAGCTCGACGAGAAAAGCGTGCACGCGGTCTGCGACCAACTCGCCGCGCTCGACATCGAGGCGGTCGGCGTCATGCTGCTGCACTCCTACCGCAACGCCGACCACGAGCGCCGCGTCAAGGCCATCGTCAAGCAAAGGCTGCCGCGCGCGTTCGTGTCCGCCTCGCACGAGCTGTCGCAGGAATACCGCGAGTTCGAGCGCTGCTCGACCGTCGTCGCCAACGCCTATATCGGGCCCAAGGTCAGCTCCTATGTCGCCGGAATCGACGAGCATATCGCGAAAAACGGCTTCCACGGCTCGTTCCTGCTCGTGCAGTCATCGGGCGGCCTGTACGAATCCGCGCAGGCGAAGGAGCATTGCATACGCATGCTTGAATCCGGCCCCGCGGCCGGCGTCATCGGCGCGCGCGCGCTCTGCCACGCGCTCGGCGTGAAGGACGCGATAGCCTTCGACATGGGCGGCACGACGGCGAAGGCCGGCGTCATTCACAACGGCGACGCGCTGACGACGGGCGCGGCGCTTGTCGGCGGCTACAACGAGGCGCTGCCCGTGCAAATCTCGATGATCGACATTTTCGAGGTCGGCACCGGCGGCGGCAGCATCGCGCGTCTCGACGCCGGCGGCGGCCTTTGCGTCGGCCCGGTCAGCGCCGGCGCCGCGCCCGGCCCCGCGTGCTACGGCCTCGGCGGCGAGGAGCCCACCGTCACCGACGCCAACCTCGTGCTTGGGCGCCTCGATCCCGCCCGCTTCCTCGGCGGCGAGATGAAGCTCGACGTCGCGGCGGCGAAGCGCGCCATCGACAAGAGCGTCGGCAAGCCGCTCGACATGACGACGATCGCCGCCGCCGAAGGCGTGTTGCGCATCGCCGCGACAACGATGTCCTACGCCGTGAAGGGCGTCTCCACCGAGCGCGGCCTCGACGCCGCCGCCTTCCCGCTGATCGCCTACGGCGGCGCCGGGCCGCTGCACGCCTGCGCCGTGGCGCGCGAAATCGGCACGTCCATGGTCGTCATTCCGCGCTCGCCGGGTCATTTCTGCGCCTTCGGCATGCTGTTCTCGGACCTGCGCTACGACTATGTGCGCACCGCGCCGATGCGCCTCGCCGACGCCTCGTTCGACGAGATCGAGAGCATCTACCAGGGCATGATCGCCGAAGGCATGGCGGCGCTCGCCGGCGCCCATATCGCGGGCGCGCAAGCCGCGACGGCGCGCGCCGCCGACATGCGCTACGTCGGCCAGGAGCATTCCGTCACCATCGACCTGCCCTCGGAGTATTTCGAGAAGCAAGACCGCGCCGCGATCAAGAAACACTTCGACGACGTGCATTTGCAGCGCTACGGCACCTGCGCGCCCAACGAGCCCGCCGAGATCGTCAGCCTGCGCGCCACGGTGACCGGCCTGATGAAAAAGCCGGAACTCGCGCCGCTCGCCGCGGGAAGCGCCGCGCCTCCCCCGGCCTCGCGCCTGCCAAGCCGCGATGTTTACTTCACCGAGCTCGGCGCCGCCGTTTTGACGCCGATCTTCCAGCGCGAGAAGCTTCTCGCCGGCAACAAGATCGAAGGGCCGGCGCTTGTCGAAGAGCACGCCTCGACGACGGTCGTGTTGCCCGGCGACCACCTTGAAGTCGACCGCTTCGGCAACCTCGTCATCGAAATTGGACGGAGCCACTGATGTCCGCGACAGCACCCGCGCCAAAGAAGCGCGCCGACGCCGTTCTCGTCTCCATCATCCGCAACGGCGTCCTCGCCGTCACGGAGGAGATGAAGACGAACCTGATGCGCACCGCCTACAACATGATCATCTACGAGGCGCTCGACTTCACCGTCGGGCTCTTCACGCCGGCCGGCGACACGGTGTCGATCGGCCTCGGCCTGCCGATGTTCATCCGCGGCATGTCGCAAACCTGCAAGCGCAAGATCGAGCACTTCGGCGTCGAGAACATGCGCGAAGGCGACATCTACATCACCAACGACTCCTATCTCACGGGCAGCCATCTCAACCACTTCACGCTGACGATGCCCGTGTTCCACCAGGGCGTTCTGGCCGGCTTCACCTGCTGCATGGCGCATTGGCAGGATGTCGGGGGCAACCTTGGCGGCGTCACCACGGACATCTATTCCGAGGGCATCCAAATCCCGATCATGAAGGTCCAGAAAGAGGGCGTCATGAACGAGGAACTCGTCGAAATCATAAAGATGAACGTGCGCATTCCCGAGCGCGCGATGGGCGATCTTCGGGCGCAGATCACCGCGGTGAAATCGGGCGACAAACGCTACCGCGAACTGCTCGACCGCTACGGCCGCGAGGAGACGCTCGACGCGATCGCCCGCATCATGGACCAGTCGGAGGCGCGCGCGCGCGAACTCACCCGCTCGATTCCGGACGGAACCTACGAAGCCGAGGCCTTCATGGACGACGACGGCGTCGACATCGGCCAACGCGTGCCGATCAAGGTGCGGATCATCATCGACGGCGACGAGGCCACCATCGACCTCACCGAAGTCTCGAAGCAGGTGCGCGGCTATTTCAACTCGGGGCCGACGACGGGCTACGCCTGCGCCGAGGTCGCCTACAAATGCGTGACGTCGCCGACCGATTACCCCATCAACGCCGGCTCGTTCCGCTCGCTGAAGGTTTTGTTGACGCCCGGCACCGTGATTTCCGCGGTGCGCCCGGCCGCGATGCGGCAGTGGATGACCTATCCGATGACCATCGTCGACTCGCTGTTCAAGGCGCTGGCGCCGGCGATTTCCGAGCGTGTCATCGCCGGCCACCACGCCGACCTCATGACGATCAACATGTGGGGCATCAACCCGAAAGACGGGCGCTTCTACTTCGGCAATTTCGGCCCGCTGGGCGGCGGCTGGGGCGCGAAGAAAACGGAGGACGGCATGTCCGCCACCGTCTGCCTCAACGACGGCGACACCCACAACAGCCCGATGGAGCAAACGGAAACCAAGAACCCCGTGCTGGTGCGCCAGGTCGCGCTCCGCGAGGATTCCGGCGGCCCGGGACGGTGGCGCGGCGGCCTCGGCATTCACCGAATCATCGAGGCGCGCGCGCCCATCACCGTCAACACGCAGATCGACCGCGCGCATTGCGCTCCCTGGGGCCTTGACGGAGGCCACGCCGCGCTTGGCAACAAGGTTGATCTGGTGGTCAAGGGCAAGCTGATCGACGACTTGCCAAACGCCAAGGTGATGCAGCGCCGGCTCGAAGTCGGCGAGCAAATCCACCACCTCTCCGGCGGCGGCGGCGGCTTTGGTCCACCGACGGACCGCGAGCCCGAACGCGTCGCCTTCGACGTCGCGGAAGGCTACGTCACGCGCCAACAGGCGGAAAACGCCTATGGCGTCGTCGTCGACGCGCAAGGCAAGATCGACGCCGACGCGACGGCGCGCAAGCGCGCGGCGCTGGCGAAGGCCTCGTAGCCATGGCTTTGCGGGCGCCACAAGCCGGCGCGCGCGACGCTTTCGACGAACTCGCCGAACTCTGGATCGTGGGAATCAACGCCCCCCACGACGCCGGCTGCGCCTGTGGCGGGGTGGCCATGGCGTCCATCGCGGCCGTCGACATTGAGCGCGATTTCCTGTCGTACTTGGCGGGCAAACACAAAAGCGTCGCGGATTTGAGCGCCGTCATCGCCGCGCGGCGGCAATCGCCCGAAGGCGCGTGCGAGCGGTGGATCGCCGGCCTTGGCGCGGCGCCGCTGTCGCCGGAATCTTCCGCGCGCCTGGAATCCGACCTGCGCGTGTTTCTGGAATCCCTTGGCGGCCGCTCGAAATTCGCCATCTGTTATTGAACTATTGGAGCCGCGATGAACTGGACGCCCCGCCGCCAAGCCCTCCGCGCCATCCTTCAGGGCGCGGCCTGCGTTCACCCGGCGTCCGTGTTCGACGCGCTGTCGGCGCGCACCGCCGAGGACGTCGGCTTTGAATGCGGCATGTTCGCGGGCTCCATCGGCTCGCTCGCGGTCATCGGCGCGCCCGACCTCATCGTGTTGACGCTGACCGAATTCGCGCAACAGGCGATGCGCGTCAACCGCGCGTGTTCGATCCCCGTGATCGCCGACGCCGACCACGGCTACGGCAACGCGCTCAACGTCATGCGCACCGTGGAGGAAATGGAAATCGCCGGCATCGCCGCGCTGACCATCGAGGACACGCTTCTGCCGCGCGCCTTTGGCGACGCCAAGACGCGGCCGGTGTCGATCGAAGAGGGCGTCGGCAAGATGAAGGCCGCGGTCGCCGCGCGAAGCGATCCGAGCCTCGTCGTCCTCGCCCGCACCGGCGCGGTTTCCATGACGGGGCTCGACGACACACTCGCGCGCGTGCGCGCCTACAGCGACACCGGCGTCGATGGCGTTTTCCTCGCGGGATTGAAGACACGCGAAGAAGTGCGAGCCGCGCGCGCCGCGACAAAACTTCCCATCATGCTTGGCGCCTTGTCGCCTGAACTGGAGGACAAGGAGTTCCTCGCGGCGCATGGCGTCCGGCTCGCGCTGCAAGGCCATCTGCCCTTCATGGCGGCCGCCGAGGCGACGCGCGCGACCATGCAAGCCCTGCGCGACGGCGTGAAGCCGAAGGACGTAAAGGGGCTTCCGGACGGCGCGTTCATGAAGAAAATCAGCCGCGAAGAGGTCTATCGCAAGGCGACGAGCGCCTATCTCGAGCCCAACCCCAAATAGCGCCGCCACCGTCCTCCGGGTTCGTCACGCCCACATCCGCAGACACAAATCCCGCAGCATCCCCGCCGTCGCGCCCCAGATGAACCTGCCGTTCCACGGCATCGCGTAAAAGTGGCGGTCGACGCCATCGATGACGCGGTCGACGCGCTCGTGGTTGGCCTGGTTCATCAGGAATTCAAGCGGCGCCTCGAACGTGTCCTCGACCTCGTCCGGGTTGGGCGTGAGTTCGAAACCTGGCTCGACCAGCGCTATGACGGGATGCACCAGATAGCCCGTGCCGGTTTGGTAGGCGTCGAGGTAACCCAACGGCGACACGAAACGGCGGTCGAGGCCGATTTCCTCCTCGGCTTCGCGCAACGCCGCGGCGAGCGGAGTTTCGCCCGCGTCGATGCGTCCGCCAGGAAAGGCGATCTGGCCTGAATGATCGCGCAGCTTCGAGGAGCGCTGCGTCAGCAAGACCGTCGCGCCGCCCGGCCTCGCCACGATGGGCGCCAGCACCGCCGCCAGCTTGCGGCGCGGGCCATCTCCGGTCGCCAAGCCTGGGTTCAACGCCAAGCCTGGGTTCAACGCCAAGCCTGGGTTCAACGCCAAGCCTGGGTTCAACGCATGGTCGCCGTTGGCGCTGGACGCGTCGTCCGGCGAAGGCGCGCCGCGCAGACGCGCCGCCGCGCGCGCGCGGATGTCGTCGACCGAAAAAAGCGCGGCCCCCCGCCTCACGCCAAATCCTCGATCGCGTCGGCTGGACACATCACAAAGAATTGTTTCCCCGACGCGACGCCGAACATGGCGCGGCCCTCGACATCGCGCGTTTCGCCAAGTTCGACGAGCTCGTAATAAACCGCCCGTGTCGCCAGCGCCCAGAGATCGCCCCGGATATGGACGTACGGCTTCATTCCTTCGGATGGGCCCGGCTCGAAACGCAGCGCGTGCGCCGCGCCCGCCTCGGCCCATTCGTCGAGATTCGTGCGGAACGACAGCCGCCGCTCCGCGCCGTCGCCCTCGACCGCCAATTCCACCGCGAGAAACGGCGCGTCCTCGACCTCGACGGCGATTTTTTCCACAGGCGTCACGAGCACGTAGCGCTCGGGGTCGCGCCGCAGGATGCCCGCGAACAGCTTCACCAGCGCCGGGCGCGCGATCGGCGAGCCCTGGTAATGCCACACGCCGTCGCGCGCGATCTTCAGCCCGATGTCGCCGCAATACGGCGGATTCCACAGATGCACCGGCGCGGGACCGCTGAATTTGGCGCGTGTCGCCGCCCGAACGACGCTCTCAAGTCCCGCCGGGGGCGCGCCGCCCGTCTCTTTTTCGACGCTATTGGCCATCAACCCTGCCATTCGAATTTCCGTCGCGGAATCGACATCGCGGCGGAAGCGCCTATTCTAGCCCAATATGAAATGCCGCGCCCGGCGAATCGGCGCGGACCTATTGGCGCGGCGATGGAGTGCGCATGACCGGGACGCTGGACAGCAGAACAAGCCTTTCGGAAGCCGATGTTCAAAAGACGGCGGAAGAAGCGCTGGCGAAGGTCGCCGCCGCGCGAACCGCCATTGGCGCCGTCATCTTCGGCCAGGAAAAGGTGGTCGAGCAAGCGCTGACGACGTTGATCGCCGGCGGCCACGGCCTGCTGGTCGGCGTGCCGGGCCTCGCCAAGACGAAGCTGGTCGAAACGCTCGGCGTCGTGCTCGGCCTGGACGCGCGGCGCGTGCAGTTCACGCCCGATCTGATGCCCGCCGACATCCTCGGCTCCGAAATCATGGAGGAGGGCGACGGCGGCAAGCGCGCCTTCCGCTTCGTGCGCGGGCCGATCTTCGCGCAATTGCTGATGGCCGACGAAATCAACCGCGCCAGCCCGCGCACGCAAAGCGCGCTGTTGCAGTCGATGCAGGAATACCATGTCACGGTGGCGGGCGATCGACACGACCTACCAAGACCCTTCCATGTTCTGGCGACGCAAAACCCGCTGGAGCAGGAGGGCACCTATCCCCTGCCGGAAGCGCAGCTCGACCGCTTCCTCATGCAGATCGACGTTCTTTATCCAGATCGCGACGCCGAGCGCCGCATCCTCGTCGAGACCACCGGCGGCAACGACGCCGTGGCGAAACCGGCCATGACCGCCGACGATCTGATGGCGACGCAGGCGCTGGTGCGCAAGCTCCCCGTCGGCAACAGCGTCGTCGAGGCCATTCTCGACCTCGTGCGCGCCGCCCGCCCCGGCGAAAACGGCGCCGACGCCGCCATCACGAAAAGCGTCGCCTGGGGCCCGGGCCCGCGCGCGGCGCAATCGCTGATGCTCGCCAGCCGCGCCCGCGCGCTGATCGATGGCCGCCTCGCGCCGTCCATCGACGATGTGCGCGACCTCGCCGAGCCCGTGCTGAAGCACCGCATGGCGCTGACCTTCGCCGCGCGCGCGGAAGGGGAAACGATTTCCGGCGTCATCGCCCGCCTCGCCAAGCGGCTTGGCTGAACGCATGGTGGACGCGCGCCTTCTCAGCGGCGATGAAAGCGGCGTCGAAGCCCGCCACCAGTCCGGCGCGCTCGATCTCGCGCGGCGGCTGCCGGCCCTTGTCGTCGCGGCGAAGGATGTCGCGGCGACGGTGATGTACGGCGTCCATGGGCGCCGCCGCGCGGGCGTCGGCGAAACCTTCTGGCAGTTCCGCCCCTTCGTCTGGGGCGAGGAAACCACGCGCATCGACTGGCGCCGCTCGGCGCGCGACGACCGCGTCTACGTGCGCGAACGCGAATGGGAGGCGGCGCACACCATCTGGCTGTGGATGGATCGCTCGCCGTCCATGGCCTATGTTTCCTCGCTCGCGCTGCAATCGAAGATCGACCGCGCGCTGACGCTGGGCCTCGCCACCGCCGATCTCCTGGTGCGCGGCGGCGAACGCGTCGGCCTGCGCGGACTGACGCGGGCCCTGGCCTCGCGCGGCATCATCGAGCGCTTCTCCGAGGCGTTGATTCAGGACGAGCGCGCCGGGACGCCGGCGGCGGAGCTGCCGCCCGCCGATCCCCTGCCGCCGCGCACGCAAGCGATCCTGATCGGCGATTTTCTGGCGCCGCCGGCGGAGATCGCGGCGACCATCCAGTCCATGGCCTCGCGCGGCGCGATGGGTCACGTCGTAATGATCGCCGACCCGGTCGAGGAGACATTCCCCTTCTCCGGCCATACGGAATTCCTCGACGTGGATTCGACCGCTCGCCTGCGCGTTGGCGAAGCCCGGACCTTCAAGGACGA
Organism: uncultured Hyphomicrobiales bacterium; assembly: GCA_903825465.1. GTDB lineage: Bacteria > Pseudomonadota > Alphaproteobacteria > Rhizobiales > Beijerinckiaceae > Terripilifer. Next base: position 27,363 of record CAIKAR010000004.1, on the reverse strand, counting down.
CTACATCAAGCGCCTCGCCGCCCACCGCGACGCCTTGCGCGACGCGTGCCGCTCGCGCGGCTGGAGCTTCGCCATCCATCGCACGGACCAGCCCGCGTCGCGGGCGCTGCTCGATTTGCGCACGCGCGTCGAAGGCGCGCAGGGCGGCGCGCAACCGCAAGGGCAGGAGGGCTTCTGATGCTGGGCCTTCCCCTCGCTTTTTCCGCGCCGCTGGTGCTCGCCGCGCTGGCGCTGCTGCCGGCGCTCTACTACCTGCTGCGGCTGACGCCGCCGCGGCCGCGCGAAATCGCCTTTCCGCCGCTGAAGCTCATTCTCGACCTCAAGCCCCTCGACGAAACCCCCGCGCGCACGCCGTGGTGGCTGATGCTGCTGCGCTTGACGTTGGCCGCGCTCGTGATTTTCGCGATGGCGGGGCCGATCTGGAATCCGGCGCCGCTCGGCGATGGCGGCAAGGGGCCGTTGCTGGCGATAATCGACGATGGCTGGCCCGCCGCGCCAACGTGGGCGGAACGCGTGACGACGGCGGGCGAGCGGATCCTCGCCGCCGGCCGAGACAGCCGCGTCGTCGGGATTCTGCCGATGTCGGACGGCGCGCGCGACGTGGTCGCCACCGATTCCAACAAGGCGCTGGAGCGGCTGCGCGCGATGAAGCCGATGCCCTTCGCGCCGGACCGGATGTCGGCGCTGCCGGCGGCCGAGCGCTTTCTCGCCGCCAACAAGCAGGCCGAAATCGTCTGGCTCGCCGACGGGCTGGAGAGCGGCAACGCCCGCGCCTTCGCCGAGGGATTGATCAAGGCGGCCGGCGACCGCGTGGTTCAGGTGTTGACGCGGGATCAGCCGCAGCTCGCGGTTTCAGGCGCGGAAAACAACGCCACAACGCTCGAGGCGACGGTCGTTCGACCCGCCGCTTCCGGCCGCTCGGCGGGCGTGTTGCGCGCGCTCGACATCAAGGGCGTTTCCGTCGGCGAGGCGCCGTTCGACATGGGCTCGGCGACGGAGGCGAAAGCCAGTTTCAATCTGCCGCTCGAACTGCGCAACGACATCGCCCGCCTCGAAATCGCCGACGAGCGTTCGGCCGGCGCCGTGACGCTGCTCGACTCCCGCTGGAAGCGCCGGCGCGTCGGCGTCGTGTCGGGCGAAACCGCCGACACCGCGCAGCCGCTGCTGTCGCCTTCCTACTACGTGCTCAAAGCGCTCGCGCCCTTCGCCGACGTCCGCGAGCCCCGCGCCAACCGTGGCGACCCCGTGTTGTCGATGCTCGACGACCAGGTCTCCGCGCTGGTGTTGACCGACGTTGGCGTCGTCGCCGGCCCGGCGCGCGACAAGCTCGCCAAATTCGTCGAGGATGGCGGGCTGCTCATTCGCTTCGCCGGCGCGCGGCTGGCGAACGCGTCGGACGATCTCGTGCCGGTGCGCCTGCGCCGCGGCGGGCGCGTGCTCGGCGGCGCGCTGTCGTGGGAAAAGCCAAAGGCGCTGGCGCCCTTCGACAAGGCGAGCCCGCTTTACGGCATCGACGTGACGAAGGAGGTCACGGTCACGCGGCAGGTTCTGGCCGAACCGGAGGCCGGCCTGCCCGGAAAGACATGGGCGGCGCTCGCCGACGGCACGCCTCTCATCACCGCGGAACGCCGCGGCAAGGGATTGATCGTGCTCGTTCACGTCACCGCCGACACCACTTGGTCGAACCTGCCGCTGTCGGGCATGTTCGTCGATATTCTGCGAAGGGTGGTTTCGCTCTCGGCGGAAAGCGTCGGCGCGGACAACGGCGACGCCGCCAACGGCGCGGTCGATCGCGGCGCCACCGTCGCGCCGACGCGCACGCTCGACGGCTTCGGAACCCTCGGACCGCCGCCGATCGCCGCCAAGCCCATTCCCGCGCGCTACGACGGCGGCGCGACGGCGGACCATCCGCCGGGATTTTACGGCCCGCAGGACGCCTTGATCGCGGTCAACACGCTCGCGCCCGGCGCGCGCCTCGCCCCCGCCGACTTTTCGGGATTGAAGCTCCAAATGGAAGCCCTGCGAAAATCCGAACCGATCGATTTGCGCCCGCTGTTGGTGACGCTGGCCGCGGCGTTGCTGCTTCTCGACGCGCTGGCGTCGCTGTGGCTCGCCGGCGGATTCAACCGCCGCCCGCGTCGGCCCGCCATCGCCGCGTTTGTCGCCGGCTTTGTCGCGCTCGGAACCCTCGCCGCGCCCGGCCACGCGCGCGCGCAAGCGGCCAGCCAGCGCGACATGGACGCCGCCTTGAAAACACATCTCGCCTACATCGTGACCGGCGACGCGCGGATCGACGAGGCGAGCCAGGTTGGCCTCGCCAATCTCTCGCGCGTGCTGGCGGCGCGCACCGCGATGAACCCCGGCGAGCCGATGGGCCTCGACCCAGGGCGCGACGAACTCGCGTTCTATCCCTTCATCTATTGGCCCATCGCGCCGGAGCGTCCGCTGCCGGGCGCGGACGCGACGACGAAGATATCGAACTACATGAAGCAGGGCGGCATGATCGTGTTCGACACGCGCGACGCGCTCAACGCGCGCGCCGGCGGACCGCCGACGCCCGAACAGGTTTGGCTGCGCAAGCTCCTCGCCAATGTGGACGTGCCGGAACTCGAGCCCGTGCCGCGCGACCACGTGGTGACGAAGACGTTTTATTTGCTGACGGGATTCGTCGGCCGCACCACCATCGGCCAGACCTGGATCGAGGCGCTGCCGCCTGAAACGAGCGACGAGGCGAACCGGCCGGCGCGCTCGGGCGACGGCGTTTCGCCGATTGTCATCACCTCGAACGACCTCGCCGCGGCGTGGGCCGTCGACCGCGACGGCGCGCCGCTTTATCCGCTGACGCCCAACAGTCCGCGCCAGCGCGAGATGGCGCTGCGCGGCGGCGTCAACCTCGTGATGTACACGTTGACCGGCAACTACAAGGCGGATCAGGTGCATGTGCGCGATTTGCTCGAAAGGCTGGCGCATTGATGTCGAGTTTCAACCTGTCCTTCGCGCCGCTGGTGCCGCCGGCGCTGCTGATCGCGCTGGGCGTCGCCGCGATCGCCGTCGTCGCGTTGACGGTCTGGGCGGGACGGCGCGGCGGCTTCGCCCGCGCGCTTGGCTTGGCGTTGATCCTCTTCGCCCTCGCCGACCCCTCGCTCGTGCGCGAGGACCGCGATCCCCTCAAGGATGTCGTCGCCGTGGTGCTCGACCGCAGCGGCAGCCAGAACATCGGCGAACGCAAGGCGCAGACCGACAAGGCGCGCGCGGAAATCGCCAAGCAGCTCGACGCCATGGGCAATATCGAGGCCCGCTTCGTCGATGGCGGCGCCGACGGCACGAAGCTGTTCGGCGCGTTGAACTCGGCGCTCGCCGATGTGCCGCCCGAGCGGGTGGGCGGCGCCATCCTCGTCACCGACGGCGTCGTCCACGACATTCCCGCCTCGCCCGACGCGCTCGGTTTCAAGGCGCCGCTTCACGCCTTCGTCACCGGACACGAAGGCGAGCGCGACCGGCGCATCGAACTGATCGAGGCGCCGCGGTTCGGCATTGTCGGCAAGGATCTGACAATCGTGGCGCGCGTGCTCGACAGCGACGACCACGGCGAGCCCGTGGTCGTCACCCTGCGCCGCGACGGGGAATTGCTGACGACGTTCCGCGCCACGCCTGGCGCGACGATCCGCCCGACCGTGCGCGTCGACCACGGCGGCCCCAACGTCGTCGAACTCGACGTGGCGCCGCTGCCCGGCGAACTCACCACGCTGAACAACAAGGCCGTCGTCACCATCGACGGCGTGCGCGACAAGTTGAAGGTGCTGCTTGTCTCGGGCGAGCCGCACGCCGGCGAGCGCACATGGCGCAATCTGCTGAAATCCGACGCCAACGTCGATCTCGTGCATTTCACCATTCTGCGGCCGCCGGACAAGCAGGACGGCACGCCGATCAACGAGCTCTCGCTGATCGCGTTCCCGACCGCCGACCTCTTCGGCCGCAAGATCACAGACTTCGACCTCATCATCTTCGACCGCTATTCGAACCAGACGGTGCTCCCGCCCGTCTATTTCGACAACATCACGCGCTACGTGCGCAACGGCGGCGCGCTGCTGATGGCGGTGGGGCCAGACTACGCGACCGAGGACGGACTGTTCTATTCCCCGCTTGGACGCATCGCCCCCGCGCGCCCGACGGGAAAGGTGCTCGAACAACCCTTCCGCCCGGCGATCACGGCGGATGGCGAGAAGCATCCCGTGACGCGGGGATTGCCCGGCGCCGATTCCAGCCCGCCCGCGTGGAGCCCATGGTTCCGCACCGTCGCCGCGGAGCGCCTGCGCGGCGTGTCTGTCATGTCGGGCGCCGGCGACAATCCGCTGCTGCTGCTGTCGCGCGAGGGCAAGGGCCGCGTCGCGCTGTTGCTCAGCGACCAGATGTGGCTCTGGGCGCGCGGTTATCAGGAAGGCGGACCCTACAGCGACCTGCTGCGCCGCCTCGCGCATTGGCTGATGAAGGAGCCGGAACTGGAGGAGGAGGCGTTGCGCGCCACCGCCAGGGGCCGCGAAATCTCCATCGAGCGGCAAACGTTGAAGGCCGAGACGAAGCCGGTGACGTTGACCGCGCCGTCGGGCGCGACGAGCGTCGCCACGCTCGCGTCGACGAGCCCCGGGCTTTCCACCGCGAGCGTGAAGGCGGAGGAATTCGGCCTCTACAAGCTGAGCGACGGCGAGCTCACGGCGCTCGTCAACGTCGGCCCCGAGAACCCGCGCGAATATCAGGAAGTGGTTTCGACGATGGAGCATCTCCGCCCGCTCGCCGAGGCCACCGGCGGCACCGTGCGCCGCGTCGGAAACGGCAAGGACGACAATATCGTTTTGCCGCGCTTCGCCGCGATGCGCGAGAGCCCGCTTTACGGCGGCTCGGACTATGTCGGGATCAAACGGACCGGCGCGAGCGTGGTGACCGGCGTCGGCGTCGCGCCGCTGGCGATCGGATTTATCGGCCTGATCGCGCTGCTGGCGGGCATCGTCGGCCCGTGGCTGTGGGAGGGACGGCGCGCGCGGGGGTGAACGCCTTGAGCGCCCGAAGCGCCTAATCGGGGGAGATCGCCGGAAACGCGAGCGAAAACAGCGTTCTCCACCATGGCCGATCGACGCCGGAAAGAAATCCACCGCGGCTTTCGCGCGTGTGGATTCGCGGGCCTCCCCCTCGTCACGCCGCGAAGCCGTGCTACTCTCGCGGGGTCAAAGCCTCACCCGCCGGACATTTTCATGCGCGCGCAAACCCTTCTCGCAGTCGCCGCCGCCTTCTGCGCCGCGGCCGCCCGCGCGGAAAACATCAAGCCCGCCATCGTCTACGACCTCGGCGGCAAATTCGACAAATCCTTCAACGAAGGCGCGTTTCGAGGCGGCCAGAAATTCACCGCCGACACCGGGATCGCGGTGCGCGACTTCGAAATCCAGAACGACGCGCAACGCGAGCAGGCGCTGCGGCGCTTCGCGCGCGACGGGAACACGCCGATCATGGCCGTCGGCTTCGGGCACGCGAGCGCGCTGGCCAAGGTGGCGCCCGACTTTCCAAAGACTCGATTCGCCATCGTCGATGTGGCGGTGGACCAGCCCAACGTGAAATCCATCGTCTTCCGCGAGCACGAGGGCGCCTATGTCGTTGGCGTTCTCGCGGCGATGGCGTCGAAGACGGGCGAGGTCGGCTTTGTCGGCGGCATGGATATTCCGCTCATCCGCAAATACGCCTGCGGCTATCGGCAAGGCGTCCACAGCGTCGATCCAGCGATGCAAGTGATCGAGAACATGACCGGCGTCACCGGCGCCGCGTGGGCGGACCCGGTCAAGGGCGGCGAACTCGCGCGCGCGCAGATCGACCGCGGCGCCGATGTCGTGTTGCAGGCGGCGGGCGGCACGGGCCTCGGCGTTCTGCGCGCCGCCGCCGACGCGGGCAAGCTCGCCATCGGCACCGACGCCAACCAGAACGGGCTCTACCCCGGCCACGTCCTGACCTCGCTGTTGAAACGCGTCGACGCCGCGATCATCCGGGGCTTCGAAGCCGCGCGCGACGACACCTGGCGGGACGGGATCGAAAGCCTCGGCCTGAAAGAGGGCGGCCTCGCGTGGGCGCTCGACGACAACAACGCGGCGCTTGTCACGCCCGCCATGAAGGACGCCGCCGACAAGGCCGTGGCGGCGATCGCGTCGGGCGCCGTTGTCGTCCACGACTACACTAGCGACTCCCAATGTCCGCCGTGAGCGGCGCACCGGCGCTGGAACTTGTTGGCGTCTCCAAGCGCTACGGCGGCGTCGCCGCCAACCGCGACATCTCCCTTTCAGTCGCGCGCGGCGAAATCCACGCCATCGTCGGCGAGAACGGCGCGGGCAAATCGACGCTGATGTCGATTCTTGGCGGGCTCGTTCGCGCCGATTCCGGCGCCATTCTGATCGATGGAAGGGAGGCGCGGATAAATTCCCCGCGCGACGCCGCCGCGCTCGGCGTCGGCATGACGCGTCAGCATTTCCAACTTGTCGACACGATGAGCGCCCTCGACAACATCTTGCTCGGCGACGAGGGCGGCGCGCTGTTGGCGAGGGGCCGCGCGAGGTTGCGCGCGAAACTTTCCGGCATCGCCGACGAAACCGGGCTCGCCATCGACCTGGACGCGCGCGCGGGCGATCTGCCGCTGGGCGCGCGTCAACGCGTCGAAATCCTCAAGGCGCTCGCGCGGGGCGCGCGCGTTCTGATTTTCGACGAGCCGACCGCGGTGTTGACGCCGGACGAGGCGAGCGGACTTTTCAGACTGATGAAAAGCCTCGCGGGGAAGGGCGCATCCATCCTGTTCATCACCCATAAGCTTGGCGAGGCGCTTGGCGTCGCGGACCGCGTCAGCGTGTTGCGCGCCGGCGAGCGCGTGGCGACCTTCGACGCGAAGGGGCTCTCGGCCGAAACATTGGCGGAAGCGATGGTTGGCCAACGCCCGCCGCCGCGCGCGGAAAAACCGTCCTCCGCGCCAGGCGAAATCCTCGTCGAGGCGCGGGGGATGCGCTTGCGCGGCGCCGACGGCCGGGCGCTTCTCGACGATGTTTCGCTATCGCTGCGCGCCGGTGAAATCGTCGGCGTCGCGGGCGTCGCCGGCAACGGCCAGAGCGAACTGCTCGAAGTCCTGGCGGGCCTGCGCCGGCCAAATTCGGGAACGCTGCGCGTCGCCGGGCTGGACATCGATTTCACGCGCTTCACGCCTGCGGCGGCGCGCGCGCTCGGCGTCGCGCACATCCCCGAGGACCGTCTCAAACAGGGCGTCGTCGCCGGTTTCCGCGCCGACCACAACGCCATGCTCGGGCGCCAGCGCGAGGCGCGCTTTGGCGGGCGATGGCTCAATCCCGCGGCGATTACCCGTCACTGCGCGGATCTCATGGCGCGATGGGACGTGCGCCCCGCCTCGCCCGGCCTCGCGATCTCCAGCTTCTCGGGCGGCAACCAGCAGAAGCTCGTTTTCGCGCGAGAAATCGAGACGGACCCGCGCGTCCTGCTCGTCGGACAGCCCACGCGCGGCGTCGATATCTCCGCCATCGACGCGATCCACCGCCGCCTGACCGCCTTGCGAGGCGCTGGCAAGGCGATACTGCTGGTGTCGGCCGAGCTCGACGAAATCCTCGCGCTTTCGGACCGCGCGCTCGTCATGCGCGGCGGCAGGATCGTCGGCGAGCGCGCCCCGGGGGCCGCGAACGCGCGTCGCGACATCGGCCTGATGATGGCGGGCGCGGCGGAGGCCGCGGCGTGAGGCCAGCGCCCGTCTTCCGCGCGCTCGCGGCGCCGCTCGCCGCCCTCGCCGCGACGGGCTTTTGCGCGCTGGCGGTCGGCGAGAACCCGTTCGGCGTCTTCGCCGCGATGGTTTCGGGCGCGCTTGGCGGCGCCGAGCCGCTGGCCTTCACGCTTTACTACGCGACGGATTTCATCTTCACGGGACTCGCGGTGGCGGTCGCCTATCGCGCCGGCCTGTTCAACATCGGCGTCGAGGGACAATCGCTGGTGGCCGGCGCGGGCCTCGCGATGGCCGTTCTCGCGGGCGGGACGCTGCCGGCGTACGCGCCGCTTGTCGCGGGCGTGTTGGCCGCGGGCGTGTTCGGCGCGGCCTGGGCGGCGATCCCCGGTTGGCTGCAGGCGCGCCGCGGAAGCCACGTCGTCATCACGACAATCATGTTCAACTTCGTCGCCAGCGCGCTGCTGTCGTGGCTGCTTGTCGATCCCCTGCGCGCGCCGGGCTCGATGCAGCCGGAAACGCGCGCCTTTGCGCCCGGAGCGCGTCTGTGGAAGCTCGACGACGCGCTGTCGGCGCTGGGCTCGCCGACAACGGGAACGCCGCTCAACGCGAGCTTCTTGCTAGCGCTCGCCGCCGCGGCGGCTGTCCACATCTACGTGTTTCGAACGCGCGCCGGATTCGAGGCCGGCGTCCAGGCCGCCAATCCGAGCGCGGCGGCCTGCGCCGGCGTCGACGCCACACGCGTTGTCGTTCGCGCCATGGCGCTGTCCGGACTGCTCGCGTCCGGCGTCGCGGTCAACGAACTTCTAGGCGCGCAAAACCGGCTCATTCTCGATTTTCCCGCCGGCGCCGGCTACGTTGGAATCGCCGTCGCCCTGATGGCGGGCAGCCGCCCGATGATGGTGCCGCTCGCCGCGTTGCTGTTCGGCTTTCTCGCTCAGGGCGGCGCCGAACTCGGGCTCGACTACCCCCGAATTTCCCCGCAAATCGTCGTCGCGGCGCAAGGGTTCGCGGTGCTTGTCGCCGGCGCGGCGCTGGGTTCGCGGAGGCTGGCGTGACGATGGATCAAGCCTATTCGTGGCTGTCGGCGACGCTGCGCCTGTCGACGCCATTGATCTTCGCCTGTTTCGCCGGCCTGTGGTCGGAGCGCGCCGGCGTCGTGGATGTCGGCCTCGAAGGCAAAATGCTGGCCGGCGCCTTCGCCGGCGCCGCGGCCGCCAGCCTGACGGGCGACGTGCGGCTGGGCCTTCTCGCCGCGGTCGCCGCTTCGCTCGCGTTGTCGTTCGCGCAGGCGTGGGCCGAAATCGAACGCGGCGGCGACCAGATCGTCTGCGGCATGGCGGTCAACATGATCGGCGCGGGGCTGACCGCCTTCGCGGGCGCGGCCCTGTTCGGCGAGGGCGGACGCACGCCGGCGTTGACGGCGGGCGAACGCGTGACGCCCGTCGTCGCGGGGCTGGACGCGTTGACGCTCGCGGCCTTCGCCGCGGCGGCGTTATCGGCTTTCGCGCTGGCGCGAACGAAGCTCGGATTGCGCGTCAACGCGGCCGGCGAGAACCCCGGCGCGCTCGACGCCGCCGGCGGCTCCGTGCGGGCGACGCGCCATATCGCGGTCGCGATCGGCGGGGCGTTGTGCGGGCTCGCGGGCGCCGATCTGTCGCTGGCGCAGGCGGCGGGCTTTCTGCCGGGCATGAGCGCGGGCAAGGGCTTCATCGCGCTCGCCGCGCTGGTCTTCGCCAAATGGCGCCCCGGCGCCTGCCTCGCGACATGCTTGCTGTTTGGCGGCCTCGACGCCGTCGCCATACGCCTGCCCGACGCGGTCGTTCCGGGAGTCGGGGCGGTCCCCGTTCAGGCGTTGCAGGCGTTGCCCTATCTGTTGACCGTGGCGCTGCTGGCGGGCTTTGTCGGGCGCGCCCGGCCGCCCGCCGCGGCGGGCCAGCCCTACCGGCGGGAGTGAACGATGACCACGCTTGAACGATTGTTCGACGCCGCCCGCGCCGCGCAGGCCAACGCCTACGCGCCCTATTCGCGCTTCAAGGTCGGCGCGGCCCTGATGACGGCGTCGGGCGCGGTGTTCGCCGGCTGCAACGTCGAAAACGCCGCCTACCCCAACGGAATCTGCGCGGAATCCGCCGCCATCGCCGCCATGACCATTGCGGGGGAAAGGCGAATCACCGACATTGCGGTCGTTGGCGGCGACGCCGGCCCCGTGACGCCCTGCGGCGCGTGCCGGCAACGCCTCAGCGAGTTCGCGGAACCTGGCGCGCGCGTCCATTTCGCCGATCAATCCCATTTTGTTGAGTCATTGCTTCTTTCGGACCTGTTGCCCCGCGCGTTTGGTCCGCGCGATCTCGACACCAATGGGTAAGGATCGGAAGCATGAGCGACATCGCCGAAAACGCCGCCGAGGTCGCGCGCTCCAGAGGCGCGACGGGCGTCGATATCGCGTTCGTCCTTGGCACCGGACTTGGCAACATGGCGGAAGCGGTCGAAAATCCGATCGCCATTCCCTACGCCGATCTGCCCGGCTTCCCGACGTTGACAGTGTCCGGCCACGATGGCCACCTGGTGCTGGGCGCGCAGGAGGGCGTCGGCGTCGCCTATATGCAGGGCCGCGCGCACTACTATGAAAAAGGCGATCCCCGCTGCATGGAAACGCCGCTGGAAACGCTCGCGCTTCTGGGCGCGCAGATCGTCGTGTTCACCGCGGCCGTCGGCTCGGTGAACGCCGACCTCTATCCCGGCAACCTGGTGATGATCACGGACCACATCAATTTCTGCGGCCTCAATCCGCTGATCGGCGCTGGCGGCGATGGCGGCTTCGTCGCCATGGCCGAGGCCTACGACCCCCGTCTCGCGCGCCGCTTCAAGCGGGCGACGTTGTCGTCGGGGGTGACGCTTCGCGAAGGCGTCTACATGTGGTTCTCCGGACCGTCGTTCGAAACGCCGGCGGAAATCAAAATGGCCAAGGCCCTCGGCGCCGACGTGGTCGGCATGTCGGTCGCGCCCGAAGTCATCCTCGCGCGCCGCCTCGGGCTCCGCGTCGCCGCCGTTGTGATCGTGTCGAACTTCGGCGCCAACTTCATGGGCGGCAACCCCAGCCATCTCGAAACGCGCAAGACCGCCGCGCAGGGCGCCATCATGCTGCGCCGCCTGATAAAAAGCTTCCTGAAAATCAGGGAAATCGAACAGCAATGAACGTCCCGACGGGGCGGCGCGCGCGATGACGCCGCTTGTTTTGATGATCGGCGGCGGCTCCGGCGCGGGCAAGAGCACGCTGGCGGAATGGCTGAAAGCGAAGCTCGCGCCCGTCGAGGCGGCGATCCTGCGCGAGGACGATTATTTCATCGATCACCCCGAAGGCGCGGCCGCCCTCGACGGACTCAATTTCGACGACATCGCGCAAAAGGACCACGCTCTGCTGCTGCTTCATCTCGGCGGGCTCAAGGCCGGCGAAAGCGTTGAGAAGCCGCTCTACGATTTTTCCACGCACCGGCGGAAACGCGAGACGGAAACAGCCGCGCCGTCGCCCGTGATCATCGTCGAGGGCACGCATATCCTCTACCGCGAAGCGCTGCTGTCGCTGGCCGACCTGTCGGTCTATATCGACACGCCCGACGACATCCGCCTCGCGCGGCGGATATTGCGCGACATCGGCGAGCGCGGACGCCAGACCGCCGACGTCATCGCGCAATACCTGCGTTCGGTGAAGCCGATGCACTACCGCTACACCTATCCGGGCCGGTTCAAGGCCGACATGATCGTCGACGCCTCCGATCCGCGCGTCGCGGATCCGTTCGCGCTTTCCGACGACGAGTTGGAACATCCCGGCGCGCCCGTGTTGCACAGGGTCAGGCGGCTGCTGGGCAAGCGGACGCCGGCCCGGGCGTGATCCTCACAAGCGGCGGATGGATGTGATCGCGCCGCCGGTCTTTTCCGCCACGCGGCCGCGCGCGACGCGCAGGGGCTCGCTCGTCACAAGCATGAAATGGCCGTTGGCGTGCAGCAACGCCTCCGCGTCGCGCATGACGCCGACGTGGCCTTTCCAGAACACGAGATCGCCGCGGCGCAAGCCGGAAAGGGATTCGTCGAACGCCAGCGGCTCGCCCAAGGCTTTCTCCATCACGTCCGTGTCGCGCGGCGCGGCGATTCCAGCCGCGGCGAGCGAGACCTGCGCGAGACCCGAGCAATCGATTCCCATGCTGGTCTTGCCGCCCCAGAGATAAGGCGTGTTCAAAAACCGCTCCGCCACCGCGACGAAGTCCGGCGCGCGCGCGGCGAGCGGCGCGGTGTGCGCCATCCAGACAAAGCCATGGCCGGGGACGGCGATGAAATCGCCGCGCGTTTCGCCGGCCGCGAATCGCGCGCCCAACGGCAGCGCGGCCACTGGAGGAAGTTTCATATCGGGACCGGGATACACATGCGCGCGAAGCGCGGCGATACCTTGCGTCGCCCCCGCGCCCGCGTCGCGCAGCCCCAAGGCCGGCAGATAGCCGACGTATCCGTCGCTCCGAAGCTGGCCCCAGGCCCAGCCCTCGTCGTCGACATCGTAGATGTCCACGAGTTCGCCAAACAGCGCCTGCGTGTCGATGGGAATGTCGCGCCGCGGCTCGCGCGACAGGGGCAGACACTCCTCGACGACGCGCATTGGCCGAGCTGGCGCGTAGCGGGGCGCGTCGAGCGAGCCGCGCAGGCTCTCCGCCGCGATATCCGCGCGGGCCGGCGTGAAGCGCCTGTCGAACGCCGCGTTCATCCCGCTACTCCGCGGCGTCGCGACGGCAATTCTGGCACACGCCCGCGAGGCTCGCGACGGCCGTGGTTCCCTTCTCCGTGCGATGCACGATCACGTTGCGGCGATCCGCCTCGTCGCGGCGGCGGTCGACCAGCCCGTGCTTCGTCATCGCGTCGAGCGCGCGCGTGACAACCGGCTTGGCGACGCCGAGGGCGCCGGCCAGCCCCCTGACCGTGTGCGGCGGCGCCTCGAGGTAGATCGTCGTCAACATCGCGAGCTGGCGAACCGTGAAATCGGGAAGGTTGTTCGGCTTCGCGCCGCGCACAAGCCGAAGCGAAATGTCGCGCAGAAGCGCCAGGGAATCGTCGTGTGAAATGTCGAACGCCATTGATCGCGCCATGAGGTCGGAGCCCCCGTCGAGGCTTGTCCGCCCTCGCGGCGAAATTTTCAAGACTTGACTTTCGCGACATCGCTTTCGACCGCGCCGCGGATTTCACGGCGGCCGTCACGCCGCCGGATAGCGCTCTTCCAGCAGGTCGAACAAAAGCCGCGCGGACTGGGCCTCGCCGCCCTCCGGCCGTCCCGGCCGCGTCGACGGGTTCCATCCGTAAATGTCGAAATGAACCCAGGCGCGGGCCTTTTCGACGAAGCGCCGCAAAAACAGCGCCGCCGTGATCGAGCCAGCGAAAGGTCCAGTCGACACGTTGTTGAGCGTGGAGATTTTCCCGTCGAGCAGCGCGCCGTAAGGTTCCCACAACGGCAGCCGCCAGACGGGGTCGGCGACCGCGGCGCCGTGCGCGGAAATGTCGGCGGCGAGCGCGTCGTCCATCGTGTAGAATGGCGGCAGGTCCGGGCCCAGCGCGACGCGCGCGGCGCCGGTGAGCGTGGCGAAATCAAACAGCAGTTCCGGCGCCTCTTCGTCCGCCAGCGCCAGCGCGTCGGCGAGGATCAACCGGCCCTCCGCGTCCGTGTTGCCGATCTCGACGGTCGGGCCCTTGCGGCTCGGATACACGTCGCCCGGCCGAAACGCGTCGCCAGCGATCGAGTTCTCCACGATCGGCAACAGCACGCGCAGGCGCACGGGCAGCTTCGCGTCCATGACCATCTTCGCCAGCGCCAGAGCCGTCGCGGCGCCGGCCATGTCCTTCTTCATCAGCAGCATCGCGCTCGACGGCTTGATGTCGAGCCCGCCGGTGTCGAAGCAGACGCCCTTGCCGACAAGCGTCACGCGCGGGCCCTTCTTCGACCCCCAGATCATGTCGAACAGGCGTGGCGGCTGTTTCGCGGCGCGGCCGACGGCGTGAACCAGCGGAAAATTACGCTTCAGGAGATCGTCGCCGCGGACAACGGAAAACGCCGCCTTGTGCTGGCGCGCGAGCGCGGTCGCCGCCGCTTCGAGCGCCTCCGGGCCCATGTCGTTGGCCGGCGTGTTGACGAGGTCGCGCGCCAACGCCATCGCGCCGGCCACGCTTTCGACGCGCGCGGCGTCGACGCCTTCGGGCGCGACGAGGCGCGGCCACGCGGCGTCCGTTTTTTTGTAGCGTGTGAACTTGTAGGCGCTCAGCGCCCAGCCAAGGGCGGCGAGTTCGCGCGCGCGCCGACCGCCGGGGGGATCGTTGGCGAATTTGTAAACGCCCTCCGGCGCGAGCCCCGCGAGCCTGCCCGGCGCCAGCGGGTCGATATGGCGCGCCTCGTCCGAGCCCATGCCGTATAGGACGCCGGCGATGTCGCCTTGCGGCGATGGCAGCGCCAGATAGCGCCCCGCTGTCGGCGTGAAGCCGTTGGCGTCCGCGAAAGCCGCCGCCGCTGGCGGCAACGCCGCGCGAACCGCGGGCCACGATTGCTTCGTGGCAAACCAAATGGGCCGCGCGCCCGCCGCCTTCTTCACGATCAGATCAGGCATCTCATCTCTCTCCGGAATGGTGGCTATTAAGAAACCATTAAGGTTAACCGTTTATTTCTCCAAGGCCCGAGCGCCCTCCAGCGCCGCCTTTTGCGATGGTCGGAAAATGCCGCGAAACGCCCACTCCCGCGCCGTCAGCCGTTCGATTTCGCCGCTTTGGCGCGGAGCGTCGGGGGTTCTCGGAGTCATGGCGTTGTCGCTGTGTCTGGCCGGATGCAAGACCCTCAACAGCGGCGATGTGACGGGTTCCATTCCCGATGGAGCCGGCCGCGACGCCGCCTTGCAACGCGACGCAAACGCGCTGTCGAAGCGCTACACCGAAAATCCGCAAGACAAGAACACCGCGATCAGCTACGCGGCTGTCCTGCGCCAACGCTCGCAATTCGCGCAGGCCGTCGCCGTGCTGCAAGGGATCGCGATCAAAAACCCGCAGGACAAGGAAATTCTCGGCGCCTACGGCAAGGCGCTGGCCGACGCCGGACGCCTTCAGGAGGCGGCGGATGTGTTGCCGCGGGCCCATTCGCCCGACAATCCCAACTGGACGATCCTCTCCGCCCAGGGTGCCGTCGCCGACCGGCTCGGCGACCACGCCACCGCGCGGAGCTATTACAACGCGGCGCTTAAAATCGTGCCCGGCGAACCCAGCGTGTTGTCGAACCTGGGGCTTTCCTACACCCTCACCAAGGAGCTGCCGAAAGCCGAACAGGCGCTGCGGCAGGCGGCGGAAAGCCCGCGCGCCGACTCGCGGGTGCGTCAGAACCTGTCGATGGTTCTGTCGCTGGAAGGCAAATACGCCGAAGCCGAGCAACTTGGCGCCCGCGACACCTCGCCCGAACAGGCCGCGGCCAACGTCAACGCCGTCAAGCGCATGGCCGCTCAATCGGACTCGTGGCGCGACCTGCGCGGCCTCGACAAAACGAAAACCGCGTCCGTGAAAACGCCGAACGGCTCGGGAAACAGCGTCGCCGCGCGCGCCCCCGACGACAACGCAGCTCCGGCGGCCCGGGCTTCCGGCGCGGCCGCGCTCGCCAACTGAAACCCGGCCGCCGGCGCGCCTCTCAGGCGTGCGAGATCTGAATGCCCGCGGGCGTCAGAATGACGAAGAAAAGCACGGGCAGGAAGAAAATGATCATCGGCACGGTCAATTTCGGCGGCAGCCCGGCGGCTTTCTTTTCCGCCTCCATCAAGCGGTTGTCCCGGCTCTCCTGCGACACGACGCGCAGCGCCGAGCCGAGCGGCGTGCCGTAGCGCTCCGACTGGATCAACACGGTGACAATCTGCTTGACCCCGTCGAGACCCGTGCGGATCGCGAGGTTTTCGTAGGCGACGCGCCGGTCCTGCAGGTAGGACAACTCGGCGGTCGTCAAGGTGTATTCCTCGGCCAGCGCCACGGAGGCGGATCCGATCTCGCCCGCGACCTTGCGGAACGCGTGCTCGATCGACATGCCGGATTCCACGCATATCAGCAGCAGATCGAGCGAGTCGGGAAACGCCCGCCGCATCGACACCTGCCGCTTCGTCATGGTGTTGTTGAGGTACACCTCCGGCATCTTGATGCCGAGATAGGCCGCGACGAGCGCCGCCGTGAATCGCAGCGGGATCGACCAGTCCGGCGGATTGATCAGGAACACGTAGGCCAGCGTCGACAAAAACAGGACAATCGGCGCGACCAGGCGGCCGACAAGAAACGCCTGCTCGGCCTTCTGCCCGCGGAAGCCCGCCTGGGCCAGTTGCAGTTTCGCCTTTTCAGTGCCCAGCCAGCTTGTCAGGCTGAGCTTTTCCACGAGGTTGCGCACCACCGCGCCCGATTCCTGCCGGAGGTTCGCCTTGGTCTGCGTCATGCCGAGGCGTTCGCGCTCGCGCTGGCGGATGCGCTCGCGCTCGACAGACACCGCGCGCATGCGGCCGCCGAGCGTGTCGCGCTCCATGTAGGGCATGGCAAGGCCGAGCACGGTCGCCGCGGCCGCGATCGCGAACATCAGCGACAACAGGAACTGCGGGTCGTTGATCCGTTCGCTTATGGCGTCGAACATCGTCGTGGGCCTTCACATGTCGAAGTTGATCATTTTCTTCATCGTCAGGATTCCGAAAAGCATCCAGACGAGGCAGCCGAACACGATCATGCGTCCGGTCGGATTGGTGAACAAAAGCGAGATATAGGCGGGGCTCGTCAGATACAGGGCGCCTGTGACGAAGAACGGAAGCGCGCCGATGATGCCCGCGGACGCCTTGGCCTCCTGCGACATCGCCGTGACCTTCTGCTTCATCTTCTTCCGGTCGCGCAGCACGCGCGACAGGTTGCCCAGCGCCTCCGACAGGTTGCCGCCTGCCTTGGACTGGATGTTGATGACGATCGAGAAGAAATTCGCCTCCTGGACGGGCACGCGCTCGTAGAGATTTTCGACAGCCTCGCCGAGTTGCAGCCCCATCGCCGTGGATTCGATGATCAGGCGGAATTCGGAACGCACGGGCTCCGCCGACTCGCCGGCGATCACGCGCAGGCAATCGCCCAGCGGCAAGCCGGCGCGCACGCCGCGGATAATGATGTCGACCGCGTCGGGAAAGGCGTTGATGAACTTAGCGAGCCGGCGCTTCCTCATGTTGCCGAGCGCCCAGTTCGGCAGGCCGACGCCGCCGACCACCAGGCCGATTGGAAGGAACAGGAAGTTGTCCGACAAATAATACGCCAACGCGGCGGTCGCCACGCCGGCGACGCCCGAAAACATGAAGAACTTCGACTTCGGCCAGGCGAGGCCGGCCTGCTTGAGCCTGCCTTCCAGCGAAACCCTCTTCGACGAGCCCTTTTTTTCGATTTCCTTCAGGCTCTCGGCGACCTGCTTGCGGCGCTTGTCCGAGTCCTGCGAGCGGTCGGCCGCCTTGCCGCCCGGCCTCGACGACGGCGTGTCCGACGCGATCTGGCCAAGACGTTTGCCCGCGCGCGCGTCGCCCGAAAGATAGGGGTACACGAACACCTGGAACAGCGCGCCGATCGCGATCGTCGCGAGGCCCGCGATGGCTAAGGTGGTGAAATCCATTTCGCCGCTCCAACCAATTCCCGACGCTAGCTTTTGGGCGCCGCTTCGGAGGCGTCGAGCGCCGCCGCGAGCCGCTTTTCCTCGCCGTAGTAGCGCGCGCGCTCCCAGAAACGCGGCCGGCCGATGCCGGTGGAGCGGTGCCGGCCAATCAGCTTGCCGCCCGCGTCCTCGCCGACGATCTCGTAGAGGAACAGGTCCTGCGTGATGACCACGTCGCCTTCGAGGCCCAGCACCTCGGTGATGTGCGTGATGCGCCTCGAACCGTCGCGCAACCGCGCCGCCTGGATGATGACGTCCACCGACGAGACGATCATCTCGCGGATGGTCTTGGCTGGAAGCGAGTAGCCGCCCATCGTGATCATGGATTCGAGGCGGCTCAGCGCCTCGCGCGGCGAGTTGGCGTGCAGCGTGCCCATCGAGCCGTCGTGGCCGGTGTTCATCGCCTGCAAAAGGTCGAACGCCTCGGGTCCGCGCACCTCGCCGACGATGATCCGCTCGGGCCGCATGCGCAGGCAGTTCTTGACGAGGTCGCGCATGTTGATCGCGCCGTTGCCCTCGAGGTTGGGCGGCCGCGTTTCCAGCCGCACCACGTGCGCCTGCTGGAGCTGCAACTCCGCCGCGTCCTCGCAGGTGATGACGCGCTCGTCGTCGTCGATGTAGTTCGTCAGGCAGTTCAGAAGCGTGGTCTTGCCGGAACCCGTGCCGCCCGAGATCAGCACGTTGCAGCGCACCCGGCCGATGATCTTCAATATCTCGCCGCCCTCGGGCGAAATCGCGCCGAAGTTGATCAACTGATCGAGCGTCAGCTTGTCCTTCTTGAACTTTCGGATGGTGAGCGCGGGCCCGTCGAGCGCAAGCGGCGGCGCGATGACGTTGACGCGGGAGCCGTCGGCGAGGCGCGCGTCGCAGATGGGAGACGACTCGTCGACGCGCCGGCCGACCTGGCTGACGATGCGCTGACAGATGTTCATCAGCTGCGCGTTGTCGCGGAAGCGGATGTTGGTGAGCTGAATCTTCCCCTTCACTTCGATGAAGGTGCGGGCGGCGCCGTTGACCATGATGTCGGCGATGTCGTCGCGCGCGAGGAGCGGTTCGAGCGGGCCGTAGCCGAGGACGTCGTTGCAGATGTCGTCGAGCATGTCCTCCTGCTCGGCGATCGACATCACGACGTTCTTGATCGAAATGATTTCGCCGACGATGTCGCGGATTTCCTCGCGGGCGCTTTCGCCGCCGAGCTTGGAAAGCTGCGACAGGTCGATGGCCTCGATCAGCGCGCCGAACACCATGCTCTTGGTGACGTAATACTCGTCCGACCGCCTGGATTCGGCGGGGGCTTCGCTCCTCGCGACGGGCGAGGGAGCCGGCGGGGGCGCGGCGCCCGGGGCGGCGACCCGCTGCGCCGGCGCAGGCGCCGCGGCGGCCGCCGTTGATCGCTTACCGAACATGTCGCCTCACCACTTGCGGCGCCCCGGGGCGCCTTTCGATCCGGAGCAGGTCACGACGCCTTTTTCCGCAACAGCTTTTCGATGAGCGGCGGCAGTCCCGTCCGCTTGGCGGGCTTGGCTTCGACGCGTCCGAGGATGGCGCGCGCGAGTTCGGACATGATCAGCGCAGGCTTCGACCCGCGCTCGACCTCGCCGAGCATCTGGCCGTTGTTGGCGGCGGTGCCGAACAGCTTGGGATCGAAGCCGATGATCGCCGTCACGGGAAGGTCGAGCTGGCTCGCGAAGTCGGCGGCGGATATTTCAGGGCGCTTCGGAACGCCGACGTTGTTGAGAACGAGCTTCGGCTTGGAATCGTTGGGCCGCACGGCGCGCAGCGTGTCGACGACGTTCTTGACGTTGCGGAAGTTCGCGAGGTCGGGCGCCGAAACAATGACGACCTCGTCGGCGGCGATGAGCATCCGCCGCGACCAGGCCGTCCAGACGTGCGGAACGTCCAGGACGGCGATCGGAACGCTCGCGCGCAGGATGTCCAGCAGCGCGTCGAAGGTCGACTCCTCGAAGTCGTAGACTTTGTCGAGCGTCGCGGGCGCCGCCAGCAGGCTGAGCTTTTCCGCGCATTTAGACAAAAGCCTGTCGACGAGGTTGGCGTCCAGGCGGTCGGGCGCGTAGATCGCGTCCGCGATGCCCTGCGGCGGATCCTGGTTGAAGTCGAGGCCCGCGGTGCCGAAGCCAAGGTCGAGGTCGGCGACGATCGTGGCGAGCTCCGATTCGCGCGAGATCGACCAGGCGACGTTGTGCGCGATGGTCGACGCGCCGACGCCGCCCTTGGCGCCGTAGAACGCGATCACGCGGCCCAGCGCGGCGGCGCCGGGCGCGGCGTAAAGCTCCGAAATCGCGCGTATAAAGTCGAGCGCGCCAAACGGCGAAATCAGGTATTCGCTGACGCCGCGCGCCATGAGTTCGCGGTACAGACCGATGTCGTTGAGCTTGCCGACGACGACGACCTTCGTTCCCGCGTCGCAAAACTCGGAGAGCTCGTCGAGATGCGCGACCAGCTGGCGCCGGTCGCCGGTCGACTCGACGACGATGACGTTCGGCGTCGGCGCCGACCTGTAGGCCTCCACGGCCGACGTGGAACCGCCCATGTTGACCTTCACATGCGCCTTCTGCATGCGCCGGTCCACAATGGTTTCCTGAATCACGGCGGAAATCTCCGCGGTCTCGCAAAACGCCTGAAGCGATATGCGGGGCACCGCCGCGATATGCGCGTGCGCGGAATCCGCCCGCTCGGGGTCGATGACGTGGATTTCGTGATGTTCGAGCATCAGCCTGCGACGCCTCCGACCGAAACGGACCAGCCTGTGGTGGGATCGCTGCCGGAGCGCACCTTTTCGATGGCGCGTCGACGCATTTCGACATCGATGGGCGTGTCGGCGCGGGGCGCCGCCAAGTCGCGGGGATCGTCGACCTGCTGGGCGATCATGTTTTGATACGAACAACCGAAGTTCCAATAGGGCCGGTTCTGCCAACCATCGAGAGAACCGGCGGAGGCGAGATCCGTCGGCCACTCGCCGCACTTGTTGGCGACGCGGGCGCGCAGCGCGCGGAACGCCAGACGTATCGGCTGGGCCGCGTCGGGCGACTTCGGCTGGTAGTTGCCCACGCTCAGATATCCGGAAACACCCGCGGCGCCCAAAACGCGCCTGATCTCCGGCAAGGCCGAACGGAGCGAGGCTTCGTTGGAGGCGCCTTGCGGATACAGAACCTCGACTTGCCCGACGCCGGACTCCTTGAACTCCTTGGCGAACTGCTTGAGCCGCGCTTCCGTCGCGCGGTCCATCCGGCCCGGCCCCGGGAACACGGAAAGCCATGACGGCGCCTCTGTCATCTCGATGGGATGGTTGTTCCAATAGTCCGGCGCGGGAGTGGTCGTGGCGGTCGCCAGCCGATCGACAGCGCAACCGCCCATCGACAGGGCCAGGCCCACGGCCATGGCCGCCCGCGCGCCGCGGGTCCTGACCAGGCGGCCCTTCAGGTCGGGGAAACTGTTCGGCATGGTGCTTTCATCCAATCGAATGTTAATTCGCCAAGGCTTAATCGGCGATGAATCCGCCCTTGAATTTGTCCGCGATCTGCGGATTGCCTGTCGTCGAATAAATCTGGTTGACGCGGCCCAGGAACGATCCCTGCGGATCGCTCGGATCGGCGAAGCCGTCGGTCGGCCGGGCCAGCTTGGACGGATCCGTCGGCTTGGCGATATACGGCGTGACAATGATCAGCAGCTCCGTCTCCTGGCGTTGAAAGTCGCGCGACCGGAACAGCGCGCCGAGAATGGGGAGGTTCATCAGGCCGGGCAGGCCCTGGATCGCCGACGCGGACTTGGTTTCGATCAATCCGGCCGAAACAATCGACCCGCCGGACGGCAATTCGACGCTGGTTTCGTTCTTACGCGTTTTGAAGCCCGAGACGGCGCTGCCGCCGATGTTGATGGTGACCGTGTTGTCGATCTCGGCGACCTCGGTGCCCACATGCAGCAGGATGCGGCCGCCGGCGAGCACCACCGGAATGAAATTCAACGAGACGCCGACCGTCTTGAACTGCGTCGCGGTCGAGCAGGTGTTGCCTGTGCAGGTGGTGCCGCCGGGGATCGGGATTTCGCCGCCCACCGAGAATTTCGCGCTTTCGCCCGAAATCGCGGTGACCGAAGGTTCCGCCAGGATCCGAGCGACGCCGTTGGTTTCGTAGGCCTGAATTTGCGCCGCCAACGACGACACGCCGAGCGCGCCGATGGTGGCGCCGGGTTCAAAAGCCGCCGCCGCGGCGGATTGGCCCGCCGTCGACGCCAAAGGACCGTTGATCGGGAAGGCGTTGGGGAGCGAAATCGAGCCCCAGCCGCCCTTGGCGAGCGCTCCGGTAACGCCGAGCTGCTTGAGAACCGTCCGCTGCACCTCGGCGATCGTGACCTTCAGCATCACCTGGTCGCGGGCGCGTAGCGACATGGCGTTGACCACGGTGCCGCCTTGCGAGTCCTTGCCGACGGTGGTGGCGAAGCCCTTGGCGATGTCGAGCGCGATCTGGATGTCGCCGGCGGAATCGACCGCGCCGGTGAGAATGATCGAATCATTGACGTTGTGAGCCGAAATCTCGGCCGACGGCAGCGCCGCCTTGAGAATGTTTTCGAGTTCGCCGACGTCGCGGCCGACCGACAGCTCATACACGGCGATCCGTTGCCCGTTCTTGTCCAGCGCGTAGATCGACGTTTGCCCGCTCTGGGCCGCGATGATGTAGAGCCGCCGCGCGGAACGCACGATCGCGTTCGCGACCTTGGGGTCGGCGACGAAGATTTCCGAAGCGTCCTGCGGCAGGTCGAGAATCATCGACTTGCCAACGCCCATGCTGATCCGCCGCGTGATTCCATCGCCGCGGCCCGCCGCCGCCCGCCCATCCGATTGCGCGCGCGCCGCGACGGGCGCGAAGACGCCGGCCGAAACAACGCAGGCCATCAGGACGCCGGCGAGGGACGCGAAGCGAAAAAGTGTGTGGATGCGATCGACATCGTTGCTGCTTCCGGTTTCGCGTTCATTTCTTGCCAAGGGCGGTCGCGACGCCGAAGCGCACGACGGTCATTCCCGACGCTTCCGACGGCTTGTCGGCGCTGTCGGCAGTCTCGGACTCCTTCGCGTCCAGCATGCTGCGCAGGGTCATGGAAAGAGCGCCCGAACGCTGCGCCTGAGTCAGGATTTCGGCTTCCCGCGGGGTCGCCTCGATCGTGGCGTTGGAGTCGGTGACGACGCGTTCGCCGTTTTTCTCCTGCACGGTCTGACCGATGGCGAGAACGCGCATGTTGGGCAGCAGAACGTCCGACACAAAGGCGTCTGAGCCGTCCTCCTTGTGCGTGCGGATGATGTCGACGTGGTCGTTTGGCAGGATGAAGCCGCCGGCCGTGCTCGCGCCGCTCGCGTCGATGTTGATGGCGACCGCGCGCTTGCCCGACGGCAGTATCGCCGACAGGAAGCCCGAGTTCGGACCCTTCACCATTTTCTCGCGCCGCAGCGGCTCGCCCTGGAAGAAGGCGCCGCGCGTCACCGCGCCCTTCACGTCCTCGACGGCGTTGGGAAGCTCGGATTTTTTGATCATGCCGGGACCGGCGGCGTCGCGCGGCCACACCACCCATTGCACATCCTGTTCGCCAATCAGCGTGCCCATACCGAGCTCTTTGGCGGCGACCAGCACCTCTTCCGTCTGTATCTTGGGCGGCGGCGGGGCCGGCATCGACTGCACGACGGGCGACGGCGGCGGCTGGCGGCTGTTGAGAAGATACAGCGCGCCGACGCCGGTCATCGCGGCCACGCCGATAGTGATGATCTGCGCTCTTTTCATGATCCACGCGGTCCGAAACTCGCCGCCCCAATTCGAAGCAAGGCCAATTTCAACAGGTAAACGTCAAATTAGGGTTAACCGTCCGTTGTCGCCGCGCGTATCGTCACGCAGCGGAAGCGGTCGCGCGCGCCGACGTCGCGAGCCGCCGCCGCGGCGCCCGAACAGGCGAACGAAAAAGAAAATTTCGATGGCGGTCGCGCGTCGCCGTCAGGCGGCGACAGTCTTCAACCAGACCAGGCTTTCGGGATAAACCAGCAGGCCAGCGGTCGCCAAAGCCATGCCGTAGGGAATGCCCGTCTGCGGATGATAAAGCCGCGCGATCCATTCGCGCCGCAGCAGGGCCTCCGGCATCGGACATTTGCGCGCCGCAAGCAGCCCGATCGAAAGAAATCCGCCGAGAACGGCGGTCGTCAGGCCGTAGTTTCCGACGGTGTCCCATCCCAGCCAAAGCGCCGTGGCCGCCGCCAGCTTGGCGTCGCCGCCGCCAATTATCCGGAACGCGAACATCGCGAAAGCAAGCGCGAAAACGGCGGCGCCGCAGAGGAAATGCATGACGAGATCGACCGAAGTCGCGCCCGCGAGCAGCGCGATCGGCGCGAAGCCCAGGGCCAGGGCGATCGACACGCGGTTGGAGATGGTCATCGTCGCGGCGTCGGAAAACGCGGCGAACACCATGAGGACAGGGAAAAAAACAAGCACCGCCGCTTCGATCATCGCGCCCTCGGGGAGTCAGTCCGCCGTCACGATAGGGCGGGACCGTCAACCGAGCGTTAACATCGCGCAAAAACGCGAACGGCCCCGGAGAGACCCCGGGGCCGTCGCGCGCGGCGCGTCATGCGCGCGCCGAAAAATCACATGTTGGCGGCGACCTTCGAGAAGTCGCCCGAGATCTTCGTGCCGAGCGTGGTGGCGGCGGTGATGATGACGACGCTGATGAGGCCGGCGATCAGGCCGTACTCGATGGCGGTCGCGCCGGATTCGTCCTTCATGAAACGATTGAAAAGGTTCTTCATGGCTTGGTTCCTTGCTCCGTTGATAGTCGACCCGACGAACCGCGTTGCCAAAACCGGCGGGATGTCCTCACCCTGGAGGTCACCCGTTTCCAACGCGTTAATTTGACCGCGGGATCGTCGAATTCCCCTTCAAACCGCGGGAATCCGCGGGGCTTTGGTTAAAAGCGGCTTTATGAAATCCTCGACCAAGCGGGCCACCACGGGCGCGCCGCGGCGTTTCAGGCTTCGTTCACCATTTTCCGCCATTCTCCGGCCAACGCAGCCAGAACGCGGAATCGCACCATGTGGATCGCCCGTAGAAATGTTTCGCGAAACGCGGTCGCCGCCGCGGCTCTCGGGCTGGCGATCGCGCCGGCGTTCGCCGATCCGCGCATCGACGTGAAGGTCGACGAAGCCAAGATCATCGAATTGCCGGAGAAGACCGCGACCGTGATTTTGGGCAACCCCATTGTCGCCGACGTCACGCTGCTCAAGAACAACAACAAGGTCGTGTTGACCGGCAAGGGCTTCGGCGAGACCAACCTCATCGCGCTGGACGCCGGCGGCAACACCCTGGGCGAATCCGTCATTCACGTTCTGACCGGCTTCAAGGGCCTCGTGGTGCAGCGTGGCGTCGACCGCGAATCCTACAGCTGCGAGCCACGGTGCCTGCCGACGGTCGTGCTTGGCGACAGCGCCGCCTTCATGGGCGCGACAGGCGGCCAGATCCAGACACACACCGGCATGGCGACCGGCGGCGGCGGCGGCGCGACCGCCGCGAAGTGACCCCCGCGTTTACTAAGCGGCGGAATTTCCCCCGCCGCGGCGCGGCGAAGGGCTGAAGTCGAGGTTCGACGTAAGATTCGCGAAAGCAATGGGCGCTATACCGAGCGTTCGACTACCGACACAGCGTCGGAAACCCGGGTGAACACACCATGGCGACAAACATCGCCGATCCGCTCGTTCGGCGCCTGGGCGCGACGCTTCGCCGCTTCGCGCGCGACCGCGCGGGCACAACGGCGGTGGAGTTCTCCATCGTCTCCGTGCCGTTTCTCGGATTGCTTTTCGCGATCTTCCAGATCTCCTATTTCGCCCTTGTCCAGCAGGGCCTCGACTACGCCACGGAGCGCGGCGCGCGCGCCATCAAGACGGGCCAGCTTTCCAACGGAAGCTACAACAGCGTCGCCGTCACCGACGGCCCCAGCTTTTGCACGGCGGTCCTGGCGCAGTATCTGCCGAGCTATCTGAAATGCGCCAACCTCCTGGTCAGCGTACAGACCGCGAGCACGGCGGCGAACATGTCGACCGGCAACAACTGGACGGCCATGTCGGGCAACGCCAACAACACCAACAGCAAGTCCTACGACCTCACAACAGCCAACCGGTCGTTTTGCCTCGGCCAGTCGGGCGCCATCGTCGCCGTGCGCGTCACCTATCCGGTGCCGCCGATGCTGTCGATCGTGACGCTGAGCAGCTCGCTGGCGAGCATCGGCCAGGCGAGCACCGGCCAGGTCAGCTACAACAACGGCACCACGACGCAGAACGTCTATCCGATCATGAGCGTCTACGCCTTCCAGTCGGAGCCCTACACCGCGGGCACCGCCGCCACCGCCACAGGTTGCTAGGTGCCGCGATGAGCTCAATCCCCTTCCCGCGATTTCATCCCTCCCGCCGCGCGTTGCGCGCCTACGCGCGGTTTCGCCGCGCCACCGCGGGCGTCGCCGCGGTCGAGTTCGCGCTGATCCTGCCGTTGATGCTGCTGCTCTACCTTGGGTCCGCCGAAACAACCCAGGCGGTCGTCGCCGCGCGCAAGGCGACGCTGGCAGCGCAGGCCATGTCGGACATCGCGACGCAGCAATACTGGGCCTCCAGCTACAGCGCGACCTCGCCGACCTCCTACCTCGCGGATTCGAACATCAGCGACATGTTCAACGCCGCCTACCTGATCATGCAGCCCTACAGCACGACCGCGACGTCGCTGAGCATCAACGTGTCGGCCATCAGCTTCACCCAGTACACCGCCGACAGCGGCGCGGGCAGCTGGGCGCGAAACAACGTGCCGAAAGCCTCGGTCTGGATTCCCAGCCTCAACGAGACCGCGTCCGCCGCGTCGAGCGGCACCCTCAGCTCCAGCGTTCCCGGCTACGCGGCCAAAGTGCGCTGGAGCGTTTCGCCGGCGACGCTGGCCAGCAACTCGTCAAGCATCGCCGGCGCCGCGGCCCTGTCGCGCTCGTGCAGCAACACCGCGGCCCAGGCCGCCAGCGGCGTCACCGTCGCCACCGCGCAAACGCCGCTGACGCCCGACAGCAACACGGCCGACGCCGCCACCGCGACCACGCTGCAATCCGCCTACTATCCCGCCAGCGGCACCGGCGGCTCGATCATTCTGGCGGACATCTCCTACAATTACGCGCCGACCTTCGGCGCCAGCGTTGTCAAATACGGCTGGAGCCAATCCACCACATCCTACCTGACCACGAACTACACGATCGGATCCGCGCCGCGCGATTCAAACTGGGCCGCGAACGCCTGCAGCGGCGTGACCTCCGCCGACCGGTGGATTTGCTACCATACGCCGACAACCGCGAATCCCTCGACCTGCAACTACAACTGACGCGGTTTACGCGCGCCTTCCAAAATCCGGCCTGTCGCTTCGACTCTTGCGGCCGAGCCCGCGCGACGGTAATATCGCGACCGTCGCGGGCGTAGTTCAATGGTAGAACGGAAGCTTCCCAAGCTTCATACGAGGGTTCGATTCCCTTCGCCCGCTCCAACGCCCTGGCGTCGACCGTCGGCGGGCCTTGACGTCCGCCCGCCCGACGCCCATTGCCTTCGGCCAACCAGCGCCGAACGGCGGGCCGGATTAGCACAGCGGTAGTGCAGCGGTTTTGTAAACCGAAGGTCGGGGGTTCGATTCCCTCATCCGGCACCAAATTGCCGTCCGGCACTGTCCGGATTTGTCCAAAAACCCCCAAAAATCAACGATTTAAGCGGATTTAGCGGATAAAGCCGTCCAAACCCGTCCGCTTGCAGCCGCCCGAAATGTTGGTAGATTTGTTGGTAGGAGCCAGATACCAACAAATTGGATACCAACATGTTGACCGAAACTGCGGTCAAAGCCGCCAAACCATC
>CAIKAR010000003.1 GCA_903825465.1 uncultured Hyphomicrobiales bacterium | reverse complement strand
AAACCTACACAAAACCTGTACAGTTAAATTTAGCCACTGTAAGTCATTGATTTTACAGATTAAAAATAGACACATTAGCAATACAAGCACTGCCACGGCGTGCTCGTGTGAGGCGCGGCCGCGCCACGGCCGCCGCCTTCGGGCTGGCCGGCGCGGCGTTCGGCGTTGGCTCGGCGTCGGCGGGCTGCGCGGCCATGAGCTTTGAAGGCGCGGGCTATGTCGCCTGCGAGTTCGACGCGCGCGGCGACGACATCGGCGTCTATTGGAAAGACCCGGACGGCAACGCCTACGGCGGTTTCGGCAGGCTGGCGGAATCGCTGAAGGCGCGCGGGCGCACATTGGCTTTCGCCATGAATGGCGGCATGTTTCAGCGGGACCTGTCGCCGGTTGGGCTTTTTGTCGAAAACGGCGAAACCAAGCGGCGGGCGAACACGCGCGACGGCGCGGGCAACTTTCACCTGAAGCCGAACGGCGTGTTCTGGGTCGGCGAGGGCTCCGCCGGCGTCGAAGAAACCTCGCGCTGGCTGGCGCGGCCCCCGAAGGCGCGTTTCGCCACGCAATCCGGCCCGATGCTCGTGATCGACGGGCGCTTGCATCCGGGAATATCGCCGACGGGCACGTCGGCAAAAATCCGCAACGGCGTCGGCGTTCGCGACAGCGGCAAGGTCGTGTTCGCGATCTCGGACGAGCCGGTGACGTTTTACGCGTTCGCGCGTCTGTTTCGAGATGGATTGAACGCGCCGAACGCGCTGTTCCTCGACGGTTCGGTGTCGACGATTTATTCGCCCGACGTCGATCGGCGCGGCGATTTCTGGTCCGTGGGGCCGATCATCGGCGTGACGAAGCCGGCGCCCTGAACAGTCGGCCCCGAGCGCGCCGGTGGACAAGACGGCCTTCTCCCCGCTAGCTTGGGAAAAACGCGGGGGAGGACGCCATGACGGCTTTGAGAATTTGTTTTGTCGCGGCGGCGCTGGCGATTTCCGCCCTCGCGCGGCCGGCCGCGGCGCAGGCGCCAGCCAACGCGCCGACAAGCGGCTACGACCTCAAGCGCGATGTCCAGTTCGGCAAGCACGACGGCGTGGCGTTGCTTGGCGACCTTTACACGCCGCGCGCGCCCGGCAAGGTCCCGCTTGTCGTCGCCGTGCACGGCGCGGGCTGGCAGGCCGGCAGCAAGTCGGCCTATCAATTTTGGGGCCCGTGGCTGGCGCAGCGCGGGATCGCGGTGTTTTCCATCGACTACCGCCTGTCGAAGCCCGGCGTGAAAATGTTTCCCGAATCCCTGCACGACGTGCGCGCCGCCGTGCAATGGGCGCGAAGCGGAAGCGAGGCGATCAATGTCGATCCCGACCGCCTGGCCTTGATGGGCGATTCCGCGGGCGGGCATCTCGCGGCGCTCGCGGGCCTGGCGGGCGACAACCCGACGTTTCGCGGAACCGCCTATATGGACGATCCCTACGCCAATGTCAGCGCCAAGGTGAAGGCCGTCGTGCCCGCCTATGGCGTCTTCGATATGACGCGGCAGTGGAACCACGACCTCGTCGCGCGGCCGAACGACAACATCGCGCAGAAATATCTGGGCGCGACGCCGATGGACAACCGCAAGCTCTACTTCGACGCCTCGCCAATGAGCTACGTGACGCGCGACAATTCCGCCGTGTCGTTCTTTCTGACCTACGGCACCGAGGACAACGTCGTCGACCGCGGGCAGTCCGACGATTTCCTGTTCGCGCTGAACCAGAACGGCAACTACGCGCGCCGGATCGTCATGC
Source organism: uncultured Hyphomicrobiales bacterium (assembly GCA_903825465.1). Taxonomy (GTDB): domain Bacteria; phylum Pseudomonadota; class Alphaproteobacteria; order Rhizobiales; family Beijerinckiaceae; genus Terripilifer. The sequence goes on along the minus strand of CAIKAR010000003.1, from coordinate 7,306 downwards.
AGGGGTCGGGGCACTTCTGGAATTCGGACCCGATCGAGGAGCCCGACAGCGTGTCCGGCTTCTTCGCGCCGCGGCTGTTGCGCTTCCTGCGGGAACGGCTTTAAATCCGGTTTCCAAGGGCGCGGCGAGGCGGCGGCATGAGTGGACAATCCGTGCGTTTCGACGATGGCGCCGCCTATGAAGACATGATGGGCAACTGGAGCCGCCGCGCCGGCGAGACGTTCATCGATTGGCTCGCGCCGCGCGCCGGAATGGAATGGATCGACGTTGGCTGTGGCAACGGCGCGTTTTCGCATCTGCTGTTCGACCGTTGTCCGCCGGCGCGGCTCGTCGGCGTCGATCCCTCGGAGGGACAGCTCGCCTACGCGCGCTCGCGGCTCGGGGGAAAGCCCGCGTCGTTCGTCGCCGGCGACGCGATGGCCTTGCCGTGCCCCGACAGGTCGTTCGACGCGGCGACAATGGCGCTGGTGATTTTTTTCGTGCCGGACCCGCCGAAGGGCGTCGCCGAAATGGTTCGCGTCGTGCGCCCCGGCGGCGAGGTGGCGAGCTACGCGTGGGACATGCCTGGCGGTGGATTTCCGATGGAGCCGATCAATCGCGAGTTGCGCGCGCTCGGTGTTCCACCGCCGGGTCCGCCTCGCCCCGAAGCTTCGGCCATGGGCGCGTTGAATTCGCTGTGGTCGAACGCGGGCGTCGAAGCCATTGAAACAAAGGCGATCACGGTGGAGCGCGTCTTCGCCGGCTTCGACGATTTCTGGGACACGAACATAAAGGGTCCCGGGCTTAAACAAACGGCGGAGAGGATGTCGCCGCCGATGCTCGACGAATTGCGGGCGCGGCTGCGCGCCTCGCTGCCAAGGGACGCGGCGGGACGCGTCGCGTGCCAGGCGCGCGCCAACGCCATCAAGGGCCGCGTGGCGGCGTGAGCGCGCGCGCTTGACGCGGTGGCCGCGGGCGGGCAATTGGGTTTGTCGCGTGTGGAAACGAGCCGCGGCTGGGAGATCGAAGGGATGGCAGAAATTTTCGTCGCCCACGTGGCCGACCTGAAGGACGGCGACCGCCGGATCGTGCGCGCGGCGCGCCACGAAATCGGCGTGTTCCGCCACGCCGGCGCCTATTACGCCTACGCCAACATGTGCGCGCATTTGGGCGGCCCCGCCTGCGAGGGGTTGCTCTTTCCGCAGGTTGTGGACGTGATCGCCGAGGACCGCACCTATCAGGGTCAGGTTTTCGACGAGTCCCGCATGCATTTCGTTTGTCCGTGGCACGGCTGGGAATACGACATGAAAACCGGCGTCTCCGCCGGGGATCCCAAAAAGCGCCTGCGCAAATACGAGGTCGTCGAGCGCGGCGGCGATGTCTACGTGATCGAGTGAGCGGGGAAACGGATATGACAAGCCACACGCCCGGCGGGGCCCCCCGCGACATCAAGTTCGACGAGTTCCATTCGGGAACCTCGCTCAAGAACGCCTCCATCGCGGCGCGCAAGCGCAACTATCAGGACTTTCTGATCGTCGATGTCGACGCGCACCATTACGAAAGCGAATCCTACGCGGAGGTGTTTTCCTACATCGAAAGCCCCGTCATCCGCCGGCACGCCACCGAATCGGCGAGCCGCGGCGGCCGCTCGTCCATGCTGGGCGGCTCGGTCGGCGACCAGGGCCTTGGCGGGCGCATCACCCGCCACTGGCTGCGCGGCAAGGAGAAGGTCGCGGACACGGGCAAGCACCGCGACATCTCGACGACGCTGCGCTGGATGGACGCAATTGGCGTCGACTACTGCTGCCTGTTCCCGACGCCGATGCTGTTTCTCGGCACGCATCCGCAGCCCGAGATCGAGGTGGCGATGGCGCGCGCCTACAACCGCTGGCTTTGCGAGCGCGTGCTGGCGCACGAGAAGCGCGTCATCTCGATGCTGTATCTGCCGTTCAACGATCCCGAGGCCACCTATCGGATGGTCAAGGACTTCGGCGACAAGCCGGGCGTCGTTGGCTTCATGGTCACCGCGCCGCGCTACAAGCCCGTGCACGACAACGCCTATATGAAAACGTACCGGCTGCTTGAGGAGATGGGCAAGCCAATCTCCTTCCACGCGGCCTACAACTGGAACGACCAGTCGCTGGCGTTGACGAACCGGTTCATATCCGTTCACGCGCTGGGCTTCATGTGGTTCAACATGGTGCACATGACGAACTGGGTGGTGAACGGCCTGCCCGAACGCTTTCCGAAACTGAAGGTGATGTGGATCGAAAGCGGCCTGACCTGGGCCTATTCGCTGATGCAGCGGCTCGATCATTCCTACAAGATGCGCACGTCCGACTGTCCGTCGCTGAAGCGCAAGCCGAGCGAATACATGCGCGAGATGTATTTCTCCACGCAGCCGATGGAATTGCCCGACGATCCCTCGATCCTCGAAGCGACGTTCAAAATGCTCAACGCCGAGACGCAGCTCGTCTGGTCGTCCGACTATCCGCACTGGGATTTCGACCTGCCGCAGGTGATCTACGACCAGCCCTTCCTGAACGAGCGGTCGAAGCGGAATATTCTGGGCGGCAACGCCGCGCGGTTCTTCGGGCTCGACACGAAGCCGGTGAAGAACATTCCCGTCTACGAGTAGCTCCTAAGCCTCCGCGCGCGTCAGCGCGGCGTCGATTTTGTCGAGCACCACCGACGCGCCGTGCCGCTCGACGATGCCGCGCGCGCTGCGCAAATGCGTCGCCGCGGCGCGCTTGTCCCCGCGTCCGAGGTAGGCGAGGCCGAGCAGGTAGCGGATATTCCCGCGATGGAAGTTTTCGTCGTTCAGCGATGGGTGCCGCGCCGCGCGGTCGAGCAGCCTGATCGCCTTGCGCCGGCCGAACGCCTTCGCGTGGACCAGAAATCCCAGGTTCCGCAAGACCACCTTCAAGGGTGCCCGGGGGCCGCCGCCATCCAGTATTTCGATGTACATCCGCCCCAGCCCCATCCGGTACCAATCGGCGGCGAGCGTGAAGCCCTGCGCGTCGCGCGCGACGATCGCCTTTTCGATGTGGCGGACTCCCGCGGCGATATCGCCGCGCAGCGCCAACGCGACGCCGTAGGCGAAATCGTTCCCCATGAACAGGAACTAGCGCTCGTGCCGCGCCGCGCGGGCGCGCACGGCCTCCAGCAGCGGCGCGCCCTCCTCGACGCGACGCAACGCCACGAGCGCCGCGGCCTTTCCGGATTCGCTCGTCGAGCGCTCCAGTGGAAGGATCGCCGACTTCTCGGCCTCTTCGGCGCAACGCAGCGCCGTTTCGGGATCGTCGCTGACGATCGACATCCAGCACCGCAGCCACAGCGCGAGCCCGGTCGAGCGCGGGTCGCGAAGTTCGGCGCCGGCGCGCAGCAGGTCGTCGACGATCGCCTTCGCCCGAAGTATTTTTCCGCGGTGGAACGCGTTCCACGCGACCATGAAGCGCAGCCAGCCCGCGATGTAGACGTCGCCGGAGAGGGAGGCGATCTCGATCGCCCTGTCGCCGCGCGCGACGATGTCGTCGGCGCGCTCGCACGGGATCGAATCCAGGAAGAAAACACCGGCTTCGCTGTAGGCGCGCGACTTGCCGTCGCCGAGGCGCTCCGCCATCTCCGAGGCGATTTTCTGCTGGCCGCGCGCTTCGACGAAACGGGCCATCCAGATCAGGCCCCAAACTTCGTAATGCAGCGCGACGACGGCCTCGACGCGGTCGCCCATTTTTTCGATCAGCGCCCGGTATTTGGCGCTGGCGTCGACGATTTGCCGGGGCTCGAACGACAGTTGCATGCGTTGAATATGGCTTGGCAGGAATTCGGCGATGTCGTTTGGATCGAGCTCGTCCGGCGCGCGGTCGAGTAGCTCGGCGGCGGCGCCGAGGTGGTTGGCGGCCTCGGTCAGCGAATAGACGCTGAGGCTTTTGCGTCCCGCCATCGACAAATAAAAGAACGCCTTGTCGCGCCGGCCGGTCTGTAGATAGTGACCGGCGAGCATCTCGGCGAACTCGGGCAGGCGGTTGCCGTTGCGGCGCTCGATTTCCTCGGCCGCCTTCAAATGCAGCTCGGCGCGCCGCGCGGTGAGGAGGCTGTCATAGAGCGCGTCGCGCAACAGCGCGTGCTTGAAAGTCCAGACTTCGCCCCGCGCGTCGAAGAACACGAAATTCTGCGCGGCCATCGCCTCGAGGCGGCCGTTGAGATCGCGGTTGTCGCCGGCGACCTCCGCCAGCGACTGTGTGTCAAAGCGCCGGCCGAGAACGGAGGCGGCCTGGAGCAGCGCCCGGTCGCCGCGGTCCAGCTCGTCGGCGCGCGCCGCCAGAAGCGCTCCGACGCTCGGCGGAACGGCCGCGGCGAGGGCGTCGAACGCGATCCCGGATCCGTCGCGCCGGACCGAACCGCGCTCAACCAGGTAGTTGGCGATTTCCTCGGCGAAAAGCGCGTTGCCGTCGGCCTTTTCGACGATGCGCCCGGCCAGCGCCGCCGGCAGCGCATCCAGTCCAAGCCGCTCCTGGACGATTTTGCCGACGTCGTCCGGCGAGAGCGGTTCCAGTTCCAGCGTCGTCACCGCGGGATTGGCGAGCCACGGCGGCCGGTATTCCGGCCGGCGGGCGTGCGCGATGAAAAGCGGCAAATCGGCGGAGCATTCGATGAACGCTTTCAGCACTTCGGCGGACGCGCTGTCGATCCAGTGCAGATCCTCCAGGACGACAATATTGGGCGCCAGGCGGCACCTCGCGCGCAGCATGGCCAACAGGAGTTCGCGTGTGCGCAGGCCGACCAGCGTCCCGTCGAGCCCTTCAAGCGAGTTGTCCACGACGGTCGCGCCGAGCAGGTTTCTCAGAAGGCCGGCGTTTTCCCGGCTGTTGAGTTTGAGCGTGTCCAGAGCGGCGGAGATTTTCGCGTCCATCTCGTTGGACGACGCGTTGTCGCCCAGACGCAGCGTCTTGCGCGTCAAATCGATGAAAAGGTGAAAGGGCGTGCGGGCGCCGTCGGGGACGCAGCTTCCTTTGGCGAACCAGAAATCCGCGAGCGGCAACCGCCGCGGAAACTAATACAGAAGCCGGGACTTTCCCATGCCGGGTTCGCCGACGATATCGACGACGCGGAGGGATCGCCTCGAATCCGCGAGCGCGCCCGCGAGCGCGGCGATGGCCGCGTCGCGCCCCACGTAGGCGGTCAAGCCGCGATGAAGCGACGCGTCGAACCGCCCGGCGCCGGGCTTCACCGCCTCCAGGCGGTATATTTTTCTCGGCTCGGAAATACCCTTGACCGATCGCAATCCGAGATAGCGGCTCTCGACAAGTCCCTCCACCCTTCGATGCGCGGCTTCGCCGACGAGGACTTCTCCAGGCTCCGCGAGCCCTTGAAGGCGCGAGGCGAAATTGACGGTGTCGCCGCTGAACGTCGCGAGGCCGCTTTCCATTTGGCCCGAGATCACCGGCCCGGCGTTGACGCCGACGCGCAGCCGCGGCCGCACCCCCAGCCGCCCGTGAAAATCGGCGGCGAGGCCGGCCACTTCCGCCTGAATTCCGAGCGCGGCCCGGCACGCGCGCAACGTGGCGTCTTCCAGCGCCACGGGCGCGCCGAACACGGCCATGATTCCATCGCCGGTGAAATCCTTGACGACGCCCCCCTCGCGCCGCACGATCTTGGCCATGAGGCCATAGATCGGACGCATGAGATCATAGGCGCCTTCTTCGCCGATCCGTTCGACCGTGGCCGTGTAGTCCGCCATGTCGGCGAACAGAATCGTCACGCCGCGGCTTTCGGCGTCGCCGCCGTGCGCCGGCGTTTGAACGACGCCGTTATTTCCCGGTGAGTCCATTTCACAGTATTAGCGGCGTTTCGTATTTTTATAAACCGAACACCGCGCCGGCGGACTTTTGCGCCGCGACAACGCCCGCGCCATAACTCCACGACGCTTGCGCGTCGAAGCGTCCGGCGGGAAAAGCTAGACTTTCCGTCCCATCGCCAAGAATTTTTCGGCGCGGGCGTTTCGGATATCGTCGGCGGACATGCCGTTGAACGCGTCGAGCGCGGCGGCGATGGCCGCGCCGGCGTCGGCGACGGCCTTGCCGGGGTCGCGGTGCGCGCCGCCGGGCGGCTCGGGCACAATCGTGTCGATGATGCCGAAGCCCAGCAGATCCTGCGCGGTGATCTTCATGTTCGAGGCGGCTTCCTGCCGCTTGGAGGCGTCGCGCCAGAGGATCGAGGCCGAGGCCTCGGGCGAGGCGACGGTGTAGATCGAGTGTTCGAGCATCAGGACGCGGTTGGCGGTGGCGATGGCCACCGCGCCGCCCGAGCCGCCTTCGCCGATGATGAGCGCGACGTTCGGCGATCCCAGCGCCAGGCAGGTTTCCGTCGAGCGCGCGATCGCCTCGGCCTGGCCGCGTTCTTCCGCGTCGATGCCCGGAAACGCGCCGGCTGTGTCGATGAGGGAAATCACCGGCACGTCGAACTGGTCGGCGAGGCGCATCAACCGCGCCGCCTTGCGGTAGCCTTCCGGCCGCGCCATGCCGAAATTGTGGCGGATGCGCGCTTCGGTGTCCGCTCCCTTTTCCTGCCCGACGACGCAGACGGACCGGCCGCGAAACCGGCCGAGGCCGCCGACCACGGCTTCGTCCTCGGCGAAGAAACGGTCGCCCGCCAGCGGCGTGAAGTCTTCGATCAAACCTTTGATGTAGTCGCCGAAATGCGGGCGCTGCTGATGCCGGGCGACCTGAGCTTTCTGCCACGGGGTGAGATTGGCGTAGAGATCGACGAGCGCCGCCTGCGCCTTGATTTCAAGCCGCGTCAATTCCTCGCCGATGGCGACGCCATCGCCGCCCGCGGACAACGCGCGCAATTCCTCGACCTTGGCCTCGAGCTCGGCGACGGGCTTTTCGAAATCGAGATAGGTGCGAAGGCTCATGCTTGTGGGGTCTCGGGGCCGGCGCGGAGGCCCGCCTAGGGCCGCGAAATCGCGCGGACCCTGTCTATTCCGCGGTGCGAAGTCAAGTTCGCGGCGACGCGGGATGCGGAAACGGCCTCCACGAGACAGCGCTCCTGACAGCGTGGATGGGAGGCGTTGTCCGAAGCGATGTCCGCCGCGTCGACAAGGCGGAATCGATGCCGCGCGCGTCTCGCGGATTACAGCGGCGCAACCCCGCCACAGCCCGTTAAGCCCTTGTTATACATAACAAGCGAGTCCTTGTGGACTAACGTGGCGGTCTCAAATCTGAAGCGCAACACTCCCCCTCTGAATTTCATTATAGAACACTTCCTCTGGCGTTTTGAAGCCGAGACATGCGCGCGGTCTCGTGTTGAGGCTGAGGGCTATTTT
>CAIKAR010000002.1 GCA_903825465.1 uncultured Hyphomicrobiales bacterium | reverse complement strand
GAACTATTTCCGATATGCGCTGACCCGCCTCCGTGAGCGAGAAGCGCGATTTTCCTTCGCAAACTCGGTCAGAAATGGATGCGCGGGAGTGATCATTCCGCCATGAAAATCCTGGGTCAATTCCGGCTGGAAATCAACATTATGGCTTTCGCCGCCCGATCCATCAGATGCATCAAGGGTCCTGATACCTTTGTTTAGCGTTGACTTAGCGAAAACGTAGTGCTCATCACTATCGTCCCCGGCCCGCCGGCACACCAATAGCATCAATGACATAATCGGCCTTTTGGCCTTGCTATATCCAATACCCCAACCGCGTTTGCCCACGGCGCGCGCGATGCTAGGCTGTGTTCGCTCGCGGCCCAGACCGCGACGCGGGGAGCGCGCCATGGCCAGCGGGGAAATCAACGTCGCCGATTTCATCGACGAGCGGAAGACGGGGGCGTTTCAAACGCGCATCCTGTTTCTCTGCATGGCCGTGTTGTTCATGGACGGCTACGACACGCAGGTCATCGGCTATCTCGGGCCGTCGCTCGCCAAGGCGATGAAGGTGCCCCCGGCGGAACTTCGCCCGGTTTTCCTTGTCGCGCTCGTCGGCCTCATGATCGGCGGGCTGGTCTGCGGGCCCCTCGCCGACCGATACGGCCGCAAAACCTTTGTTGTCTTGTCGACGGTGGCTTTCGGCGTCCTGTCCTTCGCTACGGCCTGGGCGTGGTCTGTTGAAAGCCTGATCGTTCTGCGGTTTCTCACCGGTCTCGGCCTTGGCGGCGCCATGCCCAACACCGTGGCGCTTGGCGTCGAGTATTTTCCGAAGACGCGCAAGGCCTTCATCACCTCGGGCGTGTGGGTCGGCTTCTCCATTGGCGCCGCTGTGGCGGGCTTCGCGGCGGCCGGCTTGCTGAAAGTGGCGGATTGGCCCGTTGTGTTCATGGTCGGCGGCCTCGTGCCGATGGCGCTCGCCCTGTTGCTGATCGTCGCGCTGCCGGAATCGCTGCGTTTTCTGGTGTTGCGCGGCGGCGCCGACGCGCGCGTCGCCGGCCTGCTGCGGCAGGTTGCGCCGGACGCGCCGATCCCCGTTGACGCGGTGTTCACCTCCTCCGAGGAGCGCTCGTCGGGGCAGCCTGTCGCCGAGTTGTTTCGCAACGGCCGCGGGCCGGGCACGAGCGTCCTGTGGATGATCTCTTTTCTCGGCCTCGCGGTGACGTTCCTGTTGACGAGTTGGCTGCCCATCGCCTTCAACGAGGGCGGCCTGCCCGAGAGCCAGTCCATTCTCGCGCTGACGATGTACCAGGTCGGCGCCGTCATGGGCGCGCTGATCGTCGGCGGATTGATGGACCGCTTCGACCGCTTTTACGTGCTGATGACCGCCTGCCTGATCAACAGCGCGTGCGTGCTGACGTTGAGCTTCGTCAGTTCGGCGCTGCCGGTATGGGCGCTGCTGGCGTTGATGGTTTTCAACGGCGTGTTCCTGTCCATGGGCGGCACGCCCGGCGTCAACGCGCTGACGGGCACGTTCTTCCCCACGCACATGCGCTCCACCGGCATCGGCTGGACGCTTGGCGCCGGGCGGATCGGCTCGCTGTTCGGCATCTGGCTCGGCGGCGCGCTCATCGCGGCGAAATTCAGCGTGCAGGCGATCTTCCTGTATGTGACGTTCTCGTCGCTTGTGTGCGCGTCGCTGACGTTCCTGCTGCGCGGCCTGGACGGCAAGCGCGAAGCCGCGTTTCCGGCCGCGACGGCGACGCGCGCGCCTTGATCGGAAGCCGCCGTGCTATAACGACGGTTGCCAACGGCTCGCCGCAGATCGCGGCCCAGGGCGTGTGGAAGGACGAAGACACGAATGCGCGAAAAAAACAGCTGTCCCGCCAAAAGTTGCCGCGAGCCCGACGCCGCTCAGGAGCCGATCGCCGGCTCCATGATCCAGGCTATCGACACGCCCGGCGATTGGGTCAAAAGCGCGCTGCGCTGCTCGCACTGCGGATGCGTGTACTCGCTCGAAGACAATACAAAGAAGGTGCGGGGATATCTCGACAACCCTGTATTATCGGGGTGGCTCAGGATTTGGTGAGGGGCGCATGTCGTGACGACGGTGATTGGCGCGCCTCCGACTGGCGCGTCGTGAGCCCACGCGGACGGATCCCATCGCCCCCGTGAAGCGCGCCCGCCTGGTTTTTCAGACGATCCGCCTCGCCGGAGTGAGCGAAGCACTCGCTCCGAGAAGCCGCCCTTTTCAAGGATTTGGCGTTTGTGGAGGCGCGTGCGCTTCGACACGGCCGCGCCGCCACCGACGGCTTACAAATCGCGCTGGCGTCGTCAGCCATGGAGCCATTCAATGCCACAACGCGAACCGCGTCTTCTCGCGACCTGTCAGATCGTCGCCGCTGTCGGGCTCCTGTTCGTCTCGCTGACCTGCGAGGGAGCGCATGCGCAGACGCGCGACGAACCGCAATCGTTGGCGGACCTGCTCAGTCTGCTTCTCCTCGTCGTGGTTGTGCCGCTCCTGCCGCTGCTGGCCGGCGCTGGCCTGTACATGTGGAGGCGTTCCCACCTCGTCGCGGCTGGTGTTTCCGCTCTCGTCTTTGGCGCTTTCGGCGCCGTAAGCTTTGCTTTCTCGTCGCTCGATGGCCCCCTGTCGGGCGCGCTGTTCGGTCTGGGTACGGCGGGCATTCCAAGCGGGCTCGTGGCGTTGGCTGGGAGCGGCTACGCGCATCTGGTCGGATATGAGGCGCGCCGGCTCGGCAAGGAGCGGACGACGATCGCGCACGGAGTCGGCATCGCCTTCGCGGCGATGGCTTTCGTTCTGCTCCTCGTGACGCACGGTTCGGACAAGGTCGGGCTCGGGCTTTACATCGCCATGCTGGCGTTGTCGTTTGGGGTCTCGGTCGCGACCGGCAGCTTCGGCGGCGTCGTCGCCACGATGGCGTTGGCGTTGATCGCCATGGTGCATGGGATATGGGGCGCAGCGCTCCTCAGCGGCGTCCGCGACGCGGGCCAGGCCTATATAGCGATCTTCTACGTGCCGCCGGCGCTGGCGCCGGTCTTCGCGGTGGCCGCTCTCGGCAAATGGCTCGGCGACAGTTTTCGCGCGCGCAAAAGCGATGATCGGACCGGTTAACAATTCAAAGTGGGCTTCGCGACCCGGGCTCAGCCCTTCGGGCATTCCCTGTAGCCGAACTTGTCGATGATGGCGCTTCCGGGGATGGGGTGCAGCGTCCGGGTATCCATGAAGTGGTTGCTCTCGACGTAGTTGCGCAGCGAGGCGTTGTACATGTTTGTCATCCGCGCCGTGGCGGCGGGCGTTATGACTTTGCGGTCCATTCCCGCATGGAACAGCAGCGTTGAGCTTCGCTCGACACAGACGTTGCGAATGCCGAGGAACATCGTGCAGGCGGACTGGCAATGTCCCTGGATGCGAAACAATTCGCCGCTGGCGTTTGCCTGAGCGATTACCGCGTCGTACGGCGCGAAAGCCCCGCCCATGCCATAACCCTGGGACGTGCCCGCCATTGCAAGCGAGCAAAGCGACGCGCTCATAAGAGCTGAAATCCCGAGAACGTATTTCAATGTCACCCCCATAGGCTCCGTCGACTTTTACGGCGTCTCAGGCCCCGGCGTCACCGCTCCGGCAAACCATGATTGAAATGTGGTACAACAATTTCCAGTGAGCGTCTCTATACAATCGCGATTCCGCCGCTGGCGAATTTCAAGGCGCGGTTGTGATCAGGACGTCAGGCGAGTGGATCAGGCGCTGGCTTGAGATTGAGAAAGACCGCGCGATGAAGGCCAAACATATTTCCCGGACTCTGGCGATAGAGATCGCCGACAAGGCGATGATTGTCGTAAACCCCGCGAACCGCGGATTGCGAATTCTCGATCTTCTCGAAAAGCATGGCTTTCCGCGCGTCGCCGAGCCATCGCTGGATATCGTCGGCGATCAAAAACAGATCGTGGCGTGGCTGCGGGACAGCTTCCGGAGCGCCTAGGGCCAACGTCGCCGCCCTTGAGGGCCGCCGGCGACAAAGGACGCGCCACAACTCCACAGAACGCGCAAACGGAGCGAATCCACCGCGGTCGAGCGTTTCGTTTACGGGCGCCCGAGAAAATCGGCGCAGGATCCGCGCCCATTTATCAGCGTGTCGTGGCGCGCGCACAATCCGTCGTCGGCGCGAACGCTGGCGTGCGCGGATGAGAAGCTGGAAATGCCGGGCAATACCCGCTGGATCGTCTCGGTGTCATTGTGAAAATGCGCGCAGCCGAAACAACCCGGCGGCCCGTCCGCGCGCGGCTTCAACGCCGCGCGAAACGTTTCGATCAGCGTCATTGGCCGAGCGTCGCCCAATGCGAGCCGAAGACATAGACCGACAAAACAAACCCAAGCGCGACGTTGACGACGACGCCCGACGAGAACGCCAGCAGCGGCGCGCGGCCGGCGGCCGCGAGGTCCTTGAACCGCGTCGTCAATCCAATGCTGAGGAAGCAAAAGATAAACGCCCAGGTGCGAAGGTCCTTGATCGGCGCGATTAGACCGGGAACTGCGATCTTGTTGTAATCGGCGAGGCTGTAACTCGCGGTCACCGCCGTGATCAGCAACGAGGCGATCAGGAATCCAAAGACGAATTTCGGAAAGCGGCGCCAGATTTCGCCAGCGTCCGGCCGGCTTCCCGCTGTTTTGGCTTCCCAGCGCGTCGTGGCGACGATCGCCAGCACAAACGCCCAGATGCCGATCCAGACATCGCGCCCGACGACTTTCATGAGCGTGAAAGCCTGGATCGCCTGCTCGGAGGTGCCGGCGATGCCGTCGACATGCCCCGCATAGCCGCCATAGGCCTGAGCGGCGGCGATTCCGGCCGCGTCGGCGAATTCCGAGGTGCCAATCCACGCGCCGGCGACGCCAGTCGGCAGGTGCAGTCCACGCGCGGCGAGCGGCAAAACAAAGATCATTACGATCGCCCACAGGATGACGGCCGTTATGGCGATGGGCGCGTCTTCTTTCTTGGCGCCAATCGCGCCCGCCACCGCGATCGCCGCGGAGACCCCGCATACGGCCCCGCCGACGCCGAGCGTCGCCGCCAGGCGCCGATCAAGGCCGAGTTTCACGCCCACCCAGAAGATCACGAGGAAGGTGACGATCGACACGATCGAAGCCTGCAGGATCGCGACGGGGCCCGCCAAAACAATCAGCGAGAATGGCACGGTCGCGCCCAGCAACACGATACCGGTCTTGACATAGAACTCGACGCGGAAGCCCGCGTCCAACCAGCGCGGCAAGCCGACCGTGTTCGCGATCACGAGCCCCGCGAACAACGCGATCAGCGGCGGTTCGAGGTTGTAATAGACGGCGCTGTCCCACTGGCCCACGATGAAGACGACGAGCGCGGCTAAATACAAGAAGGCGAAGGCCGGGATGAACTCGCGCGCCTTGTAGCCAAGCGCTGTCAGCGCGGTCGAAAACGCGGCCAGCCAGAACACGAATTGCGTGACATAGCGGGGCCAGTTGGCGGCGAGATCGGCGGTCACTTGCGAAAACGCCGTCCAGCGAGGCGGCAACACCGCCAACCAGCGAAGATTGGCGCCGCCCCAGAACAAGGCGCAGCCCGCGAGCACGATGCCTAGCCCGATCCAGATCGCCCACCAGTCTTCCTTGCTCCACAGTTCGCGCCATCCGCTCGTTTTCACGACCGGTCCACGCGCTGTTTCCACGTTCAGGCTCATCGCGCCAACTCCAAAATTTGATCAAGCTCAGCCATTGCCGACCAAGCTAGTCGAGTTTGAAAATTAATCAACACGATTTTGTGGATTTTCTTAATTAACATATTTTTAAAGTTATATTGCCGCCGCGGCTTCTGGCCCGCGCCGCGCCACCGTACACGCCCGGCATTATTCCAAGGCCCTTGCGAAGCGGCGTGAAGTGAACGTGTCCAGCTCCTGCCCTAACCTTAACCAGCCCTTAATTGGCCCGCATTAAAGTCCATCGACCGCCGCGCGCGGATTTTCGCGCGGCTAAACGGGCTGAATATGGGCGAAAGTTGGTTCCGCGGACGGAAGGAGCCGACGCTGGAGACGCGACCGAGAGCCGCCTCCCGCGACGCCGATCTGCGCGCCGATCCCTCCGACCGGCCCGGCAAGGGCAACACGCCGCGCAAACCGGCGCGCAAGGAACCGGATTTCGACGTGGACGACGAAGACGAGGAGGCGCCGCCCAGGCGCGCGGCTAAATCGAGGTCGGCGAAAGCGGGAAAAACCCCGCCCCGCCGCCGCTCGGTTCTTGGGTTTCTGACCTATTGGTCCCTCGTTCTGGGCGTGTGGGCCTTTGTCAGCGTCATCGGCGTCACCGCCTATTACGCTTCACAACTGCCGCCCATCGACCAATTGGCGGTGCCGAAGCGTCCACCGAACATCGCCATTCTGGCGGACGACGGCGCGCTGTTGGCGAACCGCGGCGACACCGGCGGCGCCGCTGTTCGATTGAGCGACCTGCCGCCCTACGTGCCAAAGGCCTTCATCGCGATCGAAGACCGCCGCTTCTACCAACACTGGGGCATAGATCCCGTCGGCGTCGCCCGCGCCGTCTTTCGCAACGTTTTGCACCGCGGCGGCAATGTCGAGGGCGGATCGACGCTCACCCAGCAACTCGCGAAAAACCTGTTCCTGACCCAGGAACGCACGTTGGCCCGCAAGATTCAGGAGGCGATTCTCGCGGTCTGGCTCGAGCACAAATACTCCAAGGATCAGATCCTGGAGCTGTATCTCAACCGGGTCTATTTCGGTTCGGGCGCCTACGGCATCGAAGCGGCGACGCGCAAATATTTTGGCCACGGCGCGCGCGAGGCGACGTTGCCCGAAGCGGCGCTTCTCGCCGGCCTGATGAAGGCGCCGACCAAGCTCGCGCCAAACCGCAATCCGACGGGCGCGGTCGAACGCGCGGCGCAAGTGATCACCGCCATGGCGCAAGAAGGCCATATCACCGAAAACATGGCGAAGATCGCCCTCGCCCGCCCCGCCGAGGCGACCCACGACCGCGCCGGCTCCATCGGCTACGCGGCCGACTACGTGATGGACGCGCTCGACGATTCCATTGGCGCGATCGACGAGGACATCGTCGTCACCACGATGCTGAACACCAATATGCAAGCGTCCGCCGAACGCGCGGTGACGCAGGAACTCGACAAACAAGGCGTGAAGTTCGGCGTGTCGCAGGGCGCCCTCGTCGCCATGGATGTCGGCGGCCAGATCAAGGCCCTCGTCGGCGGCCGCAACTACGCCGACAGCCAGTTCAACCGCGCGGTCGCGGCGAAGCGCCAGCCGGGATCGACATTCAAGCCCTTCGTTTATTTGACGGCGCTCGAACGCGGCCTGACGCCCGACACAATCCGCGAGGACGCGCCCATCGACGTTCGCGGATGGAAGCCGGAAAACGCGAGCCACCAGTATTTTGGACAAGTGACGCTGACCCGCGCGCTCAGCCTGTCGCTGAACACCGTCGCCGTGCGGCTTGGCCAGGAAGTCGGGCCCAAGGCCGTGGCCGCGACCGCGCACCGCCTCGGCATTGCCTCCGACCTCAATCCAAACGCCACCATCGTGCTTGGCACGTCCGAGGTGACGCCGCTGGAGCTCGTCGGCGCCTACGCGCCCTTCGCCAACGGCGGCATTGGCGTGCAGCCGCATGTGATTTCCAAAGTGCGCACCGCCGACGGCAAGCTGCTCTATCAGCGCAAGGGTTCAGGCTATGGCCGCATCATCGAGCCGCAATACGTGTCGATGATGAACGCCATGCTGCGCGAAACGCTGACCACGGGCACCGCGAAAAAAGCCGAGTTGCCGGGCTGGCAAGCGGCGGGCAAGACCGGCACAAGCCAGGATTACCGCGACGCGTGGTTTGTCGGCTACACGAGCCAACTCGTCGCCGGCGTCTGGCTGGGCAACGACGACGATTCGCCGACGAAAAAAGCCTCCGGCGCCAATCTGCCCGTCGATATCTGGAGCCGCTTCATGAAGGAGGCGTTGGCTGGCGCGCAGCCAACGCCCCTGCCGCAAGGCCTGTGGCGCGACGCGGCCCAGCCGACGCCGCCGCCCGCGATCAGGCCGCCAGCCGACGCGCCGGGGCCACTCACGGCCTCGATTCCGAGCGGCCCGATTCAGTTGACCGGAGCGCGGCAACAACCACAGATCACGCCTTCGCGTCCCCCGCCGGCGCCGCCCACCCGCCCGGGCGCGAAACGCCGCGATCCCATCGCCGATTTGCTGCCGCCGGCCGACATTCCCGGCTCCAGCGCGAAGCCGCCGGGCAGACCGCCGGCGCCTGAGCGGCAGCCGGGATTTTTCGACCGGTTGTTCGGCGGATAGGCGCTCGCGCGCCTTCGATCACTCCTCGGCCTTGATCCCCGCTGCGGCGATGATCCCGCCCCATAGCCCCGCTTCGTCGTCGAACCACTTGCGCGTGTCGGCGGGCGAGGCCGGCGTTGGCTTCATCTGAATGCCGCGAATGCGCGCGACGACATCGGGCAGCGCGAGAATGGCGCGGATGTCGGCGTTTATCTTGTCGACCAACGCGGGCGCCATGCCGGGCGGCCCCGCGATGGCGAACCATGTCACCGCGCGGAAACCGGGATAGCCCTGCGCCGCGATCGTGGCCACGCCGGGCATGAATTCCGACGGCTCGGGCGAGCCGACGCCAAGCGCTTTGAGCTTGTTGTCCTTCCACGCCGGGATGGAGGTCGAGATCACGTCGAACAAGAAATCGACCTGCCCCGCCAAAACCGCTGTGAGCGCGGGCGCGGCGCCGCGGAACGGCACATGGACGAAATGAACGCCGGCGCGGCGGCCAAGTTCGACCGCGGCGAGTTGAATCGTCGATCCGGCTCCAGCGGAGGCGAAGGTGGTCTTGTCGGGGTTTTTCCGCGCGTAGTCGATCAAGTCCTTGACGGTCGAGCCCGGGAAATCGGGCCGCGCCGCGAGCATGTAGGGCACGCTTGAAACGAGTCCCAGCGGCGACCATTTCGAAGGGTCGTAGCCGATATTCTTGAACAGAAAGTGGTTGGTCGCGAAAGACGTCGGCGGCGAGAACAGCAGCGTGTAGCCGTCCGGCGCGGCGCGGAACACGTCCGCCGCGCCAATGTTGCCCGTCGCGCCCACGACATTGTCGACAAAGACGTTCTGGCCCCATTTGCGCGAGAGCTGATCGGCCATGACGCGGGCGACGATGTCGGTGCTCGATCCCGGCGGGAACGGCATGATCAGGCGCACCTGCCGCGAGGGATAGGCGTCCTGCGCCCGGCCGGCGAGCGGCGCGAAGCACAAAAGCGCCAGCAGAGCGGGGAGCGCGCGGAACATTCTCACGCGGCCTCGAACAAGCGCGTTTTCGCTTGCCGCTCCTTCAGTCTCGGCATCACGTCGCGCGCGAAAAGCCTCATGCTGTCTGTCGTGTCGGCCGCGTTGAGCGAGCCGCCCTGTCCCATCAGCAAGAGGTTGCCAAGCCCGCCGACGCCGTCGAGGAATTCACAAATCTGGTTGAACACCTGGTCGGGCGTGCCCGCGAAGGCGATGCCGCATTCGATGAAGTCGTCGAGGTTGGCGGTCGAGAGTTCGACCGGCCTGCCCTTCGGCGTCATCAGCGTGCGGAACGCCCGCGGATTGGGCGCGCGAGCCTGCCGAACCGCCACCTCGGCGCTGAAATAGCCCGGCGGCTTGTTGAAGGGCTCGGCGACCTGCGCGTTGGTGCGCAGATAGTCGGCGATGACGTCGCAACGGCGGCGGCCCTCCTCCTCCGTCGCGGCGACGGCGCACATGGCGAGATAGGCGAAGCGGTCGACGGGCACTTGCGCGCCGTGGCCGCCGGCGCGATAGCCCTGCGCGTAGGCCTTGTGCAGTTTCACCGTCTCGGCGACGCCGCCCATGAAGCTCGCCATCACATGCCCGCGCTGGCCGATCTCGACGGCGTTCGACGGCGTCGATGTCGACACCCACACCGGCGGCCGCGGTTGTTGGTAGGGACGCGGCCAGATGTTGACGTTGCGGTAGTGGAAATAATCGCCCTCGAAGCTGAACGGGCCATCGTGGGTGGTCATCGCCTTGAGGATGAGATCATGCGCCTCCCAGAAACGCGGCATCAGGCTGACGGCGTTCGAATTCGCCGGCTCGATGTCGTAGGGCACGCCCTTGATCATGCCGAATTCGAGCCGCCCCCCCGAGATGCAGTCGATGATCGACATTTCCTCCGCGACGCGCACGGGGTCCGTTCTGTTGCCGACCGGCACGCCGAGCACAAGCAGCCGCGCGCGCTTCGTGACGCGCGCGAGAATGGAGAGCACCACGTTCGCCGACGAAGTCAGGCACGTCGCCGTCGAATGGTGCTCGTTGAGCATGATGTCGAAGCCCAGTTCGTCCGCGAGCATCCATTCGTCGATGTAGCGGTGGTAAAGCCCGCGCGCCTTTTCCGGATCGACGACCGAGTTCGGCAAGGTGATGCGGAGCGACGGGCGCTCCTTGCCCCAGGCGTCGGGATACGGCTCTTCGGAGAAATGGTAGATGCGCATTTCGAGCGGTCCCTTCAGTATGCGGCGGCGCGATGCGCGCCAGAAAACGACGCCAGCGCCGCCAGCGTTTCGGCGGGCTTTTCCACCTGCGGAAAATGTCCCGCGCCGGCGATTTCAGCGAACGTCGAGCCTTTCACCCGCGCGGCGTAGGCGCGCCCGTAGTCCGGCGACGCGACGCCGTCTTTGGCACCCCACAACACCAGCGTCGGCGCGGTGACGCGGCGCAAGCGCCCCGCCAGCTTGGGATCGTGCAAAAACGGCGACCATCCATAGCGCGCGATCGACTCCCGCGCGCGCGCGCGCCGCGCCAGTTCCGCGTCGCTGATCGACTTGACATCCGAGGCGAACACCGAGGGGTCGACATAGGCGCGGCGCAGAATCTCGCGCTCTGGCAAGCCATAGAGGTCGGCTATGTCGCGCGCGTAGCGGTCGCCGACCTTGATTCCGACGGGATCGATCAGCGCGACGCCGGCGATCGACTTGCAGGATTTCACCGCCATTTCAGCGGCGACCCAGCCGCCGAACGACGCGCCGACGAGCAGGACGTCCTTCAACTTCAACTCGTCGATCAAGTCGAGCCAGAGATAGGCGATGTCGTCCACGTTGTTCATGCGCGCGTCCACGGCGCCAGGGCAGAAGCCAGGCGCCACCGGCGCGGTCACGCGGCCAAGTTCGGCGAGCTTGCCGATGAAGGCGCTCTCGTCCGCGAACCACATGCCCGAGGAGAGATAAAGGATATCGCGCCCCGCGCCGCGCGTTTCGACGACGCACGTCGCGCCATGGATGTCGATTTGGCCTGTGTCGTCCGACAAGGAGCGTTCCTCCGTCCGCTGTTTTTTGAATGCCCGGCGATAGAACCAAGTTTTTGACATCGCTGTCAACGCGCTCGATAAACGCGTGGCGAAAAAACGGGAGAAACGCGATGAGCGAAGACGGAATCGAGCGCGACGGCCTCAAGCCTGGCGACGGCGTGGTCGTCACCGGTGGCGGCGGCGGATTCGGCCGCGCGTTTTCAAAGCGCTTCGGCCGCATGGGCGCGCGCGTCGCCGTGTGGGACATCGACGCCGGGCGAGGCGGGGAGACCGTCGCGCAGGTCAAGGCCGCGGGCGGCGAGGCGCGGTTTTACAAAGTCGATCTCGCCAACGCCGCGGACATCGAAGCCTGCGTCGCGGCGACGCTCGCCGACCAGGGCGCGCCCTATTGCCTGGTGAACAACGCCAGCGTTTTTCCGCGCGGCGAGGTTGTCGAGCTTTCGCTGGCGGCGTGGGAATTGACGCTCAAGGTCAACATCACCGCGCCTTTCCTGCTGTGCAAATTGTTCGGCCCGCGCATGATCGCCGAAAAGCGCGGCGTGGTGATCAATCTCGCCTCGGGCCGCGCGGTCGAAGGCGCGGCGAAGGGCGCGAACTACGCCGCGACAAAGGCGGCGGTGCTGTCGTTGACGAAATCGCTGGCGCTGGAATGGGCGAAGCACGGCGTTCGCGTCAACGCGATCATTCCCGGGCAGTCGTTGACGGCCATGCCATTGGAAAATTCGACAGCCGAGGAAATGCACGCCCACGCCAAGGTCCGCAATCCCATGGGCCGCGTCGGTTATCCCGACGATGTCGCGGGCCTCGCCGCCTATCTTGTCAGCGCCGACGCCGCGTATATGACGGGGCAAGGCGTCGCCATCAACGGCGGCGCGGTCATGATACCCTGAAACGGAGCGGCATGAGCGAGACGAACGAGGCGCGCGAGGCGCGCGAGGCGCGCGAGGCCGCGGAAGACGCGCATCGCGGCCGTGTCAACAAGATCGCGGCCGTGGGCTTGTTCGTCTTGCTGGTGATCGTGATCGGCGTCGTCAAACTGTTCATCGACCATGAGAATTTGCAAAAATGCGCCGACTCGGGCCGCAAAGACTGTTTCGATCTCGGCTCGACGCCGAACACCGGCGTGCGCCTTCCCACGCGCTGAACGCTTTTTGGAGGCAACGCATGCGTCCTTTCATTTGCGCCGCGCTGGCGCTGGCCGTTGTCGGCTTCGCCGCTGACGCCCGCGCCGCCGACGCGCTCGACGGGACGCTTGCGACCTGTTGGTCGTGCCACGGCGTGGAAGGCGCCTCGAACGACCACACCTTGCCCATCCTTTGGGGGCAGAAAGCCAAATACATCGAAAAACAAATACGCGATTTCCGCGAGGGAGACCGGGAGGATCAGATTATGTCGTCGATGGCGTCGTCCATCAAAAAAGACGACATCTCCCGCGCGGCGTCGCTGATCGCGGCGAAGGCGTGGCCCAAAACCCAAGCGGTCGCTGCCGCCGCGCCGGACTCGATCGAGGCTTGCAAGGGCTGTCATGGTTCCGATCTCACGGGCGGCGAAAGCCCCGAGGGCCCCGCGCCACGGCTCGCGGGGCAGTTCGCGGAATATCTGACCGCGCAAATGGAAGCTTTCGCGCATGGCGATCGACGCAACCAGAAGACCATGCAAGCGATGATGAAGTCGCTGAAGCCGGACGAGCGCGCCGGTTTGGCGGCGTATCTCGCGGGGCTCTGAGGGCCGCCACGGGTTGACCTTCCAGCGCCAGCGGCACATGATGATCTCATTCGAACCGTCACGGATTTGGCGGCGAATAGAGGCTCGAATGGCCTCGCATCGGGAGGTCCACATGAAAACTCGCATTCTTCTTTCCGCGTCGGCGCTGGCGCTTGTCGCGGGCACCGCGGCCTCCATCGCGATGGATTACCGCGGCGGCAACTCCGCCTTCGGCGACTGGCACGGGGACACTCCCGGACTTATGCGCAAGATCGAGGCTGGCGACGTCGCCAAGCCTGGCGCGACGCCTTCCGCCGCCAACCGTTCGAAGGTCGTGCCGCGGCCCGCCGACGCCCAGATCAAGACCATGCCGGGCTTTACGGTATCGGACTTCGCCACCGGACTCGAGGGCGCGCGCGTCATCCGCATCGCGCCGAATGGCGATGTTTTCGTGTCGCAGAGCATGCCGAGCGGCAGCGTGACCGTGCTGCGTCCATCCAAGGATGGCAAGGTGGAATCGAAGGAGACCTTCGTCACAGGCCTGACGCGGGCCTACGGCATCGCGTTTTATCCGCCTGGTCCGAACCCGAAATATGTTTACATCGGAATGGAAGGCAAGGTTGTCCGCCTCCCCTACAAGAACGGCGACATGAAGGCGACCGGTCCGGCCGAGGACATTGTCACCGACCTCAAGATCGGCGGCGGCCACTGGACGCGCGACGTGTCTTTCACGCCCGACGGCAAGCTGATGTATGTGGCGGTTGGCTCGGGCAGCAACATCGCCGAGGAAATGAGCCCGCGCCCCGCCGATCTCAAGGCGTGGGAAAAGGCGCCGCATTCGCTCGGCTCCACGTGGGGCGCGAAGGAGGAATGGCGCGCCAACGTTCTAACCTATACCCCCGATGGAAAGAACAAGCAGGTCTACGCCGCCGGCATCCGCAACTGCTCTGGCCTGACGGTGCAGCCCGGCACGGGCACCGTGTTCTGCGCCACCAACGAGCGCGACCTTCTGGGCGACAACACGCCGCCCGACTATGTCACGAGCGTCAAGAAGGGCGGCTACTACGGCTGGCCCTGGTACTACATCGGCGCGAACGAGGACACGCGCCCAGATGGCGGCGCGCGGCCCGATCTCAAGGGCAAGGCGATTGTTCCGGACGTGCTGTTGCAGCCGCATTCGGCGCCGCTTGGCCTGTCGTTCAATCCGGGCGGCATGTTCCCCGCGGAGTGGAAGGGCGACGCCTTCGTCGCCATGCACGGCTCGTGGAACCGTTCGCTGCACACCGGCTACAAGATTGTCCGTCTTCCCTTCAAAAACAACAAAGCGACCGGCGAATACCAGGACTTCGTGCTGGGCTTCACCGCGCCTTCGGGCGAGGAGAACGTCTGGGGCCGGCCCGTCGACACGCAATTCATGCATGACGGCTCGCTGCTGTTCAGCGACGACGCCAACGGCGTGATTTACCGGGTGACGTATTCGAAGGACAAGGTCGCGGCCGCGGAAGACACGGGCGCGAAAAAGAACTGAGCCTCCATCCGCGCCGAGTTCGCGGATCGAGACAATCCAAAGCGGGCGGCATTCGCGTGGCGGATGTCGTCCGTTTTGCTTTCACGTTGTAAATCCACCGCCGCCGTCGAAAGGAGCGCGCGCTAGACATCATGATCACCGACTGGATTTTTTACGCCGTCGCCATTCCGGCGGTCATGTGCAACGGCATGGGCAAGGGCGGCTTTTCCGGCTTGGGCGGGCTGTCGCTGCCGTTGATGAGCCTTGTGATCTCCCCCGTGCAGGCGGTCGCCATCACGTTGCCGATCCTGATGACGCAGGATGTCGTGAGCCTCTGGGCCTATCGCCGCCAGATAGACTGGAAGCAAGTGCGTTATTGCTTGCCGGGCACGATGATTGGCATCGCCATCGGCGCCACGCTCGCCCTGCGCGTGACGGCGCCGTTCGTGCAGCTGTTGGTGGGCGTGATCGCGGCCGGGTTTGTCCTCGCGACGTTCAAAAAGTCCGCCGACGCGCCGCCGGCCGCGGCGACTTTGGGAAAGGCGACGCTGTGGGCCAGCGTCGGAGGCTTCACGTCCTTCATCGCCAACGCCGGCGGCCCACCGATGCAGGTTTATTTGATGCCGCTCAAACTGAAGCCGGCGGTCTACGCCGGCACGATGACGATGTTGTTCGCCATCGTGAACTGGGTGAAGCTCATCGCCTTCGTCTGGCTCGGGCAGGTTTCCACCGCCAACCTCTCGACATCAGCGGCTCTCATGCCCATCGCGATCGCCTCGACGTTTCTCGGCGTCTGGATGGTGAAGCGCATGTCCGGCGCGAAATTTTATCCCGTCGTGCGCGCGTTGACGTTCGCCGTCGGGCTGAAGCTGATCTGGGATGGAGCAAGCGGGCTTTACCGGGCCGGGTGAGCCACGCTGGCGGAGGTTTTCCGTTCCGTCCGAAGGCGCGAAAACCGGGGGTTAATCGCCCCTTAGAGGTTCGGGGCGATACTGCCCTCGGTGCCTTCCGCG
>CAIKAR010000001.1 GCA_903825465.1 uncultured Hyphomicrobiales bacterium | reverse complement strand
TGTACAGATCGGCGCCCGTCCACATGACGCCGGCCATGACGTGAACGAAGTTGAGGAAGAACACGCTGCCCGACCAGATCGCCGCCGCCATGACGGCGAGCGCGGCGAGGCAGCCGGCGATGTTCAGCGGATTGATGGCTGGCGGAAGCTCGGCTGTGGCGAGGGGGGCGTCTGACATCCTGGGGCGGTCTCTGGCGGGTGGCGAGGAGCCCTCATGACAGGTCGGGCCGACGCGATCCAGCGGGCGGACGTAGCCGCCCTCCCCCGCGCGGGGGATGTCGCTTTTCGATGAAATCCACCGCGGGAGTTGGCGTCATCAGAACTTGGCGTAGGCGGCGACCGCTTCGGGCGTGATTTTCGCGATAATCTCCCGCGCGCCGGCGGCGATGGCCTCGCCCGACAGCGGGGCGCCGGTGGGCTCGTCGATCGATTCGGCGTGCGCGATATAGGCGGGATCGCGCGCCATCGCCATGAACGCCAGCCGCAATATCGCGAGCCGCTCGGGGGCGACTTCGGGCGGCGCGACGATGGGCATTCCAAGCGACAATTGCCCATGCGCCAGCGCTATCAGCGGCCGGTCCTTCTCCTCGACGAGGGATTCCGCCGTCGCGACGCCGGGCAGCACCGGCACCGCTTGAAACACCGGCTTCACGATACCCGTGTCGGTGAGGTCGTGCCGGCGCCCGAAGGTGACGCCCGCCGTGTAGATGGCGTCGACCTCGCGCTGTTCCATGGCCTGCACGATGCGCGCGGTGTTGTCGTATCCGGCGATGACGCGCACCGGCCACCCCAGCATTTCAAAGGCTTTCGGCACCGCCATGTTGATGGTGACGCCGGGCAGGCCTCCGAACAACACGGGCTTTTTCGCCGCGCGCAATGTCGCGCCGTCGTACACGCCGGTGTCGCGGTGGACCATCGCGATGTCGTTGTTGGCGCCGCTCGAACCGATGAATTCGAGCTTGAGCGGATCGAAGCGCGCGTTCTTGAAGCCCAGCAATGGCTTCAGAATCCAGTCGCGGCCGGGCGCGGCCAGCGTCAACCCGTCGCGAGGCGCCCGGTTGTAGATGAAATTCGCCGCTATCAGTCCTCCCGCGCCTTCCATGTTCTGGACGACGACGCTGGGACGTCCCGGAATGAACGCGCCTATGTGTTCGGCGATCAGACGCGTGCCAAGATCGACGCCGCCGCCGGGATTGTAGCCGCAAATGATGACCAGTGTTTTGCCATCGTAAAAATCCGCGCCCCGCGCGCCGGTCGACGCCAAAACCGCGCCCGCCATCCCCAGCGCTCCGCGTCGCGTCAAGCGGGCCGCGAGCGGCGGATTTGTGGATTCCAACATAGGCGCCTCCCCCAAATATCTTCTACGTTCTCTATTTGTCGCGCTGTTATCGCGTTTCGCCTCTTAAGTCGCAAGTCGAGCGCGGCGGGGTTCGCGGTTTATTGCGGCGCCGCTCTGGCCGCCATCGCGCTGTGAAGCCGATTGATTATCGGGTTCCGACGGCTTGAACCCGGGCGCGATTGACATTTCCGATGTCGTCGGAGGTAATCCGCCGTCGCCGCCAATCATCGGGAACCCCAGATGTCCTTCCCCATAACCATCAACCTCGGACGCGCAACATCCATCGCGGCGATCGCCACAATAGCGATGGCATCGTTCGCCGCCAACGCGTCCGCGCAATCGTTCCATCCCACGGCGCCGGTCAAACTCATTTGCGATTCCGCGCCCGGCAGCGCCAACGACGTCACGGCGCGCGTTCTCGCGGAGCGGTTGGGCGCGATTTGGAACCAGCAGGTTGTGGTCGTCGACGCGCCTGGCGCCGGCGGCGCCATCGCCGCGCGCATGGCCTCGACTTCGCCGGCGGACGGCTACACTCTGTTCATGCCGGTCACGTCGGAATACTACGCGCTCGCCGGCGCGCCCGATGTCGCGCCCAACCTGCCCATTGTGATGGAGCGCGATTTCAAGTCCGTTGGCTTCGTCAATTCGCAGCCCCTGTTCATGGGCGTGTCGCCGAAGGCCCGCTTCAAGACGATCGCCGAAATGCTGGCCTTGGCGAAGCAGAAGCCCGGATCGATTTCATTCGCGACGACGGGTCGCGGCCGCCTGACGCATCTGGCGATGGAGCTTTTGCAGGCGAAGACGAACACCAAATTCGAGATGGTCTCCTACAACGGCGGCGCGGCGCAAGCGATGAGCGACCTCACGTCGGGCAATGTGGAAATGGTGCTCGAAGCCTACGCCGGCCTCGCCCCCGCGTTCAGAGGCGGACTTATCAACGGCTTCGGCGTGACATCCCTGAAGCGCTCGCCGGCGTTCCCGGATATTCCCGCTGTGTCGGAAACCATTCCCGGATTCGACGTCCTCGCCTGGGGTGTTTTGGTCGCGCCGCCGAAAACCCCAGACGACATTGTCGCCAAAATCAACGCGGACCTCAAAATCGCCCAGGCCGACCCTGGCCTGAACGAGAAATTCGCGGCGAACGGCGGCGAAACCCACTACATGACGCCGGCGGAGTTGACCGTCTTCACGCTGTCCGAGCAGGCCAAAATGTTGCCCATTTTGGAAAAGGCGATGAAGCCGGCTCAGTAGCCGCGCCGCTCGCCCCACCGCTCCGGATTGGCCCAAGGCGGCGTTACGCCGTCGTCATGCCGCCCGATTCAAGCAGAAAGTCGATGATCCCCGGCACGCCTTCGCCGGTTTTCATATTCGCGAAAACGAACGGGCGCTGCTTGCGCATAAGCTTCGCGTCGCGAGCCATGACATCGAGCGACGCGCCGACGTGGGGCGCGAGATCGATCTTGTTGATCACCAGAAGGTCCGAGCGTGTGATGCCAGGGCCGCCTTTGCGCGGGATTTTCTCGCCGCCCGAAACATCGATGACGTAGATGGTGAGATCGGCCAACTCCGGAGAGAAGGTCGCCGCGAGATTGTCGCCGCCCGATTCCACCAGAATCAAGTCAAGGTCGGGAAAGCGTTTATTCATTTCGCCGATGGCGGCCAGATTGATCGAGGCGTCCTCGCGGATCGCGGTGTGCGGGCAGCCGCCTGTTTCGACCCCAATGATGCGCTCGATGGGCAGCGCGCCCGCCTCGGCGAGAATGCGGGCGTCCTCCTTTGTGTAGATGTCGTTGGTGATGGCGGCGAGCTCGAAGCGGTCGCGCAAGCGCTTGCATAATTGTTCCATCAGCGCGGTTTTTCCCGAGCCGACGGGTCCGCCGACACCCACTCGAAGCGGGCCATTTGGCGACGATTTCGACATACGCTGCTCCTTTGGAAGCGGGCTCAGGACCGGAATAGCCTGCTGTATTGGACTTCATGGCGCATGGAAGCGATATCCGAGCGCATCGAGGCGCCCCCCAGGTCGGCTGGCGTCGCGACGCGCGCGGCGCTGGCGATCGCCGCCACGTCGCGCATCGACGCGGCGATGATTTTCTGCCCGTCGGTCTGGCCGATGGAGCCGAGCCGCACCGCGGCCGAGACGAGGTTGGAAACGAAGCCAAGGAGAAACGCCCGCGTCGTCGACTCCAATGGAACGCCGTGGCCCGCCGCCGCGACCCCCAACGCGATCGGGTAGGCGGCGCCAGCGGTCTCGCGGGCCGCGAATTCCGTCATCTCTTCGCATGGCCACGCGGCGCTGATCGCCGCGACGAACGCGTCGCCCTGCGCCCGCGTTTCCAGCAGCCGCTCGCGCGACGGGGCCAACGCCAACGCCAGCCCGTTAAGTTCGGCGAGGCCGGCGAATTCACCGGCTTTGGCGGCTCGCCACGCGGCGGCGAGCAGAATGCAGTCATTGCGCCCAGCTCCGTGTCGCAGGAGATCGCGCAGCCATTCCCGCAGCGTGTCCGCGTCGACGATGTCGGCCGCCTCGACCGCCGCCTCCAACCCGTGGCTGTAGGCGAAGGCGCCGACCGGGAACGTCGGCGACAACCAGGCGAGCAGCGGCAGCGAAGCCGCGGAGCCGTCGTTGATCGCGTCAAACACCTCTTGTGCGCCCATGCGCGTGGGGGTAGGTGGACTCCGCCTCCGGGTCAAACGGCGCCTCGAACCGCGTGGCGGTCGCGCCGAGGCCCCTGGCCATCTCCTCGACGACGCGGTCCACCCGTATCCGCGCCGCCTCGCCAAGGAATTGAACAGGCAAATGGCGGTTGCCGAGATGCCACGCGAGCCGCGCGAAGTCGCGCGGGCTCGCGGCGCGCAATTCGCAAAGCGGCTCCGGCGCCGCGACGACTTCGACGAGCCCGCCGTCGTCGAGAAGCAGCGCGTCGCCGCCGCGCAAAGCGACCGCTTCAGGTAGATCAAGCAGGAAGCGCGCGCCCTTTTCGCCGTCCATCGCGATGCGCCTGCGATGACGCGCGTCGAAATCGAGCGTCACCTGATCGGCGGGTTCGCCGCGCCACGTCCCGCGCGAAAATATCCGCGTCGCTCGGCGCACCCCCGTCATCAGAAAAGGAAATAACGCTGCGCCATCGGCAAAACATCGGCCGGTTGGCACGTCAGCAACACGCCATCGGCCTTGACGGCGTAGGTTTCCGGGTCGATGTCGATCTTTGGCGTCGCGGAATTGTGGACCATGCTTTTCTTGCCGATGCCGCCGCGCGTGTTTTCCACGGCCACCAGCGGCTTCGACACGCGCAGCGCCGCGGCGATTCCCCTGTCGAGCGAGGTTCGCGACACGAATGTCAGCGACGTCGCCGCGACGGCGCGGCCAAAGGCGCCGAACATCGGCCGGTAGTGCGCGGGTTGGGGCGTCGGGATCGACGCGTTGGGATCGCCCATCGGCGCGGCGGCGATCATGCCGCCTTTGATGACGAGATCGGGCTTCACGCCGAAGAAGGCCGGCGTCCACAACACGAGGTCGGCGAGCTTGCCGGGCTCGATGGAGCCGATGTGTTTCGAAACGCCGTGCGCGATGGCTGGATTGATCGTGTACTTCGCCACATAGCGTTTGACGCGGAAATTGTCGTTGCCGCCCGTGTCCCCGGGCAGCGCGCCGCGCTGGCGCTTCATCTTGTCCGCTGTCTGCCACGTGCGGATGATCACCTCTCCGACGCGGCCCATCGCCTGCGAGTCCGAGCTCATCATCGAAAGCGCGCCCAGGTCGTGCAGAATGTCCTCGGCCGCGATGGTCTCCTTGCGGATGCGGCTTTCGGCGAAGGCGAGATCCTCGGGGATCGAGCCGTCGAGATGGTGGCACACCATCAGCATGTCGAGATGCTCGTCGAGCGTGTTGCGCGTGAACGGCCGCGTCGGATTGGTCGACGACGGCAGCACGTTCGGCAAGCCCGCGATCGACATAATGTCGGGGGCGTGGCCGCCGCCCGCGCCCTCCGTGTGGAAGGCGTGAATGGTGCGGCCCTTGAACGCCTTCACCGTGTCCTGGACAAACCCGGATTCGTTCAACGTGTCGGAATGCAGCATCACCTGAACATCGTGGTCGTCGGCGACCGAAAGGCAGCAGTCGATGGCGGCGGGCGTCGTGCCCCAGTCCTCGTGCAGCTTGAGCGCGCAGGCGCCCGCCTCGACCTGTTCGACAAGCCCCGCCGGCGTCGCCGCGTTTCCCTTGCCCGCGAAACCGAGGTTCATCGGAAACGCGTCCGCCGCCTCTATCATGCGCGCGATGTGCCAGGGGCCCGGCGTGCATGTCGTCGCGAACGTCCCTGTCGCGGGGCCGGTGCCGCCACCCAGCATCGATGTGACGCCGGACATCAGCGCCGCCTCGATCTGTTGAGGGCAGATGAAATGGATATGCGTGTCGAAGCCGCCGGCGGTGAGGATTTTGCCCTCGCCCGCGATGATTTCCGTTCCCGGGCCGATGACGATCGCCACGCCGTTTTGAATTTCCGGATTGCCGGCCTTGCCGATGGCCGCGACGCGCCCGTCGCGCAGGCCCACATCCGCTTTCACGACGCCCCAGTGGTCGAGCACGACGACGTTGGTGATCACCGTGTCCATCGCGCCAAGCGCGCGCGACACCTGCGACTGCCCCATGCCGTCGCGGATGACCTTGCCGCCGCCGAACTTCACCTCTTCGCCATAGGTGGTGAAATCGCGCTCGATCTCGATGAAGAGCTCCGTGTCGGCGAGGCGCACACGGTCGCCGGTCGTCGGGCCAAACATGTCCGCGTAGGCGGCGCGGGAGAGCGTTGCGGGCATCTGGAGCCTTTCAGCTGAATGAGGCGGGGTTCGCGCGGACCTTACAACTTCCCCATCACTTCCCCCCGAAACCCGTAGACCTCCCGCGCGCCCTCGAACGCCACGAGCGCGACATCGCGCGTCTGCCCTGGCTCGAAGCGCACGGCGGCGCCGGCGGCGATGTCCAGCCGCATCCCCCGCGCGGCGGCGCGGTCGAATTTCAGCGCTGGGTTGGTTTCGGCGAAATGATAGTGCGAACCGACCTGAATGGGCCTGTCGCCGGAATTGGACACGCTAAGCGATAGTGTCGCGCGACCGGCGTTCATGACGATGTCGCCGTCCGCCGCGACCACTTCGCCCGGCGAGAAGACGCGCGCGGAACCACGCACCGGGCTGTGCACGGTGACCAGCTTCGTGCCGTCGGGAAACGTCGCCTCGACCTGGACATCGTGGATCATTTCGGCGATTCCCGGCATCACCTGATCCGCGCTCACGACATGGGCGCCGGCTTCCATCAGCTCCGCGACGGTTCGGCCGTCCCGCGCGCCCTCGACAACGAAGTCCGTGATGAGCGCGATAGCTTCGGGATGGTTGAGCTTCACACCGCGCTCGAGACGGCGGCGCGCGACGTTCGCCGCCATGGCGATCAGCAGCTTGTCTTTTTCACGCGGCGTTAGATTCATCGGAAACCGCCCGGTTCATTGCCAGACGCGCGGCGCCGCGCGGCCGCGCATGGCGCGCAGCAGCGCCAAAATAGCGAGCCGCAGCAATTCAGGCGAGGGCGACAGCATGCGGACCACGGCCATGCCATTCCAGGCGCTCGCGCCCCATTCGCACGCGACTGGCTCGAGAGCCTCGCGAATGGCGTCGATGCGCGCTTCGGCGTCGGGCGCGACATGGACAAACAGCGCGCTGGCGCGGGCGTTGCGGCCGATCGCGGGCCGGTCAAGCAGGCCGGTGATGTCGCCGTCGATCCGCGCGTCCTCGGCGAAGATCAGTCGGCGGTCGCGCCGCACGCGCCAGCGGTCGCGGAACGAACCCTCGATCGACAATTCGCCCATCGCCATGCGGCCGAAAACGACGCATTCCATCAGCGTCAACGACGCGGTCGAGTCGAGGTCTATGTCCAGCCGCCGAGACAAATGCGCGCCGTCGAAGAGAATTGTCTCCTGAGGCAGCCATTCCACGCGCGAGCGGGCGCCCGCGCGCAGCGACACTTCGACCGACGCCTCGGCGTTCTGGGCGCGGTACACTTTTTCCGCGGCGGCGGTGGTGATCGTCGCGTCCGCGTCGTCGCCCGCGACGATGTCGATTTTCGCGTGGTCGCCGCCGGCGATGCCGCCGCCCGTATTGACGATCACGGCCTCGCAGCCGCGCGCGGTGTTGGGACAGCGGACACGCAAACCGCCGGTTTCGAAAACCCGGAAGAGCTCCGTGCGCGCGCCGGTCGCGGCGAACTCCAGCCGCAATTCCCCCCTCGCCCGCGCGTTGCGCGGCACGTGGCCGGGCCGGTCAGACGGACATGTGCTTGCGGACATCTTCTTCCACCATCGAGGCCCTGTCGCCCGCCATGACGACCGCGCCGCGGTCCATGACCACGAACGTGTCGGCGAGGTCGCGCGCGAATTCGAAATACTGTTCAACAAGCACGATCGCCATGCCGCCCTTGCCGCGGAGGTAGTCGATCGCCCGGCCGATGTCCTTGATGATCGACGGCTGGATGCCCTCGGTGGGCTCGTCCAGCACCAGCAATGTCGGCCGTGTCACGAGCGCCCGGCCGATGGCGAGTTGCTGTTGCTGGCCGCCGGAGAGATCGCCGCCGCGGCGCCCCAGCATGTCCTTCAGCACGGGAAAAAGATCGAAGATTTCGTTGGAAACGTATTTCTCGCCGCGCGGAGCCGCCGCGAATCCCGTTTCCAGATTTTCCTTCACGCTCAACAGCGGAAATATCTCGCGCCCTTGCGGCACATACGCGACGCCGCGCGACGCGCGCGCGTGAGGCGGAAGTTTCGAGATGTCCGCGCCTCGCCAAACAACTTCGCCGGCCGCGATCTTCTGGTGGCCGACGATGGCGCGCATGAGCGACGTCTTGCCGACGCCGTTGCGGCCGAGCACGCAGGTCACCTTGCCCGGCGTGGCGGCGAGCGAGACGGCGCGCAGCGCCTGCGCCGCGCCGTAGAAAAGATCGATGGCCTTCACGTCGAGCATGTCATCGTCCCAGATAGACCTCGATGACGCGCGGGTCGGCGCTGACATCGTCCAGCGCGCCCTCGGCCAGCACGGAGCCCTCGTGCAGGACGGTGACCTTGACGCCGAGGTCCCGCACAAAAGCCATGTCGTGTTCGACGACGACGACCGAATGGTCCTTCGCTATTTCCCGCAGCAACTCGGCGGTCTGCGCGGTTTCCGCGTCGGTCATCCCGGCGACCGGCTCGTCCACTAGCAACAGCTTGGGATCCTGGGCCAGCAGCATGCCGATCTCGAGCCATTGCTTCTGCCCATGCGAGAGATCGGCGGCGCGGCGCGCGCGATGGTCCTTCAAACGGGTGGTTTCGAGGATGCGGTCGATCCTCTCCCGCTCCGCCGGCGGGCGCCGGCCGAACAAGGTCGCCGCCGCCGTTCGCGGCGCCTTCAACGCCAGCAGTATGTTGTCGTCGACCGTGTGGCTCTCGAAAACCGTGGGCTTTTGAAACTTGCGGCCAACGCCGAGTTCCGCGATCGTGGCCTCGTCGAGACGCGACAAGTCGTGTCCGCCGCCGAAATAGACATCGCCGGAATCCGCGCGCGTCTTGCCGGTGACGATGTCCATCATCGTGGTTTTTCCGGCGCCGTTGGGGCCGATAATGGCGCGCATTTCGCCTGGCGCGAGCACCAGCGACAGCCCGCGCAACGCCCTGTAGCCGTCGAACGTGACGCAGACGCCGTCAAGATAAAGGAGCGACGAGGTGAGGGCCGGATTGTCCGCGGCGACGCTCATTGCGCGGCTTCCCCGGCGGTTGGCGCGCTTTTGAGCGCCGCTGCCTTGGCCGGCGCGGCGCGGCGGCTGTCAAACAGGCCGAGCAATCCGCGGGGCATGAAAATCGTCACCACGATGAACAACAAGCCAAGCGCGAACAACCAGAACTCCGGCAACGCGCCGGTGAACCACGTCTTGGCGAAATTCACGAGGATGGCGCCGAGCGCGGCGCCGACAAGCGTTCCGCGGCCGCCGACCGACACCCAGATGACCGCCTCGATTGAGTTCGCCGGCGCGAACTCGCCCGGATTGATAATGCCGACCTGCGGCACGTACAGGGCCCCCGCGACGCCGGCCATGACAGCCGAAACGACGAACACCGCGATTTTGTAGTTCTCGACCCGGTAGCCGATGAAGCGCGCCCGCGACTCGGCGTCGCGGATGGCGATCACAACCTTGCCGAACTTCGACACCGTCATCGCGCGCGCGGCGAGATAGGCTCCGATCAGCGCTATCGCCGAAAGCGAGAACAAGGCGGCGCGCGTCGCGTCCGATTGGACGTTGAAGCCGAGGATATCCTTGAAATCCGTTAATCCGTTGTTGCCGCCGAACCCCATGTCGTTGCGGAAAAAGGCGAGTTGCAGCGCGTAGGTCATCGCCTGGGTGATGATCGACAGGTAGACGCCGGTGACGCGCGAGCGAAAGGCCAGCCAGCCAAAAGCGAAAGCGAGGGCGCCGGGAACCAGCAACGCCATCGCCAGCGCGTAGGGGAACGACGAAAAGCCCCACCATGTGAAGGGCACGGCCTTCCAATTCAAAAAGACCATGAAGTCGGGCAGATCCGGATTGGCGTAAACGCCGCGCGAGCCAATTTGGCGCATGAGGTACATGCCCATCGCGTAGCCGCCGAGGGCGAAGAAGGCGCCATGCCCGAGCGAGAGGATGCCGCAATAGCCCCACACCAGGTCGAGCGCCAAGGCCAGCAGCGCGAAGCACAGGTATTTGCCGAACAACGCGACGAGATAGGGCGGCACATGCAGCGGCGACGCAGTTGGCGTGAACAGCGTCAGCGCGGGCACGATCGCCGCCGCCGCGGCGAGAACGGCGACGAAAACGAGTCCCTTGAAATCGAGCAGCTTCGCGTCGCCCACGTCAGGCCTCCACGGCCCGGCCCTTGAGCGCGAACAGGCCGCGCGGCCGCTTCTGGATGAAAAGGATGATGAAGACGAGCATCGCGATCTTGCCGAGAACCGCGCCTATCAGCGGCTCCAACAATTTGTTGGCGATTCCCAGGGTCAACGCAGCGACCAACGTTCCCCAGAGATTGCCGACGCCGCCGAACACCACGACGAGAAAGCTGTCGATGATGTAGGATTGGCCGAGATTGGGCGAAACGTTGTCGATTTGCGAGAGCGCGACGCCGGCCATGCCCGCGATGCCCGAGCCAAGGCCGAAAGCGAGGGCGTCGACGCGGTTTGTGTCGATTCCCATGGCGGAGGCCATGCGCCGGTTCTGCGTCACCGCGCGGACTCGCAGGCCGAACGGCGTCGCGCGCAGCACGAGTTGCAGCGCGAAAAACACCGCGAGCGCGAACACGATGATCCACAGGCGGCCCGACGTGATCGCAACCCCGCCGAAATCGAACGATCCCGCCATGAAGGCGGGCGCGCCAACTTCGCGGTTGTTGGCGCCGAACGCCGTGCGCACCGCTTGTTGCAACAGCAGCGACAGGCCGAACGTCGCGAGCAGGGTTTCGAGCGGCCTGCCGTAAAGAAAGCGGATGATGGAGCGTTCGATGGCGACGCCGACAAGGCCCGTGGCGACAAACGCCAGCGGCACCGCGATCAGCAGCGAGTAGTCGAAAAGCCCGGGCGCCCAGGCGCGGATAGCCTGCTGCGTCGCGAAGGTCACGTAGGCGCCCAGCATGACCATCTCGCCGTGCGCCATGTTGATGACGCCCATGACGCCGAATGTGATGGCGAGGCCGATGGCCGCGAGCAGCAACACCGAACCCAGCGACAGCCCGTAAAAGACGTTTTGAACATTGCTCCACAACGCGAGCCGCGCTTGAATCGCGCCCGAGGCGGCCGACGCCGCCGCTTTGACGCGACCCGTCGCGGAGGACGCGATATTCGTCAAAATCCCCGCCGAGTCCTGATCGCCGCGCGACTTCAAGGTTTCCACCGCCGCGAGGCGCTCCGCCTCGGGCGTGGCGGAATCTCCGGCGACGATCGCCGCGCGCGCCTCGCCAAGCGCCCTTTTCACTCCGGGCGACTTCTCGGCGGCGATCGCCGCGTCGAGTTGTGGCAACGCCGCTGGGTCGCGCGATTTGAAAATTTCATTCGCCGACGACAACCGGCGCGCGGGATCCGGCGCCATCAGGCTCATCGCGCCCTGCGCCGCCTGCAGCGCCGCGCGCACCGCGTTGTTGAGGCGCACCTTCTTGAGGTCGTCGGGCGATTCGACGGCCACTTTTTCACCGGTGCGCGGATCGAAGTACTCGTCGTTGTCGTTCGCGATATAGACCTTGCCCTCGTCCGGATCGAACATCAGGCGATTGCCCGCGAGAGCGTCGAGAATCGCCGGCGCCGACGGCGCGCCAGTCGCCACGAGATCGCCGATGGCCTGTTCGATTTCCGGGAACTTGTCCGTGGCGAACCCAGCCATCGCGTCGTCGAAGGCGTCGGCGCGCGCGGAAGAAGCGAATGACGCGAGCAAGGTCGCGGCGAATAACGCAAACGCCAGTTGAAGGACGATCCGCCGCGCCCGGACGCTTATGCCTTCGCGGTTTCGCGCTTCGCGTTTGTTCACTTTTTCAAGCATCGTCGCCGCTTCAAAGAGGCCCGCCGCGCCGCGCGCGTGGGATCGGAATCGCGGGGCCCGCCCGCGGATGTCGCGTTGTTCGATGGCCGAGCTTATTCGCCCGCGCCGGAACCGGAGAGCTCGGCGATTCCCACGCTGTATGATTCGTAGGCCGGCGCTTTCGTGAAAGCCGAGACCATGAGGACGACGACGGCGGAAAACGCCAATCCCAGCGTGAAACCCGCGACTTCAACCGCGAGCTTCGTGGCGCGCGCGCCCGAACGCGTCGCCAAAAACGCCTGGTCGTGGCTACGCACGAAACGCAATGATTGAGCGCGCATTCGGTCCACCTTCGATGTTGGCGAGATCCTGTTCATCGCCGAAAACGAGGCGGGAGGACGAAACCTCCCGCCCCGGCCTGTTCTCACGCGCCCTTGCCGCCGCACTTGCCGGTCTTGACGTTGAAATTGCCGCACGACATCGGCTTGCGCCAATCGGCGATCAGATCCTTTGACCCCTCGAGGTAGGGGGACCATTCGTTCGCCACGACGGTGCCGGGCGTTTGCCAGACTGTGCTGATCTGACCGTTCGCCTGGATCTCGCCGATGAGCACGGGTTTCGTGATGTGGTGGTTCGGCATCATCGTGGACTCGCCGCCCGTCAGGTTGGGCGCGGCGACGCCGATCATGGCGTCGATCACCGCGTCGGCGTCCGTCGTGCCGGCTTTCTCGATCGCCTTGATCCACATGTTGAATCCGATGTAGTGCGCCTCCATGGGATCGTTGGTCGTGCGCTTCGGATTCTTGGTGAAGTCGTGCCACCGTTTGATGAAGGCCTTGTTGTCCTTATTGTCGACGGATTCGAAGTAGTTCCAGGCCGCGAGATGGCCGACAAGCGGCTTGGTGTCGAGACCAGCGAGTTCCTCCTCGCCGACCGAGAAGGCGACGACTGGAATGTCGGTCGCCTTGATGCCGGCGTTGCCAAGTTGCTTGTAGAATGGAACGTTGGCGTCGCCGTTGATGGTTGAGACCACCGCCGTCTTCTTGCCCGCCGAGCCGAATTTTTTGATGTCGGCGACAATAGTCTGCCAGTCGGAATGGCCAAACGGCGTGTAGTTGATCATGATGTCGGCGTCATCGACGCCCTTGGCCTTCAGATAGGCTTCGAGAATCTTGTTCGTGGTGCGCGGATAGACGTAATCGGTGCCGGCGAGAACCCAGCGCTTCACCGAGCCGCCGTCCTTGCTCATCAGGTAGTCGACCGCGGGGATCGCCTGCTGATTTGGCGCCGCGCCCGTGTAGAAGACGTTCCGCTGGGATTCCTCTCCCTCGTATTGCACGGGGTAGAAGAGGATCGAATTGAGCTCTTCGAACACGGGCAGCACCGATTTGCGGGACACAGAGGTCCAGCAACCGAACACCGCGGCGACCTTGTCCTTGGATATGAGTTCACGCGCCTTCTCGGCGAACAAAGGCCAGTCCGACGCCGGATCGACAACCACGGCTTCGAGCTTGCGCCCAAGGACGCCGCCCTTTTTGTTCTGGTCCTCGATCAGCATCAGCATCACGTCCTTCAACGTGGTTTCACTGATCGCCATGGTGCCTGACAGCGAATGCAGAATGCCGACCTTGATCGGTTCGCCGGCCGCCGACGCCTCGAACGCCGTCAGCACCGCCGCGCCGCCAATGGCTGCGCCGGTCGCTTGCAGCATCGCCCTTCTTGAAATCATCATCGCCAGACCCCTCCACATTCGCTCGCCCGGGCGGGCGTCGTCGTCCTCCTGGACACGAGGAGTTAGGCAACCATCGTGCCAAGCCCGTCAGCACTCGTAAAAGTGGCGCATTCGATGGTTCGGATGCCGCAGTTGACGCGTAAGCGGCTTGGCTGTGCCATTAGTCCAAGGCGTTCGCGGTTTTTCATCACACATGGACTAATATTTAGGCAATTGGACGCTTTCTGGTCTCTTTTTCGCTCGCACACGGCGAAACCGGCCGCATAAATACAGCGCGTCCATGGCCCGCCTATTCCCGCGCCATCCACGCATCGGCTAATTCCGTCGGGCCGCTGGCCGGCGCGCTCTATTTTGCTTCGCGCCCGGCGAAGGTTAGACAGCGCCTTCAATCCGGCGAATTCGCCGCGTGAATTTCACGGAGCCCCTTGTGTCGCCCTCGCCATCGATTTCGCCCCCAGCCATCGGCAAGCCATCGCTTTCCGACCTCTCCAGCGGCTTTTTGCTGATCGGCTTGATAGGCTTTGGCGGCATCGCCCAAAGCGCCCAATATGTCATGGTGGAGCGGCGAAGATGGCTTTCGCCCAAGGAGTTCGTGGAGTTGTTCGGCGTCTGCGCGATCCTGCCGGGCGGCAACATCATCAACGCTTCGGTAATGCTCGGCGACCGGCACCATGGCCCACTGGGTTCGCTCGTCTGTCTGTTGTCGCTGCTGTTGGCGCCCCTCGCCCTGTTGCTTGTCGTCGCGCTCGCCTACGACACGTTTTCCTACCTGCCCGATGTCCGCTCGGCGACGGCGGGCGGCGCTTCGGTCGCCGCCGGATTGATTTTTGGCACGGCCGCCCGGCTCGCCAAAGGCGTCGAACCGACAATCGCTTCCATCGCGGCGGGCCTGGCGACCTTTCTCGTGGTGGGCGTGTTGCGCCTGCCAATTTGGGTTGTCGTCGCCACAATCGCGCCGCTGGCGATCTGTTGGACCATGTACGGCGGGAGGCGCGCGTGAGCGGCGTGCTCTGGACTTTGTTCGTTGTGTTTTCCACCGTGTCGGTCTTCGCCATCGGCGGCCCGAGCGCCCTCATTCCGGAATACCATCGGCAAATCGTCGGCGTGCTGCACCTGATGGACGATCAGGCCTTCGTGCATTCCGTCGTGCTGTCGCAGCTCGCGCCCGGCCCCAACATGCTGTTCATCAGCTTCATCGGCTGGCAAGTCGCGGGTTTCGCCGGCCTTCTGGTGTCGACCTCGGCGATCATCGGCCCCACGGCGTTGCTATCGTTTGGCGTTGGACGCCTGATGGAGGGGCGGCGCGACGCGTCCTGGGTGAAGGCGGTGAAGAGCAGCCTCGCCCCCATCGTCGTCGCCCTCACCACCGCATCCGCCATGGTGACCGCGCGCGCCGCGGACCACGACCTGGTGGGTATCGCCCTGACCGTGGGCGCGGCGGCCTTTATGACGCTGTTCAAGCGTAATCCTCTTTGGATTATCGCCGGGGGCGCGATGATTGGAATCGCCGCCG
Source organism: uncultured Hyphomicrobiales bacterium (assembly GCA_903825465.1). GTDB lineage: Bacteria > Pseudomonadota > Alphaproteobacteria > Rhizobiales > Beijerinckiaceae > Terripilifer. The sequence goes on along the minus strand of CAIKAR010000001.1, from coordinate 20,858 downwards.
GCAGGTTGGGGCTGATGCCGCCCGTCTGAAACCGGCGGCGGGAAACAAGTGTTTGGCGAATCGACGTGGCGGGTTTATTCCCGCGCGGGGCGCGCCGACGAGGCGGGGGGCGCGAGGTCGCGACATGACGCATTGGTTGAGGATTGGCACGCGCGGCAGCCCGCTCGCGCTGGCGCAAACGGGCGAAGTCAGGCGCGCGATCGCCGCCGCCAACGGGGTCGCGGAGACCGACATCGAAATCGTCGCGATAAAAACCAGCGGCGACATCATCCAGGACCGCGCCTTGTCCGAAGCGGGCGGCAAAGGGCTGTTCACCAAGGAACTCGACATCGCGATGCTGGAGGGCCGCATCGATGTCGCGGTTCATTCCTCCAAGGACTTGCCGACCGTTTTGCCGCCGGGGATCGTCATCGCCGGCTATCCCCGTCGCGAAGATCCGCGCGACGCGCTTATCTGCCGCAACGCGCTGGCGATCTCGGACCTTCGCGAGCGCGCGCGCGTTGGAACGGCCTCGTTGCGGCGCGCGGCCCAACTAAAGCGGCTGCGGCCGGACTTTCGGATCGAATTGCTGCGCGGCAATGTCGAGACGCGCTTGCGCAAGATCGACGAAGGCGCTGTCGACGCGACGCTTCTGGCGCTCGCGGGCCTGCGCCGCCTCGGTCTCGCGCATCACGCGGCGGCCGTGCTCGATATCGACGATTTCCTCCCGGCGGTCGGACAGGGCGCGGTCGGGATCACCGCGCGGGCCGACGACGCGCGCGCGCGGACCGCGTTGGCGCTTGTTCTGGACGCCGACACCGGACACGCGGTGGAGGCCGAGCGCGCCTTCCTGCGCGTGCTCGACGGCTCGTGCCGCACGCCGATCGCGGGCCTCGCGCGCGTCGAAGCCGGCCGCGTGAAGTTCCGCGGCATGGTGTTGAGGCCCGATGGATCCGACTGCCTTGAAATCGCGGACGAGGATTCCGTGTCCGCCGCGACGGCGATGGGCCAACGCGCCGGCGAGGCTTTGCGCGGTAAAATGCCTTTGGATTTCATGACGACCGCTTAGACCGCCTCAGCCGGGAAAGTTGAGCTCGACGACAACGCCGTTGGGATCGGTGAGAAAAACCTGCCTCAACTTCAGTCCCGGCACTTCGCGCTCGTGGAACTTGGCGCCGAGTTCCTGGAACCGCGCGCGCATGACGTCGAAACCGCTGGCGACGAAGGCGACATGGTCAAGGTTTCCCGAGCACTCCGCCGCGTCGGCCTTCTCCCCAAGATAGTCGGTCAAGCCCGTGGAGTCGCTGGGATCGACGCCAACAAGGTGCACCACCGCGCGGTCGCCCGCGTAAAGCCAGGCGCCGGGAAACGGGAAGTCCGGGCGATAGCCATCGCTCAGGCCGACGATATCGACGTAAAAATCCCGAGTGGCCTTCACATCGCGCGTGCGGACGGAATAATGGTCGAGTCGGTCGATAGGCATTCGCTGGCCTCGCGCGGGTGAATATCGCGAAGTTTGTCAGACGCGCGGACATCGGGCAAATCGTCCGTTGATAATCGCGGGCGAAGAAAGCGGGAAGACTTGGGTTTCGAAAACGTTTACGGCGCGCCACCGGTGGAACTGGCGTCCATCAACGTCGGCGCGCGGCAATTTTCGCCTCTCTCTCCCGGCGCGGAACGTCTCTCGGCGGCGGCGCCGGGCTCGCTGAGCGGCATCGCCATGCTCGCGCCACCGGGCGCGGTTGAACGCCGCCGCGCGCTGGCGCTGGCGATGCGCGCGCTAGCGCCCGACGCGCGGCTGGTGGCGATGGCGCCGAAGGACAAAGGGGGATCGCGCCTTGCGGGCGACCTTGGATTCCTGGGCGCCCGCTTCGAGGAAACGTCGCGCCGCCACCACCGTATTTGCGAAGCGCGCGGCCCAGGCGACGCCGGCGCGATTGAAGCCGCTATCGCCGCGGGCGAGCCCAGACTGGTCGCCGACATGGGCCTGTGGTCGCAGCCCGGCGTCTTCAGTTGGGACCGGCTCGATCCCGGCAGCGCGCTGTTACGCGCCCATTTACCCGCCTTGAGCGGCGCCGGCGCCGATCTTGGCTGCGGAAATGGCGCGCTGTCGATGGCCGCGCTCGCCTCCGCCAAAATCTCGCGCCTGACCCTGATCGACATCGACCGGCGCGCCATCGACATGGCGAAACGCAACATCGACGATCCCCGCGCCGCGTTTCATTGGGCGGACGCCCGGGCGTTCGCAGCGCCGGCGGGGCTTGAATTCATCGTCATGAATCCGCCCTTCCACGACGGCGGCGTCGAAAACCACGCGCTTGGACAGGCCTTCATCCAGAAGGCCGCGGCGATGCTGCGCAAGGGCGGCGCGCTTTGGATGACCGCGAACCGCCATCTGCCCTACGAGGCCGTTTTGCGAAAATCCTTCCACTCCGTCGAAACCGTGGCGCAGGCGGACGGCTTCAAGATTTTTCGGGCGATGACTTGAGCCAGCACCCGACGCTGCGCCTCGACCGCTTGCTGGGCAACCTCGGGTACGGCTCGCGCCGCGAGATCGCGAATATGGCGGCGCGCGGCCGCGTGCGGCTCGACGGCGCGGCGCTGCGCGACGCCGAACTGCGCCTGCCGCTGAACGCCGACACAGCCGCCCGGCTCACGATAGACGGCGAGCCCGTCGATCCGCTGCCCGGCGTGCTTCTGATGCTGCACAAGCCGGTGGGCGTCACGTGTTCGCACAAGGAGGCCGGACCCCTCGTTTTTCGCCTTTTGCCGGAACGCTGGCAACGCCGCGACCCAGCGATCTCAGCCATTGGGCGCCTCGACAAGGACACCTCGGGCCTGTTGTTGCTGACCGACGACGGCGCGTTTTTGCATCAAATCATCTCGCCCCGGCGGCATATCCCCAAACGCTACGCCGCCACGCTTGACCGTCCTTTGCGCGGCGACGAGGCCGCTGTTTTCGCCTCGGGCGAGTTGACGCTTGAAAGCGAGAAAACGCCGCTGCTGCCCGCGGCGCTGGAGATCGTGGACGAACGCGAGGTTGTCGTGACGCTGACAGAAGGGCGCTATCATCAGGTGAGGCGCATGTTCGCGGCGGTCGGCAACCATGTTGTCGCGCTGCGTCGCTTGTCGGTGGGCGGGCTGACGCTGCCGGACGATCTCAAGCCAGGCGAATTCGCCGTGCTTGGCGAAAGCGGGAGAACCGCGGCGTTGAATGGCGGGGAAGGCCACTCCCCGCACAACTAGGCGACCGCGAAATCGGATCGCTTACTCCGCCGCCTCGGCGCTTGCCCGCGCCGCGCGGAACGCCAGTTCCTCCTTGCTCGCCCCCAGCGCGCGCCAGTCGTAGCCTTTCGCCACCACCCCTTCGAACGAATGCAATCTGGCGTGTGGCACGCGCGGTTGGTGGGCGCCTATGGCTTCGCCCGTCGCGGCGAATTTTCGCGCGGCGTCCACCATCTGCCGGCGGAACTCGACGATCGCCAGGTCGCTCGCGCCCAATATTTCGTCCGCGCGGTCGGCGATGGCGCCGATGGTTTCCCACATCACCACATCCTGATTTGGAATGCCGGGAACGCCCGTGAAATCGCCGAGCCGCATCGCCTGCCGGTCCTGCAAATAATCGTTCGCGCGCGTGCGTATCTTGATGAAGTTCTTGTCCACGTCGACGCCAACGCGGCCATGCAGGAACTTGCGCCAGCTTTCGACGTCGGGCGTCGTCGCGCCGCCCCAGGCGATGAAATGGAACGCCGTGCGCGTGTCGTCCACGGGCGCGTGCACAATCGCCACGTTGTACAAGTTGTTCGAGGGTATCTGCACCGTGTAGGGGGCGATGAACAACGTGGTGCGCACATAGTCCTTGGTCGCGGCGTCCTTGATCGGCCGGCGGATCGCCGAATAACGGAAGCCGAATTCCGCGCGGTCCACGAACAACCGGGGCGCCTTGTCGGTGGAGGGCCGCAGCCAGTTCTCGTCGTTGGCCTGCGCGCCTTCGACGCGCGCCGGCACCATGTCCGAGGAATGCAGCGAAGAGGAGTGCGCGCTGTCGATGGCGCCTTCGAGGATCTGCGCCCAGTTGCAGTCGACGATCATCTTGGAGATCGAAATCTTCGTGTCGGGCGTTGGCTGAAACACCGGCGGATCGAACGCGGGCATCTCGTTCGCCGGCCCCATCCACACCCAGACAAAACCCGCTTGCTCATGCGTGGGGTATGATTTGATTTTCACCTTTTGGCGCAGCGGGCTTTCGGCGGGCTCGCTCGGCATGTCCACGCAATTGCCATCCACGTCGAACTTCCAGCCGTGGTACAGGCAGCGCAATCCGCATTCCTCGTTGCGGGCGTAAAACAGCGAGGCCTTGCGGTGCGGACAGGTTTCATCGACGACGCCGACCCGGCCCTCGCTGTCGCGGAAGGCGACAAGGTTTTCGCCCAACAGCCGCACGCGGACGGGATCGCCGTCGCGCTCCGGCAGTTGTTCCGACAAAACCGCGGGCAGCCAATGGCGGCGCATGATTCCGCCCATGGGCGCGTCGCCCTCGACGCGGCAGAGCAGGTCGTTTTCAGCCTTGGTCAGCATGATCGCTCCTTGCGTTTCGCCGGGCGCCGCTTTATCTTAGTGATCTAAGATGTTGATTATACCAATCGGGCCGGCCTGTCGAGAGGCCGCGAGGATGAGTTCATGGCGACGCCGTTGCGGCTTCTTTCCAAGTCGGAAATCGCGCAGGGGATTCATCGTTTCGTCCTGGCGCGCGCGGACGGCGGCGAACTCCCGGAATTCACCGCCGGCGCCCATGTCGAGGTGACCGCGCCCAACGGCCTCGCCCGCAAATACTCGCTGTGCAACGACCCCGCCGAACGCCACCGCTACGAGATCGCGGTGAAGCGCGAGGAAGGCGGCGCGGGCGGCTCAAAAAGCGTGTGCGACGATGTCGCCGAAGGCGGGGAACTGATTGTGTCGGCGCCGCGCAACGACTTCCCGCTCGCGAACAACATTTCGAATTTCCTGTTCATCGCGGGCGGCATCGGCGTCACGCCTATTTTGTCCATGGCGCGACACCTCAACGCGTTGGGGACGGCGCGCTACAAGCTACATTATCTAACGCGCGCGCCCGAGACGACGGCGTTCCGCGAAGAACTCAAAACGCCCGCGTTCAACGGTAAAGTGTCGATTCACCACGATGGCGGCGACCCCGACGAGGCGCTCGACCTCTGGCCGTTGCTCGAAAAGCCCATGGGCCGGCACCTCTATTGCTGCGGCCCGCGGCCGTTGATGGAAGCGGTGCGCGACATGTCCGGTCACTGGTCGAGCGCCGCGGTTCATTTCGAGGATTTCGGCGCGTCGAAACCGGCGGAAAAAGCCAATGATGTCGCCTTCAACGTCACGTTGGCGAAATCCGGACGGACGATCGAAGTCCCGGCCAGCGTTCCCATTCTCGACGCGTTGCGGGCGAACGGCCTCGCGGTCTCCAGTTCGTGCGAAAGCGGCACCTGCGGCACATGCAAGACGAAGCTGATTTCGGGCGACGTCGATCACCGCGACCTCGTTTTGGCCGGACACGAGAAGGCGGACAATATCATGATATGCGTGTCGCGCGCGGCGCGCGGCGACCTCGTGCTGGACCTGTGACCATGGCGGAAACCGCATTGCGCGTCGGCGTCGCCGGCATTGGCCGCGCCTTCACGCTGATGCTGCCGACGCTCACAGGCGATCCCCGCCTGAAAATCGTCGCCGGCGCCGACCCGCGCGCCGAGGCGCGCGCGCGCTTCGCCATCGACTTCAACGCGCGGACCTACGAGACCGTCGAGGCGATGTGCGGAGATCCGGCGGTGGATATCGTCTACATCGCCTCGCCGCACCAATTTCATCGGCCGCATGTGGAGGCCGCCGCGCGCGCGCGCAAGCATGTGTTGGTCGAAAAGCCGATGGCGCTCGATCTCGATGATTGCGAAGCGATGATCGCGGCGGCGGAGAAGGCGGGGGTCGTCATGGTCGTTGGCCACAGCCACGGCTTCGACGCGCCCATCGCCCGAACCCGCGAGATCGCCGCCGGCGGCGCCTATGGCTCGCTCCGCATGATCAACGCCATGCAATTCACGGACTTCCTCTACCGCCCGCGACGTCCGGAGGAGCTCGACACTTCGAAGGGCGGCGGCGTGATCTTCAATCAGGCGCCGCACCAGGTCGACAATGTGCGGGTGATCGCGGGAGGGCTTGTCAAAAGCGTGCGCGCCGCCGTCGGCGCGTGGGATCCATCGCGGCGAACCGAGGGCGCCTACAGCGCGTTCCTGACGTTTGAGAACAGCGCCTTCGCCACATTGACCTACAGCGGCTACGCCCATTTCGACAGTGACGAGTGGCAGGACTGGATCGCCGAAAGCGGCCTGCCGAAGGACGCGGGCAAATATGGCGGAACCCGCGCCGCGCTCGCCGGTTTGGACGAACAGGCCGAACTCGGCCTCAAGGCGGCCACGAACTACGGCGGCCCGAAATATTCTCCACCGCACCGCGATGAGGACGCCGCGACGCGCTGGCACCAGCATTTCGGCATGCTGATGGTCTCCTGCGAGCGCGCCGACATCCGCCCGCGGCCAGACGGTTTGACGATCTACGCCGATCGCGAGCGGACTTTCGAGCCCTTGCCACGCCCGCGGGTCCACCGCGCCGAAGTGATCGACGAACTCACCGCCGCAATCGTCGATGGCCGTCCGCCTTTGCACGACGGCCGATGGGCGATGGCGACCATGGAGGTCTGCCGCGCGATCCTCGACTCCTCCCGGACGGGGCGCGAGATCATGTTGTCGAGGCAAAGCTCCGCGAGGGCTGGCGCGTGAGCAGCTCCCCCGCTTCCGGCCGCGCCACCCAGGCCATCGCGCGGCACTGGCGCGAAGCGGTGCCGAACGACCGCCTCGCCCATCTCGTGCGCGACGCGGGCCGAGGGTTGACGCGGGCTCTGCAATCGCGCCTCGCTGAACACGACGTGTCCTTCGGTCATTGGGTCTTTCTGCGCATTCTTTGGGAGAGCGAGGGGATCACGCAACGCGATCTCTCCGAGCGCGCCGGCTTGATGGAACCCACAACCTATTCCGCGCTGCTCGCGATGGAGCGGCTGGGCTATGTCGAGCGGCGGCGGCAGCCCGACAGCCGCAAGAAAGTCTATGTGTTTCTCACGCCAAAAGGCCGCGCGCTGCGGGAAAAGCTCGTACCGCTCGCCGAGGAGGTCAACGCTGTCGCGGTGCGGGGCGTCGATCCCCGGGCCGTGGCGGCGGCGCGCGCGTCGCTGCTGACGATGATCGACAATCTCGCCGCGGACGAATTGGCGCAGGAAGCCGGAGACCGGCGCGTGCCATCCACTCGGGAGCTTTCGAGAAAGCTGGCCTGACTCGCGTCCGCCCCGCCGGTCAGTTTGTCCGCAGCGCGCAATCGAACAATATTTCGCCGCCGCCGAGGTCGTACGTCTCGACAACCGGCCGCAACGCGTTCGCCAGCGAGGCGATGGGCGCTAGGTCGAGGCCCGGTTTGCCGGAGCCCAGGATCACCGGCGCGACCAGCACGTGCAGGCGGTCGAGACAGCCCGCGCCGAGGAATCTCGAGATCGTCAGCGCTCCCCCCTCGATCAGAATTTTGCGAAAACCCCGTTGCGCCAAAGCCTCGATGATATCGGCCGGCGCGAGAACGCCATCCCGCAGAGGCAGGCGGACGAGGTCCGCCCCGCCCGGCGCGCGGCCCGCGGCGCTGACGAGAAGGCGCCGGACGCCGTCCCGCGCCAGCCATTTGCCGTCCGGCCCCAGCCTTCCGTTGGGATCGATCGCGACGCGCGCGGGCGAGCGCCCGGCGACGCGTCGCACAGTCAGGCTGGGATCGTCGGCGACGATGGTGCCCGCGCCGACAACCACCGCGTCGACGCAGGCGCGCAGGCGGTGCAGATGGTCGATGGCGGGTTCACCGCTGATGTAGCGCGACTCGCCCGACGCCGTGGCGATGCGCCCATCAAGCGACTGGCCGAGTTGCGCCACGACGAATGGCCGGTCCGCGCCCGCCTCCCGTATCGGCGCGAGGGCGTCGCGGAGGAGCTTCCAATCGTTCATGTCCGCTCCTAGAAGATTGAACCAATATCGCCTATAATGCGTATAGCACCCGGGCGTGGGCGCATCCGCGTCGAGCAGGTTGAGGAACGCGTGACCGAAGGCAAGACCATTCTGGAACTCGATGGCGGATTGAGCCGGATCGCGGTGGAACGCGTGATAGCGGAAATGCGTTCCGGCCGGCCCATTGTAGTGAAATCCGGGCGATCGCAGCTGCTTGTCCAGGGCGTCGAGGCGCTGGACCAACGGCGCGCCGACATCATCGGCGGCCTTGCCAATCGGCGCTCACGGCTTTTGTTGCCGGCTCCGCGGTTGCGGCGCCTCGGCATGGACAGGTCGCGCCCCGGCGCCATCGCCCTGCCCATCGTCGACTCGGGGCGGGTCGCCAAGCTGGCGCTTGAAATCGGCGCGCGCATCGACGCGCCCGTGGCAGCGCTTGGCAAGCTCGACCATGCCGCTCTCGAGCTCGCGCGGCTATCCCTGGTGCTGCCCGCGGTCGTGGTCGCGAACGTGTCGGCGCGCGCCATAGAAGGAGCCGGGCTCGCGCGGGTCGAAGCGAGCGCCGTCGAGGCATACCGCGGCTTGCGAGCCCAGGATATTCACATCGTCAGCCGCGCGCCCGTGCCGCTGGAAGGGGCGCCCGACACCGAGTTCGTCGTTTTCCGCGGCGGCGAGGGATTGCGGGATCAAGTCGCCATCATCGTCGGCAAACCCGACCTCTCGGAGCCCGTGACGGTGCGGCTGCATTCGGCGTGCCTGACGGGAGATCTGTTCGGCAGTTTGAAGTGCGACTGCGGCGACCAGCTTCGCTACACCGCCCGCCACATGGCCGAAAACACAGGCGGCGTGCTGCTCTATCTGGATCAAGAGGGGCGCGGCAACGGCTTCTCCAACAAGATACGCGCCTATGAGTTGCAGTCGCGCGGATTCGACACTTACGACGCCGACGAGACGCTGGGCTTCGGCCAGGACCAGCGGGGCTTCGGCTTCGCCGCCGAAATGCTCAAGCAATTGGGCGTGAAGCGGGCGCGTGTGATGACCAACAATCCCGCCAAGATCGCCGCTCTTGAAGCTGGCGGCGTCGAAGTGGTCTCCCACGAGCGCATTCACGGCCGCAAGACCGATCATAATATTCGCTATCTCGAAGCCAAGCGCGACCGCGCGGGCCACCTGATCGACGCCGTTATTCCGCCGGTGGCGGGCGAGTAAGGGTCGCGGCGGGCGCGGATTTTATAGCTCGATTTCCCGCCACTGGCCTCGAATCCCGCTAAACTCCTTCACATGAATCGATCCGTTTCCGGCCACTCTCTCGCCGCCGCGCTCTTCGTCGCCGGCGCGCTGCTCCTCGCCGCGCCGTGGCTGCTCGGCGTCGTCACCATTCCCTGGGACGCCAAGGCCGAGGCGTGGCCAAACTTCGCCTTTCTCGCGCGATCGCTGGCGGAAGGCGACAGCCCTTTCTGGACCCCGAATGTTTTCACCGGCCACCCCCAGATCGCCGATCCGCAGTCGCTGATTTTCTCGCCGCAGTTCCTGTTGATGGCGTGGCTCGACCCCCGTCCGACATTCGTCGCGGAAGACGGCGTTGTGTTCGCCATGTTGATCGCGGGCGGACTGGCGCTGATGCTGTTTTTCCGCGACCGCGGCTGGCGGCCGGAAGGGGCGCTGGTCGCGGCTTTCGCGTTTTCGTTCGGATCCTCCAACGCTTGGCGGTTGCAGCACGTCGGGCAGGTGTCGAGCCTGTGCTGGTTCGCCATCGCGTTGCTCTGTTTGTCGCGTGGGTTGGAGCGCGGTTCCGCGTTTTGGGGCGCGCTGGCGGGGCTCGCCGCCGGGTTCATGGCGCTCGGGCGTGATCAAGTCGGCTTGCTTTGCGCTTACGCGCTCGCGATTTTCACGATTTGGCGCGCGCTCGACGGGGCCGGCGTCGGGCCAAGGCTTCGCAAATCTCTTTTGCCGCTCGCGGCCGGGGCGCTCGTCGGCGTGGCGACAACGCTTGTGCCTTTCGCGCTGACTTTGGCTTTAGCGATGGATTCCAACCGCCCCGCGATCGATTTCGCCGGCGCGGGCCGCGGTTCGCTTCCGCCGCTGGCGCTGTTGACCGCGGTGGTCGCCAATTTGTTCGGTGTCGATGGCCCCAACGACCAGTTCTGGGGCCCGCCGGCGGCGCTGACGTGGGGACCCGCCGATCTCGCGCTCGCCCGCAACATGGCGGAAGTCTATTTCGGCGCGTTGCCGCTGGCGGCGATCGCCTGCGTCGGCGTCGCAAGGGGCGTTTTGCGCGAGCGGTCCGCGCTGGTGTTCACGACGCTGCTGTTGCTGATGGGCCTCTACGCGCTCGGGCGGTTCACGCCGTTCTTCGGCCTGGTGTTTCACCTGCCGGGCGTCGCGTTCTACCGCCGCCCGGCGGACGCGACGTTTCCCTTGGGCGCGATGCTGGCGATAGCCGCCGGTTACAGCGTCCACAGGGCGTTCTCGGAACCAAAACGCCTCGCGCCGGCGGGTCCGTTGGCCGTCTTCGGCCTGTTCGGCGTTTGCCTCTTTCTCGCCGCGGACCGCGAACGTCTGGAACAGGCGGCGCCGGCGCTGCTGACCGGCGCGTTGTTTTTGTCCCTCGCGCTCGCCGCGCTGGCCTTCCTTCCCCGCGTCGCCGCGCGACGTCCGGCTTTTGTCCTTGTCGCGCTGGCCGCGTTGATGGCGCTCGACCTCGCGGTCAACAACAGGCCCAACGAATCCACCGCGCTTCCGCCGGAAGCCTACGACGCGCTGCGCTTCGACACGCGCAACGAAACCATCGCGCTGATCAAAAGCCGCCTCGCGCAAAACGCCGCGCCCGACCGCCGCGACCGCGTCGAACTCGCCGGCATTGGCTATGATTGGCCGAACGCCGGGATGGTGCAGGACTTGGACCACGACCTCGGCTTCAATCCGGTGCGCATAAAGCTTTACGCCGACGTCACGCGCGTCGGCGACCAGGTGGCGGAGATGGACCAACGTGTGTTCTCTCCGTTGTTTCCGTCCTACCGTTCGCCGATGGCGGACCTGATGGGCCTGCGCGTCATCGCGACGGGGGCGCCGCCGCAATCAATCGACAAGAGCCTCAAACCGGGCGACCTGAATTTCGTCGCCCGCACAGCGGACGCGTTCGTGTGGGAAAATCCCCGCGCCCTGCCCCGCGTGCTTTTGGCGACGCGCGCGTGGAGCGCCGACTTCGACAAGCTGATCGCCGATGGCGGCATGCCCGACATCGACTATCGCGCCAACCTGCTTTTGCGAAAGAGCGACGCGCCGGACGCGCCCGACATCGCGGCCTTCGCGCCCGCGCCCGCGCCCGGGAAACCCGCGTCGGCGCGCATTCTCGCCTACCACAACACGGACATCCTGATCGACGCGGACGCCGCCGACGGTGGCTGGCTTGTCTTGAACGACGTATGGCACCCTTGGTGGCGCGCCAGCGTCGATGGCGCGCCGGCGCCGATCCTGCGCGCCAACGTGATGTTTCGCGCGGTCAAACTGGCGCCGGGCAAGCACGTCGTCCGTTTCACGTTCCATCCCCTCGCGGGACTTTGGCGGGACTGGTTTGGCGGATAGAGTGTCGCGGGGCTTTGACGCTGGGATGGAACGCATGGCCTTGCCTAAAACGATTTCAGCCGGCCTGGCGGCGGTCGCGCTTTGCGCCTCCATGGCCAGCGCGCGCGCGGCTGAAATCTGCGACGCCGATGTTCCCTGCCCTGTCGCCAATGGCGATTATCTGATGCGGACGCCCCCGGGCTGGGACGGAAAAACGCCGCTTCCGGTCATCCTGTTCTTCCACGGCGCGTTCAACACCGCGCGCGACAGCATGGGCGACGAGGGACTGAAAAAGGCGGCCGCCGACAACGGCGCGCTGCTGGTTTTCGCCGACGGCGAGAACAAGAACTGGTCCTATCCCGGCAAGATGCGCGGCACCCGCGACGATTTCAAATACACCGACAACGTGCTCGACGACGTCGAGCGACGCTTGCCCGTGGACAAGGCGAATATCCTCGCCAGCGGCTTTTCCGTCGGCGGCTCGATGGTCTGGTATCTCGCCTGCCTGCAAGCGAGCCGCTTCCGCGCTTTCGCGCCAGTCGCAGGCGCATTCTGGGAGCCGATGCCGGAAACCTGCCCCGCCGGCCCGGTGTCGCTGCGTCACACACATGGCACCAACGACCACACCGTGCCGATGGCGGGCCGCGAGTTGCGCGGCGGCCTCTACAAGCAGGGCGATGTGAACGAAAGCCTGCGCCGGCTCCGGGCGCGCGACGAATGTCCAGAAGCGCCCGACCGGACCTACGAAAAGGACGGAGCGACCTGCCGCGTGTGGTCGGCCAAAACCTGCGCCACGGGCCATGAAATCGAGGTGTGCCTGCACGGCGGCGACCACATGCTCGACGGCCGCTGGGTGTCCGATGGATTCACCTGGATGAAGGGATTGCCGGCGGCGAAGTAGGGAGCCGCCAAGTCTGTCCCGCGTTTTCGGATGTCACGAAAACGCGGGGCGCGCGGCGCGGCCCTCACGCGCCTTTGCGCAGCGCCGCGACGATCGCGTCGCCCATCTCGACCGTCGAAACAGTCGATGTCGCCGCGCCCTTGATGTCGGGCGTGCGCAGTCCCTGGTCGAGCACCGACGAAATCGCCTTCTCGATCATGTCCGCGGCGTCGGCGAGGCCGAACGAATATCGCAGCGCCATGCCGAACGAGCCGATCATGGCGATCGGGTTCGCCACGCCCTTGCCGGCGATGTCGGGCGCCGAGCCGTGCACGGGCTCGTAGAGCGCCTTGCGCTTGCCGGTTTTCGCGTTGACTTCGCCGAGCGAGGCGGACGGCAACATGCCGAGCGAGCCCGTCAGCATCGCCGCGACATCCGACAGCATGTCGCCGAACAGGTTGTCGGTGACGATGACGTCGAATTGCTTGGGCCAGCGCACGAGCTGCATGCCGAGCGAGTCCGCCAGCTGGTGCTCGAGCGTCACATCGGGATATTCGCGCTTGTGCAGGGCCGTGATGACCTCGTTCCACAAGACGCCCGACTTCATGACGTTGCGCTTCTCCGACGAGGTCACCTTGTTGCGGCGCTTGCGCGCCAGCTCGAAGGCGACGCGGCCGATGCGCTCGATCTCGAAGGTGTCGTAGATCTGCGTGTCGATGCCGCGCTTCTGCCCGTTGCCGAGATCGATGATCTGCTTGGGCTCGCCGAAATAGACGCCGCCGGTGAGCTCGCGCAGGATCATGATGTCGAGGTCTTCGACGATCTCGCGCTTCAGCGACGAGGCGTCGGCGAGCGCGGGATAGCAAATCGCCGGACGCAGGTTGGCGAAGAGGTCGAGGTCCTTGCGCAGGCGCAACAGCCCCGCCTCGGGGCGCGCGTCGTAGGGCACGGCGTCCCACTTCGGGCCGCCGACGGCGCCGAACATGACCGCGTCGGCCTCCTTCGCGAGCGTCATGTCGGCTTCGGAAATCGACTGGCCATGGGTGTCGTAGGCGACGCCGCCGACGAGGCCTTTCTCGATCTCGAATTGGGCGACGCCCGCCTCGCCCATGAACGCCACGACCTTGAGCAATTCGGTCGAAACCTCGGGGCCAATGCCGTCGCCGGGCAGCAGGAGAAGCTTGTGGGTCGCCATGTCTGGGGTTCCGTGTTGAGCTGTGAATTCGTCGGAACTGATAGGGGAGCGGGGATGGCGGAGCAAGAGGCGCCCGGCGAGGAGCGCCGCCCGGACAAATTAGGCGGCCTTTGGCGTTCATTCATCGGCGCTCGACGACCAGCTCGCGTGCGAGATCATCGGTGATTTTTCGAGCTTCGCGGCGACCGCGTCGAGCTCGGAGGGTTCGACGGCCGTGCTGACCAGCGTCGTGGCGATTTCAGTCAATTCCTCGGATCTCTCCATAACGTCGATGTCCCGGATTGGATAACTGGCAGCTTCGAGCGCTTCCACCACGAGATCGCGCGCCGCGCCGACATGTTCGGGCGAGGTCAGGACATGCACCTCGTAGGTGGCTTCAGACACACGTTCGTCGAACGGCGCGCGGTTGATCGCGTTGACGAGGGGCCGCAACAGGGTGTTGCAGGCGAGGACCGCGACCGCGACGACCGCCGCTTCAGCAGCCAGCCCGAGGCCGGACAAGGCTCCGATCGCGGCCGAGCACCACAGCGTCGCCGCCGTGTTCAGGCCCCAGACTTTGCCGCCATCCTTCATGATGACGCCCGCGCCGAGAAAGCCGATGCCGGAGACCACATAAGCGGCGATCTGCGCCGCTCCCGCGTTGCCAGCGAGGCGCGAACCGAGCGACACGAACGCCGCCGCGCCGACAGCGACGAGAACGTTGGTTCGCAATCCAGCGCTTCGCTGTCGATATTGCCGTTCCGCGCCGATGAGAGTCGCGAGCACGAAGGCGATCGCAATCCCAAGGGCCAGGTCGCCGAGGGCTTTCAGGTCGACATGCATCATGGCGATGGTCCCGTCCCGTTGCTTGTTGAGACTGACTCAAGAGCCCACGGCGAGGGCGATGATGCGGAAGAGCACCATGCCGCCCGCGACGACGAGATAAAGCCGCAGCGCGCCCATCCAGACACGGCTCGACAAGGACAATTGGGCCGGCGGCAATTGCGACAGCGCGGGCATGCGCCACACATCGCGTATCGCCGCCTCCGGGCGTTTTGTCGCCGGTCCGCGCCGGAAAGCGCCGGAAACAAAGGCGGCCACGAGCCCGAGCGCCGCGCCCCCGCCGAGGATCGACAGAATCACGGTCTCGCCCGTCTGATCGGGGAACAGAACGGAAGCTGTCAGGATCACCGACAGGATCACGAGCCCCGCGATGACCGCGCCGGTGAACAGGTTCATGCCGCGCGCGTTGACCCACGGACCCAGCACCGCCTTATCGTTGCACAAGAGCAGCAGAAACACGGTCGCGCTCGGCAACAGCACGCCAGCGAGCGTTTGAACCGCGTTGGTTAGCAGGCCCAGCGGCGCCCCAGGGGTCAGCACAAGCGCGGCCGACACGACGATCAGTCCGGCGTAGATGGCGTAGAATCCCTTCGCGTCGCCGATCTTGCGATGCAGCGAATGGCGGATCGAGAACACGTCGCCGATGGCGTAGGCGGTGGAGAGCGACACCGCCGCCGCGCCAATCAGACTCGCGTCGATCAGCGCGATGGCGAACAGCACGCCGGTCAAATGGCCTGAATGGGCTTCAAGTCCCTTCGCAACCCCGCCCGCGTCGGAGAAATCGCCGAAACCCGCCGTTCCCTCGAAGGCCGCCGCCGCGAAGGCCATCATCGCCACGGCGCCCGCGACGACGAGAACGATGCCGAACCACAGGTCGGCCCGCTCGTACCGGATGAAACGCGGCGTGATGCGCTTGTCGATGACGTAGCTCTGCTGGAAGAACAACTGCCACGGCGCGACCGTTGTGCCCACGATGGCGATGATCAGCAGCATGATGTCGGAGAGTTTGCCGTCGGGCATGCTGGGAATCACGAAATCGCGCGCGATCTCGCCCATCGGCGGATGAACCATCACGAAGATCGGCGCGAGAACCAGGCTGCCGGCGACAAGCGCCAGCGCGAAACGCTCGAAGCGGCGAAAATCGCCGGTGCCAACCGCGCCCATGATGGCCGCGGCCGACAGCGCCACGCCCAGCGCCCTTGGCACGCCGAGGTAGTCGAGTCCGAGGGCGATGCCGATGAATTCGGTGACGATTGTCAGCGCGTTGAGCAGGAACAGGTCGATGACGCTGAACGCCCCCCAGAAGCGGCCAAAGCGCTCGAATATCAGGCGCGCGTGGCCGACGCCGGTCACCGCGCCGAGCCGCAGCACCATTTCCTGATTGACGTAGAGCACCGGCACAAGCGGCAACAGCGTCCACAGGAGCGCGGTGCCGTAGTTCTGGCCGGCTTGCGTGTAAGTGCCGAAGGCGCCGGCGTCGTTGTCGCCCACCATCACGATCAGGCCTGGCCCGATGATGGCCAACAGGGTCCGAAGCCGGTGCTTCCAGTCGCGACGCGGCCCGGTGTCGTGATGATGAATGGTTCCGAACGCGCCCTTGATGGAACCGACATGGGCTTCATCGAGAACAGCGCCGAGCGTTTTTTCGGTTTTGATGTGACAGGTCATGGTTCGCTCCTTCCGCTCACGCGGCGGCGAACCTGCGGCTGTCAATCAGCAGCCTGAGTTCCACCTGTCGCGGACGCGGGATGTGTTTGGGGATCGGGAAAGGGTTTCGGGAACGCCCGCCGTCTCGTTACCGAGGCCGGCGAGCCTACTGGGGCCGTCGTTCATGGAAGGCTCCTTTCAGGCTGCGAGACATGAGGGAGGGCGGTCGGACGCCGCGTCGCGGCCGCAGCTGGCGGGTCGCCAATGGCAAACGAGGCGATCCCTAGCGGGATCGCGCGTCCAAACGCATGTCAGCGGCGTATCCCGACAAATGTCGGGAGCGACCGGCGCGCGACGCGAGGCCGCGCGGAAATAAACGAGCTTGTTCATGGCTCACCTCCTCGGTCCTGGACCGAAGGTGAGCGGGCGGAGGCTACGCCTTGGCGAAACCTGCCACGCGATCCCCGAGGTCGCGGACGTCAGCTATGTCAATCGACGCCATCTGGACGGCCATCGCCGCGATCCGGTCGCCGGAGTTGCTACTGCCCATGTCTCTTTCAAGGGATGGAGAATATCGACGCGCTTGGCGCCAACCGTATGACGGTGATCCTTTCGCAGCGCGCCGTCAACCGAAAAACGGGGACTGATTTGTATGAAAAATATGGCTTGATCTCATAACGACCTTCTGATTTATGAAAAAATATCAAAAAAATCATACTGGGGTGGCGTGGCATGGTTGAGGGTGTGGCGTTCAGTCGAATTCGCGCGCGTTGGCGTCAAGAGGGTTCCCGAATACATCCAGAGGCAAGCGGGCGGACGCGCTGGCTTGTCGGAGGCGCCGCGGCCCTTGTTAGCGTCGCCTTGACCAGCCCGCTTCGCGCCGGCGGCACCCAGACAATTGAGCTGCCAACGGTCGAAGTTGTCGCCGACGGCGACAAACCGGCTGACAAACCCGCCGCGGGTCTGGCGGGATCGGCCGACACGGCGACCCAGGGCACTGTGCTTCCACAACAGCTGTCTTCGCGACCGACCTACCGCGCCGGCGAGCTTCTGGAAAACGTGCCCGGATTGATCGTCACGCAGCACAGCGGCGAGGGGAAGGCCAACCAGTATTATCTGCGTGGCTTCAACCTCGACCACGGCACGGACATCGCGATTTCCGTCGACGACATGCCCGTCAACATGCCGTCGCAAGGTCATGGCCAAGGCTACGCCGATCTCAATTTCATGATCCCGGAACTGCTGAGCGGCATGAAATACGAGAAGGGTCCCTACTTCGCCAATCTGGGGGATTTCGCCGCGGCCGGCGCGGTGCAGATGGATTATGTCAACAAGCTCGACCACGACATGGCCGAGGTTTCCTTCGGCAGCTTTGGATATCTTCGCGGCGTGACGGCGATGTCCCGGCCCGTCGCCAACGGCAATGTGATCGCGGCCTTCGAGGGCGAACATCTCGACGGTCCCTGGACGACGCCGGACAACTTCCGCAAATTCAATGGCGTGCTGCGCTACGCCATGGGGACGGACACAAGCGGCTGGACGCTCACCGGCATGGCCTACAGCGGCAAATGGACCGCGACAAACCAGATACCGCTCATGCTGGTGAACTCGGGACAGCTCGGCCGGTTCGGGACGATGGATCCCAGCGATGGCGGCGACATGCAACGCTACAGCGTCAGCGGCCGCTACATCGACACCGACAAGGACCGCCAAATCAAGGTGAGCCTCTACGCGATCGCAAGCCGCATGAACCTCTACAACGACTTCACCTTTTTCCTGGCCGATCCGGTCAACGGCGATCAGTTCCACCAGCACGACGACCGCGTTGTTGAAGGCGGGAACGCCAGCTACACCGCCTACGGCAAGCTCGGCGGCTTCGACATGGAAAACACGATCGGCGCGTCCACGCGCTGGGACCAGATAAACCTCGGCCTCTACACCACCGCCAACCGGCAGTACCTTTCGACAAACCGCACAGACGCCATCGGCGAGGGCAACGCCGCGCTCTATGTCGAGAACAAGACAAAGTGGCTCGACAAGGTGCGCACCGTTTTCGGCCTTCGCGGCGACTTCTTCTACGCCAACGACCGCGCCTATGATCCGCTCGACACGGTTGTGAACGGCGGCCCCTACACAACGCCCTTCCACAACAATTCGCTCTCGCAAGGGGCGCTCAGCCCGAAGGCCAGCCTCATCCTGGGCCCGTGGTTCGACACGGAATTCTACGTGAGCGCCGGACAGGGATTGCACAGCAACGACGTGCGCGCGTCGGCGTATCCCGCGCGGGCCGCGTTCACCGCCGCGGGGCCAGCGTCCGGGCTCCTGACGGCGCAATATCCGCTTTTGGAAAGAGCCTTGGGCTACGAGATCGGCGTGCGATCCGCGGCCATTCCGCATTTGCAGACATCCCTCGCGTTTTTCCGACTGCATGAAGACTCGGAACAGGTGTTCGCCGGCGATTCGGCGCAAGACGAGCCGAGCGGCCCGACGACGAGAACCGGCGTCGAGTTCGCCAATTTTTACACGCCTCTTCCCGGCGTCATCCTCGACGTTGACGTCGCCTATTCGATCGCCCGGTTCGATCACCCCGTTTATGATGGAACCACCGTCGCGGGTCAGGACGGTCAGACCGTCACCTGCTGCGTCGGGCGTTATATCAATGGTTCTCCCGAACTCGTCGTGGGCGCCGGACTCGCCGTTGACGATTTCGGCGAGATCATCGACGGGCTCGACAAGTGGTACGGCGGCCTGCAATATCGCTTTTACGGCTCCCGGCCGCTCACCAACGACAACAGCGTTCGATCGTCGGCGACAAGCATTCTAAATCTGCGCGCCGGCTACAAGCTCACGGAGAACGTCAAGGTGCAACTCGATGTCGACAACGCGCTGAACACGCGGGCGCAGGATGTCGGCTATTACTACCTGTCGCAGACATCGCCGACCGCGGTTCCCGCGCCGGATGTTCACTTTCACGCCGCCGAGCCATTGTCGGTCAGGCTGTCGCTGCTTGGGCGATGGTGACAACGACAGCGATTGAACGTCCCATCCCGCGCTGACGCGAATGGCGCCGTCCTGCGAGGCGGCGCCATCCCTCGCGGCGCGAACACAAGGCTGAACGAGACCCATTCATGGATGCCATATCGATTTCCCCCCTTGCGATGTTCGAGCACGCCGGCATGGTCGGCAAGGGGGTCATGGGTCTGCTGGCGCTGGCCTCGGTCTGGTGCTGGCTACTGATCCTGGAAGGGATCGTTTCAACCGCCCGATTGGGCGGCGCGATACGACGCGCCGCAAATGGCGCGCGGGACAAGCTCGTCGACCCCATCCGCGCGGCGGGTCGTGAAGCTGCCGCCCTCGCGATCGCCGGGGAAGGCGTTGGCGAGCGCCGCCAGCGGGTCGTGGAGGCGATGAACCGCCGGGGACGCGAGCTGCTGACGCGGGTCGAAGGCGGCCTGCCGAACCTCGCGATCATTTCCTCGGTCGCGCCCTTCGTCGGGCTGTTCGGCACGGTCTGGGGCATCATGACAAGTTTCGCGGGCATCGCCGAAGCCAAGGACACCAGTCTCGCCGTCGTCGCGCCGGGCATCGCCGAGGCTCTCGCGGCGACCGCCTATGGTCTGGCCGCGGCCATCCCCGCGTCGTTCGGCTATAACCGCATCGGCGCGACATTGGCGCGTTCCGGGCGCGTCCTGTCGAGCATGATCGAACGCGAGGCTGTCGAAATCGCGGCCAATTCCACGCCCGGCAAGGACGCGTGATGGCGATGGGACCGGGCCTCGACGGCGGAAACGGCGACAACCTCTACAAGCCCGTCGCCGACATCAATGTGACGCCGCTCGTCGATGTGATGCTGGTGCTGCTGATCATCTTCATGGTCACCGCGCCGCTGCTCGCCTCGGGCATGAAGGTCAATCTGCCGAGCGCCAGCGCGGCGCAGCCGTTGAACCCGCAAGAGCCCATCGTCGTGATCGTGGCGAAAGACGGCAAAATCGCGCTCGGCCCCGACGACGTCGACGCCGCGCGCCTCGTCGACGCCATCCGCGAAAAAATCGGCGACGACACGACGCGCACCGTCCACATTCGCGGGGACAAAGAGGCCGCCTACGGCGATGTCGTTTCCGTGCTCAACCTGCTCGCCTCTGGTGGACTCACCCATATCGCCATCGTGGCCGACGCGAAGGCGGCGCCCGTGGCGCCCGCGCCCGCGCCCGCGAGCGGGTCAAAATGAGCCTCGCCGGCGCGACGATGGAGGCGGCGCCCGCGCCACTGCTGCCGCGATGGTCGCGAGCCACGATGTTGGTTGTTATTCTCGCCGCGCACGCGCTCGTGTTCCTGAAACTCGCGACGACGATCCAGGTCACGCCTTTGCCGGAGATCGCGATCGAGTTCGCGCCCTTGCCCGAACCTTTGGCGCCGCCCCAGGCCGAGCCCGACCCGGCCCCGCCGCCGCAGGATATGGCTCCGCCACAGGAGGAGCAGCAGGACGTGGCTCCCCCGCCAATGGACGCAACTCCACCGCCAGTGGATTTAGCTCCGCCTCCGGTGGATATCGCTCCATCGCCGGTCGAAGACATTATTCCGCCCGTTGCCCCGATTCCCAAGCCGGCGCCGATTCCAAAACCAAAGCCAAAACCAGCGCCAGCGCCCAAGCCGGAACCGATCAAAAAGGTCGAGACGCCAAAGCCGC